>JAHQVJ010000074.1 GCA_019634415.1 Myxococcales bacterium
CCCCGCCCCCGTCGAAGCACACATCGAAGAGCTGGGTGTGGTGCCATCGCCGCTCGACCGGTCTGCTACAGTCCTTATCCGGGGGCACCCATGGAGCTGCTGGCGGCCGTGTGGATGGCTGGAGCGGGGTGCGGATTCCGAACGGTGGCACCACCGCCAGGTCCCGAGCCACAGGCGGTGGCCATGGTTCCCCAGCTGCGCCCCCACGCAGCAGACCTGCGCTCGGTGGCGATGTCGTCGACGGGAGAGCTCCTGGCGACCGGTAGCGAGCTGGGACGCGTGGTGATCGTGGCGGTGGCCGACGAGCGCATCCTTCGGATCGCCGATGCCCATGCCGACGCGGTCACGGCCCTGGCCTTTCGACGCGACGACCAGCAGCTCGTCTCGGCGGGTCGCGATGGGCTGCTGTGTGTGCACGACCTGACCCGCAACGCGGAGCCCGTCTGCGAACGCCGGGACGGCTTCGACTTCCACGCCGCGGCGTTCACCTCGGACGGACGCCTCGTGGCCAGCGGGCGCCGGCATCGCGGCGCACGGGCCAACTCCGGCGGCGCGGCTCGGGTCGACGTGATCCGAGTGGACCGCCCCCGCACCGTGGGCCGCGTGCGCAACCCGGTCACGATGTGGACCGCGGTCTTCGATCTGTCGGTCTCCGCCAACGCCGATCGCGTAGCGCTCCGCACCGCGGGCGCCCAGTTCGTGACCGACGTGGAGGGAAGCCCCACCCGCCGCTACCTGCGCAAGCCCATGGATCGGGCGTTCTCCTTCGCCCTCACCGCCGACGGGCAGCGACTGGTGTTCCCCGACGACGGGGCCCTACACGTCTACGACGTGGAGTCCCAGACAGAGAGCCGCCAGATCCGGGATCCGGACTTCCTCGGGCTGTACATGGACGCCATCGCGATCGATCCGTCGGATCGCCTCGCCGTGCTGGTGAGCGGTGACAAGACCCACCTCCGCACCTACGACCTCGAGTCGGGGTCGCACGTGGACTCCGTGGCCTCCGGACGAGCCGGCCTGGCCAACGCCATGGCGTTCTCCGGTGACGGACGGCGCTTCGCCCTGGTGGGGCTGCAGGGGCACATCGAGGTGTTCGATGTTGCTCCCGACGGCGCGCTGACCGGCTTGCCCCTGCACATGCCCGTGGCGAGCGTCGCCTTCGCGACGTTCTCGGAGGACGGCCGACGAGCCTTTCTCGGAGCCTCCAGCGGTCTGTACGAGGTCGACCTCGACACGGGCGCGGTGCGCTTCGTCCTGGGGGCCACTGCAGGAATGCAGGCCTGGCACAGCTCAGCGCGTGCCGCGGCGTCGTGGAGAGACCTCGACGACTGGCAGACCGGCTGGTTGTGGACCTGGCCCGAGGGCCGCCCTCGGGAGCAGACGCCGGACCTGTGGTCCTTGAGTCGACCCGTTCGCTACTTCGCCCGTACCGCGCCCCGTCTCGTCGACGCCGCGGGCGAGGTCTTCGAATTCGACCCCTCCACGGGGCCGCACTCGCTCGGGACCCTGTCGACCGTGGCGCCTCGCAGCGCGATCCTGTCGGACGACGGCGAGCTCCTGGTGGCGGCCTCCGAGGCGCAAGGCACCCAACAGCGCACGTTCGAGGAGAGCTTCGAGGTCGTGCGCATCTACGACATCGACACCGGACGCCTCGGGGCGGAGCTGCACCACCCCGTCCCGCCGAGGGCGCTGGCCCTGTCGGCCGACGCCACCCGCCTCGTCACGGGGGAAGCCAGCAGCTTCCTCGGCAACAACGTCGTGGCCATGGGCCTCGGCTACCATGTGCGGGTGTGGGACACCGCGACGGGGACGGAGCTCCACACCTTCGAGGGCCCTCCGGACGGCGTGGAGTCGGTCGCCATCAGCCCCGACGGGCGCCTGGTGCTGGCAGGAGGCGCCAACGCCGATCGCTTCGACGACGAGGTGCTCGACCGCAGCGGAACGCTCTGGGTCTACGATCTGGACACCGGCCAGCGGGTGCGCACGCTGTACGGACACCGCGACGCCGTACGTAGCATCGACGTCTCCCCCGACGGACGACTGGCGCTGACGAGCAGTCGGGACGGCACCGCGCGCCTGTGGAACCTGACCACCGGCGACTCCGTGAGCATCGTGGTGGCCAACGGAGAGTGGCTCCTGTACTCGGACGACGGCCTGTTCGCCGCGTCCCGGAGGGGCCACACGCTGGTCTCGGCCGTTCGGGGGCGGCGGCACTTCGGCATCGACCAGCTGGCGCCTCGAAACAACCGTCCCGGACGCCTGCTGCAGCGCATGGGGCTCGGCCAACGCGAGGTGATCGCACACTTCGAGTCCCGCTTCGAGCGACGCCTCCGACGCCTGGGACTGCGGGAGGAGGACCTGACGGCCACGCTGGCACAGGCCCCGCTGGCACGCATCGATGGCGTGGACGTGGTCGGCGGCACCGCCACCTTGCGGTTCAGCCTCGAGGGCAAGGGGCAGGACCTGCTCCGCTACAACGTCTATGCGAACGACGTGCCGCTCTTGGGCGCTGGCGTCGCGGTGGATGGCCGACGATTCGAAGGGTCGGTCGACGTCCCGCTTCTCGAAGGCCACAACAAGCTGGAGGTCAGCGTGCTCGACGTCGTGGGGGTGGAGTCCCTGCGAGCCCAGCAGCGGGTGACGGGCCCCGCATCACCGCGAGGCGACCTGTACTTCGTGGGCTTCGGCGTCTCCCGGTACCAGGACGCCGACCTCGATCTGAAGTGGGCCCATCAGGACGTGCTCGATCTGGCGACCACGCTGAAGGGTGACCAGGATCGGTTCGCACACGTGCACGTGCGAGTCCGGGTGGACGACGACGTCACCACGGACAGCATCCGCGACGCAGCCGCGTTCCTCGCGCCTGCCACCGCCCACGACACGGTGGTGTTGTTCGTGGCCGGACATGGGACCTACGCGCACGACGAGGAGGCCGCGTACTACTACCTGACCCACGATGCCGACGTGGACCGCCTCACGGAAACCGCCGCACCGTTCGAGACCATCGAGGCGTTGCTCCAGGGCATCCAGCCACGCCACAAGCTCTTCCTCCTGGACACCTGCGAGTCGGGCGTGCGCGACGACGATGGGCCACGGGTGGCGTCCGCCGACGGGGGCCGCGGCCTCGTGCCCCGCACCACGCGGGGGCTGGAGGTGGACCCGGTCGACGAGGGCTCCCATCGGCCGTCGCGCGTCGACCGCGAGCGCTTCATCTACAATGATCTGGAGCGACGAACGGGGGCGATCGTGATGGCGTCGTCGCGCGGCACGGAGGTGTCCTACGAGCAGGACTCCCTCCGAAACGGTGTGTTCACGGAGGCCGTCCTCGAAGCGCTCCGAGGCCAGGCCGCAGACGCCGATGGCGACGAGGCCATCGACAGTGACGAGCTGCGCCACTACGTCGCCGCGCGCGTCTCGGAGCTCACGGACGGCCGACAGAACCCCACTGTCGATCGCGACAACCGAGAGATCCGCATCGTGCTGCCGCGGTTCGGACCATGATGGGGCCCATGCTCTGGGCGTGCGCGGCGTGGGCCGGAGGCTCGGCCCACGTGATCGCGGCACCCTACGAGGTTCGAGCCCGCGTCCGCCGGCATGGATTCAACGCCATCGTGGAGGGAGGCCCTGGGATCCGCGTCGACGACGATCGACCCGCCCGCCTCTCGGGCATGGGGCGCGTGGCCGTGGGGGCATACCAGATGAGCTCTCGCATGGCGGTGTCGGAGCACGTCTTCTATGAGCTGTCCCCGCTGTCCCCAGCGACGTTCGGCATCAAGACTCTCGTGATGTGGCCCAGCTACACCTACGTGGATCTAGGGGTCGCTGTGGATCTCGACCGTCGGCTCGGAGCCCACGCGGGGCTGGGCTGGGGCATCGTCGGCGTCGAGGTCCAGGGCCGCATGGCGCCGAGCACGGGACAGCCCGCCGTCATGGCCTTCGTCAAGCTCGCCGCCATCGGGTTCATCGCGGGCCACAACGCGCGCACTCCGCGACGGCGACCACGGTCCTGACGACGAGCCGTCTTCGCCTTCACCCCCGCCAGACGAGGACCACGGAGCCACGCGGCCCCACGTCGACCGTCAGCTCGTCCCCCACCGACTCCACCACGGCTCCCGTGAGCACGTCCTCGTAGGTGCCCTGGGGCAGCCCGGCGAAGGCCAGCCCGTTCACCAGCTGCCGCGACCCCTCGCCGCGATTCAGCACCACGATCGCGTGGTCGTCGCCATCGGAGCGCGCGTAGGCCAGCAGGTTGGGCTCGCGCCACCACTCCGTGCGCACGCCACGCCGCAGGGCTGGATGGGCCTTGCGCGCCCGGGCCAACGCAGCCACGTGCCGCACCACCGAGGCCGCTCGGTCGTCCACACGACTCGCCATGGCATCCACCGAGTCCACGCCCTGTAGATCCGGCACGTGCCACCACAGCGGCTGCCGGTTGTCGGGATCGGCGTGCCCGGGAAGACCGAGCTCGTCTCCGTAGTAGACCAAGGGTGTGCCGGGAATGGTGAACAGGAAGGTCCACGCCAGCTTCAGGCGGTCGGTGGGCTCGGACCCCTCGGGCACCTCGGCCACGCGGATCCCCTCGCCGTCGCAGGCCCCCAGGTCCCCCTGTGCGGCCTCCGTCACGAAGCGGACCACGTCGTGGTTGCCGAGGAAGGGGCTCATGGTGGAGCTGCCGAACGTGGCCTTGCTGGTGTCGAGGTCGACCAGCAGGTCGTTCAGCTCCCCGGCGTCCCGCACGAACACGTCGCGCACGCGATTGTAGAGCGGAAAGTCGAACTGCCCCATGAGCATGTCGTCGCCCAGGTACGAGGCGATTCGCTCGCGACCGTCGAAGGTCTCCCCGATGGTCCAGAAGGTCTCGTCTCCCCCGGCGGCAGGGTGCTCGATCTGCTGCTCGGCGACCTGGGTGAGGTTCCACACCACGGCGTGGGACATGTGCTTGGCGGCGTCTACCCGCAGCCCGTCGAGCTCGTAGGTGCGCGCCCAGGCCATCGCGTCGCGCACCACGGCCACCAGGGCGTCGGGCTGGGAGTGGTCGATGTCGGGCAGGTAGGGGGCGAACCAGCAGCGCTGGGGGATCCGATCGAAGCCGAGCTGCCCGTCGATCACCTCGTTGCAGTCGGCAAAGGGGTGGAACCACCCCGAGCGCTCCTGCACGTAGGGGTGGTCCTGGTGCACGTGGTTGGCCACCCAGTCCATCACCACCCGCATGCCCCGGCGGTGGGCGGCATCCACGAGCTGCTGCAGCTCTGCAGCGGTGCCGAAGCGCTCCTCCACCGCGGTGGAGTCGTCGGGCCAGTAGGCGTGGTAGCCGGCGAAGGTCTGGCCACACTGCCCCGCCCAATCCCCCTCGGCGTTGTCTTGCATGTTCGACAGCCACAGGATGTCGACGCCCAGATCGTCGAGATAGGGCAGCAGCCGCAGCAGACCCCGCAGGTCGCCCCCGAGGTAGTCCCCGGTGAGAGCACTGGCCCCCTCGCCGGGCGGCACCTCGTCGTCGCCGGGCAGCATGCGATCGACGAAGGCGAAGTACATCACGCCGTCCTGCCACTCCCAGTCGTCGATCCAGACGGGAATGTAGACCTCCTTGGCGGCGCGCCCCCCCGCGTCGGCGGCGCGAAAGCGGAAGGTGTGCCGGCCGGCCGTCAGCCCCTGCACGTCCACGGTGAAGCCCTTGCCGTCGAACGCCTGCAGCGGCACGTCGTCCAGCGTGGCGGAGGCGGTGTCGACGGGGGTGCCCGTGGCCGTGACCTCGATCTGCACGGAGCCGGTGGCGCGATCGATGTGCAGCTCCGAGACGGACAGCTGCGGCCGATCGCAGGGCTGCACCACGAGCAGCGAGTTGCAGCTGGGGGCGCCCAGCGCGCACGTGTGCTGGAAGTCGGTCTGCGCTGGCTCGATGTAGCCGTCGTCACAGTGGATGGTGTCGGCCGAGGGATCGCAGGTCCACAGCGGCTGGCCGAAGTCGTCGAAGGCGACGAGCTTGTAGGGGTAGGCGCCGGGCGGCAGCTGCAGCTGTCGCCGCCAGACGCCGTCCTGCAGCTCCATCGGATCCTGCTCGGTGCTCCAGTCGTTGAAGCTTCCGGCAACGGCCACCCCCAGCAGGTCGCGGCCATCGTCGAAGCTCAGATCCACCACGCAGGTGCTGGAGGCGTCGGTGGGCCCGGAGCCCGAGTGCACAGCCAGCTTGGTGGTGGAGCGCTTACCGCAGCGGTCCTCGGCCACCAGCGTGAGCTCGCTGGTGCCGACCCAGCCCGGCTGCGGGGTGAGCGTCAGCTGCCCGTCCACCACCTCGGCGAGCACGTCGCCGTCGGTCTGCACCGAGAGCGTGGGCTGCCCACGAGCGGTGACGGCGTCGGTGAGCGCCACGCTGGTGGTGCTCCCCTCGAGCCCGTCTTCCTCGAGGGGCTGCCACTGGGGAGCGGCGCCTCCGCAGCATCCCGACAGCGTGATCGCGAAGAGGCTTGGCGCGTGCACAGCGGTCCCTGGAAACGGTGAGCATCCCCGGTGGGAGCTAGCCTACCGTAGGTTCCGCCGCGCGGCCTACACGCGACGACGGAACAGCACGGCCACCAGCAGCAGCGCCAGTCCCGCCCCGCCCGACGACGAGCCCGTGGCACATCCACCCAGGCACCCACCACGCGTCGGCGGCTCTGCGCCCGGAGGGGCGAAGTACACCGCCGTGAGCTGGCCGCCGCCATACAGCGGCACGGGCACCTCGAGCACGCCCGTTCCGAAGCGCGTGTGCCCTAGCTCCCAGTGGTGGAAGGCGAACGAGGTATCGCCGTCGTTGTACTTGGCCAAGGCCGAGACCGTCACCGTGGTGCCTTCGGGCACGGTGGTGGAGGCAGGAGCCACGTCGCTCTCGCCGTCCACCGTGACCAGCGCAGGCACCGAGAAGCGCCCCAGCGCGATGTGCTCCTCGTCCCCCTCCAGGGGCTCCAGCTCGTAGACCGCCACGGCCCTCACGTCCAAGGTGACCGGGGTCTCGCCGAACTCGGGCGGGGTGGGCAGCTCGGGCACCTCGAGGGGCTGCACCTTGTCGGCGCAGTGCCACAGATCGTCGATGTGCACGGCCCCCTGATCCGCCACGATCTCCACGGTGTGGATGGGCTCGTCGCCGAAGCGAGCCACGAGCCCCACGAAGGTATCGATGCCACTCGCCTGGGACGGCAGCTCCACGAAGTGCTCCCCCATCGAGACGCCTCGGGCGTCGCGCATCAGGAAGCCCAGCTCCGTGGGCCGTAGCGTGTCGGCGATCTTGCCCACCTGCAGGGCCACCGACCGCTGCGGCGGATCGAGCCGGATGGTGAGGCGGTCGGCCGTCAGCGACTGCGTGGGGCTGGTGGTGGGCCACCCGTCTCGGCCCGCGTCGTCGAGCACGGCCAGAGCCGTGCCCTCCACGGCCACCACCGCACCCAACGGACCGGGGTCCAGCGGTCCTGTGGCGAGATCGTCGAAGTCGAGGAACGCGTCGTCCAGGCACAGCTCGGCGAAGCCGAGCGCATCGAAGGGCACGTAGCGCTCGGCCGCCTCCGACAGGCCTCGCGCGTCCTCGCTCGTGGTGCCGGGCAGGGCTCGTAGGCCATCGGGCAGCGTGCCCCCCAAGCTCACCGCGGAGAACCCCACGTCGCGGATGATGGGATGGTCGTCGAAGGGCTGCAGCACCGAGATGTCGTCGTCGAAGTTGGCATCCACCACCACGGGCACGTCGTTGTCGACCACCCCGTCGCCGTCGGCGTCGCTCCGGCTCCAGTCCACGGGGCTCTGCACGCTCAGCCACTCGGGGCACACGTCACAGGCGCCGTCCCCGTCGGTGTCGATGCTGGGTCCCACGAACAGCATCTCCTGCGTGTCTCCCAGGGTGTCCGCCGGCACCACTCCGATGCGCTCGTCCAGCAGCGCCTCGTCGAGCAGCGCGAGCTCCCGCCTCGAGTAGAAGAAGCGCCGCTCGTCGGGCTGCCCGTCGTGGTCCAGGTCGACGGGCACCCGATCGCTCGTGCCGTCGTCGTCGAAGTCGAAGGGGACCCCGAACTGGTAGCTGTAGCTCATCACGGAGATGTAGTTGGGCTTGTTGTTGACGCCGTCTCCGCCGCCGTGGCCCAAGCCGAGCCGATGCCCCAGCTCGTGCAGGAAGGTGCCCACGAACTCCCGCTGGTTGCCGGCCAGGGTGAGCCCATCGGGGTCGAGGAAGCGGCTCTCCGCGGTCCAGCCGGTGGTGGGGCAGCCGGGATCGGCCAAGCGCAGGGTCACCAGGAAGTCGATGCCACCTCGGCCCGCAATCCCCGACGTGGTGGAGCACGGTCCCAGGGAATGCCCGAACAGCACCTGCCGAAAGGCGAAGTCCCGCGCCAGGTCGAAGTTGTTGCTCCGGATGGTCTGCGCGGTGTCGTCGTCGATGACGGCGGGCTCCCCGGCCATCGGGCACGGGGCTGCGGTCCCGTCGGCGCACACGCGGTTGCCTCCCCCGAAGTCGCCGATGTCCACGATCCCGTCGCCGTCGATGTCGAGATTGCCGTTGGCGTCGGTGGCCAGATCGTCGACGCCGTCGCCGTTCAGATCCACGCCGTAGCCACCGATGAACAGCGACCCCACGTCCACGTGTAGCGCGATCCCTGGGGCAGACGGATCGTTCGCCAGATCGGGTGGGTTGCTCACGAAGGCGCGCTGCAGCTCCTCCCAGGCGTGGACCAGCCCAGGCAGCGAGGGCGCGTGGCTGTGATCGGCGGATCCGGCGCCGTCGTCGTCCACCGTCCAGTCCGCCTCCACGAACAGGTCCTTGCGAAACGGATCGGCGCCCATGGCCGGCAGATCCACCTCCGGCGTGCCGTCGCCGTCCATGTCGATGCCGCAGATCTCGAACACGTCGAGCAAGCCGTCGCCGTCGGAGTCTCCGTTCGCACTGCGCGAGCTGGTGATGCTGAAGGTGATCAAGGTGCTGTCCTCGTCGCCCTGGCTGTCCACCACGCCTCCGCAGATCCCCCCCGTGAAGGCAGGAAGAGACGGGATCGTGAGCAGGTGCGTGAGGGGATCGAAGCTTCCCGCGATGGCGCGAAAGCCCGACAGCGGGTGGATGTCCAGGTCGTCGTCGCTCAAGTTCAGACCCGTGTCGTGGTCCACCAGCTCGACCTGGAAGCTGACGGGGCCCGTCACACCGGCAGGCAGAGGCAGGGTGCACTGCCAGCCGGGCGCGATGGCGCCCACGTCGTCCTGGTGGTCGTCGCGGGTGCTGCACGCGGCAAAGGTGCCGTCCGACGCCGTGATCACCGCACGCCAGAACAGGTCCGCCGAGCTGAAGGGGTCTACCTCCACTGCAGCTGCACTGTGCAGCGTCAAGGTGACGGACGGCGACTGCGCGTTCGCCACCGAAGAGAGCACGAGCACCCCCCACATCCAAGCCATCATCTGAGCCTCCTGGGTCACCCGCTCAAGGTGGTGATGCGGAGGCGAGCGCACCACTTACGGTCCACCCACGCGGCCCGATCGGGGCGTATGCGAGCCGTAAGTGGGCGCTGGCGCGGACCGGGCCTACTCCGTCGACCTCGGAGGATGCATGCCCCTGATCTGGCTTGCCGCCCTGGCCGTGTGCCACCCCGTCCTCCACGTGTGAGTGAGGCGGGGCCCCCAGACGACGAGGACGAGAGCATGACGAGTTTTGCCGCGGTCGTGGTCGGAATCAGCGACTACCCCGAGCGCTCCGTGCAGCTGCCGGGCGTGGTCGACGACGTGCAGCGCGTGCTGGTGGCGCTGTACCGCCTGGGGTTCGAGCCCGAGCGCGTGCGCGTGGTCGGAGACGTGCCGGTGGACCCCGCTCGCTTCGACGACGCGCTCCGGCCCTGGATCGAGGCCCTCGAGGTCACAGGCGCCACCTCGGCCGAGGTCACGGCGGCCGTCGCATGGCTGGCCGCTCTCGAGGATGCCGACGACGTGCTGCTCTACGCAGCCTGCGGCGGCTTCCTCCGCGGGGACGACGAGGTGCTCGCCACCTCCGACGCGGCGGGCGTGACGGTGCAGTCCGTTCGGTCGGCGCTGGGCCGAAGGAGGCGCTCCACCCTGGCCCTCGACACCAGCTTCAGGGGGAGCCAAGCGGGCACGCGCACCCTGGCTGCCGACAACTCGGGCTGCCTGGGCAGCTTGTTCCGACGATCCCCCTCCGAGCCGACCCACCACATCCCCGAGGCGGTGGTGGAGATGCGGTTCGACGGTGCAGGAGCCCGGCCGGACGCCGCTCCGGGACTGAGTGCCGTCATCGAGGCGCTGCCCACCTCGACCTGGCTGGCGTACTGGCGGGACAAGGACGTCGATCCCCCCACCATCATCTTGCCGGAGGGCCAGATCTCCCCCGACATCAACCACTTGGTCCTGACCAACGAGGTAGACCAGGTCATCGGCTACTGGGTGCCCTTCCCCCAAAGCTCCGTGTTCGCCGAGTCGTTCAAGAGCAAGGGCTACTCCCCGGACACAGACGTGTTCGCCTGGACGAACGCTGCCGGCGCCTGGCCCCAGAAGTTCCACGCCGTCTCCGACAAGATGGTACCGGTGGCCTTCCAACAGCAGGGATTCAACTGGCACACCTACACCGCGCAGCACTTCACCTCCTCGGGCGTCCCCGCGGGTGGAGCAGAGACCTGGTCCATCGAGGTCACGCTGCGCTTCGTCGACGCCGAGCCGCTCGTCCAGCCTCTTCTGGGCATGCAGGGGTGGCTGCAGCGAGACGCGTCGGAGGTCAGGCTCTACATGAGGAAGCGAATGCTGACGGGCGAGTTCATCACACCCGGCCTCGCGTTGCTACGGCTCACCTTCACCAAGCTGGCCGCCCCACCCGTGGTCTCTCCTCCAGACAGCGAGGATGACCACGTCATGGTCGCCGTGCTCCCCTTCCAGTCCGAGCTGGACGGAGGCCCCGTCCAGTAGACCTACCGTGGCGACCGCACCAGGCGGAAGCCCACGCCCGTGAAGCGATGATCCTCCTCGATGGCGAAGCGGCCGGCGCTGCGGCAGAGATGGGCCGCACTGCTCCACGATCCCCCTCGCACGAAGCGATGGGGGGCTCGTGCCGCGAAGGTGGTGCAGACCACGGATCCGTCGGGGGGGCCCGACCGCGTGTAGGCGTTTCCGCACAGATCGCGGCTGTTGCCGCCGAGTCCTCGGATCCCCCACACCGAGCAATCGGCGGGGAAGGCGTGCACGGGGTGCAGCCGCGGTGGCGGCTCGGAGGCCTGCATGGACGCCCACGTGGGATCCAGGTGCGGCCCCCAGGGAAAGATGCGGCCGTCCACTCCGCGGGCCGCCTTCTCCCACTCCTGATCGTGGGGCAGCCGCCACGGGTGCCCCGTGACCTCGCCCCGCCACGCGGCATACGCCAGCGCCGCGCGGACGCTCACCTCCACCACCGGAAGGGCTGCGCGCTCCGGAGCGACGGCGAAGCCGTCCGGTGTGCGCGTCAGGCCGCTGCCCAGGGCATCTCGATGAAGCAGCCCCGGCGCGTGCTCCTCCGAGGCCGCACCCGACGCGAGGAAGGCCACGAACTGCTCGTTGGTGACCGCAAAGCGCTGCACGATCACGTCGTGCACCCACAGACGCCGCTGGCTCAGGCCCTCCAGCGCCAGCGGGTCGCCGCCGCTCACGAACCAGCCCCCCGCCATCCACACCTCGTCGGGTGCCAGGCTCCCGAGCGCGGGTAGCCGCACCACGTCGTCGCCCTCGGGCGCCTGCCGGGTCCAGGTCTCCCCGGCGCGCAGCCGCAGCGGGAGTCGGATGGAGTGATGCCCCTCGGCCTCGATGCGCAGCACCACCGATCCGGCTCGGGTGGAGGCCTGCAGCGGTGTGACGCCGAGGAGCTCCTCGCCACCATCCACCCAGCGCCGGTCCACCTCCTCCATGCGACACAGCACCACGCTGGCTCCGGGCGGATCCGTGCGCAGCTGAAGGGTGGCCAGCCCCGACAGCCAGCCGCGATGCTCACCGCGATCGTGCACCTGAACCTGCGCCCGGGCCCGCGCCGCCGCCGAGGGATCGCCACGCACCTCCGACGCCTCCGCCTCGTGGCGAAACAACGTGGCCAGCTGTGCGTGCGCCTCCGCCAGCTCGGCGTCGAAGGACACGGCCTGCCGGAGCAGCACCTCCGCCTCCGCAGCCGCCGCATCGGCCTCGCCACGAAGCGACTGCGCCTGGGCCATCGCCTCCCACGCCGGACGCTTCCGCTCCAGGGGCTCGTGGCTCCGCACGTCGTCCAGCAGTGTCTCGCCCTGGAGCTGCAGCGCCTCCGCCCGGGCCCTCCGCTCCCGTGCTCGCTGCAGTGCCGCGCGCCCCGCCTCGAGTGCCGTCGTGGCCTGGCGGCGTCGCTGCGTGCCCAGCAGCCAGTCCGACAGCTCCTCGGCGAAGGCAGCCGCATCGCGAGGGCGCTGTGCCCGATCCGCGGCCAAGCTGCGGTGAGCCAGCTGCTCGAGGGCAGCGGGCAGATAGGCCTCCGTCAGATCCACCGGCCGGCCTGCGGCGGTGGCGGCGAGCACCGTGGCCACATTCCCCCGACGCGGCGGGTGACCGCTCCAGAGCGCCACCAGCGTGGCGCCCAGCGCGTGCACGTCGGCCGCGGCATCCGCCCCCTCCCCCCGGGCCTGCTCCGGAGCCAAGAATCCCGGCGTGCCCGCCACACCTTCGCTGTCGCGGTGGCGGCGAGCGAGCCCCCAGTCCACCACCACCACCTCGCCGAAGTCCCCCACCATGATGTTGTCGGGCTTCAGATCGAGGTGCGCCACGCCCTCGTGGTGGGCGTAGGCCACGATCCGGGCCGCGCGCTCGAGCCACGAGATCACCGCCACCCGAGCAGGGTCTCCCGTCTGCCGGCTCCGGCGGGCCACCTCCCCCAGGGTCTGTCCCCGGACCTCCTGCATGGCGTACCAGGAGCGCCCGTCGGGCAGGGTTCCCAGGTCGTGCACCGCCACGATGCCGGGGTGCTGCAGCCGCGCCGTCAGCCGCGCCTCCGTCCGCAGGGCCTCGGCTGCGTCTTGGGAGATTCGGGCCCCGATCTTGATCGCCACGGGTCGCTCGAGTCGCGCGTCCCAGGCACGGATCACCACACCGGCCCCTCCGGCGCCCAGCACGCTGGTACGACGGTAGCGCTCCGGCAGGCCGTCGGGAGGCTCGGATCCGGCCTCCACGGAGGGCTCGGTGGGCTCGCTCACGTGGTGTCCCGCAGTCCTGGCGTGTAGGGTCTCGGCATGGCGAAGCTCCGACGACAGGGTGGCGCAGCGGCCATCCTACGCCATCGACATCTCGTGGGACGCGCCCCCTCGTGCCACCTCGTGGTGGGCCACGATGCCTCCAGAGAGCACGCCAGCCTCCACTACAGCAGTCGCTCCTGGCGAGTCCGGGACCTGGCCAGCCGGAACGGCACCTACGTGGACGGACGCCGGCTCGGACTCGGCGAGGAGTGCACACTCGAGACGGGCGCCACCCTTCGCTTCGGCACGGACGGCCCGACCTGGGAGCTGGTGGACGATGCTCCTCCCGGGGCCTTCGCCTGCTCAGCCGCGGGCGAGTGGCTCGAGTCGGGCCCTGCCGGCCTGGCGATCCCCGATCCAGACACCCCCTTGGTGGTGATCTGCCGCGACTTCGACGGTCGCTGGCTCGCCGAGGGCCCCGAGGGAGCCGAGCCCATCGGAGATCTCGACACCATCGTCGTGGCCGGCACCTCGTGGACCGTGCACCTCCCCGAGCACCTGACCTCCACCGTGGTCTCCCGGCAGCCCGTCCCGGTGTGCGAGCTGTCTCTGCACTTCAGCGTGTCGCAGGACGAGGAGCACGTCCGCATCGTGGCGGACGCTGCAGGGGAGCGCCTCGATCTCGAGAGCCGAGCCCACCACTACCTGCTGCTCACCCTGGCACGCATGCGGCGACAGGACGCCGAGACGGGGCACCGCGACGAGGAGTGTGGCTGGATCTACCAAGACGATCTCGCGAAGCGCCTCGGCTACACGCGGCAGCAGGTCCACCTGCTGATCCATCGCGCGCGGACCCAGCTCGGGTCCCACCAGACCATCGTGGAGCCCGCACGACTCATCGAGCGGCGGACCACACGACAGATCCGCATCGGCACGAGCCGACTGCAGGTCGAAGCGGCGTAGCGCCGGGCTCCCTCAGTCGAGATCCTGCAGCCACCAGCGATCGATGACGTCTTCCGCTGTCTCGAACATGTGCACCTCCACCGCGAGGGTGCGCCGATCGATGCGCCCCTGCACTTGCAGCGACTTTCACCGACGAGCGAGAGCATGCGCGAGTGACGCGGACCGCGCCGCGCCCCTAGCGTTGCACAGACTCGCACTCGGGAGTCGGACATGCAGCCATACGACGATCTCGCCAGCGCACAGGCGGCCCTGGCCACCGCCACCCGTCGAGGACCGGACGACGAGGTGGAGCGACACCTCCGCCGAGTGAGCACGCTCGTGATGAGCACCACGTGCGCGCACGCCGCCGCGTCGGCCTGGCTGGAGGTGGCGCTGGCCCTGGCGCGGCTGCACCGGCCCGTGACAGCCATCGCCGAGGACGCGTGGGTACGGTGCGAGCACACCCGCCACCCGCGCCGCCTCGAGGCCCGAGCCCTGGCCACCCTGGTCGGATCCGCCACGTACGGGCCCTTGCTGACGGCCGCAGAGCCGCGGTCGGGCTGGCTCGAAGCCACCCTTCATCGGGCAGCACAGCTCGCCCATGCCTCCCCGGACGCGTGGGCCCAGGCCGCACAGTCGGCGGTCGAGCAGCTCCGGTCGGTGCCCGCCTCGAGCCGTGCCGCGGCAGGCCGCTGGATCGCCGTGGCCGAGGGTCGCTCGGGGTGGGAGCCACACAGCGCCCGCAGCGGTCCAGTGCTCGGCTTCGACACCGACCGCGCCCTGATCCGCACCGTCGACGGAGCCTGCGCTCTCGGGGCGTCCCAGCGCCGCTTCGACCTGGCCCTCGCCCTGGCGCTTCAGCCCGCGCAGCCCGCGCCCTTGCTCTTCGAGCGAGTGTGGGGGCAGCGGTTCAGGGGCCGCTGCAGCACCAACGCGCTGCACGCGAGCATCAGCCGACTGCGCGCCGCACTCGACAGCGCTGGGATCCGCACCCCCCTCACCTGCGCGGACGGCCGCTACGCCTTCGGTGGGCATCCCACCGTCTACGTCCGAGGCCAGGTGCGGCTGGCCGACGTACCCGTCCTGAGCGACCACGAGGAGCAGGTGTTGGCCGCCGTCCGCGCCCATCGCTGGGTCGGGATGTGGGGCGGCACAGCCGACCTCCGCGTGGCCACCCTGCAGCGCGTGGCACGAGCCTTCGGCGGAAGGACCGTGTGGGTGCGAGCCAGAGGGCTTCGACGCCGGGGAGCCCTCCTCGATGCCGTGGCCAAGCTGCTACGCACCGACCCCGACCAGGTGGGCGACGCCCTGACCCGCCTGCACCATCCACTGCTCGTGCTCGACGAGGTGGGGGAGCTGCCCGAATCCGACCTGGGCGACCTGATCTTCGCTTGGACCCGTCGCGGCGGCCTCCGCGTGGCGACCACCTCCCCGCGCCCACGGGGATCGGCCTGCGTGCGAATGCGCCAGCCACCACCCCGGCGCCGGAGCCCGAGCACGGACCCACCACACGAGAGGTTGCTCGCGGATCTCCCCGCCCGGCTACGGGTCGCCAGACCCGTGGGTGACTGGGTCCGAGACACCGAGGGTACCGTCGTGGCGCGACTCGACCCCTGTCGCGGCGTCGCAGAGGTGGAGGGAGCCCGCCTCGAGCTGCGCGCTAGACCCACCCAGCTCGCGCTGCTGTGGGCCTTGTCGGGCGCGAGGCGCCCGCTGTCCACCGCCGATCTCCAGCGGTGCATCTGGGGCGAGGTACGAGGCGACGCGGGCGCGCTGCACGCCGCCATCCGCCGCCTGCGCAGCCGACTCCCCCCGGGCCACACCATCGTGGCCGGCCCCACGGGGCACCGCCTCGAGCCCTCCTGGGAGCGATGGGTGCCCCGCCATGCCCCCACCCCCGGCCCCCTCGCCCCCGCGGGGCTGCTCTGCGACGTGCAGGCATTGTGGGCCACCCTCCTGGCGCGAGGCTGGGCCTCGTGGACGGGCCCTCACGGACACACGATGACCGAGCACCTCCTCGCCCGGTGCCGGGGCCTGGCGGTGGGGGTGGCGGTGGCACCAGGCGAGGGGCTGACGCAGGCAATGGCGCGCAGGCTGGGGGTCGCCCACGAGGAGCTGCGAGCCGCGATGGAGCCGGTGAGCCTCTTGGTCGCGACGGGAGACGTGCCCCACCAGACAGCCCCTCCTTGGAACACCCCCACGGTGTGGGTGCCGGCGGGCACCCTCGCGCCCGCCCCTGCCTACAGCCGGAGCCCGTGGAAGCAGATCGTCGGCTGCCTCGACCCACGACGACGACGGCGACTGCAGCGTGAGCTGGGAACGCTGCGACAGCCCCTGGCAACGCTCGATCTCCACCGAGCCGACCAGGAGCTCGTGCGTGCGTTGCGCGACGACGACCTGCCCGGTGAGGCCCGGCTGCGCGGCCTGCAGGCCCTGTGGGAGATCCGAGCCCGTGCCGGCGCCACAGCCCACGGAGAGGAGCGCCTGGCGCCCCCGCTGCAGCGGCTACGGGCCCTCCTGAATCGCCATGGCGAGCCCGGAGACTGGGGGCGCGCGCTGATCGCGCAGGGCACCAGCGCGCTGTGGTGCGGCGACCTCGCCACGGCCCGCGAGCACTACGAGATCGCCGCTCGCCTGGCGCAGACCTGGCAGCTCCCCGTGCTGAACGGCACGGCACGCCTCGGCGAGGCCTGGACGGCGCTGCGCGAGGAGCGCCTCGAGGACTGCCACGCCGCCCTCGACGCCGCGGCACCCTCGCGGCCCGCCGACGTCCATCGATGCTGGGCCCTTCGGCTCGCCGTCGCCCTTGATCGGGCAGACCCGTCCGCCATGCACGCGCTGCTCCGGCGCGCCCCCGCCTCGAGCGATGGCCGCATCACGCTGAGGCGTGCCATGGCGCACCACGCCCTGGGACACACAGCGGAGAGCCGCGCCCTGTACGCCGAGGCCATCCGATGGATCGCCGAGCAGGATCGCCGGTGGCTCGCAGCCGCCCTCTGTCTCGCAGCCAGCACCCACCCATCGCCCGCTCCCCTCCTCCGCAGAGCGAGGCGCGCGCTGATCGGGGGAGATCGAGCGAGCGCCGCGCTGATCGGCCTCGCCGAGGCACGCCTGAACGACGCCGATCCGACGTCGGTGGGCGGCACGATCCGAGCGGCCGGACACACCGACCCGGCGTCGTTCCCGAGCGAGCTGGTCCGCTTCGCGTGGCGAGACTGGCGGCCCGCGGGCTCCGCTGCGAGGTGCGCCCGCGCGATGGCATGACACGGGCGGACGTGATCCGCTGTGCCATGCTTGCCGCATGCTCACCTTGCTCGTCGCCATTCATGGGCTCGTCCCAGACGCCTCCGCAGGCCCCGTCCGCTTTCAGTCCCAGGTGCTCGTGATCGAGTCGGTGACGGGCCTGGCCCATCGCGACGACGGGCGCGTGGCCCTGTCTCTGACCCGGACCGACCCGACCACCGGCCGACAGCTCTCCGAGTGGGATGCCGCCACGGGCATCCTGCTCCGGACCTGGGAGGTGCCCCTGACGGCGGGGCTGTCCGTGGGCCCCGAGGAGCGCCTGGTCGCATCGGAGGGCGGTGTGTTCGACCTGCAAGCCGGCACCGTCACGCTCCCCCTACCCGGCGTCCGACACGTCCGCTTCGTGCCGGGCACATCGCTGATCGCGGGTCAGCTCCCCACGGAGCAGGGCTCCGGATGGCGCGTCTGGGACGCCCAGACCGGCGCGGTCGCGCACGACCTGGCCGGAGCGCAGCTGCTGCCCGATCACGCAGGCCGGGTGGTGCTGCGCGGCATCGGCCAGCAGACGGTCGAGGTGGTCGATCTCGCCACGGGCTCCGCGATTGCCACCCTTTCGCAGGCGCTCCCCGACGTGGCCTGCTCCCAGTCCACCGAAGACGGCACCGCTACGGGTCTGATCACCGCCTCCGCCCACGAGCTGACGCGCTTCGACCTCCCCACCGGGCGCCTCGAGTGGCGAGTAGACGCGCCCGTCGAGCCACACACCCTCGCTTGGGAGGGGTCGGTCGTAGCGCTCGCTCCCCGCTTCGAGGGTCACCTGTGGTTCCTCGATGCCTCCGACGGTCGCCCGCAGGTCATGGCACCCTCTGCCTTGGGGGTGAGCGCCGGTGGGTGGTGGGGCTCCACCGCTCGCTCCGTCACCACGTTCCTGCCAGGGGGAGACACGCTGCTCGCAGGGGGAGGAGGTGCTGGGTTCCACGCCCTCGACGCAGCCAGCGGCCGTGCTCGCGTGGCGTTTCGAGGCGCCACCGGCCGCACCCTCGACCTGCACAGCCGAGGCTCGCAGCTGCTCGTCGACGCCGGCCCCACACAGGCGGTCCTGTGGGACCTAGAGCAGCTGGCCGTGGTCCGCGGACTGCCGGGGCTCCTCTTGGACGGGTGGGTGCACCTCGATGACGGGGTCGCGCACTACCTCGGCACCCGCCCTGTCGCCGAGGTCTCCGAGCTGATCACCTGGGATCTGTCCACCTCCTCGGTGACTCACCGCACCCCGATTCCGGACACTGGCGTCAACCACGCCGCCTTCGACGCCGTGTCGGGACACGTGTTGATCGGTGCGGGACACGACTTCGGAGGAACGGCCCGCTTGGAGCTGTGGCGCCTCGACACCCACGAGCGGGTGTCCGAGGCCTCGGCACTGCCGGGCTACCCCCGACGCGTGGCCCTGGCGCCAGGTGCGCGGCGCGCAGCGGCCCTGCTGAACCGAGTCACCGCCGACGGCGGCTGGGACTTCGTGACGGTCCTCTGGGACCCACGCGCTGGACATGCCCTCGCCGAGGTCGGGGTCCGCTCGTTCACGAACACGAGCCCGCTGGCCTTCTCGCCCGACGGCAACCAGCTCCTGGCCGCCCCCACGGGACCCGACCTACTGCGCCTCGACGCGGTCACGGGCGTGCCCGTCGGCCACCTGCCCGCCGAGGGCGATCCCTTCACCATCGCCGACTTCCATCCCCAGGGAGACCTCGTCCTGGCAGGCACCGCCGCGGGACGACTCGTGCTCTGGGAGACCACCAGCGACAGCGTGGTCGACAGCTTCGACGGACTCGGCGGCAGCGTGGTCGACGTGGACTTCGCCTTCCAGGGCGACCTGCTCGTCTGGGTGAGCGAGGATCGGGTGGTACGCCTGCGTCGCCTCGAGGGTGGGCCCGTGGTGTCGCTGCACAGCCACGATCTCGACTGGGTCGTACAGGACGAGGCAGGCCACTTCGACGCAGCTCCGACAGCGGCGAATCTCGTGGCCGGCATCGAGGGCGACCACGGCTTCCGCATCGACCAGCTGGCGGCCAGCGCCAATCGACCCGATCGGCTCCTCGAAGCCCTGGAGGTGGGCTCCGACGACCTGCGCGCCCACTTTCGGGCACGCCATCGGCTCAGGGCCAAGCTCGCGTCCCAGCGCGAGGGCGCACGACCCACCGCTCGGATCGAGCAGGTCACCATCCAGGGGAACACGGCCCAGCTGAGCCTGACCCTGGGTGCCCCGCGTGGCGATCCGCTGCGGCAGCTCACGGTCTACGTGGGGGACGTTCCCACCGAACAGCGACGCCTGCGAGGCCCGAGACGATCCCTGCAGGTAGATGTGCCGCTGCTGCCCGGTGCCAACAAGATCGAGATCGAGACCCGCACGCGGTCGGGCCGAGCGTCGCTGCGCACCATGCGGGAGGTGTTCCACGACCCACCAGGCTTCACCTGGCTCGCCGCCCATGGCCGCAAGTTCGGCGTCTGGAGCGTGAGCTGGTCCGACGACGGCACCGAGATCGTCACCGCCGGCGACGACGGGCACCTCCGGCGCTGGCGCAGCGAAGACGGTGCTCTGCTGGCCGACGTACGGCTGGGCGACGGAGCCGCCACCGCCGCCGCTCGCTCCCCACAGGGCCAACTCGCGGCCTACACCCGCTACCGACCGTCTGCACTGCACTTCGTGGACGAGCAGCTGCGGCCCGTGGCCGAGCCCACCCCCGTGGAGCCCTGGGTCTCGGTGCTCCGCTTCGGCTCCGACGGAGACCTGCTGCGGGCGGGCACCGAGGCCTCGGTCACGCCCGCGAGCGGAGGTCCGCCGGTCCCGCTGGATCATGGCGACGTGCGCGTGTTGGACGCCGCCTTCGTGTCGGCGGACGTCGTGGTGACGTCGGGCGTGGACGGGGTGCTGCGCCAATGGAACGCTCGGTCTGGAGCGCTGCTGGCGAGCTGGGCCCACGGCACCGATGCGCTGCAAGCGGTGGCCGTGCTCCCCGACGGTCGGGTGGCCACCGGATCGGCCGATGGCACCATCCGGCTTCAGGATCTGAGCTCCCCCGAGGTGGGAACCGCCTTCCCCGCCCACGCGGCTGCCATCCAAGCCCTCGCCGCGGGAGCGACGGTCCGGGGCGGACCTCCCCGGCTCGTCTCCGGTGGCTGCCAGCGCCTGGCTCTGCACGATCCGCAGCGGGGCTGCGACGGCGTGACCCTGCGGATCTGGGGCCTCGACGGCACCTTGCTCGACGCCGTCGCCGGCGCAGGGGCACGCATCGGCGACCTCGCCATCGAGCCTGGCGGCGGGCGCATCGCCGCAGCCATGGACACCTCGGTGCTGCTGTGGGACCGCTCCGCCAACGCCGCGAACCGACCCGATCTCTACGTCGTGGGCGTGGGGATCTCGGACTACGCCCACGAGGACGTGCGGGACCTGCGCTGGGCCCACCGCGACGTCGAGGATCTCGCGGCCACCTTCCTGCGCATGGACGATCCCTCGACGGGTCCCGCCGACGCAGCCAGGTTCCGCCGCGTGCACGTGCGCACCCTGACCGACGCACAGGCCACGCGACCCAACATCGCGTCGCTGCGCGAGCACTTCGACGGCGCGAGAACAGGCGACGTGGCGGTGCTCTTCGTGGCGGGCCACGGCCTGCACGACGACGACCCCGCCGCCACCTACTACTACCTGACCCACGACGCCGACCCCGACCGGCTCCACCAGACCGCTCTGCCGTTCGAAGAGCTGGAGGCGCTACTGGCGGGCATCGCGCCGCGAAACAAGCTGCTGCTCCTGGACACCTGCGAGTCCGGGGAGGTCATCGACGACCTCGCGATCCATCGCTCCCCGCCACCGGCAGCACAGGTGCAGGGCGCCCGCTTCACGGCCCGAGCGCTGGAGGCCGAGCCGGTGCGCGCCTCCGAGGAGCGTCCGCGCGTGGTCCCTCACCGCAACCGCTGGATCTACGAGGATCTTCGGCGTCGCACCGGAGCCATCGTGCTGTCGTCGTCGCTGGGCCACGAGGCCTCTCTGGAGCACGACCGCCTGGAGAACGGCGTCTTCACGGAGGCCCTGCTGCGGGCGCTGGCCCCCACGGACGGAAGCCGGGGGGCGGACACCAACGGTGACGGGCGGGTGAGCACCGACGAGCTACGGACCTTCGTCATCGAGCTGGTACCGGAGCTGACGGGCGACCTACAGCACCCCACGGTGGACCGGGACAACCTGCATCAGGTCTTCGACTTCCCGCTCCTCGGCCCGTGACTACAGGGAGCCCAGGACGCTCGACAGCACGCCTCCCACGTCGAGCGTGTCGCAGCTCTCGTCGTGGATGTCCCAGGCCTGGCCGCCCGTGGCCGCAGCCGCATCGACGTACCGCGCCACGCCCCAGTCCGAGCCCGTTCCCGGGCACATCAGCTCCCCCGCGGAGGTCAGCGCCGGCACCACCGCGTGGATCTCGGGTGACAGCCCGAGATCGGTCAGCAGATCCACGTAGGTCCCGGCCGTGGGCTCTTGGGCCTGGCGCCTGGAGGCGTCGGCGCCGTCCGACACGATCACCACCACCCACCGCTGCCCCTCGACGAGGTCGGTGAGGCCGCCCAGATCTTCGTCGACGAGGCCCGAGTCCGCGTCGGTACACGCCTGCACCGGACTCGCGCTGGCGCGACACCCGATGAGGAACAGCGCCTCGAGCCCCTCCTCGGTGGTGGCACCGCAGTTGTCGACCCACGCACCGTCGCCGCAGGTGCAGTCCAGGTAGTCCCGGGTCAGGAACGTCCCCAGTGGATCCCCGCAGCTGTACGAGGGCGGAGCAGCGGGAACCGCCGTGGCCCCCGTGAAGCAGGTTCCCTCACACAGCAGCGCAGCCTGCGACTGCTCCGACAGATCGGCACCCGACAGCACTCCAGCCCCCAGCAGCTGGCCGGCACGTCGGGCCACGTCGGTGGTGGCGAACGCGAGCTGCACGCTGACTGTGTCGGGTCGCGCCTCGAGGTCGGCAACGAGCGAGTCCAGCGCAATGGCCACGCTCTGTGCCTCCTCCACCATCGAGTCCGAGTTGTCCATCACGATCAACACCGACAACGCCTCGGTGGTGTCCTCCACCTCGGTGGGGGTCGGGACCGTCGGCGTCTCCGCCGGTCCGGAACAGGCGAGCCACACTATCGACCACATGCATCCTCCAGTCTGGAGATGTCCCAGCTGTGCCCTCATCATGCCTCGATACGCCGCCACTCGGCGACTCGTGGATTGCCGCGGTCAGCCTTTTACGCTGCCGGCCGTCAGCCCCTCCACGAAGTGGCGTTGCAAGGCGAAGAACAGGATCAGCACGGGCAACGACACCAGCAACGCCCCAGCTGCGAAGTGCCCCCACTCGGTGCCGTAGTCGCTCACGTAGCGCTGCAACACCACTGGAAGCGTGAAGCTGCGCGGGCTGCCCATGAAGGTCGCCGCCAGGATGAACTCGTTCCAGGCCGTCATGAAGGCGAACAGTCCCGTCACCGCCAGGGCCGGTCGCGCCAGCGGCAGCACCACCCAGCGAAACGCCAGCCACTCCGAGGCGCCGTCGATGCGCGCCGCAGCCACCAGCTCGCGAGGGATGGTGTCGAAGTAGCCCTTCAGGGTCCACGTGCAGAACGGCACGGTGGTGCTCGCGTAGACCAGGGCGAGCCCCATCAGGGAGTCGATGAGTCCCAGCTCGTCGAGCAGGATGTACAACGGGATCGCCATCACCACCTGGGGGAACATCTGGGTGAGCAGCAGCGCCGACAGGGCCCGATCCTGCCCCGGCAGATCCCAGCGCGACAGGGCGTAGGCCGAGGTGGTCGACAGCGCCAAGCCCACCGCGGAGGTGGCGCCGGCCACCACCACCGAGTTCAGCAGCTGACGCCCGAACAGCCAGCCCGCACCATCGGTGGTCCCCACCACGTCCACGAAGTTCTGCAGCGTGATCTCGGTGGGCACCAGCGACGCCCCCATGCCGAAGGCCTGGCTCGGCGTGAGCGCCATCTTCACCACCCACAGCACCGGGTACAGCGTGGCCAGGGTGAAGACGAGCAAGCCCAGGTGCACGGCGATCTGCACCGGCAGCGACGGACCGCGCCTCACAGCACCCTCCGGCCCACCAGGCGGTTCGCCCCGCGGGAGTAGATCACCAGCACGAAGAAGATGAGCACGGCGTAGGCAGCGGCATATCCGTAGCGGTTGCCGCGGGAGAACGCCCAGCGATAGGCCTCGCTGATCAAGATCTCCGTCGAGCTGTTGGGCTCCCCCTGGCTCACCAGGAAGACCACGTTGAACATGTTGAAGGTCCACACCGAGCCCAGGATCACCGCCGGGAGCAAGGCGGGGCGCAGCATGGGCCAGATGGTGTGCCGCAGGCGGAACCACCACGAGGCCCCGTCGAGCATGGCGGCCTCCTCGAGCTGGCGCGGGATGGACTGCAGAGCCCCGAGGGTGACCACCATCATGAACGGAAATCCGAGCCAGGTGTTGGTGGCGAGGTTGGCACCGAACGCCATGGCGAAGGAGCCGAACCAGTCGAGCTCCAGCGGACCGTCGCGCAGCATCACCGCCCCCAGCAGGGCATTGATGGCGCCGTACTGGGCGTGGAACATCCCCTTCCAGATCAGCGCGGTGATGTAGTTGGGCACCGCCCAGGGTACGATGAGCAGCGCGCGCCACACCCCCCGCAGCCGGATCCAGGGCTCCCGCAGCACCATGGCCAGCGCCACCCCGAGCCCCACGTGCAGTGCGAGGTTGGTGACCGTCCAGAGCAGCGTGACGCCCAGGGTGTAGACGAAGGACAGCGGCGACGTGACGGGCCAGTCCCGTGCCAGCAGGATGTCGGCGAAGTGGGCCAAGCCCACGAAGGACCACTCCCCGCGGTGGTGGGCGAGCAGCGACACCGCGGCCCCCGTGAGGAACGGCACCACCAGCAGCCCCAGCAGGGTCGCGCCAGAGGGCACCAGCCAGCCGTAGTGGAAGCGATGGCGCCACACCTGGGCTCGGGCGGCCGGATCCCGCAGCGGCGCCAGCGCGAAGGCCGTCGCAGCCAGGCCCACGAGCGCCATGAGCAGCACATAGGGCCACGCCGCCACCGGCGGAGGCGGCGGGCGCGCCAAGATCCGGAACGTCTCCTGCGCCCCACGGGCGGCGACCTGGGGGCTGGCCGCACCGCGCAGCACGTCGCGCAGCGCCCGCGCCTGGGCCTCGAAGGCGGCCTGGATGTCGGGGTCGCTGGGAATGGGAACGGCGGCCTCCGCCTGCGCGGCGAGCACCTCGAGCAGCGGATCGTCGGGCTCGATCGCCAGGTGGCTGACGGCCTGTCGGCCCACCCGCTGCCGCAGCTCCGCACCCACCGGGCCCGACAACCAGGCCGCAAAGGCAGTGGCGCCCGGCCCGTTCGCCGCGGGCTGGGCCACGAACGCCGCGTCCACGGTGAGGTAGGGCTGCGCGGGCGCGCCGGCCTCGTCCACGAAGGGCAGCGGAGCAGCGGCGATGGGGCGATCCGTCTCGGCCACGAACCAGGGGCCGCTGATCACGAAGGCGGCGTTGCCCTCGCCGTAGAGCCGCGCGATGAGCTCGGCGGTGGGCTGCGGCGGGGCGATCCCCGACTCCACCGCGAGCCGCCGCGAGAACGCCAGGGCGGCGACCTGCGCCTCGCCGTCGAGGTGGGCTCCGTCGGTGTCCAGCGCCCGCCCCCCGAAGGCGTGCTGCCACACCCCGTGGAAGTAGGGCTCGGCTGCCTGATACGCCAAGCCGTAGCGCCCGCCGCCCGTCAGCGCCCGGGCCTGCGCCACCAGCTCACCCGTGGTGGTGGGCGGCTCGTCCACCAGCGTGGGGTCGTACAGCAGCACCACCGACTTGAACGCCAGCGGCGCGCCCCAGACCTGCCCGTCGGCCTGCAGAGCGGCCACCGTGGCCGCACGGTGCTCGTCGAGCCGCCCCTCGAGGGGGCGCACGATCCCCATGGCGCGCCACTTGCCGAGGTTGCCGTGGGCCGCGAGGAACACGTCGGGACCGTTGCCTCGGGGCACGGCCGTCTCGATCTTGGCGTCGAAGGCCCCGAAGGGCACCGCCACCACCTCCACCTGGGCGTCGTGCTCGCTGCCCCACTGGGCCGCCGCCTCGTCGATGGCTCGCGCCTCGTCGCCTCGGTAGGCGTGCCACACCGTGAGGTCCGCCGCCTGGGCCGACCCTCCCCACAGCCACATCGCGGCGACGTTGTGCATGCCGCGCAGGCTATCCCATGGCGCGCGCTCCCACCCGGCGCTCCAGTTGAGTAAGGGACAGGCTGGAGATCGTCTGCTCACCGTCCTCGTCACCGATGCCCACCTTCCTCCCAGCGCACGACTCGTCGAGCGACTGCGACAGGCAGGCTTCACCGTGGTCGCCTTCGATCCGAGCGACGAGGCGACCTCCGTCGTGCCCGATGCCGTGGTGGTGAACGCCCGGGCGAGCGTGCAGCAGCGCCAGCAGGTGGTGGGCCGGTTCCCGGCGGCGCGCGAGATCGTGTTCGACGACGACGAGGGCCACGTGCTGCGGGAGCTGACGCGCCAGCGTGCCGAGCCCAGCCCGGCCATCGTGCTCACGGGCTGTCGCATCGATCTGCGCACCCGCACGGTGTTCCGGCTCACCGAGCCCCTCACCCTCACCGAGAAGGAAGCCTCCCTGTTCCAGTGGCTGCTGAGCAAGGACGGCGCCGTGGTGTCGCGCGGCGAGCTGCTGCAGAACGTGTGGGGCTACCGGCCCGAGATGGTCACGCGGGTGGTGGACGTGACCGTGGCGCGCCTGCGCGAGAAGATCGAGCGCGATCCCTCCGAGCCCGAGCACCTGCTCACGGTGCGCGGAGAGGGCTACCGCCTGGTCGGGCCGCAGCGCCCCTCCCAGACCTCGTCGAATGCGGACGTCCTGCAGGGACTCTTCGGGCGAGTCGACGACTTCGACCGTCTCCTCGGTGAGGTGGCGCCGGGTCGGGTGGTGTCGGTGGTGGGCCCCGGGGGCGTCGGCAAGACCACCCTCGCACGCGCCCTGTGTCGGCAGCGTGGGGCCGTGTGGGTGGACCTGATCTCGGTCCAGCCTGCAGGGGTGCAGGCCGCCGTGGCGCAGGCCTTGGAGCTGGCCACCCCCGACACCTCGCTGCAGACCCTCGCCGAGGCGCTGGTGCGACGCACGCCGAGCCTGATGGTCCTCGACAACGCCGAGCACCTGGGCGACGCCCTCACGCGGCTGGTGAAGGGGCTGCTCGAGCACGCCCCTCAGTGCTCGCTGGTCACCACCAGCCGAACCCAGCTGCGCACCTCGGTGGAGCGGGTGGTGCGCCTGGAGCCGCTGGCCGCGGAGCCCGGTCGCGCCTTGTTCCTCGCCCTCGCTCGGGCTCAGGTGGAGTCCTACGACGCCCCACCCGAGGTGGTGGACGCCATCGTGCAGCGCGTGGGCGGCCTGCCCCTGGCCATCGAGCTCGCGGCGTCCCGCGCACGGCTGCTGCCTGCCGAGCAGCTCCTGCAGCGCCTGTCGGATCCGCAGGGCTGGCTGCAGAGCACCCAGACCGGCAGCCGGCAGGCCTCGCTGCGCGAGCTGGTCCAGTGGAGCTGGGATCTACTCACTGCAGACGAGCAGCAGGCGCTCGCGCGCATCTCCGTCTTTCCGTCGAGCGCGCCCCTCGACGGGATCGAGGCCGTGGTGGGCGGCGACGTCGGTGCTGCGTCCGCCTGGATCGACGGGTTGCTCGACAGCGGCTTGCTCACGGCGCGCGACGGGCGGATCGAGCCACCTGTGGGGGTGCGCGACTTCGCTGCCGACGCGCTCGCGGCCTCCGGGGAGCGAGCGCACACGGAGGAGCGCCTGGCGCAGTGGTGCGGGGCGAAGGCACGCGACCTCACTGCCCGGCTCCACTCCGCGGAGTCGCAGGGCGTGTTCCCCCAGCTGCGACGGGAGCGCACCACCCTGGTGCACGCCCTTCAGCTGGGCGAGGCCTGCGCCGCCGTGTCGGGAGACATCGCCTGCGGGTTGGTGATCCTGTGGGGGCGCAATGGTGCACCGCGCCAGGAGCTGCAGGCGGCCTGGCGCTGTCTGGACACCACCACCGATCCGTTGCAGCGCGCGCGGCTGCTGCGGGCCCTGTGCTGGGGGTGGTCCGAGGCCGCCGGCATCGATCCCGTGGACCAGCTGGCCGACGAGCTGCGCGCCTTGGCCCAACAACTCTCTCCGGCAGACGCCGCCCATGCCTGGGTCGGGGTGAGCTGGGCCGCAGCAGGCGCCACCGACATCGACGCGGCCCGAGCAGCCCTGACCACCGCCCTCGAGGTGGCCCCTCCGGGCAGCGACATGGAGGTGATCGCCACCCTCAGCATGGCGCGGTTGGAGTTCGGCGCGGGGAACGTAGAGGAGGCGCGCCCCCTCGCCGAGCGGGCCCTCACCCTCGCGCGGCGCCTCGACACCGGCCTGCTGGTGGCCTGGGCATCGAGCGTGAAGGCCATGCTGCTGTCGCACCTCGGACGCACCGAGGCCACCCTCGCGATGTGCCGTCAGATGGCCGAGATCTACCGCGCGAACGGGCTCGACAGCGGGCTCGCCACCGTGGACGGCATGATCGGGCGGGCGCTGGTGACCACCCAGCGCGTCGAGGAGGGCCTCACACACCTCGACCGCTACGTGCGCTACACCGCCATCCACGCACCGCGCTCCGCGGTAGAGGCCGAGGCCCTGCGAACGCGGGCCCTCGGGCGACGCCACGCCGGGCGCTTCCGAGACGCCGTGGACGACGCCTTGCGCGCCGACGAGCGCCTGGCCGGCACGCGCCAGGGGTGGATGGCTCAGTGGACCCTGTCGCGCTGCTGGTTCGAGTTGGACGCCCTCACCGAGGCCGAGGAAGCCATGCAGCTGTGCCTGCAGACCCAGCACCGCTATGCCGCCGATGCCCAGATCTTCGGGGCGGTGCTCGCCCTGGCGGCGGAAGATCCCGGCACCGGGCTGCAGCGGCTCGAAGGATCGGATCACCCCGAGGCGGCTCCGTTGCGGGCGCTGTGCGCCTGGATGGCGAAGGCAGAGGCTTCGGCAGGCGCCACACCTCCCACCTCGGCCCCCGCCCTCGCCTGGCACGTGCTCCACACCATGCTGGTGGGCGAGACCGTCACCGACGAGCAGCTTGCAGCGTTGACGGCACAGCGCACGGAGCAACAGCCCACCGACGAGGCAGAGCTAGCGTTGGTGGTGATCCAGCTGGCGCGCGGAGACGAGTCCGAACCTGCGCAGTTCGCCCTGGGTCGGCTGGCGCAGCGGCTGCATCGCGTCGTTCACGCCGCCGTTGGGCGCGCCGACGGCGAGTGAGCGCCGTTCGAGCACCGATCGAGCACCCGCGTGCACCCGCCGCCAGCCATGATTCCCGTCATGGAACACTCCGCACAGACGACCGCGCCCGCCCACAACATGCGTCAGATCATGGAGCTGCGCGACCAGCGCCAGAAGGAGCTGCTGCATCACTCCTTCTTCGACTGGCTCCGATCGCCGGACGTGCCGCTCGAGAAGAAGTTCGACATCCTGCCCGTGCTCGTGCTGTTCGTGATGAACTTCCGCGACATGAACCTGTGGGTGATCCGCTTCGAGGAGGCCGACGACGTCTTCAAGCAGACCATCAATGGCAGCACCACCGAAGACGAGACGCACTCGCGCATGTTCTTGGAGGACTGGCGCAAGCTGCACCTCGACGACCGCCTCGGATGGAACACCACCGATCTGCTGTGGTGGCTGTTCCTGGCCGAGGAGATGGAGGAGTTCCGCGAGCTCGGCGCCGAGTTCGTACGGCTGTGCGTAGACGATGGCGGTGACCCGCTGGTGCGCTTCGCCCACTCGGAGGCCGCCGAGGCCTGCGGAAACGTCTTCTTCACGGTGGCCGCACCCTTGGCGGACGCGCTGGGAGAGCGTAGGAACGTCGTCTATCGCTACCTGGGCACGTTCCACCTCGATCTGGAGACCGGGCACGTGCTCCACTCCGAGGACGTCTTCCAGGATCAGCCCCTCACCGAGGCCCAGCACACCCTCGGCGTGGCACTGCTACACCGCATGTTCCACGTCTTCGAGCGCATCTACGACGTCTTCCTACGCTACGCCACGCGGTACGTGGACGAGGACCGCACCCCGCGCCTGCAGCCGTTCCTGACCTACACCGATCCCGACAACGAGGCATCGAGCTCGCAGATCGCGCCGTCGGCGAGCTTCGGGGAGGTGCACCCGAGCCAGCAGCCGCTGCAGGATCTGCTGCAGACCCGTATGGCGCAGGCTGCGCAGCATCCCTTCTTCGACTGGCTGCGCCAGCCCGAGCCCGGTGCGCTGCAGAAGCTGCAGCGCTTCATTCCCTTCTGGGCGTTCGATGCGCTCGGCTATCGCGATCTGAACCACTACTTCCTGCGCTACGACCAGCCCGAGGACGAGCTGGAGCGCTCCGTCAACGCCATCGCCGACACCCTGAGCACCCACAGCCAGCTGTTCCTGCAGGACTGGCAGGCACTGCGGCTCGACGAGCAGCTCCGCTGGCCCGCCAGCGATGCACTGGGCTTCTTCTTCCTCGACCACGTCACGGATCACCACCGCAAGACGCTCCTGACCTTCGGGATCGAGGCACTGAAGCACCCTCACCCCCTCGACCGGCTGTGGCTGATCGAGGCGCTCGAGGCCACGGGCCACGAGTTCTTCGCCCGCACCCGCGACGTGGCGCTGCTCGCCGAGGAGCAGGCCTCCATCCGCCTGGACTACTTCGCGGACCGCCACGCCACCGTGAGCCCCCCCGGAGCTGTCCGACCCGTGAACTTCAAGGCCGTGGAAGTCCGAGATCCGCAGCGCCTCGCGGCGGCCCGTCGTCTGGTGGGTCTGGTGTTCGACGCCTTGGATCGCAACCTCGCCCTCTCGCTGCAGCAGGCCGAGAGCAACCGGCTGGCCATCCGATGATCGAGCGTGACGTCGTGGTGATCGGGGCGGGCCCTGGGGGCCTGCAGGTAGGCCACGTCCTGGCGACGCAGGGGCGCAGCTTCTGCCTGGTGGAGCGGGCCGAGCGGGCTGGGTCCTTCTTCCATCGCTTCCCGCGCCACCGCACGCTGATCTCGGTGAACAAGATCCACACCGGCTACACTGACGAGCGCCGCCTTCGATTCGACTGGAACTCACTGCTCTGCGACGACGCACACCGCGAGCTACCGCACTACACCGACGCCTTCTTCCCTCCCGCCGAGGCCATGGCGGCCTATCTGCAGGACTTTGCAGACCGGCACGTGCGGCACATCCACTATGGCTGCAACATCACCTCCATCGACAAGCGCGATGACCGCTTCCACCTCGTCGCCGAGGACGGGCGGCAGCTGCAGTGCGCTGTGCTCGTGGTGGCCACGGGCGTGGGGCGCGGGCACGTGCCGCCCATCCGGGGCATCGAGCTGGCGGAGCCCTACGAGACCTTCGACGTCGATCCCGAGCGCGTCCGGGCGCAGCGGGTGCTGATCCTCGGAAAGGGCAACTCCGCCTTCGAGACGGCCGACGCCATGATGCACGAGGCGGCCCTCATCCACCTGGTGAGCCCACACTCGATTCGGATGGCGTGGAACACCCACTTCCCGGGCCACCTGCGGGCGGTGAACAACAACTTCCTCGACACCTACCAGCTCAAGCTGCAGAACGCCGTGCTCGATGCCGACGTGACCGCCTTGCAGCGTCGGGGCGACCAGATCGTCGCCACCCTGGCCTACCGCCACGCCGACGGGGAGGTGGAGGAGGTGGCCTACGACACCGTGATCCGCTGCACGGGCTTCGGCATGGAGCGGTTGCCCTTCGCTGCGGGCTGTGCGCCACAGCTCGTGCACGACGGTCGCTTCCCAGCACTCACGCCCGCCTTCGAGTCCACCAACGTCGCGGGGCTGTACTTCGCTGGCACCGTCACCCAGTCGCTCGACTACAAGCGCACCAACTCGGCCTTCGTGCACGGCTTCCGCTACAACGCCAGGGCGCTGGCGCACATCCTGCAGGCCGAGGCGTTCGGGGTGCCGCTGCCCTACGAGCGCGTGCCCGCCGATCCCGACGCCGTCACCACCCGCCTGCTGGCCCGCATCAACGGCTCGTCGGGGCTGTGGCAGCAGTTCGGGTTCCTCGGCGACGCCTTCGTGGTGCGGGATCACGAGGTGCACGTGCACACCGAGCTGCCCGTGCAGTACCTGCACACCTCCGCCATCGGCGAGGCCGAGCGCTACGCCGTGCTCACGCTGGAGTTCGGGGAGCCCCGCGGCGACGTGTTCGCCATGCAGCGTTCGCCCGACGTGGACTCGGCTGCCGACAGCTTCTTCCTCCATCCGGTGGTGCGTGTCTACGCGCAGGGGGTGCTGCTGCGCACGCTGCACCTGCTCGAGAACCTATTCGGCGAGTGGGAGCATCCGCAGCTACATCGGCGGCCCCTGCTCGCCTTCGTGCGCGAGGCGCTGTTCGACGACGCCTTGGCTCGGGGTCGGTGAGAGGCGGTGTACCAGCTCGTCGACAGCCGCGCGAAGGTGCCGACGGTAGGTGCTGTACCCCATGCCCAGATCCGACGCGATGCAGCGCTGTTTGGGCCGCTCGGAATCGAGGAAGGTGACCACGAGCAGGTGACCGAGGCGTCCATCGTCGCCAGGGCAGCGGGCGAGCTGCTCGCAGTGGGTGCGCAGGATCCGGCGCAGCGCCTCGGCGGGCGGCTCGTCGGCGGGCCGCGCGCGGACCTGCGGCAGGGCGTCCAGCAAGGGACTGCGCCGCAGCGTGTCCGTGCGCCACAGGCCGTGTAGGGCGTCCCTGACCGCCTCACGGAAGGTTGCATCGAAAGCCTGGATCATGTCCCCTCCATGGCTCCGAGCGTGCCTCGGTGGGGCATGAGCGAATCGTTATGGCTGCGCGCCGTTCGTTAAAGGGACGCGGCCATGGCCTCCGTCCGCTTCCAGCGACTCACCAAGCACTACGGCGACACCGCCGTGCTCCACGGCGTCGATCTCACCATCGCCCATGGCGAGTACGTGGTGCTGGTGGGCCCCTCGGGCTGCGGCAAGAGCACGCTACTGCGCTGCATCGCGGGCCTCGAGGACATCACCTCGGGCGATCTGCACATCGACGAGGTGCGCGTCAACGACCTGGATCCCGGGGCGCGCGACGTGGCGATGGTGTTCCAGAGCTACGCGCTCTACCCCCACCTCACCGTCGCCGACAACATCGCCTTTCCCCTGCGGGTGCGCCGCGAGCCCCTCGAGGCGCGCACGCGGGCTGTGCAGGAGGTGGCGCAGCTCCTCGATCTACAGGACCTACTTCAGCGGTACCCCGGGCAGCTCTCCGGGGGGCAGCGGCAGCGGGTGGCCATGGGGCGCGCCATCGTGCGCCGGCCCAAGGTGTTCCTGTTCGACGAGCCGCTGTCCAACCTCGACGCCGCCCTGCGGCACCAGATGCGGGTGGAGCTCAAGCGCCTGCACCGCACGCTGCAGGCCACCATCGTGCACGTCACTCACGACCAGGTGGAGGCCCTCACCCTGGCCGACCGGCTGGTGATCCTGCACGAGGGCGTCGTGCAGCAGGTGGGCACCCCGCGCGAGGTCTTCGACGCGCCCGCGAACACGTTCGTGGCGACCTTCATCGGCTCGCCCTCGATGACGCTGCTGCAGGCGGAGGGGCACGGTGCCTACTGCGTGGCCGCGGGCACCCAGGTGCAGCTGCCGGTCGCCCACACCGGTCCGGTCACCCTGGGGATCCGCCCCACGGACGTGCGGCTGGTCGCCCCCACCGAGGGCGTCCCCACGGGTCGCGTGGACGTGGTGGAGTCCCACGGGGCGGAGGCGATGGTGCACGTGGCGCTCACGAAGCGGCTGCAGCTGGTGGTGCGGGCGCCGGAGCCGGTCAGCGTGACCCCTGGCGACGACGTGGGGCTTGCATTCGATCAGGTGCATCGATTCGAGGCTGCAAGCGGCAGGCTGCTTCCCTGAGGTGGCTCGCAGTCATCCTCGTCGTGCTCACTGGAGACCGACCAGCCGGGAAGACAGGCAGGGGTCACTCGTTGCGGTAGAAGTGCGGGTTACACCAAGCGCAGCGAGGAAGTGCAGCAACCCGTCGCCAGCCGGTTCGCGGCTCCAGCAGGTAGCACCTCGGCGTTTCGCCCGCATCTATGTGGCTACACAACGCCCGGACCGACACCTGATGGCTCACTGGGTCTGCGGGCCGTCCGCACCATCTGCGCCAGCGAGCTTGACGCGCTTCGTGATCGCCTCCCGCACTTCTCGGTCGCGGTCGGCCATGAAGGCGTCATGGTCGTCAACCAGCAGCGCGTCCAAGCCCCTGGGCGAGACCAGATGAGTAGCAAGTAGCTCCTCCA
>JAHQVJ010000075.1 GCA_019634415.1 Myxococcales bacterium
CGTCGCTCATGGTGCGAAACCCGCGGGTGGAGCGCTCCAATCTTCCGTGTGGTCGGCGCACCACTCCCACACGTTGCCCAGCATGTCGTATAGGCCCCATGGGTTGGGAGCCTTGGTCGCTACGGGCATCGTGGAGTCGACGCCAAACCAGGCCACGTCCTCGACCTTGCCGTACCGAGCTTCGGTGGTGCCCGCACGGCAGGCGTATTCCCACTCCGCCTCTGTCGGCAGACGCCATGTCAGGCCGTCCGGCAGCCCCTCGAGGAACCCTTGGCAGTCGTCCCACGAGACCTGCTCTACGGGGCGGCTGGGCCAGTCCTCGCCGTCCCGGAAGTGGCTCGGGTTCGCGCCAATCACGTCGAGCCACTGCGCCTGTGCCACCGGCGTCTCTCCGAGCCAGAAGCCGCGCGAGATCCGCACAGGGTGCCGGGGCTCGTTCATCCAGCGTCCCTCTTCGTCTTCCGGAGAGCCCATCAGGAACTCCCCAGCAGGGATCCACCGGAGACGAAACCCCGCCACCTCGACGCACAAGCCGTGCTCGTCCAGCGTCAGGCGTTCGGCCCACGCCACGCCAAAGCGCCTGAGCAACGCGTCTCCTGCCCGCTGTTCCCGCAGCGCATCCACCAGGACGCCCATGTCGTCTTGGTCCAACAATCCCGCCTTCCTCGGCGCGTTCCGCTCCTCGTCCCCGGCAGGATGGCCACGAGCTCCACCTGTGGCCAAGCGAAAGCCCAAGTAGTCGACGCGGAGGCCAGGGGGATCGGCGAAGCGAGAGGCTGCACGCACGCTGCGCGCCTGGTAGTCCCAGCTGCCTCCACGGTACACACGCAGCGGGCCTGCGGTTCCAACCGGGTCGATCATGCGCCACCTCGCACGGCAAGTAGCGCTCTCGCCGCGGCCTCGGCGAGGGTGGAGCCCTCCGCCGACCAGCCCGGACCCCAGATCAGGAACCGCGCACCCAGCAAGCCCAGGCCCTCCCGCCTGACGCACCAGTCACCGGGCAGCATCCCGAGCAGCACGCCGCCGGTCGGTTCATGGTTCAGGTCGGGCACTCCGCCTGGGGGAGGCGGGGCCATGTCCTCGCCCACGTCCACCACGGCGCAGCCACGAGGCGCTGCGCGAGATCCACGAGCTCGGGGGCGACGGCATCGTCGAGCACCAGCTCAGCAGCGCGGCGCGGCGGTTGATCGGACCGTCACACCAAGGCTCGCAGTAGCCGTCGACGTCGATCTCGCCTTCGCACTCGCAGCAGTGTTCGGTGTCCTCTGGGCCCACGCTCAGCGTGTCGGCCAGGCGCTCTACGTAGCTGCGCACGTAGGCCAGGGCCGGTAGACGCCGAGGGGGCCAGGCTCGATGCTCGACCCCGGCGCGTAGTCGCCCTCGTGGTTGCAGTCGAAACCGAACCACCAGCCGCCGTCGGCGGCACTGCCTGGAGCGGCGACGAGCCCGTGGTAGCTCAGGCCCCCATGGACGTCGGCCTCGACGTCGGCACGCTCCAGGCCCGCTGACCAGGCGGAACCCATCCCTGCGTGCTCGAACTCCTCGTGGTCCGGGCCCACGAGGCGACGGTCACGAGGCCCACCACAGCGAGCTCGACGCCGTAGCTGGACGGTGCCGTGGCGAGCAGGTGGACGAAGTAGCACCACAGAGCCGTGCTGACGGCGATGGCCAAGCGCCACGCAACGCTCGTGGTGAACCCCATGGATCGGCAGGATCCGCTGTTCACGTCTCGGGACACCCCGACCTCGCGGCACTCCGACGGCCGCGCTCCTCATGCGGCTGGGATGTGGCCAGACCTACACCCGTCCCCATCCGGGCGGACACACGCAAATCCGCCGACACGTGTGCCTACGGCCCCCTGCTGGCCGATCTCGTGGCCACCCCATGCGCCGGCGACGTCGAGGGACTGGACGCCACGTCGGACGTGCTCGCCGAACAGGCCTGGCAAGGAGAGGAGCTTGCCGGGCCGGTGACGCTCGGCGAGCCAGCGAGGTGGACAGCCCCGCGGGTCTCAGAACTCATCTTCGCAGCCGTATAGCCGGGGAGAGGCGGTGGCGCTGACGGTGGTCCCCGTCGGCCCAGATGTGTCGGACGTCATGCCCCACTCGGACTGACCGGCAACTCTACTATACGTAGTGAGCGTGTTGCGCTCCACACCGAGGAGCACGGCAAGGCCTTCCTTCATGGGCCGTACTCGTCGTACACCGAGATCCGGTAGTGGCCACAGCGCCTGCGCTGGACGTCCTCCCGAAGCGTGAAACCACTGATGCAGGCGGAGGGCTTGTCGCCAGCGCCGCCGTCGCAGACCGCGCTGACGAGCGCTTCGTCAATGTCCGAGGGGTCCGCGCATGCCACGAGGAGACAGGCCGGCCCCCTGCCGTACTCGGGGGGCGGCTCGGCGCACGTGGTCATGGCGATCCGACGCACTTCGTCGAGGTCTTCGTCGTCCGCGAACATCATGTGAGCCAGGTCAGAACACCCCTTCGTGCTCTTGTTGGCGCAGGCATCGGCGTACAGCTGTCGCGCGCGAGCTCGGTCTTGCCCGACACCTTGGCCGGTCCGGTAGGCGTCGCCCAGTGCAGCACACGCCACCTGCTCCCAATCCGCCCCGTTCGTCTCCGCATTCCAGAAGTCGCCTGGGGTCGTGCGGTGACATATCCGCCCGTACAGGGTCGCCGACCGCTCGTGGCCATCTTCGTAGCGGCCGAGCAAGCCAGCCATCACGACACAGTCGTCCAAGTCACCAGCGGCGCATCCAGGCGCCAGGCCGTCGACGGCCCGCCGGTCCCGGAGGCGGGCCACGTTGGACGACACCTGGCGCCCGTGGTCCACCTGCATGCGTTCTTGGGCGACCCCCTCGAGTCCGAGATCGAGAACCACACGGCAGGCGAGGGAGTCCTTGTCAGCCAAGCAGGCATACCCGAGACGTTCGAGCAGCGAGGGGCCGCCCAGGGAGATGGCGACGAGAATGGTGAGCGCGAACGCGCCAGCAAGTACTCTGCGACTCATCTCCGCCTTCCTCCACCCGCGCGTGGCGCCGCTGCCGGCTTCTGCTTCTTCCCCCTCTTCTTCGTCTGTGCCAGGCCGAGGGCGTTCTCCTTGCATCCCGGACACTGCTCATCCAGGCCGCCCATCTCGGCCCGACCTCGGGTTTCTGGGTTGGCGGACGTTCCGGCCAGCCCGAACACCGTGGAGCCTTCGTAGTCCTCGTAGAGTTGGCTTCGCCGTCCTGGGCTCATCCACCCCTTGAATGCAGCCTCCCACGCCTCGATGTCGGGCTTCAGGTCTTCGTCGTTGAACTTGCCAGCTGGCACCTCGGTGTTTCGCCACGCCTGCTCCACGGCCATGGCGTATCGGTATGTCGACCTGATGAACGGATGATCCTCGTCTGGCTGGCGGGCACAGATGAACGCACAGTCCTCGCCCCACCAGTCGCCTTCCGTCTCTTCCTCTTCGATCGACGGGCAGCAATCGACCCAAACATCCACGCGACGTGCGTGAGCAAGGTCGTCAGAATCCACCTCCCCCCATCCCTCAGCGATAGCAACCAACAATCCAGACTTGCGCTCGATGAACTTGGCTACCGCCAGCGCACGGCGCATGGACAGCCCTTGATTGTGCTTCTCGCTCCCAGTCCTGTCGGCGAATCCCTCGACTCGGATCGTGGTGTTGGTCATGGTGCAGCCGTCCTCCACGAGGTCGCCGATGAGGTCCCGCATGGCGTCCTTGTCGGCTCCGTCCAGCTGGTGCGAATCATGCTCGAAGTGCACCACACCCAAGGGTGCCGATTCCTCACCCGCCCACGGCGTCGCCCGCGACTCATCCTGCTCGGCTTCGCATTGGCCGGAGCCGAGTGAGAGATCTGCCTGCCTGGAGGCGTTTCCGTGAGGCGCGAGCCCGAGCTGAGGGATCGCCCCCTGCTGGACCGTCGCTGGCTCCTGCCCGTGCTGCCGCGGTTGCTCGTGCTGCCGACTCATGGCCGCTCCCCTGGTCCCTGACCTGCCAGATGGAGGCAAGATCCGAGCCAGGAGCAGCCGGAAGCAGAAACGGACGCCACAAGCGGATCTGCGTCCACCAGAGGCGACGGAAGTCTCGACCGACCTTCGTCGGACCTTCGTCAGTCATCAGGCACTGGCATGCACCACGACCTGCGATGCGACTGCGTCGCCCGACCTACGAAGGCGGAGCGGAGGCGACACGGGTTGCACCAGCCCTCGGGCTGTCGATGCCACGCTCGTGCGAGCAAAGCGGACTTCGGGTCGCTACGATCTGGACCAGCCCATCACTTGTCGAGCAGCCCGTACTTGTTGAGCTTGTAGCGAAGGGTGTTGCGCTCCACCCCCAGGAGCCGCCCCGCTGCCGCCCGGTCGCCCCCCGAGCGCCGCAGCGCCTCCACCAGGATCCGCCGCTCCATGCCCTCCAGGTAGCTGGCCAGCGAGAACCCCGTCTCCAGCTTCGGCAGGCCCGGGCCCGAGTCCTCGATCACGTCGAGGTTGAAGCCCTCGGGTCCCAGCACCACCGTGCGCTCTGCCAAGTTCAGCAGCTCCCGGATGTTGCCCGGCCAGTAGTGGCGCTCGAGCTGCTCCATGGCGTGTGGCGGCAGCGTGGGCAGCGGTCGCCCGTAGCGCTCCGCATACATCGACAGCCCCTCCACGAACAGCAGCTCGATGTCCTCGACCCGCCGGCGCAGTGGAGGCACGGAGATCAGCACCACGGCAAGCTGGTAGAACAGCTCCGGACGCAGCCCCCCCTCCGCCACCAGCCGGCGACTCTCGGGCCGCGCCGTGGCCACCACGCGCACGCCCACGGGCAGCGACTGCAGCTGCCGAAACAGCTCTCGCTGCAGGTCCTCCGCGAGATCGTCGACGTTGGGAAGCAACACCGTGCCCGCCTCGGGCCAGGGCTCCTCTCGGGCCACGTTGCGGATGGTGAAGGGCGTGTCGTTCCCCTGCTCCTCGTCGCCCATGCGATGCAGTGTGCGAGCACTGAAGGCCCGACCCGAGCCCAGCTCCCCCTCGATCCACACCGCGGACGGAACCCCTGCTGCCCGCTGCAGCATCGCCGTGAGATCCTTCGAGGCCTGGCTCTCGGCACGCACCCCCTCCCGCACCTGCTGCACGTCGGACGACGTGGCGCCGGAGCGGATCTCGTCGAGGCGAGAGGCCACCTGCTCCACGGTGACCGGCTTCGTCAGGAAGTCGCGCGCGCCCAAGTGCATGGCCCGCACCGCGATGTCCACCGCACCGTAGGCGGTGAACACGATGGTATCGATGGGCGGCGACACCCCCCGCGCTGCCTGCAGCACGGCCATGCCGTCGATGGGCTCCATCTTGAGATCCGTCAACACGACATGCGGCGGATCCGAGCGGATCCGATCGATGGCGGCCGCGCCATCGTAGACCGCGTTCACCTCGTCGCCCTGCTTGCGGAGCAGCTTGGCGAGCGCATCTGCGCTGGACCGGTTGTCGTCCACCACCAGCACCTTCAACTGTTGCGTCGCATCCACCCTGGTGTGCTCCTGCACCGACGATCTCATCCTGTCATCCCAGCGAATCAGAGCGGGTCACCGCCCTGTGACAGGTCCACCTGCTCGAGCGGGATGCGGGCCTCGAACCTCGCTCCACCCAGGGGGGACGAGCCGTACCGGATGTAACCGTTGTGCGCCTCCACCACGCCCTTCACGAGCGCCAGTCCAAGGCCCGTACCCTCGGCCTTGGTGGTGAAGTCGGGATCGAACACCTGATCACGCAGCTCCTCGGGGATCCCGGGCCCGTTGTCGTCCACCACGATCACCACCCACTGGGGCTCCTCCAGCACGGACATGCGCACCTCTCCGATGTGCTCGGGCACGGCCTGCAGCGCGTTGAGCACGAGGTTCTCGATGGAGCGCTTGAGCAAGGCCGCATCGAAGGGCAGCGGCGCCCACGACAGCGGCCCCAGGGTCAGACGGACGGAACGACTGTTGGCCTGCGGACGCCGCAGCGCGATCACCTGCTCCACCAAGGGCGCGACGGGCTGACTGGTGATGCGCAACCGCAGCGAGCCCCGGGCGGCACTCTCGCGGAGCAAGCGATGCACCACCTGCTCCAGGGTGCGGATCTCGGCGTGGATCGACGAGGCGATCTCCCGCCGCTCGGCATCGTCGTCCTCCGACGCGATGAGCGAGGTGAGCAGCTCCAGCGACTGCAACGGGTTGCGGATCTCGTGGGCCACGATGCGAGCCATCTCCTGGACCACCTCGATCCGGCCCAGGATGCCATCCTCACGGTCCTCCACGGATCGAGCCGCGGCGTTGAGACGATCCACCAGCTCGTCGAGCTCGGCCAGACCGGTCTGCGCCATGCGAACGCCGCGCTCCCCTGCCCCGACCCCCGCCAAGGCTCCGCTGATCTCGGACAGCGGCCGCAGCAGCCGCAAGATCCCGAGCGCGGTGATGATCCCCACGAGCAGTCCGAGGAGGAGCACGACGGCGAAGACCTGCTGGGCAGGGCCGGCGGGCTCGAGCTGCACGGAGGCCACCACCACCACGTCCTCCCGCTGCACGCAGGAAACGGCCCACTGCTCCTGGCGAGACCGCTGCACCACGGACGCATCCCCGTCGGGCCGGATGCAGGCCTCCTGCACCACCGAAGACTCCAGGGGCGCGCCCAACACCACGGGCCCACCGGCGTCGAAGCTGACCTGAAGAGAGGCGACCTCGCTCTCGACACGAATGGCGTCGACGTCCGCGCTCAGGGAGTCCTCGTCCACGGGACGCTGCAGGTTGCGCAGGATCGAGTGCGTCGACAGCGCAGCTGCCTTGGTGCGAGCCAGCCCGAGCTCCTCCTCGGCCTGGATGATGATCCAGATCAGAGGGACCGCCGTGGGCAAGAATGCCACGGCGGCCAGAGCACCTGCCATCGTGCCGAGCACGAGGGCCGCTGAAGGACTTCGAAGGGGGAGTTTCATCCGTAGCGCATTCCGTCTGCGCTACAGCGTATCCGCCTCGGGTCAGTCCACTGCGGAGCTGTCGGAATCTTCCTCGTCGGTGGTCTTCTCCTGCACGCGGATCCGGATGGCCTCGGCCTCGACCCCGTACAGCTGATAGTTGCTGGTGGCCACAGACGTGCGCGTCAGATCGGCCTGGCTCACGACGGCCTCGGTGTACGCACGGCCGTGGTCATAGGTCAGATGCAAGGGCGATGCGCAACCTGCCAGCGTCAGGGCCGCAATGGCTGCGATCCGGGTCCTGGTCACGGGTCCTCCACCGGAGCCTCATCGGCGCCGTCCTCGGGGGGCCGAAGCTTGACCTTGGCCCCCATATGGTTTGGATTGACGTTCAGCGCGCGTTCATACCACGAACGCGCCTTGTCGAAGCCGTCGAACCGCTCGACGCTCAGTCCCACGGTGTACGCGGCCTCGGACTTCTCCATGGTCGACTGCAGCGTGCGAAACGCCATCTCCACGCGACCATTGGCAGCCTGGGCAAGGCCCAGGTTGTTGCGATACTTCGCAACGGTGCCGTCGATGTGCACGGCTTCCTGCGCTGGCTCGAGCGCCTCGTCCTGACGCTCCATCGACATGAGCAGGAAGGCCAGATTCGTGCGCGATCGCGCATCGCTGTCGTCGAGGCGTCGGGCGCGCTCGCAGCGAGCCACGGCCTCCTCGATGCGCCCCTCCTCGGCGAAGAGCACACACAGCTCCGCCGAGGCCCGACCATCGCGGGGCATCTTGGACGCCGCCCGATCGAGCAAGCTCTCGGCCTCGCTCACGACCCCATCGAGGCGCATGGCCTTGCCTTGCAACAGATCGAGCTCGGGGGAGCCGAAGCCGTCGGCCCGCGCCTGCCGCACGATGTCCAGCGCCCCGACTGTGTTGCCGGAGTCGAGGAAGTCCCACGCGATTCCGACGCGAACCTCCTCACCGTGGGTCATCCAGCGAGGAAGGCCCTCGCTTAGGTCTTCGCCGGCCACCCGACGCGTGGCGCCACAACCCGATGCTGCGAGCATCGCCGCGGCGACCAGTGCTGTGATGCTTCCCCTCATCGGTTGGCCATGACCTCGTAGACCTTGATCGCAGCAGGGCCTACGAGGACGACGCCGAGCACGGGAAGCAAGAACAGGATCATCACGACGGTGAGCTTGGGCGAGACCTTGGCGGCCTCCTCCTCGGCCCGCGACATCCGCTTCTGACGAGTCATGCGCGAGTGCACGCGCAATCCCTTGGCGATGGAGGTTCCGAAGCGCTCGGCCTGAGCCAGCATGTTCACCAGCGAGCGGATCTCGTCGAGGCCGGTCCGGACCTCGAGGTGCCGCAGCGCCTCCACACGGGGCACCCCCGCGGAGATCTCGTGGGTGACGATCTGGAACTCTCGTGCCAGCTCGGGAGCGGCGGTCTCCATCTCGATGGCCACCCGCCGGAAGGCAGCATCGAGGCCGAGTCCGGCCTCCACACAGCTCACGAGAAGGTCGAGGGAGTCGGGAAACGCAGCCAACAGACGCCGCTTGCGCTTGACGGTGATGTTGGTGAGCCAGGCGCTCGGCGCGTAGTAGCCGAAGGCCGCAGCCAACAACACGAAGAGCGCCACCACCGGCGTGAAGCCCGAGGCCACCGCGAAGGGCAGCGTGAGCAGCGGAAGCGACAGCGCCAGCGTGACGCGAATGGAGTTGAAGATCTCGAGCGCGTGCCGGTTCTTGAAGCCGGCCTGCAGGAGCATCTGCCGCTGCTTGCTCTTCTCTTCCTCGCTGCTGGGTGCCGCCAGCTTGCCGAGACGGGAGGCCACCCCACCGCTGGTGTTGCCGTCGTCGACGTTGATGATGTCGAAGGCCTCGGCCTCCTCGACACCGCCACCGCGGCCCCCGAGGTCGCGCAGGCGATCCTGCGCGGTCCGAGTGGGGTTGAGCAGCACGTACAGCCCATAGAAGAAGCCGCCCGTCACCACGAAGACGAGCAACCCGAGAGCGGTGAACAGCAGAAGGTTCCCCACGGTCACACCTCCACGTTGGCGAGGTCACGCATCAGCAAGATGCCGAAGGCATACATGGCGATGCAGAAGGCGATGAGACCACGGCCCTGCCAGGTGGTCCACATGGGCTCCAGGTACTCTGGATTCGAGAAGAACAACAGCGCCAACACACACAGCGGCAGCGAGCCGAGGATCATCGCCGAGAACTTCGCCTCGGCGGTCATGGCCGCTACCTTGGCGTCGAACAGGAAGCGCGCTCGGATGGTGTCGGAGATGTTCTCGAGGATCTCGATGAGGTTACCGCCCGTGTCGCGCTGCAGCATGATGGACGACACGAAGATCCGCAGGTCGAACACGCCTGGGTTCCGGCTGAGCATCTTGTCGAATGCCTCGCGGTAGTCCCGGCCGAACCGAACCTCCTCCTGCACCCGTCCGAACTCGGCCGCGATGGGCATCGGCATCTCTTCGGCCACCAGTCGGAAGGCATCGGACAGGCCGAGCCCGGCCGACAGCGCACGAGCCATGAGCTCCAGCGAGTCGGGCAGCTGCTCCACCAGTCGACGGACCCTCGACTCCCCTTGTTGCTGCACGATGAAGACCGGCAGGTACGCGAGCGGAATGCCGATGATCAACCCCGGCACACCGAGCATCGCGAAGCCCACCACCGCGCCCACACCGGCGAGGATGATGATCCGCGTGACCATGGTGCTCACGCCGTAGTTCACGTCGGCCTTGCGCAGCATGGTCTGCAGCGCCTCACCGACGTTGCCCATGGACACGGCCACGGAGTCGACGGCTTGCTCGCGGAACAGCGCGATCTCACGCTCGTCCTCCGTGAGGCCGCCCCCGCTGCCGAGTCGACGCAGTAGCTCTTCCTGCTCACGCTCCTTCTTGGCGACCCACGCCCAGTACAGACCTTGGCCCGTGGCGAGCACGGCGGTGAACACGATCGACAGAACGACGACTAGCACCCACGAAGGCATCGCCTCAGACCTCCATTTCGAAGCGGAACAACTCGGGTGCGAGACGAATCCCGTTGGCCGCGAGCCGCGACGCGAAGCGGGGGCGAATTCCAGTGGCACGGAAGGCCCCCCGGACCTTGCCCTGCTCATCGATGGTGCGCTGCTCGAACACGAAGATGTCCTGCGTGGTGATCACGGGACCTTCCATCCCGGTGACCTCGGTCAGCGCCATGATACGCCGCGAACCATCGGTGAGTCGCTCCTGCTGAACGATCACGTCGAGGGCCCGCGCGATGGTCTCGCGGATGGCCTTGTCGCCCATGTTGGGCATGCCGATCCCCACCATGGTCTCGAACCGAGCCAGCGCATCCCGCGTGTTGTTGGCGTGCACGGTGGCGAGCGAGCCATCGTGACCGGTGTTCATGGCGGTGAGCATGTCGATGGCCTCACCACCACGGACCTCGCCCAGGATGATCCGGTCGGGGCGCATCCGCAGACAGTTCTTCACCAGGTCGCGCTGGGTGATCTCACCGCGCCCCTCGAGGTTGGGCGGGCGCGTCTCGAGGCGAACCACGTGGTTCTGCTGCATCTGCAGCTCGGCGGAGTCCTCGATGGTGATGATCCGCTCGCTGTCGGGGATGAACGACGACAGCACGTTGAGGAGCGTGGTCTTCCCGGATCCGGTGCCGCCGCTGATGATGATGTTCAGCCGGCTGCGGACAGCACCGCGGAGCACCTCGAGGATGGGCCGCGGACACGACCCGAGGGCCACGAGGTCCTCGGCGGTGATCGGGATGGTGCCGAACCGCCGGATCGACACGCACGGACCGTCGAGGGCAAGAGGCGGGATGATGGCGTTGAAGCGCGAGCCATCGTGCATCCGAGCATCGACCATCGGCGTCTGCTCGTCGACGCGACGACCGACGGCCGCGACGATGCGCTCGATGATCTGCATGAGGTGCTTGTCGTCGTTGAAGGTCACGTTGGTCTTGACCAAGCGCCCCTTCCGCTCCACGAACACGGTCTTCGGACCGTTGATCATGATGTCGGACACCTCGGGGTCGCGGAGCAGGGGCTCCAGCGGACCGAGCCCGAGGATGTTGTCGAGGATCTCCTCGACGAGACGCTCCCGCTCCATCCGGTTCAGCGGGAGCTGGCGAGCCTCCACCCGCTCGGTCAGCGTCTGACGCAGCCGCTGGGCGAGCTCCTCACGCGGAGTGTTCCCCACCTGCTCGAAGTCGAGGGACTCGATGAGCTCGTTGTGGAGATCCCGCTTGATCTGTGCGAACTCGAGGTTGGCACCACCACTGCCGGTGCCGGTGCCCCCGGTCCTGAACCGGCCCTGGGCTCCACGAACCCGATCGATCAGCCTTCCTCCGCCCATTCACTCACCTCCGCCCGAAAAGACCGGAGAGCCAACCACCGCTGGCCTCCGGCTCGGGAATCTCGATGTCCTCGGGGTCCTCAGTGAGGACGGCGACGAGGTTGGCGATATCCCGAGCGGCATCGCAACGCCGATTCACCTCTCGGATGATCTTGCCTTCGTTCACAGCCTGTTCGACGTGACGCCCGTCATCAGCCACGGTAGCGGCGATGTGAAGCCCCAGGTTCGTCGAGATGTCCTTCTTGGAGACGTAGGCAGCCTTGTGGTACCGGTTGACCACCAGCCGGATGCGCTCCCGCTCGATGCCGAGCACGTTCAGCGTGCGGACTCGCCGAAACGCGTCTCGAACGCTGGTCACGTCGGGGGTGGTCACCAACACCACCGTGTCCGCCACGTTCAGTGTCATGGCGACGGCCTCGTCGTAGTAGGTGCCGCAGTCCACGATCACCCACTGGTAGGCCTTGGCCGCCACGCTGATCAGGTTGTAGACGTCGTCGGCGCGAACGGGCCCGATAGACTCCATGTCATCGGGGGTGGTGAGCACGTTCACCTTGGTGCGATGCACCATCACGGCAGAGGTGAGCATGCGCTCGTCCAGGCGATCGGCCCGGGGGAGGAGATCCGCCACGGAGTCACGCCCGCTGATGTCCATCATGGGAGCGACGTCGCCCATGCCGAAGTCCATGTCCATCAGCAGCACGCGATGGATACCGGCCAGCTCGGCAGCCAGATGGACGGCGAGGGTGGTGGTGCCCACCCCGCCCTTGGCCCCGGTGAGGGCGACGACCCTGCCCTTCTCTTCGTCGTCTGCGGGCCGAAAGGCAGCCTCGTGGACGACCTGGCGGAGGCGCGCCGCGTCGTCGGGGAGGACGACGAACTCCTTGTAGCCGGCGCGCATGGCGCCGAGGATGGCCGACGAGTCGGGAGCGTCGGCCAGCGCCACCATCACGAGCGCCGGTTGGCTACGACGCAGCTCCTCGGCCAGCGCCAATGCCGCTTCCACCGCGCGGGTGTAGCCCACGATGACGACATCGGGCGTAGTCCGGTCGAGCACGGCCAGGGCGTCGCCGAACGCCACGGAGGAGTTCGGCAGGACCGCCTCGGCGGCCAGCGTCTCCCGGACCATGCCCATGGACTCTGAGTCGAGACCCACGAGCACAACGGAAGCCGCACCAGCGCTTCGTCCGATATTGCGCAAGAGAAGCCTCCTTAGGGTTGCGCACCGACGAGGGGGGTCAGGAGATCGGCGCGACCAGGTACCATAGCCTCATTCACCGCTGGAGACCGACGGCGCCAGTGGGCGACGCCGTACGGGAGTTGGGGCGGTGGTCCATTCCAAGGATGAACAGCTCGAAGTCGCTGGGGTTGTTGTTCTCCGTGGTGCCGGGCGCGGCAGGCACCTCGCCGGGGGCGAGCGGCCGCACCAGACGCGGCGTCACGTAGACCACGACCTCGGTCTCCTCACGCACGTGGCGAACGGTGCGGAACAAGGCCCCCACGAGGGGAAGCCGGCCCAGCCCGGGGATGCCGATACGCGTGTAGTTGGAGTTCTCGGACAGAAGGCCCGCGACCGCGAAGGTCATGCCGTTCTCGAGGCGCAGGTGGCTCCGGCTCTTCCGGCTGATGAATCCGGGCACGTCGAGGCCCGCCACCCGCGTGGCCACCGCGTAGTCGGGCTCGGAGATCTCCAGGTACATCTGGATGTCGATCACGTCACCCGCGAGCACGGTGGGGATGAACCACAGCTTGATCCCGTACTCCTTGAAGATGATGGTGATCGTGGTCCCGCCTGCACCACCACCCTGGGGAGTGGGAATCGGGATCTCACCACCGGAGAGCAGCTCTGCGCGCTGGCCGGACAGCGACAGCAGCGTGGGCTGAGCCAAGATCTTGCCGACTCGATAGTCGTCGAGGGAGCCGAGCATGGCCGCCACGTTGATGTCTTGCATGTAGCCGCCGAGGGTGAACCCACCCTGGACCGGCGACGGCACGACACCGGGGTTGCTGCCCGTCTGAACGAGGTCGAAGAGCAGCGGGTTCGCGACACCAGCGACGCCGGTGGTCGGTCCGAGCAACACGCCAGCGAGCTGGCGAGTACCGTACAGGACGTTGAGACCGAGCTCCCGGGTGGCCGTGCGAGACACCTCGGCGAACACGACCTCGAGCTGCACCTGGTGGTCGCCGCGAACGCTCATCAGGTTCACGAAGTCTTCGTCGAAGATGCGCGCGACCAGCGCAACCTGCTCCAAGGTGTCGAGATCGTCGACGGGGCCTTCGATGACCACGCGCTCACCGAGCGGGTACACCCGCGGGGGCTCCCCCTCCACGATGGAGTCGATGCGACGAACCAGGTCGGACAGGTCGCGGTGAACCGTGATCTCGTAGATCATCGGAGGCACGCCGCTGCCGAACTGCACGATCAGGTCGGTGGTACCGATGGAGGTACCCTGGACCTGGATCTTGCTCGCGTGACCCAGCGTGACGGCAATCGCCACCTCCGGGTCGGTGATGGCAATGGCGATGGGCACACGGGGCGTGGTGAGAACGAGGCTCTTGCCGAGCTCGATGTCTAGCCAGTCAGACCGCTCTTCCTGGGCGTTGGCAAGGGGGGCCAACGAGAAGAGCACGGCGAAGAGTGCCGCCCATCGGACAAGAAAGGTGTGCATCAGAGGGAATCCTTGTCGTCGGATTTCGGAGGGGTGGTGCGGGTCGTGCCGCCGCGGGGGCGCAGCCTAGCTCAGGTCAGGGACCCTGCCGTGTCTTTTCGGTCGACACACCCTTGCCACGGATGATCGTCAGCGTTCCATCTTGGCTCTTGCGCGTTTTCTCGGTCCATTCCTTGACCGTGATGCGCTTCTCTTTGTCCTGCCCGCCGAGCAAGGCAGAAGCGAACGCACCGTGGGTTTCCACGTGCGTCACGTCGATGTCGTTGCGGAGGGTCAAGGTGACCACTCCCTGAGCCACAGCGTGGGTCAGCTTCTCCGCCAGCTCTGGCGTGACCGCCAGGGTGACGGAAGGCTTGTACTTGGTGTCCATCTTCTCGATGGACGTTCCGACCCGGTTGTTCACGGCCAGCACGGTCACGGCCTGAAGCAAGGTGACTGTCTCGGCTTCCCGGTTGTCATCGCCCTCGATGGTCACGAGGACGTCACTGTAGTTGCCGGGGTTGAGGAAGCCCGAGACCGCACTTCCGTCACTGATGTTGATGGACAGTGCACGCATGCCGCGCGGAATGATGGCATTGAGTCCCAGACCCGCCTCCGGGTCGGCGAGGCGCTCCTCACGGATGAACTCCGAGGCGAGGATCCGCTCGCGCGGCACACGCCCCACCGCCTGCTCCGGCTGCCGGAGCACGCTGTCGGGCACGTAGTCGGGCGGCAGATCCACCATGGCCAGATCGTCGAGCACGATGGTCTTGCCCGGACCGAGATCCTTGGCAGCCACCATGACCTCGATGGTCTCGTCGGGGCGCTGCGCCGTGACCAGCTCGCGCTGGTACGACGTGATCACGAAGTAGATGACCACGCTCGCGACGGCGGCTGCCCCGAAAGAGATGAGAAGAAAGAGCAACGCTCTGATGCGGCCACCAGTGTTTCGACGTGCCATGTCTGGTCCTCTCGGAGACGGCGCTTCAGGACGCCGCGCGGAGTGTACTACCGCATATTCGGCGCTTGTGGGACGCGCCCCTATGCCCTATCGCAAAGGTGCCGGCAAAACTTAGCATGCTCCATGCGCAACAAAGCCCTTACAACCTCGCAGGCCGCGAGCCTCGACGGAGATCGACGATCTGAGGGTCGAGCCTTGCCAAGGAAATGAAAGAGCCGGGCAAGATGCCCGGCTCGGTTGCCGTAGGTTCGTCGACGCCACGAAGGCGCCGCGAGACGGCGCGTCGCTATCAGATGTGAACGGCGACGGAGCTGAAGGTAGCGCCCAAGTTGGTGCCGATCGCGGCCACGGCCGTGATGATCACGATGGCGATCAGCGAGGCGATGAGACCGTACTCGATGGCGGTGGCACCTTCTTCGTCGCGAATGAAACGAGCCAGCATGATGTTCTCCGGAGCGAGAGTGTTTGGTGGAATGCCCGCGGGGACGTCCCGCACCTCGAAACTACAGGCGCCCGCCGAGCGGAGCAAGGGGCTTGGTGCGAAAAATTTTCTCCGCCCTGTGTTGTAGGCGTGCTCCGCCCTCTATGGGGCTCAATCTTTTTTCAGCGACCCGCTTCTTCCGTCCCGATGGCGACGGTGCCGTCGCGGAGGCGTAGCGCGCATCGACCCGACAGCGCGTCGAGGAGAGCGGGTCCGGCCAACCCCCATCGCCACTCCCCAAGCAGGGCCCGCAGCTGATCCGGGTCGTCCAAGAGCACGACATCCTCCAGCAAACGTCTCGGAAATACAAGCCCCCCGGCAAACGAGTGTGCTTGGCCCAGCGCCGCCGCCCACACCTCGAGCCAGGCCACGGTGGTCCACGCTGCCGTCCGCCGTCGAACGGACTTGGGCCACGCCCACTCGGGACGATCCGCCGCCCGCGCCAACCGCTCGAGCAACTCGTCTGGATTCTTCTGCAGGGACTTCGGCAGGCGCCGGTTGCGCGTGAGGGCCTGAGGGGTGGTGGGCTGCCGACGTGCCAGCTCCACGACGGCACCGTCGGACAGGATGCTGCGCTCGGGCTGGTTGCGTCGCACGGCCAGCTCCCTGCGCCAGCAGGCGATCTCCTGCAACACACCGAGCTGCTGCCCCTTCAGCACGGAGCGCGCGCCGATGTTCCGCCACGCGTCGTCGGGAGGAGCGGGCTCGAGCACGCGGCTGCGCGCCTCGGCACACGCAGCAGCGCACACCTCCATCCGCCCCTCGACGACCAGCCGTGCCTCGATCTCGTTCCACAAGGGTAGGAGCAACTCGGCATCCTCGGCGGCGTACCCGAGCTGCTCCTCCGACAGCGGGCGACGACTCCAGTCCGACAGCGTGGCGGTCTTCGGAAGCTCCTTGCCCAGGTAGTCCCGCACGAGCTCCGTGTAGCCAACGGGCCACCACGGAGCGATCAGCGCGGCCCCGATCTGGGTGTCGACGATCTGGGCGGGAAGGCCGCCGAGCGCGATCTTCATGACCTCCATGTCCCAGCGGCCCCCGTGGACCACCCAGGAGGTGCTCAGGAGGGCATCCTTGAGCCCCTCGAGCAGTCCTCGCTCCAGCGGATCCACGATCCACACCCCGTCGCCGGGCACGTTGAGCTGCACCAGATACAGAGCCGGCACATAGCGGCGCTCTGCATGGAACTCGGTGTCCAGCGCGATCCGCGGAGCAGCGGCGATGCTTCGCGCCAAGGCGGCGATGTCGTTCTTGGTTGCGAGCCGTGTCACGAGACCTGCTGCACTCCGTCCCGCGCCCACTCGGGGAAGCGGAACTTGCAATTCACACATCGTGCGCGCCGCCGATGTGTGTCGGGCTTGGGGATGAGGCAGCGCACACACTGGTACTTCGTGAAGTCGCGCACGCCCTTTCGGACGAGGTCGGCGAGGCAGTCCACGAAGCCCTGCTCCAGCTCCAGCGCGGGCGCGCGCCCGAAGTGCTCCACTCCGAGCTTCTCCGCGTCTTCTCTGTACTCGATGTCGATCTCGTGGAGCGTCTCGATGTGCTCGGCCGCGAAGCTGATGGGCACCAGGCAGATCCGCTTGCCCCCCTCCGCAGCGATGGAGGCCATGACATCGGGCGTGGACGGGGTGAGCCACTGCACGGGCCCCACACGGCTCTGCCAGCCCACGTAGTAGGGGTCCCGCCACTGCATCGCCTCGACGACTGCACGCACGGACGAGCGAATGTGGTCGGGGTAAGGGTCGCCCTTCTCGATGAACGACACGGGCAGCCCGTGGGGCGTGAACACGAGGTGTACTGGCTCCTCGTCGGGGCCCGGGGTTCGATCCACCCCCTCTCGGATGGTGTTGGCCAGCGCGTCGATGTAGCGAGGGTGGTCCGGATACCCCGGGATCCACCGCACGGGCATGCTGGCCTTGCCTGCGCGCTTGAGGGCGTCGAAGAAGAAGTTGAAGGCTGCCCCGGTGGTGGCGAGGCTGTAGTGGGGGAACATGGGGAGTGCGACGATGTGGTCCACTCCTTGCTGCAGCAGCTCGTAGAGGCACTCGTCCATGGTGGGCGGCGTGAACAACATGCCCGATGCCATGGGTGGTGCGTCGTCTCCGAGGCTCTCGCGCAGGGCTGCGGCCTGGCGACGATGGGTGGGAACCAGAGGAGACCACCCGATCTCCTCGTAGTTCGGACCCACCACGCGGGAGCGAGCCCTCGCCAGGCGGGGCGCTACGAGGGCCTTCACGAAGGCGGGCCCCGGCAGGACGTCCTCGAGCAGGTTGGACAAGAAGGGAACCAGCTCATCGGGTCCCTGAGGGCCCCCGAAGTCCAGCAGTGCCACACCCACGGTCATTGAATCGACTCCGTCGTCTGAATCCACCACCCCGCTTCCTCGGCCTCCAGGCGCATATCGCGGTCTCCGCGATCGAAGAGCAGGGAGTGTCGCGCCGATCGCAGCAGGGCGTCATCGGTCCGGCTGTCGCCAGCGGCGAAGCACGGCGAAGCCCCCGCAGCGGCAACCAGGGCATCGAGCTTGCCCTGCCGATAGGTCACGGGCTCGGTGACGCCTGCCACGTATCGCCCAGTTGCATCCTTGCGACACCGCATGCCGAGCACGCGATGCGGGTGCACGCCGAACCGCTCGGCCACGGGCTGCACGAGGGGCTCCGGCGACGCCGTGACGACCCACACCTGCCAGCCGTGACGATGCATGGCCCAGATCAGCTCCCGGATGGTCTCCCGCGGCGCGAGGACCCCCTCCGTGATGCCCCTCGACAGCGTCGCCAGCGCCAGCGCCCGCACCTCCGACTCGGTGCGCCCGGCGACGAGGGTGTCGACGAGATCGGTGTAGCCGGTGCGAACGTCTCGACGCACGGCGTCGGTGTAGGCACCCACGAGGTCCTCGCTGGTCTCCCCGTCGAGGTGGGCCAGCAGCGTCTCGGAGAGATCACCTCGGATGCAGGTCTCGTCGAAGTCGAACGCGGCGATGGGCAGGGACTGCTCGACCGAAGGGATCTCGCACACCATGCGCGCGAGTCCACGACGGACGGAGGGATCCCACCCGGGCTGGGTGAGGAGTCGCTCCGACAGCGGGGCGGGCAGGGAGGGACCCATCAGCCGATCCGTGCCCGGAGCTGGGTGGTGAGCTCGTCGAGGTGCTCCCTGGCCTCCTCGGCGGCGGCTCGCGCCTCGGACAAGGCCTGCCCGGTGGCCTCGGCGAGGCGAGACGGCACGTCGGCGTCGGAGGGCAGCTCGGCGAGGGGAATGTCCACGGCGGCCAGGACGTGTCTCATCTCTCGCTGGACCCGCATCCACCAGCCTGGGCCGGCATGGGCCGGCGCTGCTCGCGTGAGCTCGGGGAGCGTGTCGAGGACCTGCTCCAAGACGCGAACCCGCTGATGCAGTGGCTCGGCCTGGGTGGCGGCCTCGCGACAGCGCTGGCCGAGTGCCTCGACCTCCTCCCGGAGGGCGCGGTGCTCCTCGCGCTCGAGCTCCGCTCGCTGCTCCCCCTGGAGCATGTGCATCTGCGTGACGAGCTCGGTCAGCTGCTCGGCGTCGGGAGCGACCCCTCGACGGAGTGCGAGGAGGCGCTCCTGCCGCTGGCCGATGCTGCCGTCGTCGGCGCCCTGGGGCTGCAGCTCGGCCAGGACCGCGGCTCCCGGAAGGGGGTGATCGCCCCGTTGTCGATCTCGGAGCACGTCGAGTCCGGCCAAGGCGGCATCGATGCTGGCGAGGTGAAAGGTGGCACGCTCCGCACGCTCGACCTGCACGCGCAGGGTGGCGATCTGGGCCGCGTGGGGGGCCGCGCCCTCGGGCGGCGAGCCCGAACGGGTGCCCTGCTGCGTCACGTGCTCCCCCCGGAGGCCCGGAACATACCGCGCAGCTCTCGCTTGAGCACCTTTCCCATGGTGTTTCGAGGCAGCTCCTCGAGCCGGAGGATCTGGGCGGGCACCTTGTAGGGAGCGAGGCGAGCCCGCGCGAACTCGAGGAGCTCCTGGTCGGAGACCTCGGGGCCGACGACGGCAGCGGCGACGGTCTGGCCGAGGTCGGCGTGGGGCAGCCCAACCACGGCGACGTCGCGAACGGCTCGATGCTCCCGGAGCGCCCCCTCCACCTCGGCTGGGTACACGTTGAAGCCACCGCGCAGGATCATGTCGCCGCGTCTTCCCAAGAGGACGACGAAGCCATCCTGCCCTCGTCGCGCGAGGTCTCCGGTGCGCATCCACCCGTCCACCACGGCCTCGCGGGTCTGCTCGGGGAGCCCGCGGTAGCCGACGAACAGCGAGGGTCCGCGGACCCACAGCTCCCCGGCCTCCCCTGCCTCGACGGGCTCGAGGGTGTCGGGGTCGGTGACCTGCGCGGTGATCCCTGGGAGCGGCAGACCGATGGAGCCCGGCACGCGACGCTCGTAGGGGTTCGAGAACACGATGCCGACCTCGGTCATCCCGTAGCGCTCCACGATGGCGTGCCCGAAGCGCTCCTGGATGCGCTGGTGGGTGTCGGCGGACAGGGGCGCAGACCCACTGGTGAGCAGCCTCACCCGAGACCAGTCGAACGTGCCCGGAGCGGTGGCCAGCCGATTGTAGAACGTGGGCACCCCCATGAAGACGGTGGCCTCGCCTCGGTGCAGCCGCGCAGCCACGTCGGCGGCGTCGAATCGCTGCACGCACCGACAGGTGGCCCCGGCCCGCAGCGCCCCGAAGGCAGCCACCACCAGCCCGTGCACGTGGGTGAGCGGCAGCGCGTGCAGCAACACGTCGCCCTCGCTCCAGCGCCACGCCTGGTGCAGCGCCTCCACGGTGGCACCCACGCTGTCGTGGGTGTGCAGCGCGCCCTTGGGACGACCGGTGGTGCCAGAGGTGTACATGAGCAAGGAGGGTGCGCTCCCGGACACACGGCGATCGTCGACCACGGGCTCGGCGCCGTCGACGGCGGCGGCGGCCTCCTCGGGCGTGAGGCAGCCACCGGGCGGTCCTGCGTCGTGGTGGGCTGCAGGGAGCACGGCCAGGCGGGGCGCGGCATCGGCCAGCAGGTACGCGACCTCGGGCGCCGTGTAGCGGACGTTGAGGGGCAGCACCACGACGCCGTCCGCCAGGCAGGCAAGCGTCCACACGACGACGTCCACGCTGCGCGGCATCATCAGCGCCACCACGTCGCCAAAGGCCACGCCCCGCCCCCGGAGCACCGCGCGCGCCTGATCGAGACGTGTGGACAGCTGCCCATAGGACAGCTCCAGCGACCCCAGCGACACCGCGGGTCGCTCGGGCCGCCACTGGCTTCGCCATCGCGCCACGAGGGACATGGCTCCGGAGTAACGATAGCGAGCGGCCCATGGTGTGCTGGATCCCCCTCGCTGCCTGGGCGACGCCCCCTCCCGATGCCGACGAGGAGGTGGTCGTGGAGGGTTCGGTGGATCCAGCGGATCCGGTGCGCGCCTCGGCTCAGGTCACGGTGGTTCCGGTGGACGACAGCTTCGCAGGCTCTGCCGACGTGGCCTCGGCGGTGGCGCGCGCTCCGGGAGCGCGGATCCAGCGCCTGGGGGGCATGGGGGATCTGGCTCAGGTGGGGATCCGCGGCGCATCGAGCCGCACGGTGGAGATCACCCTACACGGCACGCCGCTGAACCCGGAGGGCGCGGTGGCGGTGAACCTGTCGGAGCTGCCGCTGGCGGGCCTGTCGCGGGTGGAGGTGACGCGCACGGGGGGCCCGAGCGCCTCGGGGACGGCGCCGATGGGGGGCTCCGTGAACCTGGTGACGTCCGCCGATCCCACCCACCGGGTGTCGCTGTCGGCGGGCAGCTGGGGCACGCTGCGCGCCCAGGCGAACGCCTCGGGGAGCGCGGGGGCGTGGTCGGCCTGGGTGGCCGCCTCCACGCTGGCCACCGAAGGCACCTTCCGCTGGTACGACGACGGCGGCACCCGGCTGTGGGCCGACGACGACACGATCCGGGTGCGGCGCAACAACCAGACCCACCAGGCGAGCACGCTCACTCGCCTGGCCTGGCGCGCCGGGCCGCAGGGCGAGCTGTCGGCGCTGCACGCGGGGCTGTGGCGCGCCGAGGGCGTTCCGGGCTTCACCTTCGATCCATCGGCGACGGCTCGGTTCGGGGTGCAGCGACAGCTGCTGGCGCTCACGGCGACGGCCACCCCGAGGGCCAGCCGCCTGGAGGCGACGGTCTCGGGCCTCGATCGCACCGAAGCGCTGAGCGATCCGCTGGGGGAGCTGGGGGTGGCGGCCAGCGACGTACAAGGACGCACGCGCGCCTGGACGGGCCGCCTCACTGCGCGCACGCTGCCGCTGCCCGGCCTGCTGCTGGCGGGGCTGGTGGGCGGGCAGCTGGATCGCTACGCGTCGACGGATCGGCTGCTGGATCTGCAAGCGGTTCGGGGGCGGTGGGTGGGCCGGGGAGCCGCGTGGGCTCGGGTGGGGGATCCGCAGGGTGCTGTCCACGTGGAGCCGGCGGTCACCGTGCTCGCGGTGGCCACCCAGGATCTGGACACCGACACGGCGCTACGGCGTGCGCCGTTGGTGCTTCCCCGCCTGGGGCTGCGGGCCGGTCTGCGCGGCGACTGGGTGCTGAAGGCGAACGCAGGCGCCTCGGCTCGCCCACCCGACGTGCTGGAGCTGTTCGGCGCCCGCGGCACGCAGGTGGGCAACCCCGAGCTGGTGCCCGAGCGGTCGTGGACAGCGGACGGCGGGCTGCTGAAGCAGGCGAGCGCGTGGCGGCTGGAGGCGGTGCTCTTCGCCCGCTCCGTGCGTGATCTCATCGCGTGGAGCCGGAGCGCCCAGGGGATCTCGCGGGCCGAGAACGTGGATCGGGCGACGGTGGCGGGCCTGGAGGCGGCTGCCTCCTGGGAGCGCGGCCCGCTGCAGCTGCGAGCGAACGCAGCGGTGATCCGGGCGCGGGACGCCTCGGACGATCCCGCCTACCGGGGGCGGCAGCTCCCGACAATCCCGGTGGCGGAGGCCCAGCTGCTGGGGGCGCTACGCGCCGAGCGGTGGCAGCTGCTCACGGATGGCAGCCTCACGTCGGGCACGTTCGTGGACCGCGCCAACCTCGTGCCGCAGCCACCGCGGGCCCTGTGGGGCGCCACCGCGAGGTGGCTGGGCCCCGGGCTTCAGCTGGAGCTGGACGTGCGCAACCTGCTCGACCACATCGTGGCCACGGTGCCCCGCGATCCGCTGGTGGACGACGGACAGAGCGCGCCAGCGGCCGTGACCGACTTCCTGGGCTACCCCCTGCCGGGACGGACCGTGCTGTTCACCGTGAGGATGACCCCGTGATCGTCTGGCTGTCGGCCCTCGGCTGCGCTCCCCCACCCGCGACCCACGACTGCGATCTGTCGGGGCCGCACCTGGTGGTGGCCACCACCGACTACGTGGCTGGCGCCTTGGCCGCGGTGGACCCCGTCACGGGCTGCACCGCCGACCGGCTGTCGTCCGTTGGCCCCGATCCCATCGTGCGTGCGCTGCAGGAGGGCATGGTGGTGGCGGATCGCTCGGGGGGCGACACCGTGCGGCGGTTCGCGCGCAGCGCGTACCAGACCCCCGTGAGCGAGTTCGTGGTGGAGGTGGGCGGCAACATCCACGATCTGGCTCAGGTCGACGATCAGCTGCTGATCACGCTCTACGATCGCGACTTCGCAGCCGTCGTGGGGCTCGACGGCGCACCTCGCGGCACCGTGGATCTGAGCGAGCAGGCCGACGCCGACGGGCTGCCCGAGGCAGACGCGATCGTGATGGTGGACGGCACCCCCCACCTGGGGCTGCAGCGGCTCACCCGCCCGGCGCACACGGCCGACGAGGCGGGATGGGTGGCGATGGTGGATCTGGAGCTGCAGGTGGTGAGCGGAACCCTGCCGCTGGGCCCGAACCCCAGGCTGTTCGCGAGCGGAGGCGCGGAGCTGCTCGTCGCCACCGGCGCCTTCTTCGCCCCCGACGGAGAGGTCTTCCGAGTCGATCCAGCCACGGGGCTGCGCACGTCGGTGCTCACGGAGGCCGAGATCGGTCAGGACGTGACCCACGCGGTGGCTGCCGGCGACGTGCTCCTGGTCGTCACGGTGCCCCACGATCCGGAGGGCGGGCCCTCGCAGCTGCTCTGCGTGTACCCAGATGGCGAGATCGTGCTGGGGCTGGAGTCGGTGTCTTGGCTCCGCGACATCGTGGTGACGCCCCAAGGAGCCGTCTTGGCCACGCGCCGAGGCTGGAGCTTCGAAGGAGACGGCGCGCTGTACACCGTGGAGCCCGACACCTGCGGGGTGGCACTGCTCACCGATGCGTTCCTGCTGGACCCGGACTCCATCGCCTGGATCGACTGACGGCAGACAGACCTTGGCAGTCGTCGAGGGCAGGTGGTACACCTGCTCCGGTGGAGGGATCGATGCGGTACTGGGCTGGTTTTGCTGTGCTACTAGCCAGCGGGTGCAGCGGTGGTGGGACGTTCCTGGACGGTGTGACCGTGTGGGACAACTTCCCCTTCGACGGCGAGAGCCGGTCGTGGGCCTACGCCAACACCACTCACAACGACTACAAGATCGTCGGCGAGACCGTGGGCAAGCCCGACGTGATCGACGGCCAGAACGTCTACGCCGTCCGCTACTGGACCGATTGTGTGTCGGGCAACAACTGCACCGACAACGAGGAGCTGCGCCGGATCCGGTGGCGGAGCAACTCCACCCGAGGCGTCTTTGTCCACGGCTACACCGAGGGCTCGTCGGTGGTGGAGTTCGATCCGCCACTGCAGATCGCCGAGACCTCGATGCTCCGCAACGAGGTGGTCACCACGGTGACCGGCGGCGCCACCTGGACGTCCACCTTCATGGGTGTGGGTGCCTGCCCCGTCACGTTCACCACCACCTGGGACAGCTGCACCTCGTTCCTCGTGGAGACCGACGCCGCTGCGGGCGGTGGCCCCATCACGGGCACCTACTGGGCCGTCAAGGGACACAACGTCGTGGCGTTCGAGCTCGACGGAGAGGAGGGCGTCTGGGAAGGCTCCAACGCCCCCGTCTGTGAAGGGTCGTGCGACGGCATCTGGTAGCAGCGTGGTCGATGCTGGTGGGGTGCAGCTGCATACCGCACGCGCACCTCACCGTGCTCAACGCAGCCGAGCATCGACTGCCGGCCCATGTGGAGCAGATCTCGGTGGTCACGCAGAGCGGGCCCACCGACCTCGCTCTCCAGCGATCGGTGGTTCGGGGCTTCGTGGCCGCCATCGAGAGAGACGACAGCGTCACCGCGATCCCCTCCTCGCGCTCCGACCTGGAGCCGCGAGCCATCTGTGCCGCCGAGGGCACCGACGCCGTCCTGATGCTCACCAGGCTGCAGACACGCTGGGCCACGCACCTCACCGAGGAGGGACAGGCCCATCTGGCGCGGCGCGTGGCGGTGGTGCAGGGAGACTGGACCCTGTACGACGCACAGGGCACTCCCTTGGACGAGGCCGTGGATTCCTTCACCGCAGGCACCTGGGACGGCCAGGCCGGCTCTCCAGGCACAGCCAAGGAAGCGCTCCCCGCCGACCAAGACACCGTCGACGAGCTGGCCTTCTCCCTCGGAGTGGCCTACGCCAAGCGCATCACCTCCTCCGTCGAGGACGTACGACGCCCGTACTTCGTCCGGGGAGATCCGCGCCTGGCCGCCGCCCACCTCCCCGTGCGATCGGGCGACTGGCAGCGCGCCGAGGGGTTGTGGCGAGAGGTGGCCAACGACCCGGGCGCTTCGGCGAGGGCCCGCTCTCGAGCCCGTCACAACCTGGCTCTTGCGCACGAGGTCCACGGCAACTTCGCCCAGGCGATTCGGGAAGCCTCCCTCGCGTTCGCGCTGCATCCCACCGAGCGAGTCCAGCGCTACGTCGACGCGCTCGAGGCTCGCAGCGCTTGGCATCGAAGGCTACGGTTTCCCGTCGTCGATGACTGGGAGTGAACCGCGAGATGAGCCAGCTACTCGACCGCGCCGAGGCCTTGGCGCGCACCGTGGACGTGCCCCCCGACACCCGTGACACCGCCCTGGTCCATCTGGCTCAGTGGTGCGAGGAGTCCCGCTTCGAGCCCTATCGCGCTCAGATCGAGGCATTGGTGGACGGGGACTTCGCCGAGGAGCTGGTGGATGCCTTCCGCCGCGTGCTGCCCTTCGGCACCGGCGGCCGACGTGGCCACGTGGGGGTGGGGCCCAATCGCCTCAACCCCCACACCGTGGGCACGAGCGTACAGGGCCACGCGCTGTGGCTGCGACGCCGATTCCGCGGCCAGCGCCTGAAGGTCGCGATCGCCTACGACGTGCGCCGCTTCACCGACGTGCGCGGGATGTACGACCGAGGGCGACCCTCCCCCTTCCACGGGATGTCCAGCCGAGACCTGGCCGAGGTCGCTGCCCGGACCTACGCCGCCAACGGCGTGAGCGCCGTGTTGTTGGAGCGCGACAGCGACACCTACCTGTCCACCCCAGAGCTGTCCTTCACGATCCGGGCGCTCGGAGCCACGGGCGGCCTGAACGTCAGCGCGTCGCACAACCCACCCGACGACAACGGCGTGAAGGTCTACGACGAGCGGGGCGCACAGCTTGCCGCCCCCCACGACGAGTCTCTGCTCGAGGTCGTCGGCACCGTGGAGCAGGCCGTGATGGTGCGGTGGTCCGAGGCGGTGTCGAGCGGCCTCGTCACCGCGCTGGATCCGGCCGTGCGCGAGCAGTACCTGCGCGAGGTGGCCTCGGTGGTCCCCGCAGCGACACGCGATCTCCGCTGCCTGTACACGCCCCTGCACGGGGCCGGGATCGTGGACGAGGCCCTGGTCTTGGCGGGAGTGTCCTGCGCGCTGCACGAGCCTCAGGCCACACGCGACGGGCGCTTCCCCACTGTGCCCGGCGCCGTGGCCAATCCCGAGAACCCCGCCGCCATGGCCCACGCCGTCGCCGCAGCGGGCGACGCCGAGCTGGTATTCGGCACCGATCCCGACGCGGATCGGATCGGGTGTGAGGTGCGCCACGGCGACTCCTGGGTGCACCTCACCGGAAACGACATCGCCGCGTTGGTCGTGCACCGAGCGTGTCAGCGCGATCTGGGCGGCAAGCGGCCCCTGGTGATCCTCACCGAGGTGACCACCTCGCTGGCCAGCCGCGTGGCCGAGGCCGCCGGAGCCGCTGTGGTGGACGATCTCCTCGTGGGCTTCAAGCACATCGCCGCCGTCCTCGAGACGCTCGAGACGCAGGGCGAGGTCCGAGGGATCCGCGCCGACGAGGTCGCCTTCGTGGCTGCAGCCGAGGAGTCGCATGGCGTGTTGGTCACCGACCAGATCCGCGACAAGGACGCCGCAGGCGGCGCCGTGATGCTGGCCGCCCTCGCCGCCGAGGCCAAGGAGCATGGGCAGACCTTGGTGGACGTGCTCCGGAAGCTGGAGCAAGTGCACGGCACCATCCGCAACCAACAGCGCAACTTCCGCTTCGAGGGTGCCACCGGGGCCAGCCAGATGGCGCAGCTACTCCGTCGGATCCGGCAGGAGCCGTTCGAAGCGCTGGCGGACCGCCCCGTGCTCTCGTTCACCGATCATCTCGACGAGACCGGGCGGTTCGGGCCATATCTGTCCGACTCTCACCGGGCAGCCCGGAACGTGCTGGTGTTCGAGCTGGGCGCCGGTGAAGGAGCGCTCGACGACGGCGCGCGGGTCGTGCTGCGCCCGTCCGGCACCGAGCCCAAGCTCAAGATCTACGTCGAGGTGCGGGGCCGGCCCGCCCTCGACGAAGCGCAGCGCGTCGAGGTGGACCAGCGGGCCTCGGCCTTGGTCGAGGCCGTCAGCCTAAGGCTCGCGCCGCCGCCATAGCAGGACCATCATCGGCAGCAGCAACGCGCCGAAGCTGCTCGCCGCGCTACCCGCACCGATGGGCTGTACCGCACCACCAGCACAGGAGAAGCAGCCACCGCCGCCGCCACCGGAGTCGGTGGCCGCGATGACGCGCACAGAGTCCGGATCGGACACGCTGGTGGCATCTCTGACCTGGAGCTCGGCCACGTAGGCTCCGGTCACGTCGGCCGTGAACTGTGGCAGCTGCGACGTGTCGTCGTTGAGCGTGGCGGTGCTGCCCGCCGGCTTCGACACCAGGGTCCAGCGGTACTCGAGCTCGTCGCCATCGGGGTCGTAGCTCAGCGTCCCGTTGAGCGTGACGCGGTCGCCCGTGCGCACGTTCTGATCAGGCCCTGCGTTGGCCACCGGCCCCTCGTTGGGCGCGTCCGCATTGATCTCCACCTGATCGGTGTCCGCGAACTCCCCGTCGTCCACCGTGAGCTCCACGATGTAGGTGCCGGAGCGATCGGCATAGAACGAAGCGTTCACCCGGTTCTCGTTGATGATGAACGCCTGAGAGCCCGTGGGCCGCTCGATCATCACCCAGTCGTAGTTCAGCGCGTCTCCGTCGGGGTCCGCCGAGCCGCTGCCGTCGAGCTCGATCTCCTGGGGAACGCTGCCCGCGATGTCCTCGCCCGCATCCGCCGTGGGTGCCGAGTTGACCCCCTGCGGAATCCCGGTGTCCACGGGTACCCCCGTCTCGGTCGGAGCGGCGTCAGTGCCCGGGACGGTGGACTTGTCCGTCACCTCGAGCGTCGTGGAGCAGGCCATGAGGAGGCCCGGAGCAAGCAAATAGAAGGGGCGCACACATACTCCAGATCAGAGACACTGAAGCATACCTCAAGGCGTGGCCACGCGCCTCGGACCCGCCTCGATGGGCTCCATGACGGCGATCCCCTGCACCTTCCAGTTCACGTAGCTGTCGAGGTGGTCGAGGTACCACGACAGGTCGTGGTCGCGGGTGCCGCCCTTGCCGATCTTGGTGGAGTGGCGCATCACGTTCTTGCCCTCCCCGTTGGTGACCAGCAGGCTCACGTGGGTCACCCAGATGGGCACCCCGGAGCGGTCGCTACGCACCGTCAAGATCACGCTTCCGGGTCGGATCCGATCCGCGACACTCTTCGCCGTCGGAAGGTCCAACACCTCGAGCCGCATGGTCCCGACGGGCAGCTCTTCGTCGGTGTGCGCGAACTTCTTGCGCGAGCGCCACCACTTCCAGGTGTCCGGCGTGACCTCCTTCTCGAGGACGGTGATCGGACCGTAGTCCCCGGAGCTCACGCGCATCCAGCCATCCGACACCACGCCGGGGATCCACTGGAGCTCCATGAAGTGTCGACGGTGCACGTAGTCCACGGGGTTGCCCGAGCCATACCGCAGATCTCGTCGGATCTGCGCCGCGTGGGCGGGGTCCCCGGCAAGCGACAGGGCGAGCACTTCCTCGGCGTAGGTCAAGCAGTCGAAGACGTCGTAGCGAGCGATGGGATCGGGATCGATTCCGGCACCTTCTCCCAGTGGATCACTGGCATAGGGCCGACCCAGCAGCGCCTCCGAGATGGCTCCGATCCGCTCGGGAAGCGGCCGCTGAGCGACAGCGCGCGCGACGTCCAGGATGTCCTTGGGAATGGCACCGAGATCCGCTTGGATGGGTGGCGCCGGCGGCATCTTGGGCTTGTCCACGTCGATGGCGCCCGGCTCTGCCTGAGCCGCGCGAAGCAAGAGGATCATCGACAGCATCATCTGGACTTGGATCCATGCGAGGGTTGTTGTGTTGTCGGACCACAGCGCCGACCGCTACACATCGGACCAGGTCACCGGCCCAGACGCTGACGATAGCCCGCGATCGACTCCAACACACGGTCGAAATGCTCGTCCGGTAGCTCGTCGGCGGCCGAGGACAGGGCGCGCTCGATCATGTCCAGCAACCCGTTGTGAAGGAGCTGCCTGTGCTCTGCCGCAGGGCGCTGGAAGAGGTTCCGCACCACGCTGCGGCCCGGCAAGATGCCATCGTCGGCAACGCGGATGTCACGCAGCAGCGCCGAGTACCGCGTGGGCCCGCCATCCACCAACACCTGCACCATCGCCCGACCTCGGCCCGCTCCATCCACGGCGTCGAAGGCCGCCACGATGGTGGCGAGCACGGCGTTCACCACATCGACCTTCCGCAGGATCTCGTCCTCGGTGATGGTGGGGCCGCTCGTTCGGATCGCGGGTGCCCCATCGAAGCCAGCTCGCTGCACGGCACCCCGGTTGGGGTTGTTGTCCAGCCCCGACACGTCCACGCGATCGCGGTGGTGCTCCTTGGTGGAGAACGCCCCGTCTCCATCGGAACCACGCTCTCGGTCATGATCGGAGAAGGCGTTCATCTCGTCGTCGTCGACGTTGTTCGCGTCGGCCAGCCAGCCCGTGAAGCCCACCTGCTCCGTCGGCTCCTCCGAGATGTCGTCCACCTCGTCGATGCGCCCGAAGGGATCGCGCCTCCCCCCGAAGTCGGAGCCCCCGTGAGACACGGGGGAGACGTCGGGTGGAAACGCCGGGGCCGGTGCGAGATCTCGCCCTGGCTCGGGCACGTCCGAGCGCTCGGGCACGGGCTCTGGAGCAGGCTCCACCGACGCGAGCGGCGACAGCGGCTCGAACAGCGCGTGGGCCTCGAGCGGCAGCGGTGGCGGCATGTCCGGCTCGGCAGCGCTCGCCTCTGCCGTCGACATCTCGTGGGAGTGACCCGCCTGCGCGGGCTGCGCCGGAGGCAGAGGGCTGGTCACCACCCCACCCGAGCCACCGGAGCCGGCAGGCTCGTAGGGCCGGGCGGCCCCGACGCGAATGAGCTCGGCCATCACCAACCGCGCCCGAATGGGCTCCAGGGGCGCTTCCTGGATGATGGAGCGGACCGTCCGGGGCTCTGGCCCCAGCTTGGCCGACAGCAACGCCCTCGCCGGACCGTGGCCCGACTCCGTGGCCCCTCGAACGAGGAGCTGATCGGGGTCCACCCGAATGGCGGCCTCGTAGTCGTCGCAGGAGGCCAACACGAGCTCTCGCGTGTCGTGGCCCAGCTGCACGTTCTCGACGAACACACCGTCCTTGGCCTCGAACGCAGGCTGCAGCGTGCTGGACACGAACTCCACCAGGTTCTGCTGGAAGCGATCTCGCAGGATGCCGTCGAGCAGGGGCCCTCCCGCCGTCTCGAGCAGATACCCGACGATGCTCTGACCCTGCTCGATGCGCTCCTCGAGGTCATCCGCCTCGGCCGGGGGAAGGATGCCCCGCATCAGCAGCATCCGAACGACCTGCACCTGGTCGTCGGTGGACGTGGCAGCGATGAGGTCCCCCTGCAGCAGGTGAACCGAGGTTCGCAACGGCCCCGTTCCCACCGACAACGATCCCGTGGCACGCTGCTCTACACGCGCCAGGAGCGCGCGTGTGGCCGCTGTGTCACGTGCGGATCGACTCAACAGGGCTCCACGTCCTATGCATGCACTGTAGTCGATACGCGGGCGCTGGCTACTGCACCTCGGCGGTGTCCGTGGGCTCGAAGGACGCCGGGACCCAACGGTCCGCGTCGATAAACTCGTCCCTATCTGTGTCGTACACCGCGACCGGCGGAACGGGCGCGACGGCAGCACGCTCAGCAAGGGAATTTCGCTCGCTTTGGAGCTGCCCGCTCACGATCCACCCCGCGGCAGATGCCCCCACCGCCATCAACACGACCGCCGCGAACCCCACCAGCGTGTACGCGGGCACCTGGACGTCTCGCGCCAGCATCCGCCGCAGACGCGCTCCGAAGGTCGGTGGCGCCGGCACGTGCCTCGCGCGCTCGAGGACGGGCCCCACCGCCACCCGCTCCTCCAGCTGACGCTGGAGGTGTGGCGGAATGACGAGCTCGGCGGGCGGAAGCGTCTGCTCGAGACGGTCGTGCAGATCACGGCACGTCGAGCACCCGTGCAGGTGCTCCACCAGCATCACCCGCTGGCTAGGTGTGACCTCCCCGTCCTGCAGATGGACGAGACGCGGTCTGACCTCGCGACACCTCATGTCGTTCCCCTGGTCGGTCCACCACAGACCGATCATTCCCCCGAAACCTCGTGGGCGTCCAGAACTTCCATCAGTTGGGTCTTCGCGCGAGACAGTCGACTCATGACGGTACCGAGCTTGATTTCGAGGGCGTCGCTGATCTCGGCGTACGACAGGTCGGAGTAGTACCGAAGCATCAAGATCTTTCGATGATTCTCCGACAGCTGCTCCATGGCCTGGAGGATCTGCTCCTGCTGCTCGCCCTTGAAGACGATGTCCGCCTGGTGGGCCTCGTCACAGGTGGCCCGGGGCACGGACTCCAGGATCGCCGCCCGGCGCTTGCGATCGCGCACCAGGTTGAAGCACAGGTTGCTGGTGACGCGGTAGAGCCACGCCTTCATCTTGAAGCCCTCGTCGAAGAAGCGAACCTCCCGCATGGCCTTGATGAAGACCTCCTGCGTGACGTCGAGGGCTTGCTGCCAGTCCTTGAGGATCCAAGCTGCGTGGTGGAACAGCGGATCGCGGTACTTCCGGATGATGAGGTCCGCAGCCGCGCGCCGATCTTCGACGGCGATGGACTTGATGGTCTCGTCGTCGGGCGTGGCTGTGGTGCGTTCGACCAACTGCAGCGTAGGCATCAAGCACTCCCCGTAGCGTTCACAAGTACCTACGAAGTAGTCGCTGGCCGCCTTCGAACCCATGACGACCAGTGACGTCACGGGACGTGAGGCTTCAGTCGGTGGTTCCGGGAATGCGCACTCCGCGCTCCCGCGCCACCTCGATGGCGCGCGGGTAGCCTGCGTCGGCGTGCCGCACGACGCCCATGCCGGGATCCGAGGTCAGGACACGCTCGAGCCTCGCTGCAGCCTCGTCGGTGCCGTCGGCCACGACCACCATGCCGGAGTGCAGCGAGTAGCCCATGCCCACGCCGCCGCCATGGTGGAAGCTCACCCAGCTGGCCCCGTTCACCGCGTTGATCAACGCGTTGAGGATGGGCCAGTCCGCCACGGCATCGCTGCCGTCACGCATCGCCTCGGTCTCGCGGTTCGGCGAGGCCACCGACCCACAGTCCAGGTGGTCGCGACCGATCACGATCGGTGCACTCACCTTGCCGGTTCGCACGAGTTCGTTGAAGAGGTGTCCCGCCTTGGCACGGTCGCCGTAGCCCAGCCAGCAGATGCGGCACGGCAGGCCCTGGAACTGGACGCGCTCTTGGGCGAGCTCGAGCCAGCGCACCAGCGCCTCGTCGTGGGGGAACGCCTCCATCAGCGCCTTGTCGGTGGCCTGGATGTCGGCCGGGTCGCCAGACAGGGCACACCAGCGGAACGGCCCCTTCCCCTCGCAGAAGAGCGGCCGGATGTACGCGGGCACGAAGCCCGGGAACGAGAACGCCACCTCTCGGGGAACGCCGCCGTCCTCCGCCATGGCCCGGATGTTGTTGCCGTAGTCGAAGACGTGCGACCCCGCCTCGCCCAAGGCCACCATCGCGCGCACGTGCGCCGCCATGGACTCCTTGGAGCGCCGGACGTAGCCCTCGGGGTCGGAGGACCGCAGCGCCGCAGCCTCCTGCAGCGTCATCCCGGCAGGCACGTAGCCGTGCAGGGGATCGTGGGCCGACGTCTGATCCGTGACCAGATCGGGCACCAAGCCGCGAGCAACCAGCTCCGGCAGGACCTCCGCGCAGTTGCCCACCACGCCGACGGAGCGCGCCGCACCTTCAGCCTTGTAGCGCTGCACGCGAGCGATGGCGTCGTCCAGATCGTCCGCCACCTCGTCGAGGTAGGCCGTGTCGATCCGGCGCTGCACGCGATGAGGGTCCACCTCGACCATCAGGGCCACGCCACCCGCCATGGTGGCAGCCAGCGGCTGCGCGCCGCCCATGCCTCCGAGCCCACCCGACAGCACCAGACGTCCGCGGAGGTCGTCGGTCCCGAAGTGCGTGCGCGCCGCAGCCACGAAGGTCTCGTAGGTGCCCTGCAGGATCCCCTGCGTGCCGATGTAGATCCAGGACCCAGCGGTCATCTGGCCGTACATGATGAGGCCCTTCGCCTCGAGCTCGGCGAAGTGCTCCCAGGTGGCCCACTTCCCCACGAGGTTGGAGTTCGCGATCAACACGCGAGGCGCATCCGGGTGGGACCGGAATACCGCGACGGGCTTGCCCGACTGCACGAGCAGCGTCTCGTCGTTCTCCAGGCGACGCAGGGAGTCCACGATGGCGTGGTAGGCCTCCCAGCTTCGCGCAGCCTTCCCCGTTCCGCCGTAGACGACGAGGTCTTCCGGGCGCTCCGCGACCTCGGGGTCGAGGTTGTTCATCAGCATGCGCAGGGCGGCTTCCTGCACCCAGCCCTTGCACGTCAGCGCAGCGCCTCGAGGAGCGCGGATGGGGGAGGACATGTCAGTCCGACTTCTTCTCGTCGGTCTCCGTCGCCGCGGCGTAGTGACGCTCCTCGAAGGATCGGGAGAACTGCACCGTGGTCTCCTCGAACTCCTCGGCCTCGTCGGGAAGCTCCGACAGGTGGGAATCGAGGTCGGCCGGAGCGTACTCTCCACGACGGAGACGATGCTTGACCGTGCGCGTGTCGTAACGCATGTCTTTGCGAATCATGAGGACCTCTCGATGCTTCGATGACCGACGGGGGCGAGCGACGTGTTCGACACCCCCGCGGAAGGGTTCGGATCACGCCTCGGGCGGCAGCTCGTCGTCGACCGGCTCGGGATTGCTTTGGCGGTGCAGCGGCTTCCAGCGGTCCTCGGCGATGACCTGCGAGTCGTCGACCTCGAACTTGTCGGCCGCGATCTCGCGCAGAGCGGTCACGACTTCCTTGTTGTCGGACTCGTTGTCGATCAGGGGATGGGCGCCCTTCAGCAGCTGCTTGGTGCGCTCGGCCGCCACGAGGACGAGGGAGAAGCGGTTGGGAACTGCCTCGAGGCAGTCTTCCACGGTAATGCGGGCCATCGGTGCTCCGGTGCGGTCGCCAGCCCTCTTCGCCGGGAGGGGGCGTACTTCGGAACGGGATATGCAGGGGTGGCACCTCCGTCAAGGCGGAGGTTCACACCTCGTCTGAGCGCGGTGGCAACACCAGGCCGCGCTCACGGAGACGCGTGGCCGCCTGCTCGGAGCCCGTCTCGAGCCACTGCTGATACAGACGCATCAACACGTCGGGCTCCTCGTCCACCGTGGTCCGCACCTGCCTGAGCACCTGGACCGCCTGCCGAAAGCCACAGCTGAGCTCTTCGAACACGCGATCGAAGGCATTGGCGAACCAACGCTTGAAGACCTGATCCACCCGATGGTAGGCGGCGGCCCCCATCTCGCAGTAGTACCGCGGCCCCACGGTGCCCCGGGTGAGGGACTCCTCGAAGTACCCCACCATGTACAGCGAGCGATCGCCCAGCTCTCGGTAGGTACGCGCTTGCTCGGCAGGAGGGGCACTCGCGGCCCGCGCATGCAGCTCCACGAGGGTCGATTCCCGAGGCCGAGGAGCATCGGTTCGGGCTCGGTCCACCAACAAGGCGGTCAGATAGAGGCCTGTGTCGTCGGACAGCTCGACGTCCAACGTGCCCCACGCATCCCGCACCCGGTCGTGGAAGTAGTCGAAAAGTGTGGTTTCACTTTCAATCGAGGACTTCACGTGGCTTCCTCCTCCTCGCTCTTCGGATCGTTCCCCCCCACTTGACGGCCTTCGGCGGCGTGCGTAGCACTGCTCGCCGGAGGCTCGACGCATCGAGCCAGTCCAAATCAGGGTAGCAGCGCGCGATTGCGCACCGCAAGGAGGATGGGATGCAGATTCGGCCACTCTACGACCGCATTCTGGTGAAGCGGGTGGAGGAGGAGAGCCGCAGCGCGGGGGGACTGTTCCTGCCAGAGACGGCCAAGGAGAAGCCCTACGAGGGCATCGTGCTGGCCACTGGCCAGGGCCGTCTGTCGGACGATGGAACGGTCACCCCCCTCGTCGTCAAGGAAGGAGACCGCGTGGCCTTCGGGCGCTACGCAGGCACCGAGATCAAGGTCGACGGTGAGGAGCGACTCGTCCTTCGTGAGGACGAGATCTTCGGAATCGTGGACTGACCAACCCCTCAAATTCGACCCCGTCTCGCGCCATCCGGACGCCTCGATCTCGAGGAGTCCCGGCCGGGACGAACCAACAAAAATATAAGGAGAATCCCCCTATGTCAGCTAAGGAGATCATCTTCGACGTCGACGCCAAGAACAAGATCTTGGCGGGTGTGGACACCCTGGCCAACGCCGTGAAGGTCACCCTCGGACCTCGCGGCCGAAACGTGGTGATCGAGAAGTCCTGGGGGGCCCCCGTGGTCACCAAGGACGGCGTCACCGTGGCCAAGGAAGTCGAGCTCGAAGACAAGTTCGAGAACATGGGCGCACAGATGGTCAAGGAGGTCGCCTCCAAGACCTCCGACGTCGCAGGCGACGGCACCACCACGGCCACCGTTCTCGCGCAATCCATCTACAAGACGGGCAGCAAGCTCGTGGCCGCTGGCCACAGCCCCATGGAGCTGAAGCGCGGCATCGACAAGGCCGTCGAGAGCTTGGTGAGCGAGCTGCACAAGATGTCCCGCGAGATCGCCAACAGCGACGAGATCGCTCAGGTCGGCACCATCAGCGCCAACGGCGACGAGGAGATCGGCAAGAAGATCGCCGAGGCGATGGACAAGGTCGGCAAGGAAGGGGTCATCACCATCGAGGAGAACAAGGGCCTCGAGACGGTGATGGAGACGGTCGAGGGCATGCAGTTCGACCGCGGCTACCTCTCCCCCTACTTCGTGACCGACTCCGATCGCATGGAGACGGTGCTCGAGAACCCCTACATCCTGATCCACGAGAAGAAGATCAGCTCGATGCGCGACATGCTCAAGCTGCTCGAGAAGATCGTGGAAGTGGGCCGCCCGATCCTGGTGATGGCCGAGGACGTCGAGGGCGAGGCGCTCGCCGCCCTGGTGGTGAACAAGCTGCGCAACACCCTGCAGGCCGCCGCCGTGAAGGCGCCCGGCTTCGGTGACCGCCGCAAGCGCATGCTCGAGGACATCGCCGTGCTCACCGGCGGTCGGATGATCGCCGAGGAGCTGGGCGTCAAGCTCGAGAACGTGACCCTGGGTGACCTGGGTCAGGCGAAGCGCGTGGTGATCGGCAAGGACAAGACCCTGATCATCGACGGTGCTGGCACGGTGGACGACATCCAGGCCCGCTGCAAGCAGATCAAGGCCCAGATCGAGGAGACCACCTCCGACTACGACCGCGAGAAGCTCCAGGAGCGCCTGGCCAAGCTCGCGGGTGGCGTCGCCATCATCAAGGTGGGCGCTGCCACCGAGGTGGAGATGAAGGAGAAGAAGGCTCGCGTCGAGGACGCGCTGCACGCCACGCAGGCGGCGGTGGAGGAAGGCGTGCTGCCCGGCGGCGGCGTGGCCCTGATCCGTGCGGCCAAGAAGCTGTCGAAGCTCGACGTGCCCACGGCGCAGACCTTCGGCGTCAACATCATCCAGCGCGCCATCGAGGAGCCGCTGCGCATGATCGTGGCCAACGCGGGCCTGGAGCCGGCGGTGGTGGTGGAGAAGGTGCGCGAGGGCAAGGGCAACTTCGGCTACAACGCCCGCTCCGCTGAGTACGGTGACCTGGTGCAGATGGGCGTCATCGACCCCACCAAGGTGGCCCGCTCCGCGCTGCAGAACGCAGCCTCCGTGGCGTCGCTGCTGCTCACCACCGAGGCGATGGTCGCCGAGATCCCGAAGAAGGAGCCGCCGGCACCGGCAGGCGGCCCCGGCGGCGGTATGGGCGGCATGGACTTCTAGGGACGGCTTCCAGCGGCCTACGACGCCGACAGCTTGCCCCAGCGCTCGTCGCGAGGTCGCTTCCTCGCTCGGGCCGGCGCTGTCGACGCCGTATGCCAGCTGGAGCGACGCCCTTGCAGGCCCCGAGCACACGACGCGGGCCACACCTTCACGGTGTGGCCCGCATCGCGGCTCGGGGCCTTGCTGTGTGTGGATCTACTCGGGGGGCTGGCGGAGAGTGTCGGCGATGCCGGGAGCGGCGTAGACGGTGAGCAGCTTGTCGATGGTGTCCGTCAGGGCGGGGTCGGCGTAGAAGCGCTGCCAGTTGGGGAGCCCGGCGATGTGCTGGAAGCTGAAGCCACGCTGAAGCGCACGCTTGATGTGGCCCTCGAAGGTCGCAGCATCGCTCTGGTGAGCAGCGACCTCGGCCAACCGCCACGGGCCCAGCCAGCTGTTCTCCCCGTCCGCCAGCAGCTCGCTCACCCGCTCGAAGGCCTCGGTGGCCTTGTCGTAGCGGCCCCCCTTCAGGTAGAGCTCGCCGATGTCGTACCAGGCCGCACGGTGAGCGGGATCGAGGCGCAGGGCAGCCCGTAGCCTGCGGATGGCGGCGGCGTCCTCGCCGTCGTAGCGATGAGCCAGTCCAGCGAGGTACTCGAGGCCAGCATCCTCGAAGACCTGGTCGCGAAAGGCATCGATGTGCTCGAGGGCGGCCTTGGTGACGCCCTCCTGGCACATCACCACCTTCAGCTGAGGCTGCGGCGCACACCCCCGCGTGAGCAGCTCGTCCACCTCACGCCATCGCTGGCGGGCCAGCGCCTCGCGAAAATCGGGCAGCGGTACGGTGGCGGCTGCCACGTCGGCCCAGAGCCACAGCCACGCCATCATTGCAGTTCCTCCACGAACCGCTGCACGAGCAGCGACTCCTTGATGGCCAGCCCGTGGTCCACCACCTCTCGGCACAGGGCCACCTCACGGATCCGCACCATGCGATCCGTCTCGTGGACCGAGCGGCCCGACAAGGCACACACGACCCCTGCGTCGGTCACGACCTCGGAGGAGCGCTCGGCACCAGCGAGGCAACGATCGCACACCGCCGTGTCCGCCCCCACGAGCACCACCCAGACGGACTCGGGGCGTCGTCCACAGCAGGCGCATGCCACCAGCTCGTCCGACTCGGCCACCCGAACGCCCGCCTCGCCTCCCCCTCGCAGGGCCGCCCGTATGGCGTCGACCAGGTCGTCTGCGTCGTCGACCTCCCGCTGGCGCAGGGTGCGTGCTGCCTCGGCGTCGCCGAGCATCACCAAGGCGGCGCGAGCCGCATCCCCGAGCTCCGGATCGGCGCGCTGCGCCCACTGGGCCAGCAGATCCCGACTGGACGGGTTCTGATGGCAGGCGATGGACAACAGCAGGAGCGCCTGCCAGGCCCGAGCCGCTCGACGCTCCCGGTCGAGCTCGGCACGGCGTGGCCTCCCGCGGACGCCCGGCGCACGTCGCGCAGCCAGGGCACGTCGGAGATCGGCCTCGTCGAGCTGAAGTCCGGCCACCAACAGGTTCTCCGGGAGCTGCCGAGCCAACGCCAGCACGTCGTGGCCTGCCCGCGGGGAGTAGGCCTCGCTTGGGGTGGAGAGCTGCCGCACGGCCACGCGCGCGCGCGTGGCGGACATGGCCTGGAGCGCGGCCTCCCACAGCTGGAACCGCAGTCCCTCGTCGGACGTGCGGAAGGCCGTGTCGAGGGCCGTGAAGACCGTCTCTTCCCCCGCGGCGTCCATCAACGCCTCGATCAGCACGTCGATGCGCTCACGGGTCGCCTGGCGGGGAGAGACGCCCGAGTCCGTTCTTCCGCTGACGGGGACCTTGTCGAACGCCCCCACCTCGGCCTTCAGCGCAGCCTGAAGCCACGGCACCGCCCCTCGCCTCACGTGCACGTCCACCAGCGCGCGAAAGGCGGGCGTGTGGTCGGGTGCGTCGGCCAGGATGCCCTTGAAGGTGCGCAACGCGTCGGCGTGCTCGCCTGCGTCTACCTGCACGTCCCCCAGCGTGCATCGCGCGTGTAAGTGACCAGGCACACGCTGAAGCGCAAGGCGACAGGCCTCCTGGGCACGCGACAGCTCACCGAGCTCGAGGTGGGCCCGCGCGATCCGCACCTGAAGGGCGGCGACGTCGCCATCGGAGGCCCCCGTGGCGCCTCTCACGAACTTCCGCAGGTGGAGGATGGCGTTCTTGAACCGGCGCCGCTCGAAGTGGACGAGACCGGTGAGGAGCGGGACCTCGCGGCGATGCGCGGGATCGTCGCCGAACCGCGCGAGGATGCGCGTCGCATCGTCGAGGCGACCCAGGTGCACACAGGCACGCGCGACGTGGAACTCGAGGTCGCCGATCACACCGCGCGGCGGACTCAGCTGCACCGCGCGCACGGCGTGGTAGGCGCTGCGCAGCAGGGGCCGACCCGGAACCTCCTTCATCCGCTCCGGCCCTCCCGCCTGCTCGATCCAGCTCCACAGGGCCTGCGCCACCGACGCCTGCGGCTCCCAGGCGTCGGGCGCCCGCCGAGCGCTGATCTCGAACGCGCGAATGGCCCGCTCGAGGGACTCGGCGCGCACCCCGCCGTCCACCACGTCGGCCGAAGCGACGTGCCACTCCCCCTCGGCGAAGGCCAGATGGGCGGCATCGGCATCCACCGCACGGGCCTCCTCCAGGCGACCGCGGGCCTCCTGCAGACGACCGAGTCCCACCAGCGCAAGCGCCGCCAGCGTGAGCGCGTGGGCGTCGGAGCCGTCCACCTCGAGCACCGCTCGAGCCGAGGCGAGGCAGTGGCTGTGCGCCTCGGCACCGGCACCATGGTACCGCGCACGAGCCCAGTACATCGAGGCGGAGCGCACGTGGGCCTCGCGCTCGGCGACGGAGGCATCTTGGGCCTCATCGACCGTCACCAGGCTCAGGTCGTGACGTTGGTGGACGAACATGCTCATCGAGACGAGGGAGAATAGCCCGGGGAACGCGCCGCAGTTTCGATGGTCGGGGTAGGTTGCGCCACCCACGGAGTCTCCATGGACGAGCTGGCCGCCACGGTACGCCGCAACACGGCCTCCACGTTGCTTCTACCCCTCTTCTTCCTCTCCGGCGCCACGGCGCTGGCGTACCAGACGCTGTGGGTCCGCGAGCTGCTGCTCGTCTTCGGCACCTCCACGTTCGCCATCAGCACCGTGCTCGCCGCCTTCATGGCGGGGCTGGCCATGGGTGGCTTCGCCATGGCGCGCTACGCCGACACCGTGCGCCGACCCCTGCAGGTGTACGGCCTGCTCGAGATCGCCATCGGCGCCTACGCCCTGGTGTTTCCCATCCTCGTGAGGTGGCTGGCTCCGCTGTACCTGGACGCCTGGCGGGCGCTGGAGCCTGGCCCCATCAGCTTCGGCCTCATCCAGTTCGCGCTGGTGGGGGTGGCCTTGCTCGCCCCCACCGCGGCCATGGGAGCCACGCTCCCGCTGCTCGCGCGCTTCGCCACCCAGCGCCTGGGAGCAGCGGGCGACCGCGTGGGCACGCTGTACGCGGTCAACACCTTCGGAGCCGTGGTGGGCACGGCCCTGTGCGGCTTCGTCCTGCTCCCGGGGGTGGGCCGCTTCAACACCACCGTCATCGCAGCCCTGGCCAACCTCCTCCTGGGCGTGGGGGCGGTCGCCCTGTCGCGCTGGGCCGGTGGGCGCGAGACGGAGGTGGCCGACGATCTGGAGGACCGCACGGTGGTGCTGCCGGCGCTGCTGCCGGTCTCGGTGGCCATCGGCCTGGCGGGCTTCTCGGCCCTCGTCTACGAGGTGGCGTGGACGCGACTCCTGGGACTGATGCTCGGGGCGTCCACCTACACCTTCTCCATCATGCTGCTGGCGTTCCTCGTGGGGATCGCCGCGGGCGGCAAGATCGGAGGTCCCCTCGCCGACCGACTCCTGGCGGAGCGGGGCCAAGCCTCGGTGCTCTACGCGTTCGCCGCCATCGAGGTCGGCATCGCGGTGGTCTCCTACATCACCATGTACCTGTACCCCGAGCTGCCGTTCTTCTACGTCCGGCTCTTCGACGTGCTCGGCGCCGAGGACTCCCCGTCGGCGGTGTGGTGGGTGTCGATGGTGGTGGCCGCGGTGGTGATGACCCCGGCGGCGGTCCTGATGGGCGTGCACTTCCCCCTGGCGGTGCGGGCCGTGGTGGGCCGCGAGGATGCGCTGGGTGGCCCGGTGGGCATCATCTACGGCGCGAACACCCTGGGCGGAGTGTTCGGTGCCTTCCTCGCTGGCTTCGTGCTGCTCCCCAACCTGTGGGTCCAGGGCACCCTCTTCGTGGCAGCCATGGGGGAGGTGGTGGCGGCCGGCCTGCTGATCCTGTGGGCCTCGAACCAAGCGCCCGATCAACCACGCTGGCTGGTGGCTGCCCCCATCCCGCTGGTGGCCCTCGCGATCCTGCTCGGCGTCCGTCCTCCGTGGGACCCCATGATGATGACGGCGGGCATGTACCACTACGTGTCGCACTTCGAGGACCACAGTCGCGAAGGCATCATCGACTACAGCGTGGGAGACTACGAGCTGGTGTTCTACGAGGAGGGGCTGTCCACCGTGGTGACGGTGGCCCAGAACCTCGAGGAAGAGAACGTCTGGCTGGCGAACAACGGCAAGGTGGACGCCTCCACCTCCACCGACATGCCCACCCAGCTGCTGTGCAGCCTGCTGCCCATGCAGTTCGTCGACGATCCCGAGGACGTCCTGGTGATCGGCCTGGCGAGTGGCATCACCGCGGGCGCGGTGACGTTGGTGCCCGACGTGCAGCGACTCGACGTGGTGGAGCTGGAGCCCGCCATCGAGCGAGCGGCGCGCTACTTCGACGCCTACAACCACTCCGTGCTCGACGACCCTCGTCTGTCCCTCATCCACAACGACGGTCGCAACCACGTGCTGCTCACGGAGCCAGGTACCTACGACGTCATCGTCAGCGAGCCGTCGAATCCGTGGATCTCCGGTGTGTCGAACCTGTTCACGCGCGAGTTCCTCGAGATGGGCAAGCAGCGCCTGAAGCCGGGAGGCGTGTGGTCGCAGTGGGTGCAGATGTACGGCATGGGAGAGTCGGATCTCCGCACCCTCCTCAAGACGTTCGCCGCCGTGTACGACCACGTCATCGTCTACGCCACCATCGAAGACGCAGATCTGGTGCTGATCGGTGCCGATCATCCCCTCGTCCCCTCGGAGGAGCAGGCCGCCAAGCTGCTCGCGTGGCCAGACGTGGAGGAGCAGCTGTGGGACATCGGGATCGAGGAGCCGATCCAGATCGTCGCCATGTTCCAACTCGATCGACACGTGATGGTGGAGCTGGGGGAGGACTACCCCTACAACACCGACGACAACATGATCATCGAGTACTCAGCTCCCCTTCACCTGCACCTCGACACCCAGGTGGACAACTTCGAGCTGCTCATGCAGAGCGCGGTCCTGCCGCCGACCCCCATCCGCACCGATCCCGAGGGCCTCGCGCGCCTCGCACGGGCCTACAACGAGCGCGAGTCCGTGGTGCGGGCGGTGTCCACCATGGCGGAGTCCCTCAAGCGCACCTCGGACCCTGAGCTGAAGGCGGAGCGCCTCGCTGAGGCAGATGCCTGGCAGCAAGCCCTCGAGGAGCAGCTAGCGGAGCTGGAAGAGGAGGCGGAGGAAGAAGAAGACGGGGACGCGGAGAAGGTGGAGATGCCCGCAGACGGAGAGTGAGACTTCCCCAGCCTACGCCTCCACCTCGACGGACGACGGCTCGTCCTCGTCGTCCATGCCCATGGCCTCGTACAGCTCGTCGATCAGCAGCGCCTTGGACAGGCGCCGATGCCAGATGGCGGTCACGATGCCGTCCACCAGACCCAGCGTGAGGTACAGCGCTCCCCCCACGCCCCACCACATGGAGGGATCGAGGACCACGCCACCGAGCAGGCAGGCGGCGAGCCCCAGCGCCAGCAAGGTGCGGGCTCGCGGGTTGTTGCGCAGGTCCTTGAAGTTGCGGAAGGGCACGCTGGACACCATCAGCCAGCCCAGGCCCATCATCAGCGCCGCCACCGTCCAGGCCGGGATGACCCAGGCCGCCCCATAGCCGTTGGCCACCCACACCAACGTGACCAGGGAGCCCCCCGCCATCGTGGTGGTGAGCCCCTGCCCGTGGCCCGACAGCGGCCAGGCTCGGTCGGTGGCGTCGACGTTGAACCGGGCCAGGCGGAACGCCGCACACAGCACGAACCAGAAGGTGGCGATCACCCCGATCAAGCCGAGGTCCTTGAGTACCCAGGCCCAGGCCACCAGCGCCGGCGCGACCCCGAAGCCGACGATGTCGGCGATGCTGTCGAGCTGCACGCCGAAGTCGGAGAAGCGGTTGGTGAGCCGCGCGACGCGGCCGTCCAGCAGGTCGAAGATCCCCCCGAAGATCACCAACACACAGGCCTGCGACAACACGTCGCTCGTGATCTCGGGCGCACCCAGGACGAGCGCCAACGCGTAGACGCTGCAGAACAGGCTCGCCGCGGTGAACCAATTGGGTGGATTCAGGAAATGGCCGATCACGCCCGCGCCCCCTCGCGCTCGGGGTCGGGCCGTACGAAGGGCCCCCGAGCACCATTGTTCAGCAAAGGTCGCAATTAACACATCGGCTCGTCACACTGGCCACCAGCCCTCCTGGGTACACCATCGCTCCACCTCGTAAGCTGCACCACAGCCACCCTCGATCGGCTGCGGTACCCTCGTGGTGTGGGCATCGAACCGTTCCTCCTCATCTTCATCGTGGCCGGGATGTTCCTGGTGCAAGCGGCTCGAGCGCTGCGCGAGGCCCTGATGGACCGGCTGCAGTTCAGCCTGGAGACGGGTCGGGAGGTGAAGGCGCTGGCGCTTCGGACCCACATGCATCGCACCGCGGGCAGCGACCACTGGCGGGCTGGAGCAGCGGACGACGACGTCGAGCTGGTCTACGCCCCCTTCCCCGCCCTGCGGATCCGGCAGCTGGTGACCCAGGCCACCGGGGTTCGGCCGCCACTGCTCAGCCGCCACCTGGCATGGCTGGCCCCCTCGGTGTTGGTGCTGGTGCGCTTCCCTGCCCCCCTGCTGAAGGCGCACACACCGCTCCGCATTGCCTCCTCGTCCACCGCCGTGCCCGACGCCGACCGCGTCCAGCTGCACAACGTGGTCCTCGATCAGGTGCTGCGCGTCCGGACCGAGGCGCCCGACGAGGTGCGTCGGCTGCTCTCCGATCGCGCCGTGCACGAGCCGCTGCTGGAGCTCCTCGCCACCCACCCCATGTCGGTGGTGACGGAGCAGGTGGTGGCGCTGTGGTGCACGCGTGCCGTGGCCGACCCCGAGCCGCTGGTCACCCTCGCGGTGGAGGTCGCCCACGCCCTGCGCCAGGCCACCCAGCCACAGCAGACCACGGCCCAAAGCTGACCGAGACAGCGATCCCAGCCGCTGGTGGTGATAGACGCCCACTCATGGCCCGCGACGAATCCCCCGACGGGGCGGTCATCGAGCAGATGCTGCACGTGAGCTACACCGCCGACGGCATGCGGTGCGAGCTCCCGGGTCCCGGATCCGTGGGTCCGGCGGCCCTGCTCGCCACGGCCATGGCCAGCATGCTGTCGGTGGTGGTGTTCCGCATGTGGGCCGTGTACCTCGTGCTGATGGGACTCGGGCTGCTGGCCGTCGGCGCCGAGTGGTCCCGCCGCTCGCTCATGCCACGGGTGCTGCGGATCGACGGCGACGAGCTGAAGCTGGTGCACCTCGAGGGGCAGGTGCTCGCCCGAGTGGACCTGTCCACCGTGCACGCCGTGTCCCTCGCTCCCATGGCCGTGCAGCTGCACCGGATCCGCCCCCACGAAGACACCCGGATCCGCAGCTTCCTGGGGAGGCGGGAGCTGCAGTGGCTCGTGGATCGGATCGCCGAGGCGGCCCGGCTCGTGCACCGAGCGCGCGGCGAGCTCGAGCGACCCGAGCACGTCGAGGCACGCCGACGCCTCGACCAGCTCAGGACCAGCTCCGAGTCCCAAGCGCCCCCCCACCCCGACGGGAAGGCAGACCACTAGTGCGCATCGTCGTTCAGAAGTACGGGGGCTCGTCCGTCGCGGATCTCGACCGCATCCGCGGCGTCGCCGAGCGGATCGCCCGCACGACCGCCGATGGGACCCGAGTCGTCGCCGTGGTCTCGGCCATGGGCAACACCACCAACGAGCTGATCGCGCTGGCGCGCAACGCGGTGGCCGATCCGGATCGCCGCGAGCTGGACATGCTGATCAGCGTGGGCGAGCGCATCACCATGGCGCTGCTGGCCATGTGCCTCAAGGACCAGGGTGTGCCCACGCGCTCCCTCACGGGCTCGCAGTCGGGCATCGTGACCGACGAGACGCACGCGGACGCCCAGGTGCTGGAGGTGCGCGCCGATCGGCTGCAGGCCGTGCTGGAGGCCGGGGAGGTGGCCATCGTGGCCGGGTTCCAGGGGGTGTCGCGGAGGCGCGAGATCACCACCCTGGGCCGCGGGGGCTCCGACACCACGGCCGTGGTGCTGGCGGCCGCCCTGCAGGCCGAGCACGCCGAGCTTTGCAGCGACGTCGACGGCGTCTGGTCGGCGGATCCGCGCGTGGTTCCCGAGGCGACCCGCCTCGATGCCCTGGGTCTCGATCAGGCGCTGGCCCTGGCACGCGGAGGCGCCAAGGTCCTGTTCGAGGACGCCGTACGCTTCGCACGCGACCGGGGGGTGTCGTTGCTGGCCACCACCACCTTCGGTCCGGGCGCAGGCACCCGCCTGCAGCCCACGGCTCCGGTCACCGACCGAGGGGCGGTGGCCGTCACCGCCGACAGCCACCTGGTCCGAGCCACCATCTCCCCCACCGACGCCTCCACCCTCCGGGCCGTAGCCGCCGCAGGAGGGCGCGTGCGGCGACGCCTGGACAACGAGGTGCACATCGACGTGCGCAACGTGCACGGAGCGCTCCCGGTGCTCAGCGACCCGGTGGGGGTGGTGACCGCCGTGGGCAGCGCCCTGGGGGAAGACCCAGAGGCCGTCGCTCGCGGCACCGCGGCGCTGGCCTCCGGGCTCGCGCCTGGTGCCGTGGTCCGCCAGGGGGCTGCCGGAGATGCAGCGTGGTGGCAGATCGCCCCCACCGATGCCGATCAGGCCACCCAGATCCTTCACCGCGCCCTCGTGCGATCCGAGGAGGCCACGGCAACCCCATGACCGCTCGCGTTCCCCCCCTCGTCGTCTTCCTGCTCCCCTTCCTGATGCTCGCTGCGGGCTTCGGCTGGCCGTCGGCCTCCGATGCGACGCTGTGGATGCAGGCGGGCGCCAAGCATCGCCGGGCCTTCAGCCCGCCCCTGTGGTTCCCCGACACCGCGCACGACGAGCTGTGGGTGCTCGACACCCTCGACGGCCGGGCAAGCCACCGCTGGGGGCCCAAGGTCAACGCCCACGCCGCCATCGTGGCGGACCTCGACCGCGCCGAGATCCTGTGGGCCCGAGACCCCGACACGCCCCGCGGCGTCGCCTCGGTCACCAAGCTCGTGTCGTCCCTGGCCCTCACCGCCCGCGACGACCTGGACCTGTCGCGACGGGTCTGCATCAGCTTCGAGCAGTGGCCGTCTCGTCCCGGCGCGCGCTCCAAGTTCGAGACCGACGACTGCCACGAAGGCTGGGAGTACCTGGGAGCGGCGCTCGTGGCCTCCGACAACCGCGGCGCCTTCGCCTTCCCCGCCATCGCCGGCACCGAGTACTTCTCCTTCGTGCACGACATGAACCTGGTGGCGCAGGACCTGGGCATGCGCGTGGCCACCTTCACCGATCCGGCCGGCATCGAAGACGACAACCGAGCCTCCGCCCGCGACATCCTCAAGGCCGTCACCGCCGTGGCGCTGCACCCCTCGCTGTCGCCCGTGGCCTCGGCCCCCTACTGGCGCATCGATCCGAGCCGCGGGCCGCGCACGCTGCACACCACCAACCGCATCGTGCGCTCCCACACCCACCGCTACGACACCCTGGCCGCGAAGACGGGCTACACCGACACCGCGCGCTACTGCTTCGCCACCGTGGTCCAGAGCCGGCAGACCGGGCGCACCTACGGCGTGGTGGTGCTGGCCGCCCCCAGCGTGCGCTCCCGCTGGCGCGACGTGATGAACATGCTGGAGTGGGCAGAGCAGCGCACCTGAGCGCTATCGAATGGTCACCGCGTGCAGATACAGCTGGCGCGTCTCGTTCTGCGGCAGCGGCGTGGCGTGCTCGAGCACGATGCGCGTGATCGAGCCGCGGTCGAGGGCGAGGCTCGCCGGCTCCCCCACACCCAGATCCGAGCGCACCTCGAGCAGCTCCTCGAAGCGAATCGCCAGCTGCATGCGCACCCCTGCCGCCAACCGAATGGGCTCCTCCTGCCCGTACAGACGCCCCACCTCGTCCACCACGTAGGCTCGGAGTACCGCCGGTGCCTGCACGCTCGTGACCCCAAGCTCCAGCACCTCGGGCGGCGGCTCCGGCCGGCGAACCCCCATCACCAGGCGGTCGCTGCGCCCCATCTGCGAGGTGGTGGTCCACATCAAGGCGGGGTCGCCGTTCGGGCTCAGGGCGAGCTTGATGGAGCCCAGATCCTGCACCGCAGAGGGATGGAACACACCGTGGTTGGCGCGATCGAAGGTCCAGGTGACCGGAAGCTCGTCCACCGAGGCCAGATCGATCTCCATGGTCTCGTGGAGCAGGCGGCAGCGCTGCGGGCAGGTGCCAGAGCGGATCCCTTCCAGCAGCACCTCCCGTGCCTCCTCGTAGCGGCCCAGATCGTAGAGCACGCGCCCCCACAGGAACACGGCATCTGCCCGCGCCACGCCATCCACGGCCTCGTCCTGGGCCAGGCGCATGTAGCGCACCCGCGCACCCTCCAGGTCGCCGTAGAGCACCTCCTCCGCCATGCCCTGCTGCAGCTGGGACAGGGCTGACTGGGCGGCGGCCTCGGGGCACCACAGCGCCCACAGCAGCGCCGACATCAGCCCTCCTGGGCGATGAACCGGTAGCCCACGCCGTGCAGCGTCTCGATGAAGCGTGGGCTCGCCGCGTCGTCGCGCAGCTTCTTGCGCACGTTGAGGATGTGGGTGTCCACCGTGCGGGTGGTGACGTTGGGCGAGTATCGCCAGATCCCCGTGAGCAGCTCCCCGCGCGGCAGCACCTTGCCCCGGTGCTCGATCAGGTAGCGCAGCAGCTCCTGCTCGCGGTTCGACAGGCGCTCCTCGTCGGACCCCTCGTGGCGGATCACGTAGTTGTCGAGATCGACCTCCACCGGACCGAACCGGTAGACCGAGCGAGCCCCGCCCGTGCGGCGGAGCACGGCGTCCACGCGGGCCTTCAGCTCGTGGAGGCTGAAGGGTTTGGTCACGTAGTCGTCGGCGCCCACCTCGAAGCCGAGCAGCTTGTCTTGCTCCGCGGTGCGAGCCGTGAGGAAGATCACGGGCCCCTCGTAGGACTCGTCGCGCAGCGACTTGCATACGTCGAACCCGGACTTGTCGGGCTCGGGGCCCTCGTTGAGCATCACGTCGAGCACCACGACGTCGGGCGGAAACCGCTGGAAGCTCTCGATGGCCTCCGTCATGGATCGTGCGGACTGCACGTCGAAGCCTTGGTCCACGAAGAACCGCTCCACCGTGCTCAGCACGGCTTGCTCGTCTTCGACGAAGAGGATCCGGGGCATCAGGCTGGCTCTCCCGCCCCGTCGGGGGGCTCGAAGGGAAGGGTGATGATGAAGCTGGCGCCCCGGCCCGGAGCACTCTCCACCCGAATGGTGCCTCCATGAGCTTCCACGATGTAGCGCACGATGGCAAGGCCGATACCCGTGCCCTTCTGCCGGCGAACCATGGGATCCGACGAGCGAAAGAAGTCGTCGAACACCGACTCTTGCTCGTCGGGTCCGATCCCGCGACCACGGTCCTGGACGCAGATTTCGACACCGTCTTCACGAGGTTCCACCGCGACACGCACGTATCGACCCTCCGCGCCGTATTTTGCCGCGTTGGACAGCAGGTTGGTCAACACCTGACCCAGCGCTTCCCGATCGATCCAAAGCGGAGGCAGATCCTCCGGAAGTTCCATCACCACGGCGACGCCGAGGGCCTCGAAGCTGGAGCGGGCCGACTCCACGGCGGCGACCACCACGGGCACGGGGTCGTCGGGTCGCAGGTGATATCGCTTGGCCCCGCGCTCGATGGCGGCGAAGTCGAGCACGTTGTCGACCAGTCGGCTCAGGCGCTCCGACTCCCGCACGATGGCGTCGAAGTGCTCCTGCATGTCGGGGCCTGGCTGGGCGAGACCCAGCTGCAGCGCCTCTCCCTTCAGGCGGATCTGAGTGATGGGCGAGCGCAGCTCGTGGCTGACGTTGGCCGCGAAGTCGGCTCGCTGGCGAGCGCCGTCCACCTCCAGCGCGATCATGCGCGCCACGAGATAGGCCCCCACCACCAGCACGAACACCGCCGTGAGCACCACCCCCACGCGCACCGTGCGCCGCCGGTTGTTGGACACGCGCAGGGCCTCGAGGTCCGACGGCTGCACCACCAGCGACACCAGCGGCAGCCAGGGGCCGAGGGAACGCACGGCGAAGGCTCCCTCCGGCGGCTCACCGATGACCCGCAGTCGAGCCGTGAGATCGGGCTCGGCCTCGCTGCGACGACGCACCGCTGTGTCGAGCTCGTCGCGCAGGTCGTCGATGGAGAAGGAGAAGGCGAACACGTCCTCGGACACACGCACCAGCGCCCACACCGCCGCCGAGCCTGCGTTCGCACCGAGGTAGCGGAACTGACGCTCGGCAGGAACGCGGTAGTAGACTCCGTCGAGCTCGTGGAGCACGCGAGCCGCCCACTGCAGCTGCTCCACCTGCCGATTGAGCTGCGAGCGACGTGCTGCGAGCCACTCTCGCTCCGATCGACCCGACAGCAGACGGATCGCCTCCCGCGCCAGGGCGGCCTCCCCGGGCTGACCGATCTCCCACTGCCGAACACTGAGCAGATCGACGACCAGATCCTCCATCGCGTCGCGGGCCTCGTCGGAGCCCCGTCCCCGCCGCTGGGCCAGCCGCATCGCGATCTCGTTGACCTTGAAGGCGCCCACGGTGCTCATCAGGAAGCCGTGCCGCCCGCGAACCCCCGGAAACTCCTCGGCCAGCCGCGTCGCGGCCTGTTTCGCGGCCCCGAAGCGCCGAGCCGCCATGTGGGCCCGCACTTGCCCCAGCACCGCCTCGGCACGCAGGCCAGGCCGAACGCTCTCCCGCTCCACGGCTCGCCAGGCCCCCGCCGCACGAAACGGCTCCCTGAGCTCGAGCTGCTGGGCCGCCCTGGCGTCTCGACGCCACGCCGGGGAGGGCTGGGCCAACGGGGCGCGCCGGGGCAGCGCGAAGGGGGCCACGAGCTTGCCCGAGCCATCGAACTTGAACGCCGCCCGTAGGTAGGGAGACAGCTCCCTCGGGTTCACGCTCGGCGAGCCACCCGCGTCCAGCCGGGCCAGGGCCACCTGCTCGAAGCGCCCGAAGATCTCCTCCACGTCCGCGTAGATGCTCGTCGCCACCCCGCGTGCTCGCGCCCGGAGATCGGCGTCCAACGACAGCTCCTCGCTCCGCACCGTGGTGAGCGCCTGGTAGGCGAGGAATCCGGTGGGTAGGAGCATGAGCACGGCGAACACGCCAGCGAAGCGGAGCGAGGACTCCACGTGGCGAAGGTCCTGCATCGCCCGGACCTCACCTCGACGGCGGCCGAGCAGCGCCACCGCCCATCGGCGTAGGGTGTCCCGTACGAAGACCATGAAGCGAACAGATATCGCGGAACGCGCCAAGAGGAGGCCGAGTTGCCCACGACCCCGGTACCGCCAGAGGAGCTGCGCTGGACCTGCCCACCGTCCGCGCTGCCCTTTCGCACCACGGCGGACCTGCCCACCGACCACCGCGTGGTGGGGCAGGCCACCGCCGCCGAGGCCCTGCGCTTCGGCCTGTCCATCGACGCACCGGGCCACAACGTGTACGTGCGCGGCGCGCCGGGCACGGGGCGCAGGACGCTGACGCTGGAGGTGCTCCAGGACCTGGTGCCCACCACGGAGCCGCCCGGGGATCGGGTGTTCGTCTACAACTTCGCCGAGCCGAACCAGCCCCGCCTGCTCACCCTTCCCCCCGGTGACGGTCCCCTGCTCCGCGAGCAGGCCGAAGCACTGACCCGGTTCGTGCTGGAGGAGCTCGCCCAGCTCGTCGACAGCGACAGCCTGAGGGCCCGGGTGCGCAAGGTGGAGGCCGCCACGAACCAGCGCATGGGCCACATCACGAGCCCCTTCGAGGCGTCTCTGTCGGAGGCGGGGCTGTCGCTGGTGGGCATCGAGAGCGAGGAGGGCTCCAAGCCCGCCATCCTGCCCGTGGTGGAGGGCCAGGTGATGCCCTTCGAGGAGCTGCGGTCGGCCCAGACGGACGAGGACGCCTCCGCGCACATCGAAGCGCTGGAGGCCAAGGCAGAGGAGATGCTCGTCGAGTTCGGCCGCATCTCGAGCCAGCTCACGGCGGTCCGGCGGGAGTCCCACGCCGTGGTCCAGCAGCTGGTGCAGGAGGAGACGCAGAGCCTGCTCGAGGACCTGTACGGCCACGTGGCGGAGCGCTTCGCCGCGGCGGAGACGTGGATCGAGGAGGTGTTCGACGACGTCTGCGCCCATGTGGAGTCCTTCTCCGACACGCCGGCCCTGGCGGAGCGCTACCGGGTCAACGTGCTGCGCACGGCCGCCGCCGAGGCCCCGCGCGCCGTGGTCGTGGAGAACGCCCCCACGGTGCAGCGGCTCCTGGGCGGGGTCGACGTCGGCGAGCGAGGGGGCTCGGAGGCCCCCCACCTCGGGATCCACGCCGGCGCGTTGGTGAAGGCCGACGGCGGCACGCTGGTGCTGGACGCCCGGGAGGTGCTGAGCGAGCCCGGCGCGTGGGGCGCGCTGAAGCGGGCGCTGCGCTCCGGCACCATCGAGCTCACCCCCCAGGAGGCCAGCGCCAGCACCCTGCGCGCCCCGCACCTGCGGCCCAGCGCCATCCCGTTCCGGGCCAAGGTGGTGCTCATCGGAGGCGCCGACGTCTGGGCGTCGCTGGACCACCAGGACCCCGACTTCCCCCATCTCTTCAAGGTCCTGGTGGATCTCGACTCGCTGATCCACCGCGACGCGGCGTGCATCGCCATGTACAGCCAGATGGTGGCCCGGCTGGTGACCAAGGAGTCGCTGCCCCCCTTCACCGCGGCGGCCGTGGCAGGGCTCGTGGAGCACGGCGCGCGGGTCGCTTCCCAGGAGGGTCGCCTCACCGCGCGCTTCGGCCGCATCGCCGACCTCGCTCGCGAGGCCGCCTTCCTGGCCCGCCAGCGGGGCGCCGAGGAGGTCGATGGCGGCGATGTGACCGAGACCATCGACGCAGGCAAGCGCCGGGCGGACCTGCCCGGGCGTCGCTTCCGCGAGCGGATCGCCTCGGGCATGGTGCAGATCGAGACCACGGGCACGCGCCAGGGCCAGGTCAACGGCCTCGCCGTGGTCCGGGCAGGCCCCCTGTCGTACGGCTTCCCCATGCGGATCACCGCCACGGTGGGGGCCGGGCAGGACGGTGCTGTGCACCTGCAGCGCGAGGCCATGCTGTCGGGTCAGATCCACACCAAGGGCTTCCTGACGGTCAAGGGCCTGCTGCGGCACCTGCTCTCCGTGGACCATCCGCTCGCCTTCGACGCCAGCATCACCCACGAGCAGTCCTACGGTGGCGTCGACGGTGACTCGGCCTCGGCCGCCGAGTTCGTGTGCTTGATGAGCGCCCTCACCGGCCTGCCCGCCCGCCAGGGCCTCGCCATCACCGGCGCCATCGACCAGCACGGGAACGTGCTGCCCGTGGGCGCCGTCGACGAGAAGATCGAGGGCTTCTTCGACGCGACCGCGGCCCAGGAGTCCGCCGACGGAATCCACGGCGTGATCGTGCCCGAGGTGGGCGTGGGAGATCTGCAGCTGCGACCCGACGTGGTGGAGGCGTGCCGCGCCGGGCGGTTCCAGGTGTTCGCCGTTCGCCGCATCGAGCAAGCCCTGGAGCTCCTCCTGGAGCAGGCACCCGACGCCGTGGTGGCGCGCGCCGTGGAGCGCGCGGGCGAGCTGTGGCGCGCGAGCACGCCATGACCTGGCTGCTGTGGGCAGGATGCAGCTGGGGCCCCACCGAGGAGCCTCCCGCGCCGGCGCCCCCCCCAGGCCACGTGGCGGGGTGGGACGCGCTGGTCCGGTCCGTGGCTCGAGGGGACGTGGACACGAGCCAGGTCCATGCCCGCGATCTCACGCTGGGCTCGGTGGACGACACCCACGACAGCGCCACCTCGCTGGGAGCAGCCCTGGGCTTCCTGCAGGTGGCTGGCGACGGCGAGGACCTGGCCATGGGGTTGGTCCAGGCGCTGCAGGCTTGCGGCGCGTGCCATGCCGCCCGAGGTGTTCAGCCGCTGTCCGATCCCCCTGCCGCCACGCACCACGCCACAGCCGCCGAGCGTGCCGCCTGGGGGGTCGTCTTCTCGGTGGACCTGCCCCTGGCGGTCACCGAGGTACCCGACGGACTGCGCGACGCCTGGGACGCTCCCGAAGGCCCGCAGCCGAAGGCGAGGGCCCAGGGGATGGGTCGCGCGACGGAGCCGCGCGGGATTCCAGACCGCATGCCGTCCGTGCTGGGCTCCTGCCACCGCTGCCACGTGGACGAGGCCGCTACAGGCGCTCCATCCACTGAGTGACGAAGCGCAGGATGTCCTCGCCCCACGCCCCCAGCGCACCACCCACCAGGGTGGCCGTGACCCAGAAGCCGATCCGGCGGGCCGAGCGCGCATAGTTGGCCGTCACCACGACGTCGATGAACTGGTCGTCGAGCGCGCTGTCGGCGGTGATGCCACCCTCGCCCACCGTGCGGGCGCTCACCACCAGCTGCAGGCGGGTGGGGCCGCGGCGACGCGGCGTGACCGTCCAGGTCCAGCGAGCGTACTCCTCGCGCGCCGGCGTGTGGGGGTTGTCGACCCACTGCGTCTCTGGGGAGCCGTTCTCCACGAGGAAGCCGCCATCGGGAGCCACCAGCCTCACGGACATGGCCTTGGTGACCGACACGTCGTGCCGCTTTGCCGTGCCCTGCCCGATGAGTCCGTCGGCGATGCGCTTGGCCTCCCGCATGCCCAGGCGAACCTCCACCTGCACCGGAACCGCCACCCGCATGCTGCGCGGGATGTTCTCGATGAGGGTGCCCGGCGCCACGACGGAGCCGCGGGCTGGGCGCCCGCGGAGGATGGTGGGCGTGACCTCCAGCGGTGGCGGCGCCGTGTTGCTCTGCGTCTGCGCGGGTGGAGCACCGACGCTGGCCCCTGGCGCTGCAGGCATCGAGCCGGCCGAGGGGCTCCTCCGTGAGCGGGGCGCAGCGATCGCCTCGTCGAAGACGTCCACGGCTCCCTTCGCAGCGGGCAGGTCCACGGTTCGATCCACGTCGATGGCACCCGACGCCGGAAGGCCCGCAGCCGAAGGCGAGGGCTCGAGGGAATCGTAGCGCGATGGAGTCGCGCCGGATTCCGGCTCCGGCTCCGGCTCCTCCAGGGAGGTCTCCGACTCCTCCTCCTCCAGGACGGTCTCCGGCTCGTCCTCCAAGGAGGTCTCCTGCGGCGCGAGCTCCCGGAGCAGCTCGTCGTCTCCGTCCTCCTCGTCGGCGTCCGGCAGCGAGAACACATCACGCACCTCCGAGACGCGCTCGTCCTCCGTGGGAGCGCGCACGGGCGCATCGAAGGAGTCCGGGTCGGAGTACGTGTCGGGCTCCTCGGGGATCGGCTCGGGCGCGGGAGCTTGCTGTTCGGACTCCAGCGGCAAGGTGAGCGCTGGCGCCTCCGGCTCCGAGACGGGCACGGCGAAGGGGTCGGCGGGCTGTACCGTCGGCAGGTCGGACCCGGCCGGCGTGGACTGTGGCGGATCGAGCACGTCGGTCGACACGGGATCGTCCGCGGGCACGGCGAAGGGGTCTGGCGGAGGCTTCAGCTCTGGGAGCGCCTCGCGCTCGAGGGCCGGCTCGGGCTCGGGGAGAGGCTCCCCCGCGGGGACGGCAAACGGATCGGGCGGTGTCTCGTGCGCCAGCTCCGACGGGGCTTCCACGACCTCCTCGCTCGAGGGCGGGGGAGCGTCGTCCAGCACCGCGAAGGGATCGGGCGGCAGCGCCTGCTCGCCGAGCGGCTCCACCACGTCTGGCGAGACGGGCTCGGGCTCTTCCACGCTCTGGGGGGGCTCCTGGACGGGCAGCGAGAAGGGGTCGGGGGGCGGCTCCAGCGGCGGAAACATCGAGGAGTCGGCGAGCACCGGCGGCTCGGGCTCGGGCAACGCCGGCGGCTCGGGATCCGGCTCGGGATCCGGCAGCGACGGAGGCTCGGGCTCGGGATCCGGCAGCGATGGGGGCAAGGGCTCCGGCTCGGGATCCGGCAGCGACGGAGGCTCGGGCTCGGGATCCGGCACCGCCGGCGCGGCCCACGAAGGCACCTCCTCCACCGCCTCGGGCTCCAGCTCCGAGGGCGCTGGCACCGGCTCCTCGTCGCCCAAGGCCGCATCGAGATCGAAGCCCGCTTCGGGCACCTCCGGGGAGGGCTCCACGGACGGTCCCGTGATCCCCACGCTGGGGTCCACCACGTCCACGGGCGCGGGCTCCGCCTCCGGCGGCGACGGCTCGGGCAACGCCACAGGCTCCGGCTCCGGTGCCGGGGTCGCCGACACTGGACGCGCCTGCACCCCGTGTGCCGCCAGCACGTCGGCCAAGGGCCCACGCTGCATCAGCGCTTCCGCGAGCACCTCCGCGCCCGTCACCTCTCCCCGCGGACCAGGTTCCGCCTGCTCCAGGAGTGTGGCCAGGGACGACGCCACGCGTGGAAATCCGGATCCTGGCGGGCAGCGCCGCGCCGCCAAGCCGAGCAGCTGATCCACCAGCCGCCCACGCTCCCGGTCGTCGAAGTGGGCGCGCAGCTCCCCGTCCTCGAGCAGCGCGACCACCAGGTGCTCCACCACCACCTCGGCGTGACCACCCGCCAGCGCCACCTCGTGGGCGCGCTCCAGGCTGGACGCCAGACCAGCAGACAGTTCAGTCGCGCCGGCATCTCCGGCGATGGTGCCGCGCATCAGACTCTCCTAGGCCCCACCCACAGTCTCGTGGGGGGCGACCGGAGGATACCGCAGCGCGGCGCGTGCACAAACGAATTTCGCAACCACCTAGGATCATCCGGAACGATCAGACCATCCGATCAGGTGAACGCAGCGATTCCCGTGATCCATCGACCCAGCACGAGGTTGTGGATATCGTGGGTTCCCTCGTAGGTCTTCACCGACTCTAGGTTCGCCATGTGGCGCATCACCGGGTACTCGCCCAGGATCCCGTTGGCGCCGTGCACGTCACGGGCCACTCGCGCGATCTCCAAGGCGATGTCCACGTTGTTCATCTTCGCCAGGCTCACCTGCTCGTGGTGGAGCGTGCCCGCGTCCTTCATGCGACCGAGGCGCCAGGCCAGCAGCTGACCCTTGGTGATCTCGCGGAGCATCCAGGCGAGCTTGTTCTGCACCAGCTGGAAGCTCGCGATGGGGCGATCGAACTGGATGCGGCTCTTGGCGTACTCGGTGGCGGAGTGGAAGCACCCCATGCCCGCCCCCAGTGCGCCCCACGCGATGCCGTAGCGCGCGTTGTTGAGGCAGGAGAGCGGCCCCTTCAGCCCCTTGACGCCGGGCAGCAGGTTGTCCTTGGGCAGCTTCACGTCCTGGAACACCAGCTCGCTGGTGACCGACGCGCGCAGGCTGTGCTTACCCGTCATCTCGGGTGCAGAGAAGCCGTCCATGCCGCGCTCCACGAGGAAGCCGTGCACCTCGCCCTCGAGCTTGGCCCACACCACGGCCACATCGGCCACCGTGCCGTTGGTGATCCACATCTTGGCGCCGTTGAGCACGTAGTGGTCACCTGCGTCGACGGCCCGGGTGATCATGCCGCTGGGGTTGGAGCCGAAGTCGGGCTCGGTCAGCCCGAAGCAGCCGATGGCCTCCCCCTTGGCCAGCTTCGGCAGCCAGCGTTGCTTCTGCGCCTCGCTGCCGTAGGCGTGGATCGGGAACATCACCAGCGAGCCCTGCACCGAGGCGAAGGAGCGAATGGCGGAGTCGCCCCGCTCGAGCTCCTGGCAGATCAGGCCGTAGCTGACGTTGTTGAGTCCCGGGCAGTCGTAGCCGTCCAGGTTGGCCCCGAGGAACCCCAGCTCGCCCATCTCGGTGGCCAGCTCGGTGGGAAACGTACCGCGCTGGTAGTGCTCCTCGATGATGGGCACGACGCGATCGTCCACCCAGTCGCGCACGGCGCCCCGGATGGCCTTTTCCTCGTCCGACAACAGATCGTCGATCTGGTAGAAATCGACGCCCTCGTAGCTCGACATGACGGCCTCTTTGTGGGAAGGCTGACAGGTATCGCCGCCCCTCGCGTCATGCTACGACCACGGGACCAGGTAAGGGCGGGACAGGTGGCAGCGTCGATGACAGGCTGGGCACTCGTGAACGGTCGGCTCTCCGCACTCGCCGAGGCCACGGTGGCCGTCACCGACGTGGGCTTCACGCACGGGTACTCGGTGTTCGAGACCATGCTGTCGAGCGAGGACCACGACCCCACCGAGAACCTGGAGCGGCTGGCACGGTCGGCGCAGGCCAGCGGGATCGACCTTCCGCCCGCGCAGGTGCTTCGCGACGAGATCGCGCAGGTGCGTCAGAAGGTGGGAGAGCTCGCCGTCGTCCGCATCACCGTCACCGGCGACGGCACCCGTGTGGTCACGGCCACACCTCCCGAGTCCGACCGCTGGGGGCGCTCCGTCCGCTGCATCACGGGACGCCACGTGGACGGGGCGTTCGTGGACGGCTCCGTCAAGCACCGCAGCCGCATGGGCTGGATGGTGGCGGTGCGGCAGGCGGGTGTGGACGAGATGCTGCTCGTGGACGAGGACGGCCGCTTCACGGAGGGCACCTCCTGCGCCGTGATCGCCGTGATCGGAGGGGTGGTGCACACCGCTCCCTGGGACGGCCGGATCCTCCAGTCCACCACCCTGCGGCGGCTGCTGGCTCAGTGCGAGCGGCTGGGGATCGAGGTGGTGCGACGGGGTCCGGTGGCCGACGGCCCCTTCGACGCTCTGTACGTGGCGAGCACCACCCGTGGTCTCGCCCTGGTGAGCGAGCTCGACGGCACGGCCCTGCCGGGCATGGATCCCGTGGGTCGCCGCCTCAGTTGAAGCTGACGTCGCGTCGCACGGCGGAGATGGTCACGATCACCCCGGCCACCACGTCGAGCAGCGCCATCGACAGGATCATGAAGTACACCGAGGTGGCGAAGGGCGGCATCATCAGGAACTGCACCAGGCCCACCACGAAGACCACGAGCGACAGCGCATGGTTGGTGACCGATCCGCTGCCCGCCCCGGTGGACTTGAGCACCTCGAGGAAGAGCATGAACAAGGCGAAGAGCAGCAACAGATCGCCCGCGGTCACGGACCAGTAGACCCGCTCCACCGAGTCCAGGCTCCCCACCACCCGCGAGGCCATGGGAATCTCCAACAGCGACGTGTCTAGCTGGCACGTCAAGGCATGCACCGGCCGCCCCACCTGGGCCGCACAGGCCTCCTGGTCGCCTGCGCCCAGGAGATCCCCCCATGCCACCAGGTTGTAGACGAACATCGGAATCGCCAGCAAGGGAAACGACCGAATCACATGCCCTCCGGTGGGGCACTCGAGCGCGCCCCGATGCACGGCGGCACGCGGATTAACGCGTCCGCTTGGACAGGGCTTCGACCGACCGGCGGGCGTCCGGGTCCTCTGGTGCCCCACCGTGCGCCATTCGCTGTGCGGTGGCCAGGGCCTCCTGCAGCGCCTCCACGGAGTGCTGGGGCAGCAGCAGCGGCGGGCTGCGCACCACCGAGCCATCCGCACGCCGAAGCACGACACGCTCCGTGGTGATCTGGCTCGTTCGAAGGTCGTGCAGGGCCACACGGGAGCGCCCCACCGTCACCTGATGCGCCGTCACCCCGATGCGCACGCCCTGTGAGGCCCGAGCCCACACGATCCCTGCCAGCCCAGCCACCCCGGCAGCCAGCAGTCCCGCCCACCACGCCAGCGGTGCCCAGACGTCTCCGAGCTTCTCCTGGAGCGCAGTCATCACACCGGTGGTGCGCTCCGGATCCTCGGGCCGCGTCAGGGCGGCAGTCCAGAGCACCTCCCTCGCCCGAGCGAGCTTCGCCTCGGACGACGCGGCGTGCTGCCTCACCACCGTCAGCGCCGCCGTGGTCAGCTCCAGCGGCTCCGCGGGCGCGCGGGGCACGTGAGGCACCAGGGCCCAGTCTCGCTCCTCGATGATCATCTGCACCCAGCCCGGATCCGCCTCCTGGCTCTCCAGCGCCTCGAGCTCCCAGTCCTGCAGGACCACTCCGGGGCCGGCGGGCAGCCCCGAGCGGCATCCCACGGGGACCCGTAGGCGGGCCTCCATCGGCGACGCTGCGTTCCATTGCTCGGCACAGGCGACCCGCCAGGCACTGAGCTGACCCGGCGCGGGCAGCGCCGCCATCGACGGGGAAGCCCAGTCTGCGCAGGAGATCGGATCCTGAAGGCACTGCTCCACCGCCGGTGGTGGCCCATGGGGCTCCACCAGATCAGCGAGCGGGGCCGACAAGGACAGCCAGATCAGTGCCAGCGCCGCGAAGGCCGCCACGGACGCCACCAGCATGGCTGGGCGTTCGCGGCGATCGGAGGCCCGGACCTCAACACCTTGGTGTGTCATCGTTTCACCATCACACAAAGCATGGCATCGTGGCGCCGATGGGTCGACCCTTGGTTCGAACACGCTCGACCCTGGAGGTACGATGGGGCTGGTCTGGATGGTCTTGATGGCATGTCGACCCGATCCTCCCACCGGGGTGGCGATCGACGTCGATGCCAAGCCACCAGCGGGGTGGAGGTGGTTCAGCGACACGGAGCGTGGCTTCGAGGTGCTCGTTCCGGAGGTTCCGCGGCGCGGACCCTCTCGAGAGACCCTCGACGTGGACGGCTCCCCCACCACCGTGAACATGCACCGCACGGAGTTCAGCGGCCGCTCCACCTTCATCGTGCTCACCTCCGAGCTGCCCGGCGGCGCGGTCTCGTCGGGCAAGGCCAAGCAGATCACCGAGTCGCTCGTGCGCAGCCGCTCGGTCCCCCTGGGCACGCTGTCGGAGGTCACGTCCTGGGGCTCGGCGGGGATGGCCGCAGGGGTGCACGGCAAGATCGACACCGGTCGCATCGGCGGAGCGGCCGTGAGCGCAGGCCTCGTCGGCGACGACGTGTGGATCCTGCAGGGCGTCGTGGACCGCGGCGGCGTGCTCGAGCGGTTCTTCGACTCCTTCTCGAAGACCGATCCGGCGCCGATGCAGCTCGCTCTGGCCGACGTGCAGGTGCCCTGTCCCACGCGCTGCACCGAGCTGGACGACGTGATCCGCTCGCCCTACGGCAAGGTCGACGTGAAGGGCGTACACGGCCTGGTGGACGACGCCAGCTTCAGGGTGGTGGCCATGCCCATCGAGGGAGGCGACCCCGTCGAGATGGTGGAGTTCCTGAAGACCCGGGGCGTGGAGGATGCCCGCGGCCGGATCATCTCCGAGGAGGGTCCTCCCACCCAGGCGCGCCTGCAGCTGCGCACGGGCGACGCCCTCACCTGGCTGTCGCTGTACCACATCGCGGACACGCTGTTCTCCGTGTCCGTCAGCGACTCCAACGGAGACGACCCACCGTGGAGGGAGGCCTTCGAGGGTGCCTTCCGCAGCACCCCCGCGACTCCGCCCCCCTCAGGCGAATAGGATCTCGTCGAGGCACGAGTCGTCGCCCGACTGAACGGCCTTCGACAGGGCGACGGCCTCGGGGAGCAGGTTGGCCACGTAGAACCGCAGGTTCAGCAGCTTGCCCTTCAGGTGGTTGCTGGACTGCCCCGCGTCGAGCAGCCGCTTGGCCGTGCGCGCCTGGTTGAGCGCCTCGAGCCCCAGGTGCACCACGCCCATCATGGTGAGGAAGGGGTAGGCCTGCAGCATGGTGCCCTCGAGCTTGCCCTGGGCACCCATGGTTCCCAGGTGCATGGCTGCAGCTCCGCAGTGACCCACCGCCTTGGCCAGGGCGTCGGCGGCGTCACCGAGGCCTGCCTCGCGGCCCGCATCGCACTCCGCGTTGGCATCCTTGACCCAGTCCATGAACAGCGCTCCGCCGTTGCGGCGCAGCTTGCGGCCCACCAGATCCATGGCCTGGATGCCGTTCGTGCCCTCGTAGATGCTCATGATCTTGCCGTCGCGCACGAGCTGCTCGAGGGGGTACTCGCCGATGAAGCCGTAGCCGCCGAGCACCTGCAGCCCCAGCACGCAGGACTCGAAGCCGAGATCCGTACAGTGGGCCTTGAGGATGGGCACGAGCAGATCCACCCGGTCGAGGTGCCGCTGCCGCTCCGCTTCGTCGGGGTGGCGCTCCGACAGATCCGCGCGCAACCCCAGGCGCAGGATCATGGAGCGCATGGTCTCCGTCCACACCTTCATGGTCATGAGCATGCGGCGCACGTCCGGATGCACCGTGATCGGCACGCGGGGTGCCGAGGCGTCCCGGAAGTTGCGGATCGAGGAGCCCTGCTTGCGCTCCTTGGCGTAGCGCGTGGCGTAGCTGGTGGCGGCGGCGGACAGCGCCACTCCCTGAGCGCCCACGCCGATCCGGGCCTCGTTCATCATCTCGAACATGATCTCGATGCCCTCGTGCTCGTTGCCCACGAGCCAGCCCTTGCAGGGTCCTCGATCGCCCAGGGTGAGCACACAGGTGGCCGACCCGTGGATCCCCATCTTCTCCTCGATCTTCGTGACCACCGCGCCGTTGCGCTCGGTCAGGTTCAGATCGGAGTCGAAGCAGAACTTGGGCACAAGGAACAGCGACAGGCCCTTGGTTCCTGCCTGGCTGTCGGGGGTACGCGCCAGCACCAGGTGCACGATGTTCTCGGTGAGATCCTGATCGCCGCCGCTGATGAAGATCTTCTCGCCCTCGAGCAGGAAGGAGCCATCGGCGTCTGCAGTGGGCGTGGCCCGACACCGGTTCTCCCCCACGTCGCTGCCCGCGCCGGACTCCGTGAGGCACATGGTGCCGCCCCACTCCCCCGTGAACATCTTCGTGGCGACCTGGCTCCGCATGCCCTCGGGGGCGTGGCCCGCCACGACACGCGCCGCTCCGGCGGTGAGTCCGGGGTACATCTCGAAGGCCATGCAGGCCCCGATGAACATCTCGATGACGGCCATGGACATGGCCGGCGGCAGCCCGATCCCCCCGATGTCGGGGTCGGCGGACAGCCCGATCCAGCCCCCCTCGGCCAGCGTGTTCCAGGCCTCGCGGTACCCCTCCGGCGTCGTCACGTTGCC
>JAHQVJ010000076.1 GCA_019634415.1 Myxococcales bacterium
CCCGATCCCGTCGCCACGTTCGTGACCCGCTGGACCACCGATCCGCACACCCTGGGTAGCTACAGCTACGTCCCGGTGGGCTCCTCCCCGGACGACTGCGAGACGCTCGCGGCCCCGGTGGGCGAGCGCCTGCTGTTCGCAGGCGAGGCCACGCAGTTCGCCTTCATCGGCACGGTGCACGGCGCCATGCTGTCGGGCATTCGCGAGGCCGAGCGGCTGGGGGTCCGCAAGATCGAGACCCCAGGCCTGCGCGGCTGGTAGCCTCGGACGCCCGTGATGCCGCTCGTCGGCGCGGCACCGGGCCGAGCGCTACCAGTTCGGAACCGCCGTGGCGTCGTTGGTGCCGAGTCCCCAGCACTCGATGCCGCCGTCGAGCTGACGAATCGCGCAGGCATGCTTGAACCCGGTGGCGACGAAGCGGTACTTCTCGTGGCGAGGCGGGACCGTAGCCATTCCCTGCCCACCCTCACCGTGGCAGTCGAGATCTCCCTCGTCGACCAGGCAGGTGAACTGGTCCTTGAAGTCGATGTGACCATGGTTGCCCGCCAAGTTCAGGGGCAAGCGATTCTGGTCGTCGGACTCTCCCCAGCAGTCCACACCGAGATCCGACCGGATCATGCAGCAAGCGGTGTTCCCACACGCCACCTGGTTCACGTTCCAGTTGGCTTCCACGTTCTGGAGTGGAGACGTGGAGACCACGTCGCCTCGGTCCTCACCCCAGCAGCTCACCACGCGGTTGCCACCCTTCAGGATCCCACAGGCGAACCGAGAGCCTACTCCCAACGCATCCCACGTGGCGTTCACCGGGACCTCGGAGACGCTTCCGCTGAAGTCCTCGCCCCAGCACTCCGCGTTGCCGTACTCGTCGAGCACGCAGCCATGGGTGTGACCGATGTGCACCGACTCCCAACCCGTCGTGTCGGGAGCGTTCAGCACCTGGTTGATGCCGACCTCGTTCCTGCCCCAGCACGTGACCTCACCCGTGTCGTTCGAGACCGCGCAGGCGAAGTCAGTTCCGCAGCTCAGGCTCTTCCAGCGCGCGTCCAGCGGGCGGTTCCCCACCTGGCCGTGCTCGTCGCTGCCCCAGCAGCGCAGCCTGCCGATGCTGTCCAGCGCACAGGTGAACTGATCGCCCGCGCAGATCTGGTCGAAGTCTCGCCGATCCTCGCCGTCGCAGTCCTGGTCGACGCCGTCCCAGCCGAAGTCGTCTGCGCCGAGGTAGATCTCCGGATCCTCGTCATCGCAGTCGTCGCCGCCCGAGCCCGTCCAGGCGTAGCCATCGCCATCGTCGTCTTGACCGGGGACCCCGTCACAGTTCGAGTCCTTTCCGTCCGCCACCACGTCCCAGGCGCCCGGATACACCAGCGGGTCGTTGTCGTCGCAGTCGCCGTCTGCGCTCGTGAACCCGTCGTCGTCCTTGTCGTTGTCCACCACCGTCTGATCGGTGGTGGCGTCGGTGACCGGGTTGCCGGCACACGCCGCCACGAACGCAACAAGCGCAATCCAGCGCATGGGACCTCCTCCAGCAGACCCGAAGGGTACCCGAAAACTCAGCCCCTGCCCACGCCTCGCTGCGATACCCTGCGCCGCAGGAGGACCCATGTGGCTGTTCCCCGCTGTCGTCGCCCTCGCGACCGCCGCTCCGGACGGGCTCGACGACGTTGTCAAAGCCCTGTCCGCTCGGCACGCCGTGCCCTGCGTCGAGGTGGTGGCGCTCACGACCGAGCCCGTGGCCGCGCTGCTCCACGCCGTCGACGACGTGCCGCGGCCGCCGTGGGCCGGCATGCGGGCCGCACTGTGCCTCCTCGAGCGGTACCCGGAGCAGTCCGCCGACGAGCTGCGCGCCTGGGTGGTGGACCCAGATCGAAAGGGTCTCGGTCGCCTCACCCTGAGCCGCGTGGACGCACTGCCCATGAGCCTCGCGATGGATCTGGCCCGGCGCGCCGTGGACGAAGGCCCCGAGCCGGAAGCCGCCAAGCGCCGCCTGAGCACCTCGGAGCGCCCCGAGCTACGCGCCCTGGCCGCGCGGTAGCTGGACCTCGCCGGGCGCCCGATCGGCCCACGGGCCCACCTGCTGCTCCCGCATCGCCGCCAGATAGGCCTGTGCACCCTGGGCCCGCACCCACTCCGCCTCCCGCGGTGTGACCGGCACCACCAGCTGCATGGACGCGCCCAGGATCCGCTCGTACTCCGCATGATCGTACAGCGCCCACACCTCGGGTCCCACCACCGCGAAGGTGTGGCTGCTCCGGCCCAGGCACCCCTCGGGCAGCGCCACCAGCTCCGCCACATCGGCCTCGGCCACCGCCGCCAGCAGACCCGCCATGCGGTCCTGGGACGGCGTGTGGGTGTCCGCCAGGGTCAGCGCCACCAGCTCGCGCTGCTGCGCCTCGGCCAGCCCCACCGTCCAGGTGACCGCGAAGGGCCGCCCCGACGCCTTTCGCGCGTGCCACACCTGGAAGTCCGCCTCGCCCGACAGGGAGGGATGCCGCAGCTGCACGGCCTCGGCCCCCAGCACGCGCCCCAACATCGACGCAAGCGCCGCCCGGCGGGCCTTCGGATCCGAGGCCAGCAGATGCCGCAGCGAGTCGAACAAGAATCCCATGGCCACGCACTCCCGGTGTGCGTCACCTCAGGTAATCCGACGCGGGTAGCCCGGCTGGGTCGCCCACAGTTCGCCACCTCGGAGCAACGCCCTACCTCAGGGAGGGGGAAGCCCCGATGAGAAGAGGGTGTCCTACGTTACGATGGCCCGCAAGGAGCACGCTTTCATGAAGCCCATCCCCCTCCTGATCACACTGATGCTCACCGGCCCCGCGTGGGCGTCCCGTGGACCGGCCCCGCTCGATCCGTGCCCTGCAGCCACCTGCAACGTGGACGCGGCCGTGGGCGCGGTGAACATCCGGACCCACAGCACCGAAGCTCAGACCGTGCTCAACGGGATCCTAGACGACGCTGGGTTCTGGCAGGGCGCCTCGCAGACCCCCTACAAGAAGGAGCTCTACGACGAGATCCGGCTGCAGAAGAGCGAGACGGGCTACGTCCCGATGATCACCGGCCAGGGCGACGAGAACTTCGAAGGCGAGGTCGTGGCCCACATCGTCTACAAGCGAAACACCGAGCTGCCGAAGCACATGAGCGGTGCGAAGGCCATCAAGCACCTGGGTGCGGGCTACGACAGCACCGTGGGGGCGGAGTATCGCGACTCGCTGTACGTGCTCGATCTCACCCTGTTCTACGGGTACTTCCCGCAGCGCATGTACTACCGCTACGACGAGTCGAAGCAGCGCTACGTGATGTGGTTCGAGAAGATCGACGAGAGCTGGGTCGATTCGACGGTCTGGACCAAGTACCAGGCCAAGATCACGCAGACGCTGGACAACCTCGACAAGCGCTGGCTGTTCAACTCCATCATCGAGGTCACCGACGTCTTCGGTATGTTCGTGGTGACCCCGGGCGAGACGATGCAGTCCCGCGTCACCTTCGTGAGCAAGCTGACCTTCGGCGACGGCAGCGGCTTCATCGCCAAGGCCGGCAGCCAGATGCCCTCGGTGATCAAGGCGGGCCTGAAGTCCGGCTTCGACGCCTGCGTGGCCATCGCCAAGGACGAGCAGCAGAAGCGCAACGCCGCTCAGTGAGCTGACGTCAGCACCGCATCCACGGCGCGAGCGGCCTCGCGCCCCTCGCGAATGGCCCACACGATCAGGCTCTGCCCCCGCCGTGCGTCCCCGGCCACGAAGACGCGGGGCACGGAGGTGGCGTAGCCGTCAGGGGTGGCCACGCACCCGCGCTCGTTCAGCTCCACGCCGAGCTGCGCCACCAGGCGCTCGGTGACGGGGCTCACGAACCCCACGGCGAGCAACACCAGATCGGCGTCCACGTGCACGGCGTCGCCAGTGTCCACCCGCGACCCGGCGATCCCGGTCACGCGCCCCTGCGACCCCACGAAGGCCTCGGTGCGAATGGCGAAGGCGCGCCGCCCTCCTTCCTCGTGGCTCGAGGACGTGCGGAACACGCGCGGCCACTCGGGCCACGGATTGGTGGACGCGCGCACCTCGGGCGGTCGCTCGAGCAGCTCGACCTGGGTCACCTCGGCCGCCCCCTGCCGCAGGGCCGTACCCACACAGTCCGCACCCGTGTCTCCTCCCCCGAGGATCACCACCCGCTTGTCTCGGGCATCCAGCTCGTCGGGCAGCGGCTGCCCCCTCGCCTGGTGGCGGTTGGCGGCCGTCAGGTAGGTCATGGCGAAGTGCACCCCCGCCAGCTGTCGCCCCGGCAGCGGCAGGTCCCGGGGACGGCCCGCGCCGATGGCGAGCACCACCGCATCATGACAGGCTGCCAGCGCATCGAAGCGGGGCGACTGCCCCACTCGCACCCCAGTCCGGAACCGGATCCCCTCGGCCTTCAGCACGGCCATGCGCCGGTCGAGCACCGCCTTGTCGAGCTTGAAGTCGGGAATGCCGTAGCGCAGCAAGCCACCGAGCCGATCGTCGGCCTCCAGCACCACCACGGTGTGGCCGAGGGCGTTGAGCCGAGAGGCCACCGCCAAGCCAGCCGGCCCGCTGCCCACCACGGCGACGGATCGACCCGTACGCAAGGACGGTGGGCTCGGCTGCACCCACCCCTCCGCGAAGGCGCGCTCGACGATCTGCAGCTCGATCTGCTCGATGGTGACTGGCTCGTCGTTGATCGCAAGCGTGCACGCCGCCTCGCAGGGAGCAGGGCACAGCCGTCCCGTGAGCTCCGGGAAGTCGTTGGTGACAGCCAGGCGCTCGTAGGCCTCTCGCCAGCGCCCCTGGACCACCGCCTCGTTGAAGTCCGGGATGTCGTTGCCCAGTGGGCAGCCCTGGTGGCAGAAGGGCACCCCACAGCCCATGCAGCGTCCCGCCTGCAGGCGCGTGACGCTCGGCTCCTGGGGCTGCCCCACCTCGCGAAAGTCCTGCCGTCGCTCCGACACGGCACGCCGCGGCGTGGGCACCCGAGACCAGCGCAGGAACCCATCGTCTAGGCCCATGGCACCGCCACGTCGCCGATGGCGCGCTGGTACTGCAGCGGCATCACGCGCACCAGCGCACGCCGCGTGTCCTCCCACCCACGCAGCAGCCGCCCACCCAGGGGACTGGACGTGAGCTCGACATGCTGGTGCAGCAAGCCTCGCAGCGCCGTGGCCTCCGCCTCGCGCTGCACGGGCCCGAGCTCCACTCCGTCGCCGCTACACCGCGAGACGAAGGACCCGTCCCGGTCCACCACGTAGGCCACGCCACCGCTCATGCCGGCGGCGAAGTTGCGCCCCGTGGGCCCCAGCACCAACACCACGCCGCCGGTCATGTACTCGCAGCCATGATCCCCCACCCCCTCCACCACCGCCTTCGCACCGCTGTTGCGCACGGCGAAGCGCTCTCCCGCTCGACCCGAGGCGAACAAGGCACCCGCCGTCGCCCCGTACAGCGCCACGTTGCCCAGGATCACGTGCTCCTCGGGAGCGTAGCGCGTGCCCGGCGAGGGGCGAATGGTGATCACACCGCCCGACAGGCCCTTCCCCACGTAGTCGTTTGCATCTCCCGCCAGCTGAAGGCTCACCCCAGGCGCCAAGAACGCGCCGAAGCTCTGGCCCGCCGACCCGGACAGCTGCACCGTGACGGTGCCCTCGGGGAGGCCCCGGGCTCCACGTCGACGAGCGATCTCGCCGGACAGGCCCGCCCCCACTGCGCGATCGGTGTTCGCCACCGGCATCGTGAGGCGCACCCGACGATCGGCGTCGAGGGCCGGCCCGCAGGCATCCACCAGCCGAACGTCGATGTGGTCGCGGAAGTCCCACGGCGTGGACGACACGAAGTGCCGCACGGCGCGTGGCTCCTCCGGGCGCGCCAGCAGGGGCGCCAGATCGAGGCTGCGCGCCTTGTCGTGGTCCACCTCGCGAATGCGCAGGCGCTCCACCTGACCCACCATCTCCTGCACCGAGCGAAATCCGAGGCGAGCCAGGATGGAGCGCAGTCCCTCCGCGAGCATGCGGAAGTAGGCCACCACCGCCTCGGGAGAGCCCCGATAGCGGGAGCGCAGGCGGGGATCCTGCGTGGCGATGCCCACGCTGCAGGTGTTGCGATGGCACTTGCGCAGCATCACGCAGCCCTGCACCACCAGCGCCGCCGTGGCCACGCCCCACTCCTCGGCGCCGAGCAGCGTGGCGATGGCCAGATCTCGCGGCGTGCGCAGCCCCCCGTCCACCTGCACGCGGATCCGATCGCGCAGCCCGTTGCGAACCAGCACCTGCTGCGTCTCCGCCAGGCCGAGCTCCCACGGAAGCCCGGCCCGCTTGATGCTCGACAGCGGCGACGCCCCGGTCCCTCCCGACGCCCCCGCGATCACCACGGCTCCGGCACGCGCCTTGGCCACACCTGCGGCCACGGTGCCCACGCCGAGCTCGCTCACCAGCTTCACGCTGACGCGCGCCGTGGGGTTCACGCACTGCAGGTCGTAGATGAGCTGGGCGAGGTCTTCGATGCTGTAGATGTCGTGGTGGGGCGGCGGGGAGATCAGGGTGACGCCGGGCGTGGCATGGCGCACGGCGGCGATCCGCGCGTCCACCTTGTGGCCCGGGAGCTGACCGCCCTCGCCGGGCTTCGCGCCCTGGGCGATCTTGATCTGCAGATCGTCGGCGTGGACCAGGTAGTGCGCAGTCACCCCGAAGCGGCCCGACGCCACCTGCTTGATCCGCGAGCACCGGTCGGCACCGCTGGCGTCGGGCTGGAAGCGATCGGGCTCCTCGCCCCCCTCGCCGCTGTTGGAGCGCCCACCGATCCGGTTCATGGCGATGGCCAGCGTCTCGTGGGCCTCGGGACTGATGGAGCCGAACGACATGGCCCCCGTGACGAAGCGCGTGCAGATCGCCTCCACGGACTCCACCTCGTGCACGGGCACCGGCACCGCTGAACCCAGGTCGAAGTCGAGCAAGCTCCGCAGGGCGCAGGCCGCGTTGTCCTCGTCGTCCACCAAGGCGCAGAAGCGCGCGAAGGCCTCGGCGCTCCCCGAGCCTGTCCCCGTGGCGGCCTGTAGCGCCGCGATGGCCGCTGGACCCCAGGCGTGGGCCTCCCCACGCCGACGCCAGCGGTAGTCCCCCCCCGTGGGCAGTACGCCGGGCGACGCCTGCTGCTCCCCACCGACGAAGCCCCGTCGATGCCGCTCGAGGGCTTCGACGGCGAGACGCTGCAGTCCGATACCGCCGAGGCGCGAGGCAGTGCCGGTGAAGTGCCGGGCGACGAGCGTGCGATCCAGGCCCACCGCCTCGAAGATCTGCGCCCCGCGGTACCCCGCCAGCGTCGAGATCCCCATCTTCGACAAGATCTTTCGCAGCCCCTTGTGCAACGCACCCACATAGGCCTGCTCCGATGCCGAATCTCCTAGGGAGCGCACGGTGTCCAGCGCCAGCCACGGATGCACGGCCGCCACGCCGAAGCCGAGCAGGCACGCCACGTCGTGGACCTCGCGCGCCTCCGCGGTCTGCACCACCAGGCCCGCCTGCAGTCGAGACCCGGCCCGGATCAGGTGTTGATGCACCGCGCTCGCAGCGAGGAGCGCAGGGATGGCCACTCGCTCCTCGCTCACCGCGCGATCCGTGAGCACCAGGATCGCAGCGCCACAGTCCACCTGATCGGCCGCGCTCTCGCACAGCGACTCGAGGGCCTCGGCCATGCCAGCAGGCCCACGCCCGACCGGCCATGTGGTGTCCAGGCAGACGGGCTCCAGCGACTCCACGGAGACCTCCATCAGCTGCCTGAGCTGCTCGGTGGTCAGCACCGGTCCATCCACCACCACCCGCGGAGCTGGCTCCGGCGTCTCGTCCAGCGGATTGCCCCCCGGACCGATCGTGGTGCGCAGCGACATCACCACCGCCTCGCGAATGGGGTCGATGGGTGGGTTGGTGACCTGGGCGAACAGCTGATGGAAGTAGCGAGACAGCGGCGGCGCACGCCGCGACAGCACGGCCAGCGGCGTGTCGTTGCCCATCGATCCGACGGGCTCCGACCCGGTCCTGGCCATCGGCTCGAGGATCAGCGGCACGTCCTCGTCGGTGTAGCCGAACGCCCGCTGCAGCCGGTCGAGGCAGCCGGACTCGGGCGGCTCGGTGGGGGCGCCCGCTGCATCCTCCAAGCGGATCGTGTTGCACTGCACCCAGCGACCGTACGGGTGCCTCGCGACCACCTCCGCCTTCAGCTCGTCGTCCTTCAGGATCCGGCCCGCCACCGTGTCCACCAACAGCATCCGACCCGGACGCAGCCGTCCCCGCGACCGCACGCTCCCCGCGGGCACGTCGAGCACACCGGTCTCCGAAGACAACACCACACGATCGTCGTCCGTGACCAGGTAGCGAGCCGGACGCAGCCCGTTGCGGTCCAGGGTGGCCCCAACCACCGAGCCATCGGTGAAGGCGATGGCGGCCGGTCCGTCCCACGGCTCCATGACGGACTCCGCATAGCGGTAGAAGCTCGCGCGATCGGCGGGCATCTCGTCGTGAATCGCCTCGGGGATCATCATCATCAGCGCCTGGGGTAGATCGCGGCCCCCGAGGTGGAGCAGCTCCAGCATGTTGTCGAACTGAGCCGAGTCGCTGCGTCCAGGCACGATGAGGGGCTGCAGGCGCTGCAAGCCACCCGGGAACTTCGCGGATTGCAGCAGCGTGCGGCGCGCCGCCATCCAGTTCCGGTTTCCTCGCAGGGTGTTGATCTCTCCGTTGTGACACATGCGATGGAAGGGCTGCGCCAGATCCCAGCGAGGGAACGTGTTGGTGGAGAAGCGAGAGTGGACCATGGCGATGGCCGTCACCATCTGCTCGGAGCGCAGATCGGTGAAGAAGGCGTCGAGCTGCCGAGGCAGCAGCAGCCCCTTGAACACCACGGTTCGTCCCGACAGACTCGCGCAGTGGAAGCGCTCCTCCGGATCCACTCCCGACGTGCGGATCGCGGCCTCGAACCGCTTCCGAATCACGAACAGCACGCGCTCGAAGGCCGAGGGCGGCACGCCACGGCGACCCACCAACACCTGCCGAAAGACGGGCATCACGCTGCGGGCGAAGGGACCGGCTGCGGAGACGTCCACGGGCACGTCGCGCCAGCCGAGGAGCTGTTGCCCCTCTTCGTGTACGGCCCGCTCCACCAGGGCCTCACACGCCCCACGCTGGGTCGGATCAGCCGGAAGCATGAGCTGTCCCAACGCGTACCGATGGGGGCGGGCGGCGTCCAAGCCGAGCTGAGTAGCTATGCGCCCAAGGTACGCGCGGGACAGCTGAAGCAAGACGCCCGCACCGTCTCCGGTGTGCGGATCCGCCCCCACGGCAGCGCGATGGCTCAAGCGCCGAAGCAACTGAAGCGCCTGCTGCAGGATGCCGTGGGAGGCCTCGCCGCGGAGGTGGGCGACGAAGCCCATGCCGCAGGCGTCGTGTTCGGTAGTAGGGTCGTACAGATCCTTCACTTCGCGGCCGCCACGGCGAGCGGTTGCTCGGCGAAGGGCGGAATGCCGTAGGCCTCGGCCCCGTGCTCGTGCACGTCGAGTCCACCCGACTCTTCGTCGGCTCCCACGCGCATGCCCAGGGACACGTCGAGCCCCCACAGCAGCACGGAGGAGGCGGCCACGCAGAAGCCACCCACCGCCACGACCCCCAGGACCTGCGTCACCAGCGACACCTCGGAGACCAGCAGCCCCACCGCCACCGTTCCCCAGATCCCGCACACCAGGTGCACGGGAACCGCTCCCACGGGATCGTCGATCCGCACCCGCGCCATCGCGTGGGTGCTGCCCAAGAGCAAGGCGCCACCGACGGCTCCCACCAGCACCGCTGCGGCGGGCGACAGCACGTCGGCCCCCGCCGTCACCGCCACGAGTCCGGCCAACGCACCGTTGAGGGCAAGCGACAGATCGGGCTGCCCCCCGAACGCCCAGGAGCCCAAGGCCGCCACCAGCACCCCCGACGCCGCTGCCAGCGTGGTGGTCACCGCCACGAAGGACACGGCGGCGGGATCGGCCGACAGCACCGAGCCGCCGTTGAACCCGTACCAGCCGAACCAGAGGAGCAGCACCCCGATGGCGGCCAGCGGTGCGGAGTGCCCGCGAAAGCCCTCGCCCTCGAAGGCGCCGAGGCGCGGTCCGATCCACCAGGCCGCCAGCAGCGCCGCCCAGCCCCCCACGCTGTGCACGATGGTGGAGCCTGCGAAGTCGTGAAAGCCCGCTGCGGCCAGCCATCCGCTGCCCCAGTGCCAGAACCCCACGATGGGGTACACCGTGGACACGTAGACGGTGCTGAAGAGCAGGAAGGCCGACAGCCGCACACGCTCCGCCACCGCCCCGCTGACGATGGTGGCCGCCGTGGCCGCGAACATCGCCTGGAACAGGAAGTCGGTCCAGTAGGTGTACTGCCCGTCGGCATAGGCCGCAGTGACCCCCGCGGCGTCCGTGGCCAGGCCGAAGCCGGAGAAGCCGAAGAACGCGCCCTCGAACACCTCCCCTGGGTACATCAGGTTGAACCCGACGAGTCCATAGGTGAGCAACCCGATGGCGAGCACGCAGACGTTCTTGAACAGGATGTTGACCGTGTTCTTCGCCCGGGTGCTGCCGGCCTCCAGCGCGGCGAACCCCAAGTGCATCACGAAGACGAGAAAGGCAGCGACGAGCATCCAGGTGTTGTTCACCCAGAAGAGAACGTCGCTGGCACTGATGGACTCCACGAGACCCCCCTGACGGAGGGCCTGGAGCAGGGTTCGTGCCAACGGATGACGGAGGTTGCACCGTGGCAGGGCATCTCGAATCCTACCTGAACGTAGGACACGAGCAGTATTCCTACATCTTGGTAGGATCTCTGAACTGGAGCGGCTGGATCCCGTACTTGGCCACTCGCAGCCCCATGATGCGCTCGGTGATCTGCAGCTGTCGCGCGGCCTCGGCCATGTTGCCCCGAGCCGACTTCAGGGCATCGAGGACCAGCTCGCGCTCGACGGACTCGAGCTGCCCCTTCAACCCCCCGCGGACCCCCGTGTCGGACGCCTCCGCGGTCTGCAGTGACGGCGGCAGGTGGTGTCCGTGGATCACGTCGTCGCGGGCCAGCAACACGGCGCGCTCCATGCAGTTCTCCAGCTCCCGCACGTTGCCTGGCCAGTGGTAGGCCATCAGCATGTCGATGACGGGGGTGGAGAGACGGCGCACCGAGCGGCCGTGGGATCGATTGAACACCTCCACGAAGTGATCCGCGAGCAGCACCACGTCGGCGCGGCGCTCGCGTAGCGCCGGCAGGTGGATCGGAAACACGTTGAGGCGGTAGTACAGGTCCTTGCGGAAGGTGTCCTGCTGCACCATCTCCTCGAGCGGCCGGCTGGTGGCGGCGATGATGCGAACGTCGACGCGCACGGTCTGGTTGCTGCCCACCCGCTGCAGCTCTCGCTCCTGCAGCACCCGCAGCAGCTTGATCTGGGTGGCGGGCGACAGGTCACCGATCTCGTCGAGGAAGATGGTGCCTCCGTCCGCGAGCTCGAACCGCCCGCGCCGCTGCGCCACGGCGCCGGTGAACGCCCCGCGCTCGTGGCCGAACAGCTCCGACTCGATCACGGACTCGGGGAGCGCGGCACAGTTGACCTTCACCATGGGGCCGCGGCGTCGCGGACTGTCCTCGTGCAGCGCCTTGGCCACCAGCTCCTTGCCGGTGCCGGACTCGCCCCGCAGCAACACGGTGGTCGGAGAATCCGCCACCTGCGTCACGAGCGTGAACACCTGCCGGATCTCCTTGGAGCGGCCAATCATGGTGCGCGCGGCGTGACCCGTGGCGGTGGTGGGATTGGGGGCGCGCGCCGACGACTGCACCATGGCGGGGATCAACAGTGTGGCCACCAGCGTGAGGCGGTGCACGTCGCTGCGGAGGCGGCTGGCGTGGCCGCTGGGGCGATAGGCCGCCAGCACACCGATCACGCGCTCGCCGTGCACCACGGGCACACACACGTAGCCGAGCTCCTGGTCGGCATCGATGGCGCCGGTGCGGTTGAGGTACCGCGCGTCCCGGCTGATGCGCGGCACGCGCGCGGGCTGGCCCGTGGCGGCGACCTCCCCGATGACGCCCTCCCCCACGCGGTAGCGCCCGCGGCGGATCTCCGCAGGCGTGAGCCCATGGGCCGCCTCGATCAGCACCTCACCAGCGTCGGCATCCACCCGACACAGGGCCACGCGATGCAGCCCCAGCTCCTCACCGAGCACGCGCAGCACGGGGCCCAGGACCTCGTCCAGGTCGCTGGAGGCGGCGAGCAGCCGCGCGATGGCCGCCAACCCCTCGAGCTCCTTCGCCACGGCCCCTCCCGCCCTACGAAAATGTAGGATGCGGTTCGTAACGAGGTCGGGTGCCTCCGTCAGTAGAAGAACAGGGGTCCGTAGGCCACGATCACGAGCGCGGTGCCCATGATGGCCATGGGCACGATGAGGTGCTCGTACTGCGCGAAGAAGCCCTCCTTGGGATCCACCACGGCCACGTCGGAGGCCTCTCCGATCACCTGTCTGGCCAGGAGGTGGTTCAGCGACACCGGCGGCGTGAGGTAGCCAAGCTCGAAGCCCACCAGCACCACCATCCAGAAGTGGGTGGGGTCGATGCCGTTGTCGTAGGCGATCTTGGCCACGGTGACGGAGACGAGGACCACGGCGCCGAGCGCATCCATCGTCATGCCCACCAGCACCATCACGACCACCAGCACCGTCATCGTGATCCAGAGGCTGCCGAAGCTCTCGGGCACGAGCGCCATGATCTCCGCTCGCTCCACGACGCCGCCCAGGCCCACGGAGCCGCACATCACCATCAGCAGCGCGCCGGTGTGGTGCGACGTCTCGCTGGTGGAGCCGACCAGCGCAGGCACCAGCGTGGGTCCGTCGTCGGTGCCTCGGGTGCGGTCCCAGGCGAGCAGCGCCAGCAGCACGGCAGGAAGCACCATGGGAGCCGTGTGCTCGTTCACCGTGGTCTTGAAGGCCACCCCGTAGAACAGCAGCACCCCCACACCGATGGCCAGGTAGGGCAGCAGCGGCCGCATGGCCGACAGCGACTCCGGCACCGCCTTGCCCAGGTCCGGGAACTTCAGCGGATCGCGGTTCCACAGCACGAAGGCCACCAGCGACAACAGCGCTGTCAGGGCGAACACCTGCAGCCCGTAGCTGAACAGCTCGTCGGTGGTCACCTGCTTGTTGAGCACGGCGATCAGCACCACCACCAGGCACGGTCGCAGCACCACCCCGAGGCTGCCCGACATCGCCGTGGCGGCCAGGGCCACCCGCGGTGTGGCGCCCACCGCCGTGAGCCGCTCGAAGATCACCGCCCCCGCGGCGATCACGAAGATGCCAGACGCCCCCGAGTACGCCGTGGGGAACGCCGCGAGCACCACCACGAGCCAGGCGAGCAGCGCCGGCGGCAGCTGGAACGGCAGCAGCACGTCGAAGCCCAGCGTGGCGAGCCGCGTGCGCGACAGCATCATCCCCGCCCAGATGTACAGCCCGATGCCCAGGTAGATGGTGGGATGCTGCACGAACTTGTGCAGGTAGATGGCCTGCCCGCTCGCGTGTTGCTCCACGAACGTGAAGTAGATCCCGCCGATGATCCCCATGTACACGTACAAGGGCACGATCATCAGCAGACGCACCACGCTGGTGGGCTGCTCGTCCAGGTCCTTGGGAGGGCGCGCCAGGTGCACCAGGTTGATGACGGCCAGTGCAGCGAAGCCCAGTGCCCACAGCACGGGTAGCCCCAGGTTCTGGCGCTCTGCGGCGCTCTCGATCTGCACCTGGTAGTCGGCCACGCAGCTGACCAACCAGAGCAGGTGGGCCACCAACAGCCCGGCCTGGCGCACCCGGTGCTCGAGCAGCGACTGGGGGTTGCGCAGCGCGATGTGCATGCGGTGAGCGGTGGTGGACAGCGCTCCCAGGATCACCAGCAGCACCAGCATGTGCTTGCCGAAGGGGAACTGAGCCACCCGGCTGATGAACAGCTCGAAGCCCCGGAACGCCTTCACCGTGGGGGTGAGGCGCTCCACGGCGGCGGCGTACGCAGCGTGATCGGACGCACAGCTGTCGGCGAGGTTGCGCAGCGCTGGGCAGTTCACGGGCGTGGGCGCTGCAGCCGGAGCCGCGAAGGGATCCTCCCCACCAAAGGGATCGTCAGCCGTGGGCGCAGGCGCAGGCGCCGGATCGGCGAACGGGTCCTCGCCTCCGAAGGGATCGTCGTCGGCCGGGGCCGGCGCGGGCGCGGGGTCCGCGAACGGATCCTCGCCGCCGAAGGGGTCGTCGGCTTCGGCGCCCTCGCCGTTGCCCGCTGGCGCCTGCGCGTCCGCGGGACACGCCTCGAGCCGCTCGTCGAGCTCCGCCACGTCGCAGTCCGGCGCCACCGGATCCGAGCGAAGCTCCGCCGCGTAGCCCGGCCACATCCCCTCCCCCAGCTCCACCACGCGGGTGTCCACGTTGGGGGCGATGCCCACCACCAACGCCACCAGCAGGGCGATGAGGATGAGCACGGTCGCCACGGGGTTGACCGCTCTGAGCGGCCCTTGAGCTTCGTTCGACAATGCGACCTCGAGCGAGGGGGGCCCCGCCGTGGGCCCCACCCTTAGGGCGAGGCGGGTCCGGAAACGTGCCCAAAGAGGGCAGCCCTGTCAAGCTCGCTGCTGCGCTACTCGCGGTTCTCGGCACACTCCGAGCGCGACCCGTTCGCCGAGCAGCGCAGCTGCTTCATAACCTTGAGCATCGCGCCGTCGTAGGCACCGCGCTCGTCGCGCAGGGCCACGCGCACGTCCTGGAACAGCTCCGACCAGGAAGCCTCCGTGGCCGGCGGCACGTCCACCCAGTACTGGCTCGGGACGTCCGCCTCGGCCTTCTCGATGAAGCGCATGGCCGTGTCGAAGCGGCCGAGCAGATCGGCGCGCGCCTTCGTCACGAAGCCCTCGGGGAACCGGCTCTCGCGGATCATCACCTGCAGCGTGGCCTGGGCCAGCGGCGACTTGATGACGCCACCTGTGGAGCCGAGCCCACGGTGCAGCTCGAAGGGCCGGAAGGCGGGCGCAGACACGTAGCAGGCATCCACGTCACCGTTGTTGAACTTCGGCCCGATGCTGCCCAGATCCGCAGGCACCACGATGGCGCCCACCCGGTTGACCATGAACACGCTGGCCTTGTCGTAGTCCATCGTGGCGATGCGCTTGCCCGCAAGCTCCGACACGCTGTCGACGTTGCGATCGCGCACGAACAGGTAGACCGCCCCCACCGGGATGAAGCCGATGGTGGTGTTGCCGTCCTGTGACAGCTTGCCCGCGGCCCCCTTCGAGGTGGCCAGCGTCGTCACCATCTTGCGCAGCAGCGTGTAGTCGGGCAGCCCGCCGATGGCCTAGATGGTGGAGCTGAAGCGGTTGAAGCGCTGCAGCCGTACGCCCGTGGCCGACACCCCGTCGCACTGAGCCGCCTCGTAGTCCTTGGCTGCGGTCTCCTCGTCGGTGTAGGGCCGGATCTCCACCTCGACCCCCCAGGTGGAGGCCTGGGTGGCGAACTTCGACATCAGCGAGAAGTAGTCTCCCGACCGGCCGGCCGGGTCGTACACGCAGATCGTACGGGTCTCCGCACGCGCCTGAACGGGTGCCGCGAACGACAGCGCCATCGAGAGCAGCGCGGCAAAAGCCATCTGGATCTTCACGGTGTTTTCTCCTGTTCGTCGGTGCCCTCGGGCGTCTCGCCGAAGGGGTCGACCTGTCCGAATGGATCATCGTCGCCAGCGAGCGCCTCTGGAATCGAGGCGCCATCCGAGGGCAGGACACCCAAGGTCTCCGTTCGATGCCCTCGGTCTGCGACCCACAGCAGGTCCGACTGGTGCAGCACCACCGCAGCGCCGTAGGCGTCCAGCAAGACCCAGTCGGGATCGGGCGGCGCATCCACCGCGGCGAAGGCTCGGATTCCTTGCTCGACCACGTCGGTCTTGCCGGAGTTCGCGCCGATCAGCACCTGCATCGCACGGGCCACGCGGGCACCGCTTACATCCCCTTTCGCGGCGGACTCGGCCAACAGCGCCCAGGGATCCACACCCTCGGGTGCAGACCCGGGCACCGTGGCCCAGGCGGCTGCACGCAGCGCCACGGGCACGCTCCACCAGGAGTGGTCGGGCAGGCAGCGAGTGGCGCGGGCCACCTCCAGCGGCCGGTCCAACGGAATGTCGAGGGTGCCTCCGCCCGCTCGATCGTGGAGCAGCGCCAGCATGCCGCTGACCATGCCGAGCACGGTGACGATCTCGTCCTTTTCCTTGATGCGCGGACACTCGTCGGTGCCCAGCCCCTCGTAGGCCCGCTTCACGTGGCCCCAGGCACGCTCGAAGCGCTGGGCCGCCAGGGAGTGCTGCCGCTCGCCGCGGATCCGGGCATCGACGATCTCGTTGGCGCGGGCATCGCCGAGGGAGCCCAGGTTCGCCTTGGCCCGCTCTCGGTCCAGCTCCGTCTCCCAGGCCCGCCGCTGCCAGCACATCGCCGCCACGGTCTCGGCAATCACCATGGCCCGATCGGGCTCGCGCCGCGGGAAGGCCCCCATCGGGTGGGCCAGGGCGCTGCCGATCTCGCAGACCATGTCCACGTCGGGATGGTCCGTGCCCCGGTCCAGCACCTTGTCGATGGTGAAGCGGTCCACCTGATTGGCGCACGCAGTAGCGAGGGCGAGACCGACGGCCACGCCGAGTAAGCGTGTGATGAGCACCTCCGGAGAGCCCGCAGGCGAAGCCGAGGGCCAGAGCGCCCGACTTTAACCGAGCGCCGTCAGTTGACGACGCCCTGTGGTGGCTCGGCCGCGCGCCCGCGCCGGGAGCCCGCCTTGCGCCGACGGGTCGAAGACCGTGGATCGTCGTGCGTGAGCTCCCGCCCGCGCAGCGGCAGCCACCCCTCCGGATCCAACTGCACGTCCGTCTTGCCGTTGCCACACGGCACCCGAGCCGAGCCTCGTCCGTCGGCGATGGACACCCAGTGGGTACGCGTCACCTTCCCACAGCGCACGCTCACCGGCACCTCGATGGCGGCCTGGGGCACGTCGGAGACCAAGGTCAACCGCACCTCGTCGTCACCATGACTCCAGCGCCCCTGGATCTTCGGCCGGATCCCTGCCACGAACCAGGCGTCGAAGAAGCCCTCCAGCGACACCCCGCCCACCTTCTCGAGCTGTGCCTGCAGAGCATCGGTGGTGGAGGCCCCCGACGCATGGAAGCGATGGAGTGCTTCGAGGAGCTTGGGCTCTCCCATCCGATGCCGCAGCGCATCGCCGAGCAAGCGGGCTGCGATCTCGGGGGCTCGATCGTCGCGCGAGCCCATGATGGGAACCAGCGTCTTGGCAGGCAGGGCCCCGAAGATCACGTCGTCCGACAGTCGCCAGGCCGCCACGTCGTCTGCCCCATAGGCGTGCTCCACGAACCGATCGCGGTACAGCGCCGCCAGGGCCTCTGGGATCCAGGCATCGCGGCTGTTCCACGGGCGATCCCGCCACCAGTCCCTGACCAACATGTGGGCCAGGCCACGCTCCATCGCGTGGGGGTGTTGGCTCAGGATCCCCGCACCGACGTTGCGGGGCACGGCAGACCGCAGCGCCACCAGCACTGCCTGACCCGGGTAGGCGTTCACCTCGGGCCGCAGCGCCTCTCCGTCGGCGTTCACCCCCGGATCCAGGTTCCGCGTGTCGAGGACCAGGGGTCGCTGCACCCCCTCCACCACCGAGACCTCGTCGAAGGGGTACTCCCCCAGCACGCGCTGGTAGAAGTTGACGACGGCCCGCACGTAGGACGGATTTCCGCCCTCGTAGGGCGTGTGGCGCAGCACACGGAGGCTGGGGAACCCACCGATGGAGGGCACCACCTGCTCGTCGAAGTCTCCAAAGGAGATCCGCGCGTCGCTGGGCACGTTGGTCATCACCCACCGGCCTCGGCCTTGGCTCACGTCCTCCAGACGACCCGAGCCGATGGCGGCCTTCCAGCGCTCGGCCGCAGCCGTGCCGATCCGGATCTCCAGCGGATAGGCCTGCCGCACGCCAGGCACCTGGGGCATCAGCGCGTTCCCCGCCGTCACGCGTCCGAGCTGTGCACGCGGCTCTCCGCCGATCTCCAGCAGGTTCGAGGTGCTCCACTGCTGGCGCCACTGGAGCGACAGCTCCACCGGGGTGCCCGGCTCGAGCGCCACCGGCAGCCGCCAGCTCGACAGATCCAGCGTCGGATCCTCCTCGAAGGGCCCCCAGGGCACACCGAGCCGCGTCAGCGGCTGACCACCGATCGAGATCCCCTGGATCTCGAGCTTGTCGTCCACCGGAAACCGCCCACTCTGACGGGACATCGTGGACGCCTTCGGAACCGCCAGGTGCAGCAGCTCGGTGGCGCGCGGGCTCTGGACCGTCAGCTTCGCCACGGTCTCCACCTTCACGGCCTGACCCGTCCCCACCATCGTCAGCACGGCGTTGGCCACGCCTCGAGTGATCTCGGCGCGGTCGACCAGGGCCACGTGGGGCACGCCCGTGAGCACCCTCCAGCGGATCTCGTCCTCGTCGCCCTCACCGTGCACGGCCACGAGCGAGCGATAGCCGTCGTCCACCATGCCCGTGGGATCCCGCAGCCACGTGAGCCAGCGATCGCCACCGCTGCCGAACGCCGGCTCGATCATGGGCAGCCAGCTCCGTTCGGTGCGCGCCTCCACCAGCGCTCGCCGCGGCCCCTGGCGCATGCGCTCCTGAGCCAACATGACTCGCGGATCCAACCCCACGGCACGCAAGCGCTCCACCCGACGGGTCAACGCCCCCCGCGCCGTAGCGCGCGCGCTGTTGGGCTTCAGATCCGACACGTACACCTGGTCCACGCCGTCGGCATCGGTCCACACCAACGAGCCCCGGTCCTTCTTCACCACCGGCCAGCCATCGGCCACCTGGTTCAGCTCCACGTCGTCGGACACCACCAGCAACAGGTCGAAGGGCTCCCGGAGCTGCCGTTCGGCATGCACCTCGGGCAACCCCATGGCGGCAGACAGCGCCAAGGCATCACCGCCGTCGGGCACGTCCACCGACATCTGCCCATCCCCAACGAAGGCCCAGCCCACCCGCGACCCATCATCTTCCGCGGTGATCTCGAAGGCCAAGCCGTCTTCCAGGACGGCATGGGCCCCATCCAGCGGCACGATCGTTCGCTCCACGAGCCGCGGCTCGCCAACCAAGGACAACACAACGGTGGTCCACACGGACACCTCCCCATGGATTGTGCCACCGGATCGTCCGTCGTTCACCCGGCAGTACAGACGTGACCTCTTCGCTCTGAGAAGGGTAAGCTGCTCGCGATCGGGGGGACGCATTGAGCGCGTGGGTGTGGACGCTGCTGGTGGCCGTGGAGGCCCGAGCCCAGAGCTGCCCGGGGCGCTTCGGCCTCCTCGCGGAGCTGGAGCTGTCCTTGTCGGAGGGCCGGTTCGACGACGCGCGCACGACCCACGAGGCACTGCTGAAGGCCTTCGGCTGCGGCCAGATGGCGGAGCCGGAGGTGGTGGCGCGGACCTGGCTGGCCAACGCCATGATCCTCAACACCGACAACGCTGCGGACCGAGCCGACGACGCGCTGCGCGCGGCTGGCGTGGTGGCACCCGATCTGTGGCTCGACGTGTATGGCGCCGACCTGAGGAAGCGCTGGTTCGTGCTTCGTAACGATGCGCTCACCCCGGGTCGAATCGAGCTCGATCCCCTGCCCGAGGGCTACGTGATCGCAGTGGACGGTCAGCCGCTGGCACCCGACGGCCTGGTGTCGTCGGGGCTGCACATCGCCCAGGCCGGACCCAGTCTGTCGAGCATCGAGTTCTCGGCCGAGGTGAAGGTCACCCCCGACGAGGTGCTGGTGGTTCCCACCGACCTTAGGCGGCGACGACGCGTCGTGGTGGACAAGCTTCAGCCTCGAGTGCCCGTCTTCCTGGTGCTCTCGGGCGTCACCGCCGTGGGGGCCGCCACCACGGCAGGGCTCGCCGCCAACCAGAACCAGCGCATGCGCGAAGCACCCACGCAGCAGGAGCTCACCGCCGCGTTCCGCTCTCAGCGCACCTTCGGCATCGCCTCCTACGCCCTGATGGGCGCCACTGCCTTGGGGGTCGGGCTCCACGTGGCACTGTGACATGAAGCCCGACGCCATCGTGGTGGGAGCAGGCCCCAACGGGCTGTTCGCGGCCTGCCGCCTGGCCCGCGCCGGCCGCAAGGTGCTGGTGGTGGAGGCGGAGTCACGACCCGGCGGGGCCCTGTGGAGCGAGGAGCGCACCCAGCCTGGCTACCTGCACGACGTGGGAGCCGGCTTCATCGCCTTCCGCGACAGTGCGGCCTTCACCGCCCTCGACCTCGAACGCCACGGGCTGGCCTTCGCCCTGTGCGACGTCGAGAGCGCTCATCCGGCCCTCGACGGCAGCTGCGCCGTGATCAGCCGAGATCCGGAGCGCAGCGCGTCGTCCTTCGTCGATGCCCTGGACCGCCAGGCCTTCGCCCGGCTCGTGGGGTTCCACCGCCGCGTAGAGCCCCACATCATGGCGTCCCTGGGGCCATTCCCCCAGATCGGACCCGCGCTGCGCATGGGGCTGAACGGCGCTCGCTTGGCGTCGTATTTCTTGCGATCCTCGGGGGGCCTGGGTCGACACCTGTTCCGCTCCGAGGCCGCCCGACGCGTCATCCCCGCCATGGGCCTGCACGTCGACGTGGGCCCCGACGACCGATTCGGTGCAGCACTGGCCTACGTGCTGGCGCTGCGCGCCGCCACCTCGGGCTATGCCGTCCCCATCGGGGGGGCCAAGGCCATCACCCAGGCCCTGATCGCCGAGCTCGAGTCCCACTCGGGCAGCGTGCGACTCGGCCAGCCCGTCACCAAGATCGAGGTCGAGGGGCGACGGGCCGTGGCGGTCACCCTCGGCAGCGGCGAGCGCATCGACACCGACGGCCCCGTGCTGGCCGACACCTCGGCCCCGAGCCTGTACCTGAACCTGCTGGGAGAGCCCCACGTCCCCTCCCGGATCCGCCAGCGCATGCAGCGATTCCCCATGGGCTGGGGAACCTTCAAGGTGGACTTCGCCCTCGACGCCCCGGTGCCTTGGCAGGCCCAGGCCTGTCGCAGCGCCGCCGTCGTGCACGTGGGAGAGTCCATCGAGGACCTCCGTCGCTTCACCGAGCAGGTGCGGGGCGGCGATCTGCCAGAGCAGCCCTACCTGGTCGTGGGTCAGCACACGCTGGCCGATCCCAGCCGCGCTCCCGAGGGCCGCCACACGCTCTACGTCTACACCCACGCCCCGTCCACCCTCGACCCGGGCCGCTACCCAGGCGGATGGCCGGCCTGGCGGGAGCACCTCGCCGACCGCGTTCGGGCCCGCATCGAGTGGCTGGCTCCCGGGTTCTCCAGGCACGTGATCGGTCGCCGCATCTCCGATCCGGAGGATCTGGAGCGCATGGACCGAAACCTGGTGGGCGGCGACATGGGCGGCGGCACCAGCCAGTGGTGGCACCAGCTCGTCTTCCGGCCCGTCTTCCCGTACTTCCGCTACCGCACGCCAGTGCGGGGCGTGTACCTGGCCTCCAGCTACGCCCACCCCGGTGCCGGCATCCACGGCATGTGTGGCTGGAACGCCGCGGGCATCGCGCTGCGCGACTACCGCTGACGCGAGCGTCGCACCAACAGCCCGCACAGCATCAGCATCCCCAGCGGAGCCGTCGGCGCCTGGCTGCAGCCCCCGCCCCCGTAGGATCCGTTCACCGGCGGAGCCAGGGGGTTGGAGCCCAGGTCCACCTCGCGCCCGTCCGTCACCCCGTCGGCGTCGGTGTCCACGATGGTGGGGTCGGTTCCGATCTCGGTGACCTCCTCACAGTCCGTCAGGCCGTCGCCGTCGGTGTCGACCACCAGCGGATCGGTGCCGTGCACCAGCACCTCGTCGCCGTCCGACAGGCAGTCGCCGTCGGTGTCGACCACCAGCGGATCGGTGCCGTGGACCGACACCTCGTCGCCGTCCGACAGCGCATCCGCGTCGGTGTCGGCCAGCTCGGGATCGGTCTCCCCGTCGTCCACCACACCGTTCGCGTCCACGTCCTCCACGCCATCGTCGAGGCCATCGCCGTCGGTGTCGGCCTCCGCGGGGTTGGTGGTGGAGCTGGGGTCGCCATCGGGCACGAACACCGACAGCTCCGTGTCGGGGCCCGGCGTCTGGACGCCCGCCTCCAGTCCATCGGACAGACCGTCCCCGTCGCTGTCGAGCTGGAGCGGATCGGAGCCGAGCACGGTCACCTCCTCCCCGTCCGTCAGCCCGTCGTCGTCGGTGTCCGCATCCAACGGATCGGAGCCCTCGACGAGCACCTCGTCGCCGTCCGACAGCCCGTCGGAGTCCGAGTCGGGCAGGAGCGGATCGGTGGGCACCGTCACCTTGCCCTGAGCCAGCACCTCGTCGCTGTCGGACAGTCCGTCGCCATCACTGTCGGGATCGAGGGGATCGGTGCCGTGGGTGCACAGCTCCTCGTAGTCCAGCAGCGCGTCCGCATCGGAATTCTCGATGCCCTGCTGCACCTGCACCGCCACCGTCCCGCTGATCGTGCGGCTCACCCAGGTGTAGGTGTCCATGAAGGAGACGTTGCCCTTGCCTGCGCCGGTGAAGTCCCCCCAGGAGCGCGCGTTGACGTTGGGGAGCGGTGTGTCCGTGTAGGCCCCGCTGGCGATCCCGGTGCTGCCCGCGGCCTCCAGGCCCACCTGCTTGTCGGGCATCGGTACCGCTGCGTCTTGCACGTCGGCGTCGTTCCAGTACATGGTCAGGCCGCTGCGCACGCCCTTCGCGTCCACCTCGAACAGACGAAAGCCTGGAAAGCTGGTCTCGACGTCGTCTGCGCCGTAGTGGAACTCCCCCGTGGTGATCCACACCTCGCAGTCGTAGCTGCCGGCGGGCACGGCCAGCCCACCATTGTCCGTGCCGTCCCAGGCCACCTCGTTGGTGCCTGGTAAGACCGGCGCGATGAGATGCAGATCTCCATCGGAGGTGATGTCCAGCTCCTTGGAGCCGTCCAGATCGCAGACCACGTGGGCCGTGCCCACTCCTGCACTGTCGAAGGAGAACCCACCTGGCTGAACGCCCGGTACGGCCACGGCACACTCCTGATCTCCCGCGGCGAACGCCTCCCCCGACACGACGGGGTCCCCCAGGCTGTAGGACGCCACCTCGGGCGGGTTCAGGTAGATGGGGAACAGCGGCTCGAACGTGTTGCCCTTGGTGGGCACGCTGCGTCCGTTGGCCCCGGTCACGCCCACGTCATTGGCCGACAGCGTCCACTCGGCACCGGCCCAGCCCTCCGCGGCGAACTCGATCACGGCATCGTCGCTGCCGTCGCCCACCAGGGCATAGAAGCTACCCGTGAAGCCATCGGCGAACCCGTCCGCGCGCAGGTCCCATGCGTAGCTCCAGACCCGCCCTCCGGTGGCGCCGTCGACCGTGATCTCCCAGTCGTCCGTCTGGATGTCCAGGGTGGCCTGGTGAGCCCCTGCGACCACGGGGGTGTAGTCCTCCCCGTCGGTCAGGGTGGCCACGACGGTCCCTCCGGGATCCGCGAGCGTCAGCGTGCCCGCGCCGTCGAAGCGGATGACGTCGGTGGAGGGCGTGACGACGTCGACGAACAGCACGGCGCTCGTCCGAAGTTCCTGGCCTGCGAGGCCGTCGGAGAGGCCCTCGGCCTGCGCCGAGGGCAGGCACATCCAGCATGGGATCACAAGACTCGTCATCGCTGCACGTCTCCGTCGGGGGCACACGACCCTACCTCACCGACCCTCGCAAACGCGCGACCCTGCACAACCTTGCCGGCCGCAGGGAAACAGTCGGGTTGCACGACCCTGCACTCCGCAGGCTACACCACGGGCCGCCGCCGCATGGGCACCGTGTCCATCGCGTGCCCGTGCATCGCCTGCTCGATCTCGGAGTCCACCTCTGCTCCGAACAGCACGGCGATGGCCGTCAACCAGAACCAGAGCAGGAGCACCACGCCACCGCCCAGGCTGCCGTACATCTCGTTGTAGGCGCCGAAGTTCTGCACGTAGGCCGAGAACGCCACGGACACCAGCAGGAACGCCACGGTGGCCATCAACGCGCCGGGCGTGAGGTAGGCACGAGGCGGAGCCCGTCGACAGGGAGCCACGCGGTAGAGCACCGACAGGTAGCTCACCATCGCCAGGGCAAGCAGGGGCCAGCGAGCGATGTACAGGGCATCGGCGCTCTCCACCGGAAGCAGCCCGAGGTTCTGGAGCACGGGCATGGCCGCCACGAACAGCGAAGCCAGCACCCCCACCCCGAAGCCCAAGGCCAGCAGAGAGAAGGCGATGAGGTTGGCCGCCAGGATGCCGCGGTCCTCGGGCAGATCCCAGGCGATGTTCAGACCGCTCACGAGCCCCTTCACACCTGTGTTGGCGACCCACATACTGGCGAGGAACCCGACCAGCGCACCGAAGGTGAGGGCGCCGTCGCTGGTGGCGGACACCTCGGCCACCTGGGACTGCACCATCCGCACCACCTCCGGCGGCACGAGGCCGCCGTAGGTCTCGAAGACGGCGTTGAACGTGGCCGGATCGCCCACCAGCGCCCACAGCGACACCCCCGCCGCCAACGCCGGGAACACCGCGAGGAGCCAGTAGAACGCAACGCCCGCGGCCACCAGCGGCACCTGATCGTCTCGGATCTCGTGGCGAACCCGGCCCATGATGGTCCACCAGGTTCTCAAGGTCAGGCGCGACACATCGTCGGACTTCGTGGCCACACACCCCTCCGGCATCGAGGGACGCAGCCTACACCGCGGCGGCGGACCTATCCCCTCAGACGCGCAATCAAGCGCCTATTCGTCCCCAGACCGCGCGAAGAGCCACGACACGCTCACGTAGGGACTGGCTGCCGCAGGCCACCGTCGACCCGCGAGGGGAACGGCTGCGCCGACCTCGATCCAGGCTGGGCCCACCGGCTGCGCGAACAGCGCTCCCCGCACCTGCAGCAGGCTCCGTCCGGGGTGGGACAGGCCGAAGGCATCCTCGTCGCCAAGAGCGATCAGCCCCTCCACCCGCAGCGACACCCCGGCTGACTCGACGGGCGTGAGGCCCAGCGCCATCACCGGTCGCCACTCGTCCCCGGGATCGGTGCCCGTCCGGGCGCTGCGCGCACGGATGCTCACCGCCTGCCACATCTCCACCCAGCCGTAGGGGTGAAGCGAGCGACCCACCCGCACCCCGGGCGTGATCTCCCACTGGCCATTGCCCAGGGGCACGTCGCGATCCTGGAAGGTGCCGGGTCCGGTGGGGGCGTCGACGCGCAGGGTCGCCGCGATGGCCCAGCCCTTCACCAGCCCCCCCCCCCCCAACCCCCCCCCCCCCGCCCCCCCCCCCCCCCCCCCCCCGCCGCCCCCC
>JAHQVJ010000077.1 GCA_019634415.1 Myxococcales bacterium
GCGAGGAAGGCAACGTCATCCAGGAGAACGTCGAGCCTGCCTGGTACGACCGCGACTACATGCGCGTGGACTGGTCGCGCAACCTCTCCGACTTCGGCTTCTCGCTGGCGGGCCTGAACGCGCAGGTCCTCGGCTGGTCCACGGGCGACGACCGCAGCGCGCTCGCCCCACAGTTCGACGACTCCGACGGCGACGGCACCATCGACAGCCTGATGCTCGAGCAGCAGGTGATGCTGCAGCCCAACACCACCGTCCTGCCCGGCTACGGCGCCGTGCCCGTTTGCCTGTTCTACGGACAGGCCGAGTACGACTGCGCGGCCACCGAGGTGAGCGTGGTGTCGAGCTTCGTGCGCGCCGACGACCGCGTGCCCTACGAGGGCCTCGCCTACGACGACCGCCACATGGAGACCTTCGGCTACTTCTCCACCCAGCGCCTCGCCTACGAGCGCGCCTACGGCCTCGTGGAGCCCAACCGCACCCGCTGGGCCAACCGGCATCGCCTGTTCGAGCAGAGCTACCGCACCGACGAGTCGGGCGAGATGCTGTGCCGCAAGCGAGGGGTGGGCGTGCAGCCCTGCAGCACCTTCTCCCCCGAGGACGAGCCGAAGCCCGTGCTGCTACCCGTCGCCGAGCGCGCCCTGACCCCCATCGTCTACCACGCCGGTCCGGACTTCCCCGAGGATCTGAAGGAGACGATGCAGCTGGTGGCGGAGGATTGGAACACACCGCTGGCGGACGCCGTGAACGGCCTGCTCTTCTGGGAGTGCGTGGAGGCGGGTGGACGAAACCCCGACTGCCGCGAGCTGGAGCGCGACGACCTGCAGATGTTCGTCTTCTGCCCCAACAACCCCTCGCTGCCCGACGACCCGGCGATCTGCAACACCGACCACACCGGTCCCGACCATCGCCCCGACGGAGTCCCCGACGAGGTGCGCCTGGGCGACCTGCGCTACTCCATCGCCCACGTGTTCGACGACGCGCAGATCCGCAGCCCCTTCGGCTACGGCCCGAGCGCTGCCGATCCCATCGGCACGCTGCTGCCCCTGTCGGGGGAGCACACCATGCACCTCGGCGCCGGTGAGATCGTGTCGGGCACGGCCTACGTCTACGGACACGTGCTCGATCTGGTGTCGCATCAGGTGGCGGATCTGGTGCAGCTGCTCAACGGAGAGATGGCGGCCGACCAGTTCGTGGAGGGCGAGAACGTCTACGCCTGGGTGGACGCCCTGCGCAACGGCACCTCGCAAGATCTCGCGGGCCGCACCGCGGGCATGCCCGAGGCCTGGTCGAAGGGCGAGGTGGCCGAGCGCTTGGGCGAGATCTCCAACGGCTTCGCCCACCAGCTGGCCGAGCTGCACGACACCCCCCGCCCCACCGATCCGGCCGCCTTCGAGGAGTTCATGGCCCACGCCGGCGACGTGATGCAGCGCAGCGGCGCCTTCGGAGCGGGACAGGCAGGGGCGCAGGCCGCCTTCGACGCACTGATGGCCTCCCCCCACACGGATCTGCTGTGGAGCGACGACGCCGTGGGCATGATGGGCTTCGATCCCAGCACCACGTCTCCGTCGGACCTGGCAGGTCGCTCACCGCTGGAGTTGGTGGATCCTTCGTTTCTCGCGGAGCGCGATGCAGGCCTGGTCCTGGCAGGTCAGCACGCTGTGGACCTAGACGACGGAGCATTCACCGACTCCAGCCTGGTGGGGCTGGCGCTGCACTACGCCGAGCTGGGATGGAGCTACGAGCAGATCGTGGCCGACGTGCGCAAGCAGACCTTCCGCGAGGTGATGCTACACGAGGTGGGACACACCCTGGGCCTGCGGCACAACTTCGCCGGCAGCTTCGACGCCATCAACTACCGTCCCGAGTACTGGGACCTGCGCCAAGCCGACGGCACCGTGCTGCCCCGCCACGTCGATCCCGAGACCGATGCGGAGCGCGAGGGCCGGATCCGCGAGTTCCAGTATTCCACCATCATGGACTACCCTGGTGCCCGCAACGTGGGCTGGGCAGGACTGGGGCACTACGACGAGGCCGCCGTGAAGTTCGGCTACGCTGGTCTGGTGGAGGTGTTCACCGAGGTGCCCGAGGAGGAGTCGGTGCCGGGTCTACCCAACGACGTCGCCCTGCACTACATGGCCACCTACAACATGTCCAACGTCTACCCCTCGGTGCTGCTCTGGTACAACGACGGGTCGATCCTGCAGATGCACTACACACAGTACCCAGGCATCGCGGGCAACATGGAAGCGCGGGCCGACGTGCCCCTCGATCGCCTGGAGTCCGTGCTGGCCGAGAACGGCACCTTCGGGGACGGCCTCGCGGTGATCGACGACGGAGGCGGCGTGAAGGCCGGCTTCCCCGCTGTACCCTACCGTTTCTGTAGCGACGAGTTCGCGTTGGGGATCACCTGCGCCCGCTTCGACTCGGGAGCCGATCCCTACGAGGCGCACCAGTTCCTGTTCGAGCGCTACGTCAACGACTACGTGCTCAACAACTTCTCCCGCGAGCGCTACGGCTTCGGTAATGCACCGGCCTACGTCTCTCGGCTCAACGCGCGCACCTTCCGCCCCCTGCGCACGTGGCAGCGCTACTTCGCGCTCTTCCACGGCCTGTTCGACGCCGAGACGGATCCGAACGCAGCCGAGTACTTCGCCGCCGACAACGGCTTCGGCGGCTGGACGGCGGCCACCGACGAGAGCTTCCGCTTCCTCACCCAGGTGATCACGCGGCCCGAGCCGGGCGCCCATCGCTCCATCACCCGGCCCGACGGCACGGAGGTGCTGTCGCCGTCGACCACCGGTGCCACCGACGTGCCCCTGATCAGCGGCGCCTACTACGAGTCGGAGTGGAACTTCGACAGCGGCTACCACTGGTTCGAGCGCCAGACCCGCATCGGCAGCTACTGGGACCGCATGCTGGCGCTGCTGACCCTCACCAACACGGCGTCGACGGGCTTCCTGGGCTTCGACACGGCCATCGATCCGCGCAACTTCGCCATCGGCTACCAGGATCTGTACCGCGACCAGCTGGCGGTGGTGCTGGGAGAGCTGCTGGCCGACGAGGTGGACCGCCTCGCCCCGGCCGTCACCGACGACGGGCAGATGCTCTACCCCGATCCGATGGCCCCCGACGCCGCGTGGCCGCCCGCGGACACGCGCCTCGTGCAGCCCGGCGCCTACTGGCTCGTGCAGTACGACGCAGGGCTGTTCGGCAAGGCGCTGCTGAACCACGGCTACGACCGGTCCTTCATCAACCGGTCGCGCATGTACGTGGAGGGCACCGGCGACGCGGTCACTCCAGCTCCCGATCAGCCCACGGTGTCGTTCGTGGACCCGGTGAGCGGCAAGACCTTCACGGCCTGGTCGTTCCCCCTACACGACGACGACGGACAGCCTGTGCTGGACGAGTCCGACGCGGTGGTGGAGCTCGGCAGCTCGGCTCGCATGGTGCGCAAGGCCCAGGCCGTGTCCGATCGCTGCCTGGACGTGGGCGGAGCGGCCTGTAGCGAGCTTCAGCGGCTGTCCGCCGATCTCGACCTACAGCTACAGCTCAACAACGCCTTCGAGACCGCAGCCCCGCAGTGACCGCGTCGACGTGGCTCACAGCACCACGTCGACCTCGCTGCAGAGCACCTCCACCTGGTAGACGTGGCCTCGACTCTGCACGTCGAAGCCCACCGCGACGGCCCGCTCTGCACATCGAAGCGAGAACGCGTCGCCGCGGGAGCCACCGAAGCCCTCGAGGTCGTGTGCACCCGCGGCCTCGACGGCCCAGCCATCGCCCGCGTCCACCAGGGGCATGGCCGCACAGGTCAGCCCGAGCTGCTTCAGCTCGTCGTCGACCCCGCCGTGAACGCCCACCACGACCTCGCCGTCGGGGCAGGACGACACGAACGGGTCGCCACCCCCTCCCCCGGCCCAGTCTCCCAAGGCACTTCCCTCGGGCACCATCGCGTAGGCTCCCGTCGGATCTTCCTCGATGACGAGATCGGCGCAGACGGGCTGCAGACGGTACACCTTGCCCCCGGACCGGCCCTCGATCCCGATGAGCGCTTGGTTCTCCCCACAGGCCAGGGTGTAGGCGTCGCCATCGTCCTTGCCGATGGGCCCCACCGGATCGGGCACTGCGAGCGCCACGTCCCCAGGGGCGAGCGCAGGCTCGGGCTCCGTGGGCTGTGTGCCTCCCTCGATGGGGCCGCAGAGCGGACCGTGGTGCACGCCCACGGAGCGGGTCCCGTCGACCCAGCTCTTCGGCACCATCTGGGCCGTGCCGTCGAGCCACGACAGGCAGCGATGGGCCCCCTGGTAGCCCGACTGCTCCCACAGCGACACGCTCCATCCAGGCTGCAGCTCCACCGAGACGACGCCTCCCGACCACTCGGCGATGCCCACCGCCAACGGCGTGAAGTCCACCACCAGGCTGCGCTGCTTCACGGATGCCACGGTGGTGCCGTCGTGGTAGGCCTCCACCACCCTCGGCTCGACGAATTCCTGCAGCACGTTGGCAGATGTGTCGACGCTGGCGCCCACGCAGAGCTGCCCCTCGGCCTGCCCCAGCTCCCAGGACTCCCCCGCGTAGGCACAGAAGGTCCAGCCCGCCAGCACCTCCACCGACCGGATCGGTGCTGGCACGTCCGGCCCCTCGAGCACAGCCGCCTCGAAGAGCGAAAATCCAGGCCCCACACTGTCGGTTTCCTCGTACAGCACGACGCCTGCCGGCCCCGTCAGCACCTCGAGCACCCCGCCCGGGGTGGACTCCTCGGCGGACGTGCACCCCCCGATCCACAGCGCGAGACCCACCTGCACACACAACCGACTGCCGCGAGGAAACAGCATGGCGACTCCTTGAACGAATGGCCGCCACCATCTCTATCGCCGCCTCTACCGCGCAGATGGAACAGATCGCTACAGTTCGGAACAGCCCTGCAGACGTCTGTACCGGGGGTCACACCGACGGCCACGCAACCCCACGAAGAGCGCCAGGAATCCGACCCAGCCGAGCGGAGGAGAGCCCGAGCTGGTAGCGCACAGGCCGAAGCCCACGCGCACCTCGGGAGGATCCAGTCGCCCGTCGCCGCCTGGGTCGAGCAAGCCCTCCAAGGTCTCGGCGCCGTCCAGCACGCCGTCTCCGTCGGTGTCGGGGTTGTTGGGATCGCTGCCCAGCTCGATCTCGATGTTGTCGGGCAGCCCGTCGCCGTCGCTGTCGACGACGGCGGGAAGGTCCTGCCCGTCGCAGTCGCTGTCCACGCCGTCGCCCGCCACGTCGCGCGCCCCGGGGTACACGGAGTCCGCGTCATCGTCGCAGTCGCCTGGGGTCTGTACGTGGCCCGGTACCGCACAGCCCACCACGCGCACGGCGGAGTCCCCCCACCCGTCGGCATCGGTGTCGGCGTAGAGCACCGCCGGAAGGGCGGCGGTGGCGTCGTCGCAGTCGGCGTCGTTGGCCACGTGCCCGTCGGGCGCCATGCAGGCCACCACGGCTCGAGCCGGATCGCCCAGCCCGTCGCCGTCGTCGTCGGCGAAGAATTGCGTGTCGCACTCTCGCTCGCACAGGTAGGCGTAGACGGCGTCACACGCCGCGTCGTTCCACTTGGCGTCCTCGTGCTCGAGGTTCATGCAGTCCTCCCCCCCGACCTTCTGCCAGTCGTCGGGCTGGGGTGGGTCGTCGTCCCAGTGGGTGTAGACGAAGGGTGTGCCGTCCTCCCAGACGAAGGTTCCCTCCTCCACCAGATCGGAGCCACCGACCCAGGCGTTGGCTCCGATGGTCAGGGAGGCAGCGAGGACCTGGAGCGCAGCGGAGTCGATGCTGGCGGGCGCCCCGCCCCTTCCAGCGCACACCGCCACCCCACCGTCCCAGGGTCCTGGCGGCCCGACGAGGGCCAACACACTGCCGGCACCCACCCCGCGGTCCACACAGTTGCCGAACGCGTCGACGACCCCGTCACAGTCATCGTCGCGCAGGTTGCAGACCTCGCCCGCATCGGGGGACACGTCGCCGTCGTCGCCCTCACAGTCGAGCACATCGGCCTGCACGCCAGCTGGTCGCTCGCTGCAGTCCGGCGCAAGGATCAGCTCCGAGCGACTGCCGTAGCCGTCGCCGTCGCCATCGACGCCCCACACCACGGGACCCTCGTCGATCTGACCATCGCCGTCGTCGTCGACACCGTTGCACAGCTCGGGGAATGCAAGGGCTGTCGCCGTGAGGATCAGCAACCACGCCATGAGCACGTCCTCCTGGTGGGGAGCAACAGCTTATCCGGCGCCACTCCACTCCGTGAGCTTGCCGGAGGCGTCGCGGTGAAACGTGATGGCGTCGTCGCCGGTGGCCAACTGCAGCCTGCACACGGCCGTGGGCAGCGTGGAGAACACGCCCTTGGTCCAGCGGCTCACCGGCTGCAGCTGGGGGACCTCCAGCGTCAGGCTGGGCACGGCCAGGTGGCGCAGCTCGGGGATGTGCTGCCGAGCCAGCGGCACGTCGAGGTGCAGGAGCCCCGGCAGACGCGGGAGCAGCCCCCCGAGGCGAGCCAGGTCCACGGAGGGCTCACCGGGGGCTAGGGCCACCTCGAGCGTGGTCCACGGGAGCGTCCGGCGCTCCACGACGCGCTCGAGGGCGGCCAGGTGCAGGCCGTCCACACGCTCCAGGTTCTGCAGCGCCGAGTCGGCCAGCAGCTCGACCACCGGCGACGTCGGCAGCCCGCTGGGCAGCGTGACCACGCGCACCGTGCGCAGCGCCGGGCTGCCCCGCAGCCGATCAAGCCGGCCCACGCCCCGGCCGACCACCAGCCGATGGGGAAAACCGCGCTCGCACTCACACCGGGTGAGCGCCATCAGCCAGCGGCCGAACCAGGCGCTGCCATGCGTCGTCACCAGCCGGCGCGCGTCGCGCTGAAGCCGGATCCGCTCCACCGGATCCGCGGTCCGTGCGGCCTGCAGCTGGGTGCGCACCAGCTCGCCGCGGAGATCTCCAGCCTCCAGCCACAGATCGGCCAGCACCTCGCGGGGCCCGTCGTCGTGGGGGTTCGCCACCACGGCCTCGATCAATCGCTCCACACGAGGATCGGCGGCGGCCGGCTCGGGCTCGGGCTGTGCTGCCCCACACCAGTGGTCGAGCTGCCGCTCCTCGCGCTTGGACAGGCGCTGCGGCGGCGGGGCCAAGGAGCGGAAGGTCGCCACGTAGGTGGCGAGGGCTCCCGCCGACTCGCTGGCGCGCTGCGCGCGGATCCGACGCGCCAGCACCCGGAAGTCCGTGCCCCGCGGCAGCCCGTGCTCCACCGCCACGCGGAGCTGTCCCCACCACAGGCCGCGCATGGGATCCACACTGAACACGTCTGAAACGAGCCACGTCTCGGCAGCCCGAGCCACGCGCGGATCAGGGCCGCGCCCCCACAACAGCTCGAGCCGCTCGGCGGCCTGCAGCGCGTCCTCGGCCTGTGGAACCGCGCAGAGGAGCTCGTCCACGTCTCGGTCGTCGCCGTTGCGCAGCCGCCGCAGCCACAGCCAGTGCTCGGGCGACGCGGGCGCGGGCGCTCGCGCCGGATCGTCAGCGAGGGCGTCGCAGAGCGTGCGAAGCACGCCCTCGAGGTCGGGATGCCGGGTTCGCCGCCACAGGCGCAGCACCCGAGAGATGTCACTCACGTCGCCGACCGGGCCATCGTCGACCCATACCACGCTGGCGATGGCCCGGACGCCGTTAGTCGTCGCTGCTGCTGTCGTCGTCCTCGCTGCTGCTGTCGTCCTCGCTGCTGCTGTCGTCGTCCTCGCTGCTGCTGTCGTCGTCTTCGGGCAGCACCACCTGACCGTCGGCCCACACGATGGGGGGCTGGGTGATGCCGAAGTCCAGCATGTCGGACCAGGCATAGGGCGTGGTGGCCGAGTTGCTCCAGAAGGACACGTCGCGCGTGGGGGTGAAGTCCCCGGTGAAGCACGTGTTCACGCAGGTGAAGGCCGGCGTGGCGTTGTCGCGCATCATCTCGATGCCCACGTACAGGCTCTGCCCCTCCTCGACGAGGATGGGCGGAATCAGCTCCACTCGGCGGAAGGTGTTCGGCGCGCCGTCCACCACCTCGGGGAACTCGATGGAGGAGAAGATCACCTCCGGCTCGGCGTCCGGGAACGCGTCGTCCTGCACCCACACGTCGAAGCGATGGGGAATCGTGCCGTCACAGAACTGGATGCCGGCGGTGTCCACCAGTCCGTAGTGCACCCCGTTGGCGAGGAACGCCTCGTCACCCACCGGCAGGCGGGTGGCGTAGACGTGGCTGTTCTCGAGGCTGCCTGGAAACACCACGCCGAGCAGCGTGCAGCTCCGGCGGTCGAAGTTCTCGATCTCGGTGTCCACCAGCAAGCAGTCGTCGTCGTCGGTGACGACCTCGCAGGCACACTCCTCCACCTCGTCGGGGTCGTCGTCGATGCACTCGGCGAAGCTGTCGTCGTCGGCCAGGGCCACACCGGGCGCGACGAGGGGGAACAACACACACAGTGATGCAAGTCGGGTCATGGATCCTCCGTGCCAGGACGGTAGACCCAGGCTTGCAGTGCCGCGTCTAATCCGATCTAATATCGAGGCTGACGGACGGATCGAGCAGGTACCCCCCCTCCCGTCGCACGAGCACGTCTTGCAGCCCGAGCTTGCGCAGACGGTTGATCGCCACGTACACGCGGGAGCGACCCGCCTCGTAGAGCACCTGCTCGTCGGGCCAGCCGGCCTCCATCAGGGCCGAGACGTCGAGTGGCTCGCCAGGCTGCCGATCGTAGGCCTGCACCAAGGCCCGCAGCAGGCGGGTGAGGAGCGGATACCGATCGAGCTCGATCCGGTCCGATCCGGGGGACATCCAGCGGCCGGCAGCGTGGATCTCGACGCCTCGCTCCGTGCTCGTTCGCGCCACCACCCGCTGCCCCCAGCGCGCCAGCATGGGCAGCTCGAGCGGCCGCCGCAGAGGCTCCCGCGCCACCTGTGCCCGTGCCTGCTGCACGGCGTCGCGCACCGCGACAGGAGGCGCGGACCCATGGGCTAAGGCCACGATGGCGCTCACCACCCGGAGCACGGGCTCGCAGCCACACCCGAGGAGACGCTCGGGCACGGCGTCGCGCGCCCGAGCCAGCAGCTCCACGGCACCCGCCAGCTCGTCGCGCAGCACCGCCACGACAGCCAGCCTCGCGAGCGTCATCGCCTCGGCGTCCCGCGGCACCGAGGAGACCACCCGAGCGAACCGGCGAAGGGCCCGCTCCCCTTCTTCCTCCGCGCGCTCGAAGGAGCCCACCTCGGCCAGCAGCGTCAGGCGAAAGCTGTGCACCTCGCCCGCGGTGAGATCGCCCAGGGGAAAGGTCTCCTGCAGCCGATCGAGGACCTGGTGGCCCGCGACGGGCTGTCCCGCCTCCCGAGCCAGCGCCGCGAGCAGGAACGACGCGTTGCGCGCCGTTCCCAGGTGCCGACTGCTCAGTCCCTCCTCGAGGGCGGCTTCCGCCCGACCGCGTGCGCGCTCGAGCTGGCCGGCACACGCGAGCAGCCGCGCGAGATCCGCCGCGTGCGACATGGACGGCACCCCGAGCTGCTCCAGCGTGGTCAGCGCTCCCTCGTGAAGCGCGATGCCCTCGGGCAGGGCGCACACCAGGCCCAGGTTCGCCTGCATGCAGGCGCGGTAGTGCGATGGCTCGGGCAGGTAGGAGAGGCCTCCTCGAAAGTGCTCCTCGGCGTCGGCCCGCCGACCGAGCAAGCGCAGCGCGTTGCCCGCACAGTTGTGCAGGACGGCTCGAATGACGGGCGCCACGTCGGCGGGCAAGCCCACCAGCGCGCGCTCGGCGCTGCGCAACGCCGCCGCACCGTCGCCTGCCTCGGTGGCCGCGACGGCGTGCTCCGACAGCACCAGTCGCTGCAGAGGCTCGTCGTGAAGCTCGGGATCCAGCCGCTCGATCAGCGCGCCGAGTCGCTCGGTCGCGACCTCCGCCTCCCCCAGCCGCGCTCGGATCCCCGCCTCCACGGCGCGTAGGGCGATCTCCAGCTCGCGCGGGAGCTCACGGGCGAGCGCCCGCTGCACGGCATCGCGGTAGGCCAGCGGCTCGAGCTGCAGCCCCGGAATCCGCAGCAACAGCAGCGCCCGAGCGGCCTCGGCGGGATCCCCCGACGGGGGCTGGCGCACGATGGTCCACAGGGCATCGTGCTCGGATCGCAGGAAGCGCTGCCCCTCGCTGGTCCAGTCACCACTCGTCAGGCGGGCCTTTGCCTCGGTGAGCAGCCACTCGGCGAAGCGAGGCCACACCGAGCCAGCCGACGCGAGCTGCTGACGTCGTGTGGCGAGCAGTGCCCGCACGCTCTCGTAGGGGCAGAAGCGCAGCGCCGGCGCCAGCACCGGGCAGGGCCAGACGCGCACGAGGGAGTGCTCGGAGAGGCGCGCGAGCCGATGGTGTACCTCCATCAACGGTGCACCGAGAGCGGCTGCCAGCCCCTCCGCACTCGCGCCTCCGGGGATCTCGGCCAGGGCCTCCAGGGCCTGCTGATCTCGCTCGTGCAGCGCTTCCCAGGAGCGACGCACCATGGCCGACAGCGATCCGTCCCCCCAGCCGCGAGACACCGGAGGGAGATCGTCGGTGCCGTCGAGGTGAGCCAGCAGATCCGCCACCGACAGCGCCCCAGCGGCGTGCACGGCCGCCAGCTCGATGGCCAAGGGCAGCAGCCCGAGGCGCTGCACCAGCTTCGGGAGGAGCGCGCCCGCCGCCTCGTCCAGCGTGGCCCCGTGGTCCGCCACGCGCGCCTCGAACAACGCCACGGCGTCCTCGGGCCGCAGCGGGTCGAGGCGGTGACACCGCGCGCCGCGGACGATCAGCGACCGGCGAGACACCGCGAGGAAGGTCGCCTCCGGTGCGATGTCCAGCCATCCGTCGAGCAGATCCGAAACAGCGCTCGCGCCGGGCTCCACTGGGTCGAGCACCCACAGCGTGGGGGGAGCGGCCGCCAGCGCCTCCGGGATGGCGCGGACGGTGTGCAGATCGAGCGCGCGCGCCACCCGCACCAGCACCTCCTCGCGCGTGTGGCACCCGGCCAGGTCCCACAGACGAACCCCGCCCACGAAGGCGTCGCGCAGCTGGTAGCCCACGTGGTGCGCCAGCCGCGTCTTCCCGACGCCCCCAGGTCCCACCACCGTCACCAGCGGCCGCTCCACGAGTGAGCGGCTCAGGGCCCGGACCTCGGCCTGTCGCCCGACCAGGGCGTGTCGCGGCGCACCGAGCCGCGGGACATCCATGGCGCCTCCCGGCGAGGTAGTGGCGGCAGAACGTCGAAGGTGAAGGCACGTTACGACATCGCCGTGTGGTGGTTGGGCCTGTTCGGATGCCGCTCCGTTTCGTGGGTCGACGCACCCGCGCTGGCCCCCCCTTCCCCCGAGTCCGGCGTGGCGCTGGTCGCCCAGCTGACGGCCACGGCACCCACCCCCTGCTGGCTCGACGTCCAGCTGGACTCGGGCGATCACCAGCGGCGCATCGCGCCGCCCGATCCGGCGGCGGACCTGTCGCTGCCCCTCCTGGGGTTGCGCGCCGACCGAGACTACGACGTGGCGATCACCTGCGTCGACGAGCGAGGCCGTGTGCTCGAGGCCGAGCTGACCTGGACCACGGAGCCACTGCCACAGCCCTTCCCCACCCTCACCTCCTTCGCCCACGATCCGGCGCGGATGGCCGCTGGCTACACCCTGCTCGACGCGTCCTCCGACGAGGTGGACTTGCTGCTGGTGTTGGACGCCGACCTCGAGGTGGTGTGGCTGCAGCGGGCCGAGCCGCCCCACCTGCTCACCGTGACGACCGACGACGACGGCACGCTACTGGGCAACGTCTACCCCTCCGTGCTGCGCATGGACTGGCTGGGCTCGGTGCAGCAGCGCGTCACCCCCAGCGCCACCGAGGACGTGGACGTGGAGGTGGCCTGGCCGCTGCACCACGAGGCCGCGCCGCTGCCCGACGGGGGCGTGCTGGGGCTGGCGCGACGCGAGCGGGACGTCGCAGCCGTGCCCCTCACCTACGACGATCCCGCCACCACGGCGCCGGGCCGCATCGTGGACGACGGCGTGATCGTCCTCACCGAGGCGGGCGAGACGGCAGCGGTGCACTGGCTGTCCGACGTGCTGGATCCGGCGCGCATCGGGTTCGACAGCCTCGAGCTGGGCCGCGACAGCGACACCGCCACCGACTGGGCCCACGCCAACGCCGTCGCCCCCGATCCCCGCGATGGTGGCTTCCTCGTCACGCTGCGACACCAGGACGCCGTGGTGAAGCTCACCGCACAGGGCCAGCTCGACTGGATCCTGGGCACGCCCAGCGGCTGGCAGCCCCCTTGGGCGGATGCGCTGCTGACCCCGACGAGCGAGGTGACCTGGCCCTTCCACCCCCACGCCGCCGACGTCACCGAGGAAGGCCGCGTGCTGGTGTTCGACAACGGCAACGTGCGACACACGCCCTACGATCCCGTCCCCGAGCCGGAGGCCGCCTACTCCCAGGTCACGGCCTTCGACGTCGACGCAGGGTCGGGCACGGTCCGCCTCGCCTGGACCTACCGGCAGACGCTGCTCGGCGAGCTGTTCGCACCCACCTTCGGTGACGCCGACGCACTGCCCAACGGCCACGTGCTCGCGGTCTTCGGCCGCACGCTCACGGTGGACGGGCGGACCAACACCGAGGCAGGTCGCGGACAGTCCACCGCACACCTGGTGGAGCTCGACCCCCAGGACCCCGCAGATCCAGCGCTCCACCTGGTGCTCTCGAGCCGACGAGCGGAGCTGGCCGGCGGCTGGTCCACCTATCGAGCGGAGCGAATCCGTGGGTTCTACCCTTGGGAAGCAGAAAGCCTCTGAAGCGGACGGTCCGCCGCCCCGTTGAGAAGTCAACGCATGGACGATCAGCGGTGACGGCATCGGCCGCTCAGCCAACTGAGGCGCAGCAGTTACTCGGGCGTGCTCCTGCGGCCAGATCCATGGACATCGACTCGTATACGGTGTGCCGATTCCCCCCTCGAGCTGACGACCGTCAGTCGAACCGACGGACTTTCGTCGGTGGAGTCGCCCATCCTCGACGTTGTTCCGTGCCCAGGTGTTGGCCCGACCATTGCCTTTCCGGTGGGTGAACCGAGAAGGAGGGGCACGTGGGCCTCGACATGACCTACCAAGCGTTTCCGCGGGACACCGGGCTCATCGAGCTGATCCGAGCACATGTGGATCGATGGGACAGCCACCTGTGGCAGATTCCAGCGTGGAGCCTCCCTCACGACGCGGATCCGACGACGGACGAGGAGCGGTGGCTGCTCGAGCAGCCAGCCGTCCAGCAGGTGCTCCAGCGCATGCCGGATCCCCGGAGGTGGCGGCACCGGCCCCGGTCTCGTAGCCAAGGCAAGCTCGAGTGGATCCTGGCCACCCCCGAGGAGCGGAGCCTGCAGACCTACGAAGAGCGTGCGCGCACCCTCCCCTACCGCATGGTCTTCGGGGACCGGGTCCTGGCCGACCACGCCAAGGGGGGGCAGGGACTGCACGTGCGCATGGCCTCGCACGCCTTCGTGATGCAGGCCGCGGACACCCTGGAGCAGCTCGACGAGCAGGCGCTGCGCGATCGATTCGAAGCGGGGCAGATGGCCGACGACGGCGTCTACAAGGCCCACGGCAACGACACCTTCGACGATCTGGTCGCCGAGCTGCAGGAGCTGACCTGCTTCTACCGTCGAGTGGCGCTGGCGGGCTTCTGGATCTCCGTTCAGCAGGACTGATCCGACGCGCGCCTGCACGATACACGGCCGCCATGAGCACCCTTCCGACCCTGCGTTGCGGCCTCGCCCTGCGCGATCGCGTGGCCCTGGCCCCCCTCACCAACACCCAGAGCCATGCCGACGGCACCCTGAGCGACGACGAGCTCACCTGGCTGCGGGCGCGGGCGGAGGGCGGCTTCCGGTGGATCAGCACCTGCGCGGCCCACGTGAGCGAGGAGGGTCACGCCTGGGAGGGCCAGCTCGGAGTCGCCTCCGAGGCCCACGTCGAGGGCCTCACGCGTCTGGCCACGGCCCTGCGCGAGGCGGGCGCTCACTCGGTGGTGCAGCTGTACCATGGCGGCGCGCGCGCCACGCTGGCACCCGACAAGCTCACCACGGCAGACGGCGACGGCGTACGCGGCGCCACCGCCGGCGATCTGGCTCGCGTGCAGGCCGACTTCGTGGCGGCGGCTGTGCGGTCCGAGGCAGCCGGGTTCGACGGCGTCGAGATCCATGGCGCCAACGGCTACCTCTTCACCCAGTTCCTCGCCCCCGAGGACAACCCCCGCACCGATGCCTGGGGCGGCGACCTCGCAGGCCGCGCCAAGCTCCTCCTCGACACCCTGCGCGCCGTGCGAGCGGCGGTGTCCCCCGGCTTCGCCGTGGGGGTCCGGCTCTCCCCGGTGGACACCTGGTGGCGACGGGGGCTGGTGCTCGCCGACGGCGCCCAGGTGGCCCGCTGGGTGGCCGAGGCCGGCGCGGACTTCGTGCACCTGTCCTTGAGCGACGCCGCGGGCTCCCCGCCCCACGAAGACACGGACGTACCCGTGGCGCGGGTCGTGCGCGACGCGTTGCCCCCCGAGGTGCCCCTGTTCGCCGCAGGCGGCATCTGGACCCGCGCCGACGCCGCACGCGCCCACGACGCTGGCGTCGACGTGGTGGTGCTGGGGCGCTCGGCCATCGCCCACCCCGACTGGCCGCGAGTCTCGTCGGCGTCGGACTTCGAGCCCCTGCGGCCGCCGTGGCCCCCCGAGCACCTGAGCTCGGTGGCTGTGGGCCCCGATCTGCTGCGCTACCTGGAGAAGTTCCCCGGCATGGTGGTGGGTGGCACTCCCGCTAGGGAGTGACCCGTCGCTCGCAACTAGAAGCGAGCGTCGACCTGGGCGAAGCCCCAGCCCTCCAGGGCCTCGGCCCCCGGAGCCCCGAAGATCGCCGCCCCCGCAGCCAGGCCGATCTTGTCGGCCAGCTTGTAGCTCGACACCACGTCCAGCTCTTGGCCGATGACCGGATCGAGCCCCGCGATGGGCGTGGTGCCCATGAACAGGTGCCCGTGCACGCCCACCTTGAGATCCTCGGCGGGGCTCGCCGACAGCTTCAGGGCGACGTCCTGCAGCCCCCGACCGTCCTGGTGGGCGCCAGTACGGAACCACACGATGTCCGCCAAGCCGTAGAACTTGTGGTTGGTGGCGAACATCGTGTCGAAGCCGCCCCCACCCTCCGAGCCGCTGAGGGCGTCGTACCACAGGGTGACCGCAGGCTTGCCCTTCACCTTCGGGGCCACCGTTCCGCGCGCCCCCACGAGCCAGTGGGTCGTGCCCGTGCCCGTCTGGGCGTAGCCCTCCACGCGTCCCGAGACGATGCCCTTGCCCGTCTTGGCGTAGGCCCCCGTGGTGGACATCACCGAGTCGTCCTGGCCGTCCACCATGCCGATGTAGACCAGGTCCACCGTGGTGGCCTTGTTCGGTCGATAGCCGCCCCAGACGGCGACCATGCCCTTGTTCTCGTTCCGATCCTCGAGGATCTGGCTCTCGAGGAGCACGCCAGCGGCGTCCACCTCGACGGGCCCCACCCGAGCCCGCGCATGGGCGCCGTCGAAGGACCGGCCCTGCTGCGTCCAGTCCACCGACCCGATGAGGCGGTGCTCGTGCATGATGATCTCCTGCCGCCCCAGCCGCATCATCGCGTTCTCGCTGGTCCAGCCCACGTAGGCCTGGTGCACGTCGAACCCATCGGCGGAGAAGTCCGTCAGCGTGTTGGTCTCGGTGCCCCACACGCGCACGTCCTGCACCTGGATCAGGGTGTTGAAGGCCCCCACCCCCACGTCCACCCCGACCCGCGCACGAGACGACAGCAGCACTGTGGATCCGCTGTCCACCAGGTCTCGGTTGGAGTGGGGCTCCACGCGCGGTCGCACCTGGGCCTGAAAGGTGGTGTCGACGTCTGCCGCGTGGGAGGTTCCCATCAAGGCCAGCATTCCGATCATCATGGTCGCCTCGTTGAAGTTATTTGACGTGGGCTTCGACGTTGGCGTTGAGCGCATCGTTGAAGGATGCATCCACCGCACTACGAAGAGAGGTCTGCAAGGTGCGTAGGGCACGCTGTGCCGCCGAGGCGGTCTGCCGCGCGCGTCGCAGCTCGGCCTGCAGCACGGCCGCGTTGGACGTCGAGGACTGATCGCGCCGCTCCAGCTCCTCCACCCGGCGCATCAGGGCGTCGAAGCCCGCGGACCCCCCCGCCGATCCGGCGCGAGCGAGGGCCCTGCCGTGCTCGTCTGCGAGCGCCTGGAGCTCTGCGGCGTGGGCCCGCTTCAGGGCCGCCAGCGCCTCCTCGGGGGCACCGCTTCCTTCGCTGCTGCGCTTGGCCAGCAGCGTGGCTGCCTTCCGGGCCTGGTCTCGGGCGGACTGCAGCTCGGCGAACTGCGACTCCACCTCCTGCTGCAGCTCCGCCTTCTCCTCCGACAGCTGGGCCACCTGGGCCTCCAGGGCATGTCGGGCGTCTTGTTGAACGCGCTGCTCCTCCTGCAGGTGGCTCTCGAAGGACGACACCTCCGACACCTTCGCCTCGAGCTGCGTGCGCGCCTGCGCCAGCTCCTCTCGAAGCTCCTCCACGAGATCGTGCAGCGCGTCGTCGTCGCCGTATCGGACCGCCATGCCATTGTGGCGGCGGGTGCGCTCGAGCTGCTCCACGAAGGCCGGGTCGCGGTTGTCGATGAGCAGCTTGACCTTGTTCATCACCCGGCCGGGGGTGATCGGCTTGGTCTCGTACTCGTCACATCCCGCACGGAGACATTCATCCTTGTCCCCCGCCATGGCGTGGGCCGTCAGCGCCATGATGGGGATGTCGCGCGTCTTGGCCTCGCCCTTCAGGATCGAGGTGGCGTCGAGGCCGGAGATGAGCGGCAAGCTGACGTCCATCAGGATCATGTCGGGCATCAGGTCGAAGGCGTAGGCCAGTCCCTCTGCACCGTTGCGGGCCACCACGAAGTCGTGCCCCTCGTCCTCGAGGACCTCGCTGATGAGCGCCACGTTCGCAGGGTTGTCCTCCACCACCAGAATGAAGGACATGGCTACACCCCCACGACGCTGTGAAGTACAGCCAGCAGGTCCTCCTCGGAGTACCGGCCCTTCTGGAAGACCCGAGCCACGGAGTTCTGCTGCAGGAAGTCGAAGTCGTCCTTGCGCAGGTCCATCGCGGTCACCACCACCACGGCCATGGTCAGCCCCTGGGCGCGCAGGGCCGTGAGGAAGTCGAATCCGTTCATCACCGGCATGTTCAGGTCCAGCACGACCAGATCGGGCCGAACGTGACGCACCAGCTCCAGACCGTCCTGACCGTTCGAGGCGGTCCGGACGTTCGCCACCTCCTCGAACTGCTCACCCACCAACTCTCGGTTGATGAAGTCATCCTCGATGACGACGACGTTGTACATGACAGCTCCTCGATGCAGGTTGGGCCTAGGCCACGGCCTTGGACATGACGACGTCGCCGCCTTCGTCGGTTGCAGACTCGGCTTCGGCGTTCAGTGGCAGGATCAGGGTGAAGGTGGAGCCGCGATGCAGCTCCGAGGTCACGGAGATGTCTCCGTTGAGCATGTCCACCAGCTGCCTCACGATGTTCAGGCCGAGGCCCGTGCCACCGAAGCGACGCGTGGTGGAGTTGTCGGCCTGGGTGAAGCGGTTGAAGATCCGGCTGGCCTGCAGCTCGGTCATGCCGATGCCGGTGTCGGTCACCTCGAAGACGACGTTCTCCGTTCCGTTGTCGTCGCGCTGGCCCCTCACGGTCAGGGTGATGGTGCCCTTGTCGGTGAACTTGGCGGAGTTGGAGACGAGGTTGAGCAGGCACTGCCGCACCTTGGTCACGTCGGTGCGCATCACCACGTCGTCGTTGGCGATGTCGACCACCAGCTCGTTGTCCTTCTTCTGCACCAAGGGCATGGCCGTGGCAGTGACGCCGCTGACGAGATCCGAGACGGTGGTGTCCTCGAGGAACACGTCCATGTGACCCGCCTCGATCTTCGAGATGTCGAGGATCTGGTTGATGAGCTGCAGCAAGCCAGTGGCGGCGTCCTCGATCTGGTTGAGGTGGGCGCCCTGCTTCCTCAGCGCCTTCTGACCCGGCGCCGTCAGGCTCTCTGCTGCAAGCACCCGCTGGCGCTTCTGCATCAGGCCCGCGAAGCCGATGATGGCGTTCATGGGCGTGCGGAGCTCGTGGCTCATGGAGGCCAGGAACTCGCTCTTCGACTTGGTGGCCTCGGCGGCACTCTCCGCCAGGCTGGCGTTCTGGTCGGCGGTGGACTTCAGGTTGGAGATGGTGGACTTCAGCTCGTCGCGCATCTCCCGGAAGCTGTTCCCCAGGTTCTGCAGCTCGAGGACCTCCTGCGGCGGCACGTCCACCTCGAGGTCGCCCGAGGCCAGCCGCTCGGCGACGGACTTCAGCTCGACCAGCGGCTCGGTGACGCTACGGCGCAGGTTCAGCCAGCCGAAGATGACCAAGCCGATCCCGATGAAGAACAGACAGAACTGAACCACCAGCAGCATGGACACGCGCCGCTCGGCGTCCTCCTGCATGAGGCCCACCGCCTGGTTCATGTTCTTCAGCAGGTCCACGGAGTTGCCGACCACGTAGGCCGTCGCGGCCTCGTCGGTCCCCTTGGAGGCCAGGATCTGGTTCAGCGCTGCCTGGAAGGGCTCCCACTTGGCCTGGACGACCCCCAGCTGCGACGCCGTCTCCGGGTCCTGGGTCCCCGTTAGCTCCGCGAACTGGGTCTGTGCGAGATCAGTGGGGGCGCGGCCACCGTCCTTCAGGGCACTCAACGTGGTGTCGAACACCCCCATGGTGGCGCGCACCTGATCCTCCATCTTGGAGACGTCGGCGGCGTTCTGGGCGCGCGCAAAGGCGTTGAACTGCAGGATCTCCTTCGACATCTTCTGCGACAGCATGCGCTGTCGACCGGCAAGGTTGATGACGAGCCCGTCATCGGCCTGCTGGGACGAGATGTACCCCGTCGCTGCGAAGGAGAGTCCCACCAGACTCAGGAACGCACCGTAGACGGGCGTGAACTGGGCACGAAGGGAGCTGGCCATCGGAACCTCGCGGTGGATGAGGCCCTCTTCGGTCCAACCCGCCCACCCTTCGACCCGTGGGCAACGTGGACGTTGAGTTGACACTGTAAAATTAACAGCGTAAACAGACGCCATGGCACGCCCAGTCCTCACCGAAGCCCAGGTCGACGCGTTTCGTGCGCGGGCCACCCACGTGGCTCTGGACCTGTTCGTGTCGGAGGGGTACGCCCGCTTCTCGCTGCGTGGCCTCGCGAGCGCCCTGGGATGCTCCCATGCCACGCCCTACCGCTACTTCCCAGGGGGCAAGTCCGAGATCTTCGCCGCCGTGCGCGCCGAGGGGTTTCGCCGCTTCGCCGCCGCCTTGCGCCACAGTCAGGTGCACGTGGTCAGCGCCGAGGCCCGGCTGCGACGGATGGCGCAGGCCTACTTCGACTTCGCCACCGAGCAGCCAGCGGCCTTCGCCGTCATCTTCCAGATGGGGGAGCCCGAGGGGGCGCCGGACGTGGAGCTGGCAGACGCCGCCACGGACGCGTGGTCCGTGGTGATGGAGTGTGTGCAGCACGCCGCCGACGCGCACGTGATCACCGGTGACGTGCTGACCATCGCCCACACCATGTGGGCCGGCATGCACGGCGTGGCGAGCCTGCACTCCGCCCACACCCTCGCGATGGGCCGCACGGCCCCCGAGATCCTTCACGCCATGGTCGAGGCGCTCCTCCGCGCCCATCGACCCCAGGAGCAACCGCATGGATGAGCAGTACGACGTCGTCGTGGTGGGTTCGGGAATCGGTGGCTTGGTGGCTGCGCTGACCTGCGCGAGATCGGGCCAGTCGGTGCTCGTCCTCGAAGCCGGCAAGCAATTCGGCGGCTACACGAACCCGTTCGCCCGCAAGAAGTTCAACTTCGATCCGGGACTTCACTACATCGGTCAGTGCCAGCGGGGAGGGTCGTTCCGGCGACTGCTCGACCGTCTGGGGCTCGAGCACGTCGACTTCGCCGAGCTCGATCCCGACGGCTTCGACCACTACGTGTTCCCCGACTACGACGTGAAGAACTGCAAGGGCCTCGACCGCTTCCGCGACCGCCTGGCTGCCGACTTCCCACGCGAGCGCCGCGGGCTCGACCGCTTCTTCAAGCTGATCGAAGACGTGGACTACACCTTGTCCAACGCCATGAAGGTGCGCAGCGCTCGTGCTGGTCTGTCCATGGCGCGGCGGCTTCCCTCGGTGCTTCGCTGGAGTCGCGCCAGCCTCGGCGACTGCCTCGATCACTACTTCACGGAGCCACAGCTCAAGGCGGCCCTCGCCGGGCCGGTGGGCGATCTGGGCCTGCCGCCCTCGCGGATGTCGGCCTGGATGCACATGGCGCTGCTGGCGCACTACGCCGGCGGGGCCTTCGTGCCACGGGGAGGCGCCGGGCACCTGCGCGACGCCTTCGTGGAGGCCCTGGAAGGCCACGGCGCCATGCTGCTGCGCAACCGGCGCGTGGAGCAGATCCTGTACGACGGCCAGCAGGTGCGCGGCGTGCGCACGGCCAAGGGCGAGACCTTCGGAGCCACACAGGTCATCTCCAACGCATCGGCCACGGCCACCTACGGCATGGTGGGCGAGGACCACCTGCCGCGGCGGCTCATGCGCAAGCTGCGCAACACCGAGTACTCCTACGGCTCCATCTGCATCTTCATGGGGGTCGACGGTGCGCTCGACACCTCCCAGATCGGCAGCACCAACGTCTGGAACTACGACAGCACCGACATCGACGCGCTGTTCAGCGAACAGGCCATGGGCGACTACCGCAACATCGGGGGGTACTTCCTGACCGTGCCCACCAACAAGGACCCGGGCGGCGGGCTGGCCCCGGAGGGCATGCAGACGGTGGAGATCGTGGCGCTGTGTGGTCACGAGCCCTTCGCAAGCTGGTATGGCGAGAAGTCCATGAAGCGGGGCGAGGACTACGAGGCGCTGAAGGCCGACATCGCCGACCACTTCATCGAGCGGGCCGAGAAGCACCTTCCGGGCCTGTCGGACCACGTGGTGCTGCGGGAGGTGGGCACCCCTGCCACCAACGTGAGCTACACGCTGGCTCCGGAGGGCAGCGCCTATGGGCTGGCCCACACGGTGGATCAGACGCCGCCCTTCCGCTTCGGCGCCCGGGCGCCGCTGGACGGGCTGTACCTGTGCGGCGCCTCGGTGATCAGCGCTGGCATCGTGGCGTGCGCCGCATCGGGCCGCATGGCCGCCAAGTACGCCCTGCAGGACGCAGGGACCGCCTGATCGCGTATGGTCGCCCCTCCGGGGGGATCGACGATGTGGCTGTGGGTCGTGGCGAGCAGCGCACTGGCGGGCTCACAGCACGGGTTCGTGTCCGTTCATCCCGGCAGCCACATCGAGGATCTGCACGACGTGGTCGCCACCGACGACGCCGTATGGGCGGTGGGGAACGCAGGCACGCTGCTCCGGATCCAGCGCGACGGCACCGTGGACGCCCCCCTGCGACCTCCCGTGCCCACCGTGGCCGAGGTGTTCGACCGCATGGATCCCAGCTCCACGCCGACGGCGGAGATCTGGCCCGGCACGGAGCTGATGCACACGGACCTGCACGGCGTGGGGGGCTCCCGTGACGATCTGTGGATCGCCACGCGCCACGGGCTCGCGCACTACGACGGCGCGCGCTGGGCCAGCTGGCGCGGCGACGTGCAGCAGCTCCACGTCGAGGGCTCCCGCGCCTGGGCGTGGCCCACGGATCTGCTGTGCTCCGACGCGCAGCGTCCTCGGCTGGCGGAGCGGCAAGGCGACGAGATCAGACAGCGCACCTTCGTGGATCATCCCTCGTGCGAGACCGTGCGTGCCCAGGCCGTGGCCGCCGGTCGGCGCTGGCTCCTGGGCGACCGGGGCCACCTGATGTCCGGTCCCACGGAAGGTCCCGTGGAGCGGCGGCCGGATCTGCCGACGACGCAGGACGGAGCCGCCTTGGTGCTGGATCCCGACGGCCTCGGGGGCTGGGCGATCACCCGCCGTGAGGTGTTCCGCCTGGAGGGCGACGCCGCGACCCTGGTGGCCGAGACGGGCGACGCCTTCGCAGATGCCGCCCTCGTCGGCGACGAGCTGTGGCTCGTGGGGGACCGAGTGTGGCGGCTGGTCGACGGAGCGCTGGTGGAGGTCCCGGTGGCGGGGGCTCCGCCCGAGGTGCCGAGCTGGCGCCTATCGCTGGCCGATGTGCGCCCCTTCCAGGCCATCGACGTGCGGTCGCCCGACGACGTGTGGATCGTGGGCGCCGCCGGGCGCATCGTCCACTACGACGGCACCGTGCTACGCGACGTGGTGCCTCGGCTCACCCGAGCCGCCATCGTGGGGCTCGTGTGGGAGGGCGAGGACGGCTGGGTGGCGGCCAGCGCCGACGGTCAGTGGATCGAGGGCACGCTGCAGGACGGCGTGATCGGCAGGCGTCCGGGACCTCCCCTGGCGGAGGTGCACCAGTTCTCGGCGCTGCCCTCCGGCGAGTGGGTGGCCCACGAGCGCTGTGGCGAGGTCTGGGTGCGCTCCACCGAGGGGGTGTGGAGCCACGTGGAGGCACTGCCAGAGTGCGTCGTGGCCGTGGGAGGCCCCTCGAGCGCGGAGCTGTACGCGGTGGTGACGGAGCGCGACCTGGACGTGCTCGGCGTGGCCGGGAAGCGTCGCTGGCGCGCGCTGAAGCGGGTGGATCGCCTCGAGCTCCGATCCGCGCACACCGCCCAGGACGGCTCGGTGTGGTTCAGCGGAGATGCAGGTGTGGTGCGGGCCATGGACGGTGGTGCGCGCGTGCTGCTGCGCGCGGGCGACGACTACGAGTACGGCAGCGCCTTCGCCGCCTCCAGCGAGCGAGCCTGGGTGGCCGGCAGCAACTTCGAGATCGGGGCCGGGGGCACGCTGGTGCAGCTCGACGGCGCCCGCGCCACGGTGCACGAGGGCATCGTCACGAACCGCCTGTACGACGTGACCGTGGACGCTGCGGGCACGGTGTGGGCGGTGGGGCTGGGCGGCGTCGCCGTGCGGTCCACGCCCGGCGGCTTCGAGCCCGTGCACACTGGCACCTCCCACCGCCTGCGCCGCGTCTATGCGCACCCCTCGGGTGCCGTGGTGGCCACCGGCGACGCAGGTGCTGTCCTGGTCCGGCCCGCCGACGCGCCGGAGCCGACGCCAGCCTCCCTGCCCCTCCGGGAGCGACCGGAGGTGTGGATGGGTGCGGGCGGGCGCTCGCTGGGCCCGCTACACGACGCGGCCGGATTCGTGGTCGGTGCGGGTGCTGGCCGCACCCGCGTCATCGAGCACACCGGTCCGCCGATCCGCCAGCGTTTCTTCACCACGGCCACGCCCGATCCGGCCGTGCCCCCCACCCCTCCGCCCAGCGGGCGCGCCAGCACGGGCAGCTGCACCCAGGCAGGCCTGTGCCAGGTGACGCTGCGCGCCGGTCTGATCTGGCCGCAGCTCCCCGTGGAGCGAGCGCCCGGTGGCTGGCGCATCGAGGTGACCGAGGACGTGCCGCTGTCGGCACCGCTGCGGGTGTGTGCGGCCGGGGACGCGCTGTGGCTGCGCCCTCCGACGCCGGAGGCCGAGCACTGGCTGGCTCCGTTGGCGGTGGACCTCCAGGAGGACCGCACCTTCCTGCCTCGACGCTGGGTGTCGGTGCGCGCGGATGGCGACGCGGCGGTCCCTCCACCGTGCACCTTCGACTCCGGCGCGCGCACCACCGTGGTCGGCACGCAGGATCCGGAGGATCCGCCCATGGGGCTGTTCGTGCTGCGCCCAGCTGACGCCGAGGCCGTGTCGGACGCCGATGGGCTGAAGGCGGCCTTCGAGCGCGCCACGTCGCTGGCGAAGCGGCACTGGGTGGCCCGCCCCCGCTACTGCGAGGATCCGGTGCGGGTCGCGCTGGGCGTGGGCGGGGGCGCCCCGGGCATTCCCCTGCTGGGCGACGCAGTGACGGATCGACGAGCGCTTGCGGAGGTCCGAGCACCGTCGGCGCGAGCCGAGCTGCTCGAGGCCATCACGCAGTGGAACTTCCGCATGTACCGCCGCCACGAGCCGGAGGTGTGCGCGGCGAGCCTGGACCGCATGCTGGCGGCACTGGCGATGGCGCAGAAGCGGAAGTGGGTGGTGCTTCACTTCGGCTACTGACTGATCGCGACAATCAACTCCGTTGACTGTCGCGATGAGCGTCGGGCGGTAGGTGTCAGGTGGCAGCCGGTAGCGGTCAGGTGGCAGCCGGTAGTGGTCAGGCGTCAGCCGGTAGTGGTCAGGCGTCAGCCGGTAGTGGTCAGGTGTCTGGCGTCAGCC
>JAHQVJ010000078.1 GCA_019634415.1 Myxococcales bacterium
AACACGAGAGGTTCCGCCGAGCTTCAGCCTTCCGGCTCGCCTTCCGTGACGTAGACTCATCGCGGCAATCAACTCCGTTGATCGTCGCGATCGAGCGGAGCGCGCCTGATCCGGGGTTGCAGTGGGACTGGAACGAGCGAGCCTGCGAGCGAGTGCAGGGAGTGCTGCAAGTCCAGGCGCGGAGCGGCAACCTGTAGCATCGCGACAATCAACCCCGTTGATCGTCGCGATCAGAGGCCGATCCAGACCCGCGCACCTCCACATTCCCATGCGGAGGTGCTCCGTGAAGCACGTGTGGTGGATGACCTTGGTGGTGGCGTGTGTCCCTCGCAACGAGAACCGGCTGATTGCCGAGACCGAGGTCTTGGTGGCCGCAGATCTCCATCGCGCCCTCGAAGGGCCTGCGATGCTCCGCGCAGGCATCACCGCGGTGAACGAAGACAGCGGCCCGCTGACTCAGCTGCTGGAGGACGTCGCCGTGGTGTGTCCCGAAGACGAGGGACCCATCGTGTGGGCCGGTCGGCTGACACGGGAGGCCATCACCATCGGTCGTAGGGAGGCAGGGTTGGGACCTTGCCTCCCCGAGCCCATGGCGGTGGCAGCGGAGCTCGTGCCCCTGTCCGAGGAGGCATGTCCCGCGGACGTGGCGGAGGGGCGCGACGCCGTGGACGAGCCGTCCATCGCCATCACCTTCGACTGGACCTTCCCTCGGTCGCGCCTCTGCATCACCGAACCCGTCGAGGTCGAGCTCCTGCTCGACAGTCCTGCCGGCACGTAGCGCCCGGCTCGTCTGGCCGAGCGACAACGCGTGACACAGGCTGACCGCGCTCGTATTGCCTCTTCGGTAGTCTCCCTCGGAACCAGGAGACCCGCTGATACCCGATGCTCCCGAGGAAGCCCCGACCGAGCAGGTGGACCCGTTTGCGGACTGGCAATCCACCGCCGCGGCGTCCGGAGCGCGGATCTGGTCGAAGGCGTTGCCTGGGGAGCGAGTGCGGATCTCGGTCTACGTGCCCGTGGGCCGGGGTCACGATCCCGACGGCCTAGCCGGGCTGACCCATCTGACGGAGCACGTCCTGCTCTCCCTCCTACCCGACGTCTCCGAAGAGGAGCTCCTGCGACAGGTGTGGAGTCGGGGGGGCGGCAGGAACGGACATACCTTCGTGGACCACACCCGCTACTACCTCGAGGTGCCCGTCAGCGAGGCCTCGTTCGCCGCGAGCTTCCTCGCCGACATCGTCACGCTGCCTCGTGCCTTTCCCGCCGAGCGCGTCGATGAGGATCGGCGCGAGGTGATCCGGGAGCACGACCTGCTGCCGCCAGCGCTGCCCGGGGCAGGCGTCCTCTCCTCGAGTCCGATCTCCTATTGGGAGCAGGAGCTCGGCCTGCCCGAGCGCCTCCGCGACCGCGCCAGTGACTGGCAGTCGCTGCATCGGATCACACCCGACGACGTCCAGCGCTGGTGGGAGCAGTGGTACGGCCCACAGAACCTCACGTTCAGCGTCGTGGGTGGTGGAGATGTGGATGCCCTGGTGAGGCAGCTCGTCGCCCGCCTCGACACGATCCCGAGGCGCGGAGAGAGGCACGGAAACGTGGTGCCGGCGGACCCGTCACCCGAGGTGTCCAGGAGGACCTACCTCGGCGATGCGACCCATGGTCGGATTCGCCTGCGCTGGCGGGTGCCGCACCTCGGCCCCGACGACGTGGCGCCGTTCCTGCTGACGCATCGCCTCATGGTGCGTCGCGTCATCGAGGCGCTGCGCTACGACGACAAGCTTGCCTATGGGGTCGATGGGAACATCGAAGTGAGCTGGGGCCACGCGACGCTCGAGGTGTCGGCCGAGGTACCGGCTCACGCCATGGATGCAGCCCACAGACGCATGCTGGCCATCTACGACGAGCTGCGGTCGCCGTCGGACGAGTGGGACCGTGCGCAGTCGGTGCGCTTCGAACGGGAGCGGGACGAGGAGCTCACGCGGCTCTTGGCTGCCCACCAGCTGCCGGGCGCGTTCTACCGGGACTCCTGGACTGTCGTGTTCCTGTCGGAGGCCTTCGAGGGAATGCCATCCGTCTCCGAGCAGTGGGCTGAGATCTCCGGACCGCAGCTCGCTCGATGGATCGACGATCGCGTGCAGCCGCACGGACGCTCCGAGGTGACGGACCTGCCGCTGCCCGAGCAGATGCCACTGCTCGCACTGGCGCTTGCGGGGCTGCCGTTCTTCGTGGCTTGGCTGTGGGGTGGGCGCGCCGTGGATCTGACGAGACTTCGCTCTGTGCAGCGCCTTCGCTCGCCGGTCATTGGGGTCGCGGGGTGCCTCGTGGGCGTCATGACAGGCATCCTCGCGCTGCCGCTGACGTGGACCCACGACGGAGCAGGACCCCTGTGGATCGTGGCTCTCGCGGCCTGCTGGGTCGGTCTGCTCTGTGTGGTGTGGATGCTCCCGGCCAGGGTGCTCCTGCTCGAGCACGAGCTGCGCATCGAGACCTTCGGGCCATGGTCGTGGAGCTGGCCGCTGGAGCAGGTGCGGGACGCTCGCGTGGGTCGCCTGCACGAGCTGTGGAGATCACGCCACATCGCCGTACCGTTCAGCCCCGTCTTCCGGAGCGGCGTGGCCGTCGAGCTCAGGAGCGGCATGGTCCTGTTCGTGCACACCGCCGCGGACGGCGATCTGGTCCGTCAGATCCGGCAGCTGCAGGAGGCCGAGTGTTCCTCCAGTGGATGATCTGGGGCGCTGCAGCCGCCGCACCCCTCGACGCCGATGATCCGTTCTCGGGATGGCACGCAGAGGAGCTGCCATCGGGGGCCCGGATCTGGATCAAGCCGATGGCAGCAGAGCAGGACGTGCGCGTCACGGCGTGGTGGTCCGTTGGCTCCATCGTCGAGCCAGCAGGCTTGGCCGGGCTCTCGCACCTGACGGAGTGGCTGCTTCGTACCACCGCGTCCGAGCACACCGAAGCGGAGCTGCGCGCTCGGATCGACGGCATGGGAGGGAGCGTCGGCGGCAGCGTGGAGAGGGGATTGATCAGCTCGTGGGTACAGGTGCCCAGCGACGAGATGGACTACGCCCTGAGTCGGCTCGTGGAGCAGGCCCTGACCCCGCGTACCCTCACGGTGGAGCAGGTGGTGCAGGGGCGCCGCGCACTCGCGATGCACCGACGCTTCGACGCGTCGAGACGGGCGTCCATGGTGCGCTGGTGGGAATCCCTCACTCCGGAGCCGCCGACGTGGCTCCAGCTGGATCTCGGCCTGCCGCAGTCGATCGTCGTTGCCACGGCTCCGAGCCCAGCGTCGCTGGCGCGAGTCGAGCCTGGCGATGTGGAGCGGTTCCAGCAGCGTTGGCTCGGGCCACAGAACCTGACCCTCACGGTGGTGGGAGGTCTGCGGCTCGAAGAGCTGCGCCCTGTTCTGAAGGAGCGTCTCGCCTCGCTGGCTCCCCACGGTGAGCTCGCCGATCGGGAGCCCGCCCCATGGTCGAATCGAGGGGTGGTCCGGCGCTTCACGTTCGAGGAGCGTGCCGATGCGCTGGTCCGGGTTCGCTGGCGCATTCCCGCCCTCGACGAGCGAGACTACGTGCGGGCGCTGATCCTGCGCAACGCCCTGAACAATGGGGCCTACGATGCCCTGCGGGTGCGCAGGAAGCTCGCCTACGGGACGCGCACGAGGATGACGCTGGCGTTGGGTCACGCGTTGATCTCGGTGTCTGCCGAGGTCCCCCCGGCTCGGGCCATCGAGACTCGGCAGGTCCTTGTCGACCTGTTCGAGGAGCTTCGTGCCGGCTCGATGTCGGAGGACGCGTGGATCGAGACCCGAGAGCGGGCGATTCAACCCCTGCTGCTCACCAACCGGCACCTGAACAAGCTGGCGACGATGCGCGCGCCAGGGCTTCCGCAGGTGTTTCCGCGGTTCCCGCCCTTGGCAGAGCTGGGGCGCTCCGTGCAGCGTCAGGAGCTGGCGGCCTGGGTGGAGGAGCGGGTGGCTCCCTTCGGCCGCACAGAGCACATCGTGCGCCCCCGCGAGGTCGCGGCTCCGCTGGTGCGCTGGAGCGGCTGGCTCGTCGTGGGCCTGTCGTTCGCGTGGCTGATGCGCCCTGGTCCCTCGTGGTCGAAGACGACGGGGCCTCGGTATCTCGGCTCCCTGAGGTGGATGCCTGCGATGCTTCCCTGGCTGGCGGCTGGACTCGTCGGGGTGGTCCTGGCGACGGCCTGGTGCGGACACTGGCTACACGAACAAGCCCGGGCACTCGACAGCCACGCCGCTCAGGCGCTCCTGTCGAGCCTGCCCGGTTGGGCGCTGGCCCTGATCGTGGTGGCGGGCGTGTCGCGGGTGCCCCGCACGGTCCTCCTCTTCGAGGACGAGCTCCGCATCGCGACGCTGGGGGCCTCGTCGTGGTCGTGGTCGTGGCGCGAGGTCGGTGAGCCCCGGCGTGGCTGGGCCCTGACGGGGATCGCCGGGGCGGCGGCGTGGCCGAGCCCTCCCTTCCTCTTCCGGCGTGGGGTCGTGTTGGTCCTCGGGCGCCGGCGTGTGCTGCTGTCCACCAGCGACGACGTCGAGCTCATCGAGATGATCCGCCGCCAACGCGCGGCAGCATCGGACCGCTCAGTTGGATCGGGCCACGACGACGTGTAGCTCTGGGGCGTCGAGCTCGGCCGGATCCAGCGCTGCTGCTGCGGCGGCGTCGTCGGACAACTCTTGGCGCAGGAAGGCCGTGGTGACGTGGTGGATCACGGCGTGGGCTGCGTCTTTGTCCCAGGCGGGATCGGCGCAGAAGAGGTCGGCGTAGCCCTTGGGTAGTGCGGCCGTCCACGGCATGTTGTCGCAGTGCGTGATGGGGAGCATGTGCTCGCCGCCCTCGAGCCCCACCAGGCCGCGCCAGGTGCTTCCGACGCCGTCGAAGGCCTGGTCTGCGCCCCAGGTCCACGGCGTGCCGGTGTCGGCGGTGCCGCCGATCATCAAGGCGGGCACGCGCACGGAGGCCAGGCCCTCGTCGCCGAACAGGTAGGCGTCGCCGGCGATGGGCACGATGGCGTCCACGCGATCGTCTTCGAGCGATGGCCACAGGCCCGTCGGCACGTCGTCCAGGCCCAGCGCGTCGGCCAGATCGGCCTCGCCCGCCAGGAACGGATCGCAGAAGAAGGCACCGATGAAGGGATCCGTGACGGTCTCGCAGCGACGAGCGAGGGCGCCGGTGTCGATGCGGGCGCCGGCCGCTGCGAGGGCGGTGTAGCCACCATAGGAGTGACCCACCACCGCCACGCGCTCGGTGTCGGTGACGGTCGCCAGGGGACCGTCGGCGGCGAAGTCGAGGGTGTCGGAGACGTCGAGCGGCCGGGTCGCAGACGCGGCGACCACGTCGAGCTGCCAGTCCAGCTCCACATGCTCGGGCGCGAGCACCACGAACCCCCGTGACGCCAGGTGCTCGGCGAGATCCAGGTACCACTCCGGGTTGCCGCTGAATCCATGGGACAGGACGACCAAGGGAAAGGGGCCAGGGAGGGGCTCGGCGTCGAGGTGGGCCGCACCGAAGAAGGGCATGGGATCGGATGGGAAGCCCAGCAGCTGCAGGGACACGAGGTAGTCGATCTCGCCCAGCCCTTCCGCGTCCGCGGGGTACCACGCCTTCACGATGAGTTCGTCGCTGCCGTCGCGGGCGACGCTGTGGACGGAGTGTCCCACCGCCAGCTCCCCGCGAGCGGCGTAGTCGCCTGGCTTTGTAGGGATCGGTGTGGAGGTCGTGGGAGCGGTTGTGGTCGGGGTGGTGTCGATGGGGCTCGCGGGGGCCGGGCAGCCGGCCAGGGCGGCACAGATCCCGAGCGGGATGAGTGAATAACGCAGGTACATGGTTGCCTTCCGATGGTGGGTTCGTGTCGGAAGGTAGCGGCGCCGTGTGGCGCTTCCCACGGTCGATTCCGTTCGGGCGCTGTGCAGATCCGCATGGCCCCCCGTGGTGTCGAGACACTGCGGGGAAAGGTCGAGCACGCCTGAAGGTTTTCGACGATAGAGGCTCGGTGTACTCACGCGGAGACCGGCATGTCCGACGAAGAGGAAGAAGAGAGCACCCCCACCACCGCAGCGCCTTCTCCGTTCACCCCCATCGATCAGCTGCTGTTCGAGTCGCGCACGGTGTTCATCAGTGGCCAGGTGAACCACGAGCTCGCGCAGAAGGTGAACCGGCAGCTGCTCGCCCTGGAGCGGGCGGATCCCGACAAGCCCATCGTGCTGTGGATCGACTCCCCTGGTGGCGCCGTGTACTCGGGCTTCGCCATCTACGACACGGCTCAATTCGTGTCGGCGCCCATCGTGACGGTGGTGGCAGGCATGGCCTGGTCCATGGGATCGGTGATCTCGCTGTGCGCGGAGCCCGAGTTCCGGGTGGCGCTGCCCAACGCGAAGCTGCTCATCCACCAGCCCCTGATCAGTGGCACCCTGCGCGGATCAGCGGCAGATCTGGCCATCCATGCAGCCGATATCGTGGCGCTGAAGAAGAAGATGCACCGCCTGTACGCCGAGCGCACGGGAGGCAGTGTCGAGCGCTTCGAGGAGCTCATGGACCGCGATCGGTGGGTCGAGGTGGACGAGGCCATCGAGCTGGGTCTGCTCTCGAAGATCGTGCACGCTCGTCGCGAGCTGGACGAGCTGCTGAACCGAGCCCTGGAGAGCTAGCTCGCGCGGCGGTGCAGGTCGTACTTCTCGATGGCTTGCACCGCGCCCTCGCGCGTGCGGAACACGGCGATGAAGCGGTTCTTGTGGCAGAACACGCTGCCTGAGATGCCGGTGACCGCCTCCAGCTCGTCGTCCGTCAGCCCCGCCCAGGATTCGGGGAGCGGGCGCTTCTGGCCGAAGTCTCCGAGCTTGGGGGGGATGGCCACGATGCGCCAGCTGCCGTCCGTGGCGGGGTGGATCACGTAGTCGGTGGGGTGCGTCTCACCACCGTTGGCGAAGTACACGGACTTCCAGGGCAGGTACTCGGGAAGCTCGATCACGCGCGTGCCCGACTCGGCAGCGCTGGCCATCGCCTGGCCGACCACGCGCTCGGCCTCGAGGATCCGCTCGTGCTCGCTCACCAACCCCGCGAGCCAGTGCTTGCCGAGCTCGGCGGCTCGCTCGAAGGCAGCGTCGAAGTCCTCGTGGCTGCGGCAGGGGTGGTTGAAGGCCTCCACGATGCGCGGAAAGCAGGGCACGTCGGGCTTCGGTGCCACCCGCCCGTTGTCCACGTCGTCGACGTAGCTCACCAGGCCCGCTCGCAGCTTGTGGAACAGGGCCTCGCTCACGTGGCCCTGCTCGGTGAGCCATGCCAGCACCATGCCCGCCGACGACAGCGGGCCCGTGTAGGAGGCCTGGTGGTGATCGAACCGTCCCGCACCGGGATCGTAGATGGCTCCCACGTCCACCACCATGTCGGCCTCGTCGAGCACGGCAGCGTCGCGGGTGCGCACCACTGCCGCCTCGGAATCGAGGAACGTCCGGATGAGGGACACGGCCAACACGTCGTCGGCGTGGAACGGACCGCTGTGGGTGGCGACCCGGACGGGCATCGGACCTCCAGTCAGTACGGGTAACGGATGTACGTGCCGGAGGACCGAGTCCTGCTCACCTGTCGAATGTGAATCCGTGGAAAGGTCCCTTGGGGGCTTCCGTGATCGGAAACGAGCCGAGACCCACGGGAGCATCGGTGGTGCTCAGCTGGGTGAGATCGAGCTGGGTCGGGTTGGTGGATTGGGAGACCACGCCCACGTGCAGCAAGGTGTCCGGGTTGAGGTCACCACGGCTCATGGACACCGGCAGGGACCCGAGGAAGGTGCGCGATCCGTCGGCCGGATCGATCAGGTAGGTCGAGCTGCCGTTGAGGAACAACAGCTGATCGTCTGCGGTGGCCGAGAGGCTGTGGCGAGACGACCCCATGGGCGTGCCCACCTGGCTGGCCAGGCCGTTGCTGGTGTCGACGGAGACGAGCTTGTCGCCGCCTTCCGTCCAGGCGAACAGACTGCCGTCGGAGAGGAAGGCCATGGACGCCATCGCGTAGGGCTGGACCTTCTTCTTCTTGCCGTAGTACTTCTTCCACTTCTTCGGGTAGTACTTCTTGTACTTCTTGTAGTAGTGGGAGTACGGGCCCGAATCGAGCCTCACCTCGGTCACCACCGTGGCCGAGGCGTCCGACGGATCGATGCGCAGCAGGCACACGTCGCAGTCGCCCGCGCTGTCGATGCGGCTCATTCCGTAGAGCGCCCCGTCTGCGGGGTTCACGCGCAGGGCGTTGATGGCGTAGCCGATGTCGCCCACCAGCGTGGCCACACCAGTGGACAGCTCGAAGGTGTAGAGGAAGCTCGGCACCTTGTCGTCGCCTCGCGTGAAGCCGTACAGCGTCTTGGTGTCGGCGTCGCAGGCGTCCCCTTCGCTGTCGAGGTCGTCGTCGAACTGGTCGTCGTTGGCATCCAGCGGGCAGTTGTCCACCAGGTTGAGCACCGCGTCGGCGTCGTAGTCGGGCGCGAGGCAGGTGGTGATCGTGGTCTCGATCTCGGCCTGTTGCAGCGCCCCGTCCGCCGACGCGTCCGTGCCGATCCAGACCATCTCGTAGCCCTGGTCACAGCCGTAGGCGTCCTCGAACACCATCTCCGACTCCACGAGCACCTCGGGAGCGGGCTCGCCGCTGGCACCGTTGCAGACGTAGAAGGTGCCGTCGATCTCGGAGGCGTCGAGGATGCCGTTGCCGCTGCTGTCGACGCCGTAGTCCACGCGTGAGCCGCCGGTGGCGCAGTTGGCGCCCGCCGCCTCCGTGCTCACGTCCACGATGGCGGTGGCGCCGTCTGCGCCCTCCGCGCCGGCGGGCCCGTCGTTTCCACGGCAGGCGAAGAGGGTGCCCAGGATGCCCAGGGCGAGGGGGAGTCGTGTCATCGGTGCTCCGGTGGTGGATGTCGTCTCTCCACTCGGCCACGGGCTGTGAGCCTGAACCCTACGAGGCCCGTTGGGTCCGTCGAGCCTGGCGGATACACAGCGCCCATGGACTGGTTCGTGCCCTTCGTGGTGCCTGCGCTGTTGGCGGGGTTGGTGGCGGTGGCGGTCACCGTGGCCGTGGAGCGTTTCGGCGGGGTTGTGGGGGGTCTGCTCGGCACCGTGCCCACGACCATCGTTCCGGCGTCGTGGGGGATCTGGGCCACGGCGTCGGACCCAGGCACCTATGTGGAGGCGATGGCGGCGGTGCCGGTGGGCATGCTGGTGAACGCGTGCTTCCTGTACCTGTGGCGGGTGCTCCCGCCCCACCTGCCGACGGGCACGCTGTCGGTCACCTTGGCGTGGATGGTGGGGGTGAGCCTCGCGGGCTGGGCGCTGCTGTCGCTGGCCGCCACGGCGGTCGTGTCGGGGGCGAGTGCCGTGGGGGTTCCAGTGTTGGCGCTGGGTGCGCTGGCGCTGGCGCTGAACCTGGCGGTGGGAGCGGCGGCCTGCCTCGCGACCGTGCCGGCGCCGAAGGGCGACAACCCGGTGACCTTGCCCACGCTGGTGGCGCGCGGCTCGCTGGCGGCCTCGGCCATCGTGGTCGCCACGGTGCTCGCAGCGAGCGGTGCGGGCTTCCTGTCGGGCTTGGCGTCGGTGTTCCCGGCGATCTTCCTGACCACGATGGTGGCCCTGTGGTGGAGTCAGGGTGCCGCGGTGCCCTCGGGGGCGGTGGGGCCGATGATGCTGGGAGGCGCGTCGGTGGGAGCCTTCGCGCTGCTGTCGGTGCCGGTGTTCCCCTGGCTGGGTCCATGGCTGGGGTCGGCGGTGGTCTGGGGCCTGTCGGTGGCGGTCGTCACGGTGCCCTCGGGGCTGTGGCTGAGACGAGGGGCGATGTCAGAAGGCCTGTGAGAAGCGCAGGTAGATCTCGGGCACCGCGGTGGGCTGCACCTCCGTCAGCGAGGGGTGCCACGCCACCGGCCAGGCTGCCGTGAGCCCGATTCCGGCGGCCTGGGCGCCGAGCATGTCGCCCAGGGCCAGCGCCCCCACCGTCACCCCGGTGGCCCAGACGGGTGCGCCCTCCACTCGCGCCGCAACCGCCTCGAGCCCCACCGCCAGCTGCAGCTCGCTGCCCCAGCCCAGCACCGTGGGCACGGACAGATCCCGCAGCACCGCGGAGCGCCACTCCACCGCTCCCAGCAGACGCTCGGAGGCCAGCACCGTGCAGGGACCGTCGTCGTCGCCCAGGCAGGCCGGCAGGGTGGGGATGGAGCGCATCAGCGAGGCTCCTCCCAGGGCCAGCCGCCGGTGGGGGACGTCGGCCAGGGCCACGGTGGCTGATGCCCGTGCGGCCAGTGCGTGGCGGGGGTGCCAGGAGCCCACGCCCACCGCTCGCAGGCCAGCGTTCGCCCACTGTTCCCCCGTGGCCGGCACCGCCCCACCCCCCACGGTGGCCGACAGCCGATGGCCGCTCAAGGGAAAGTCGCTGCTCACGCGGGTGTCGTGGGCCCACTGCAGGCTGCCGTCCACCGCGATCGCCAGCCCGTCGGTGTCGGCGAACTGCGGGTTGAGCCAGCTCGCGCCCACGCGGGCCCGGATCCGATGCGGTCGGCGCCAGCCATCGAGCAGCGGACCCTCCTTGCGCAGGAACGACAGGTTGGCCGACAACCGGTTGGTGCGGCTGTTGGACAGCGATCCCAGCAGCAGGTTGTGGGTGTCGTAGCGGCGGCGGATGGTGCCGTAGAGCGCGCCGAACAGCTGTCCCTGCGACAGGTTGAGGGACGACATGACGGCGGAGAAGGTGAGGTCGTAGGTGGCGGGCCAGGCGTCGCGCACCCGGCTGCGCTGTGCGGTGACGCGCCTGGGATCCACCACCACGCGCTTCGGAGGGGTCGGCAGCTGCAGTGTGTGGGGTCCGGGGGGCAGCACCAGCGGCGTGTCCTCTCCGTCGATGCGCACCACGAACGCCTCGAGGGGCGCACCCTCGGGCGCCTGGCGGTCGATGGTGACGGTGGAGCCCTCGACGTCGAGCACGTAGTCCTGGTCGGGGTAGGGGGCGCGCCACTGGGTCACCCAGGCGGCATCGGCTCCGCAGTGGGCGGCTGCCCGCTCGGTGCGGGTGCCGGTGGCCACGGCGTCGGCCACGCAGCGTCCGGTGCCCGCGCCGTAGCGATCGTCGAGCTGAGCCACCACCGCGGTGCCGGGGGCGTGCGGATCCAACACCTCCATCAGGTCGTCGCGCACGGGATCGGCCGGGTGCACCCGGTCGAGGATCTCGCTGAAGAAGGCCGTGTTCTGCGACGAGAGCAGCGCGTTGACCTGGGGCACCCAGCGAAAGGTTCCCAGCAACTGGTCGGCGCCGCCTCCGCGCAGCGCTGCCTCGTGCCACTGGGCTTGGCCTGCGGCCGCCACCTCCCGCTCGAAGGGATGGGGGCCAGCCTCCGACACGACGGGAAGCCATGCGGCCACCGCGCCGCGCACCACCGCTCGCCGGTGGGCGAAGCGCACGCCCGGCGAGAGGCGAAAGGCACGGTCGGAGACGTAGGCGAGGCCAGGTCCGTGGCGGACCAGCCGTCGCCGCAGCGGCGCCTGCACGGCCGCCCCTCGAAGCTGCACCTCCAGCAGCGCCAGCTGGGCCTCGAGCTGACGCACCAGGGGCTTCCTGGGGGGACGTCGCGTGAGCAGGACCAGATCGTGCTCCCCCGTGACCAGCGGCGTGATCACGCCCCCGCGCACCACCGCCAGGCTGGCGCGCTCGCCGTCGCCGGTCCAGTGCAGCACCTCGTGTCCCACGGTGCCGCCCGCTGCCCCCGCCGTGCCGGGCGGGAGCGCGATGCGCACGTCCCAGGCCACCAGCGGCACCCGATCCGCAACGATGGGCTGCGGATACCAGCCGCCGTTGGCGAACAGACCGTGTCGCGTGGCCCCCAGGGCGCCGAAGCGCTTGGGCAGTCGGCTGCGGAAGGTCACTCGGCCCTCGCCCAGGTGCTGCCACTCGATCTCGCCCTGGCTCGGCGCTCCGGGGTAGGTCCGCAGCGTGCGCAGATCGTCGCCTGGCTCGGGCAGCAGCGGCAGCGGATCCGTCAGGCTCGGCACCCAGGCCTCGGGCAGCCACATCGTGCCCCGAACCTCCCGCAGATCGGGGCTCACCATCGCATCGATGCGCACGGGGGGCAGACCGGCCCAGGCGCAGACCGCACCGAGTGCTGCGGCGAGCCAGGTCAGAACGTGACGCCCAGCCCGGTGTTCACCGTGGGGATGGTGGCGACGGCCCAGGTGGCGGCGAACCGGATGTGGGCGTTGCCCGAGGTGAACTGCACCCCGGCGCCGAACTGGGGAAAGGCGATGGCGGGTGCGAGGTTGTCGCCCTCTCCGCCGGTGCCCGCGAACCGCAGCGCGCCGATGTCTTGCTCGAGCTCTTCGTCGAGCAGGGTGGCGTTGGCCGACACGCGCACCGTGGTGAAGTTGAGCCAGGGGCTGATCTGGCCTGTGTTGACGCCGGGGAGACGACCCACGGCCCAGGTGGTGCCCAAGGTGACGCCCAGGTCCAGGGCGCCGACGTCGAGCTGATCGTTGCCCACGTACCCGGCGTAGCCGATCTTCAGGGCCACGTCGGGGATGGGCTTGTAGCCCTCGAGCACGGCCACGCGGGCCCAGCCCCCGAACAGACCCGTGGAGGTGCCGCCGATCCAGCCCACGTGCCCGCCGATCTCGGTGGACAGGGGCAGCCCCTTGCGCACCGACAGGGTGGGGACCATCAGGTAGGGCGCGTTGTTCTCGGTGGCGTGGGCGCGGGCCCAGGGGCTCGGCTGCGCCAGGCGATCGTGTGCCTCGGTGAGGGCGAACTGCACGCCCAGGCTCGCCTCCAGGCCATGGATCCCCAGCGTTTCCGTGGGGGTGATGGGCTTGTTCGACACCAACGTGCCGAGCTCCATCACCAGCTGTCGGAAGCTGTTGCCCAGCAGCTCGCGGTCCACTACGGGCGCACCGTCGTGCTCGGTCATGCTGGTGAGGTCCACGTCCTCGGGCCACTCGGCGCGGGCCGGGGCGGGCAGGAGCATGGCGCAGGCGGCAAGGGCGGGGGCCCAGCTATTCATGGCCGGAGCGTACCCGTCCTGCTCGTCGCTGACAACGCCCCATCCGCTCGATACAGCAGCGGTCCGCTTCCAGCGACTCATCCCATCCGGAGCTGCACGCGTCATGTCCGAGGTCGATCCCACTGCCATGCTGCAGCCCGCCGCCAGCCGCGTGCGCGATCCGGTCTCCGGCCGCTCCGTGTGGCTGGCAGGCATGGTGAAGAATCCTCGTCCCAAGGGCGATGACCTCATCTACGATCTGCACTTCACCGAGGGGCACGGCGTGGAGGCGCGGCAGGCCATCAGCCAGGCCATCGAGGGCAACCTGCGCCAGCTCGGGTTCGAGGGCAAGGTCTACGCCATGCCCGCCGGGTCGCCTCCCCGCATGGCGGGCAGTGGGTCTCCGCCACCGGCGGGGGGCGCGCGCAAGGACGCCGTCAAGGGCATGAGCGGGCCGGGCATGGGACCCCACGGTGGTCCCATCCAGAAGCAGCCCATCGAGGGCGTCAAGCACATCATCGCCGTGGCCTCGGGCAAGGGCGGGGTGGGCAAGTCCACGGTGTCGGTGAACCTGGCGGTGGCCCTGGCGCGAGCCGGTCACGACGTGAGCCTGCTCGATGCCGACATCTACGGCCCGAGTGTGCCCACGATGATGGGTGCCGAGACGCGGCCCATGGTGGAGGCGGGCACCAAGAAGATCCTGCCCGTGCTCGCCCACGGCGTACGCTGCCTGTCCATGGGGCACCTGGTGGACCCCGAGGAGGCCATGATCTGGCGCGGCCCCATGGTGATGAGCGCCGTGCGTCAGTTCCTGCAGTAGGCCAACTGGCAGGGCACCGACTACCTGATCATCGATCTGCCGCCGGGCACGGGCGACGCCCAGCTCACGCTGATCCAGGCCGTGGACCTGTCTGGCGCGGTCATCGTGACCACGCCCCAGACCGTAGCACTGGCCGACGCCGTGCGCGGGATCTCCATGTTCAACAAGCTCGAGGTGCCGTTGCTCGGGGTGGTCGAGAACATGGCCTGGTACGAGCTGCCCACCGGCGAGCGCGACTACGTGTTCGGCCAGAACGGCGGCAAGGACGTGGCCGCGCGCTACGGCACGGATCTGCTGGCCCAGATCCCGCTGCAGAGCATGCTGCGAGAGTCCGGCGACGTCGGAGTGCCAGCGGCGCTGGGGGAGGGGCCGGTGGCGGACGCCTTCGCCAGCCTCGCCGCCGCCGTGGCGAGCAAGGTGCGCGTGGGCGAGGGGGCCCGAGCGTGAGCCTCCCGCCGCGAGTCGAGGGGATGGAGCAGCCCACCAGTGGGGCGCTGCTGGATCCCTACGGCCGGGCCCACACCTACGTGCGCGTGAGCGTCACCGACCGGTGCAACTACCGCTGCACCTATTGCATGCCCGCCGAGGGGCTGCAGTGGATGCCTCGTGCCCACCTGCTCACCTTCGAGGAGATCACCCGGATCGTGGCCGCGCTGGCCCGCATGGGTACGCGCAAGGTGCGGCTCACGGGGGGCGAGCCCACCATCCGCCAGGGGATCGAGCGCCTGGTGGGGATGCTCGGCGCAATCGAGGGCATCGAGGACCTGTCCATGACCACCAACGGTCACGTGTTCGCGAAGCGGGCGCAGCAGCTGGCCGAGGCAGGTCTGAAGCGGATCAACGTGTCCATCGACTCGGTGGATCCCGACCAGTTCCGCGAGATCACCCGCGGCGGAGATCTGTCGCGGGTGCTCGCCGCCATCGACGCCGCCCGCGAGGCGGGGCTGCTGCCGGTGAAGCTCAACTGCGTGGTGATCAAGGGCACCAACGACGAGCAAGTGCTGGCCATGGTGCGGCACTTCGCGGATCGGCCCGACGTGGTGGTGCGCTTCATCGAGTTCATGCCCTTCTCCGACGTGGACCGGCGCAAGCGGCACCTGCCCGCGGCCGAGATGCGACAGATCCTGGGCGAGCACTTCACCCTGGAGCCCCTGGGGCGCACCACCGACGGGGGGCCGGCGGTCACCTGGCGCCTGGCGGAGACGGGGCAGACGGTGGGCTTCATCTCGCCCATCACCGAGCACTTCTGCCAGGCCTGCAACCGGCTGCGGCTGCAGGCCGACGGGCACATGCGCACCTGCCTGTCGCGGGAGGCCGCTCCCAGCCTGCGCGATCTGCTCCGCAGCGGCATGAGCGACGAGGCCCTCGAAGCGGTGCTGCGCGCGCGGGTGTGGGCGAAGGTGGCGGGCCACGAGGCGCACCTCGACGGTGACTTCCGGGCGTTCGACGGGGTAATGACCTCCATCGGGGGGTGACCGTGGACGCCGAGCTGCGGGATCGGGTGCGCGAGGTGCTGGGGCACGAGGTGGCGCAGGCCGAGGCTGTGCAGGGTGGCTACACCCCCGCCCAGCGGTGGCGGGTGACGCTGGCCGAGGGCGGACGCGCCTTCGTGAAGGTGGGCACCACGCCCTACACGGCGCAGGCGCTACGAGCCGAGATCGCTGCCTACGAGCGTCTGGCGCCGGGCCCCCAGGTGGCGCCGGGGCTGCTAGGGCATGCGGACCACCCCACACGGCCGCTGCTGGTGCTCGAGGATCTGTCCGACGCGCGGTGGCCACCTCCCTGGCAGGAGGGGGATCTCGACCGGGTGCGGGCCACCGTGGCGGCGGTGGAGGCGCTGCCGGTGTCGAGCTGGCCTCCCTTGGACCTGGCTCCCCTCGCGTCGTCGTGGCGGCGCATCGAGGCGGATCCTGGGCCCTTCCTGTCCACGCGGATGTGCAGCGAGGCGTGGCTGCAGGCGGCCCTTCCGGTGCTTCGGGCTGCCGAGGCGCGAGCGGACACCGCGCCGCAGGTGGTGCTGCACTTCGATCTACGCAGCGACAACCTGTGCGTGCGCGGACCGGCGGCACTCCTCGTGGACTGGAACCATGCGGGCCTCGGTCCCGCGGGGCTCGATCTGGCGTTCATGGCTCTGAGCCTGCGCCTGGAGGGAGGGCCGCTGCCCGACGTCTTCGCACCCGATGTGGGGGACCACGTGGCCTGGGTGGCCGGTCACTTCGCCGCTGCCGCCGGCCTGCCCGGCATTCCCGACGCGCCTCGTGTGCGGCGCTTCCAGAGCCGTCAGCTTCGGATCGCCCTGCCGTGGGCGGCGCGGGTGTTGGGGCTGCCGGAGGCCGACGGCGACTGGTGCAAGGCGGCGTGTGCCCACAGCGTCGAGCGCTTGGCCCGCGGTGAGCTGGACGAGGCCCAGTGGTACGAGGCCATCGAAGAAGATCTGGTGGACGCCTACCTGTCGTCGGACGATCCGCACCGGGGATCCGGCAAGAGCGGCGACGCCGAGGAGTGGCGCTGGTCGCGAGAGCTGGTCCTCGATGCGCTGCCCGACGATCTGCAGGCGGATCCGGTCCGCGTGCTCGACGTGGGCTGTGCCAACGGCCACCTCATGGCCTGTCTCGAGGCGTGGGGCGCCGAGCGCGGCGTGCCCGTGGAGGCCCACGGGCTGGAGATCTCGGAGCGCCTGGCCCGAGTGGCGCGGCGTCGCCTACCGCAGCTGGCGGGCCGGATCCATACCGGCAACGTGAGCAGCTGGGAGCCTGCTGGGCGTTACCATCTGGTGTGCGTGGGGCTCGACTACGTGCCCAGCGCGCGGCGAGCGGCGCTCGTGGACCGGATCGTGCAGCGCTTCCTGCAGCCATCAGGCCGCCTGGTGTTGCGACCCGAGCGGGTGGACGGCCGCGAACCTGATCCCGTGCAGACGCTGGTGGCCATCGGGCGTCCGCCGGGTGGGGTGCTGCAGAGCGCCCACCCCCGCACGGGCGCATTGCGGCGCACCGCCTGGATCGCTCGCTCCCCCTGACGCATCATCTAGGTAGGGAGGGCAGCGATGATCGGAGTGCTCTGGGGATCTGTGGCCTGGGCGAGTGTCGTGCCCAGCGAGGAGGAGGGCAAGGCCGCTGCGCCGCCCGCGCTGGACATCGTCGAGGAGCCCGCAGAGGTCGTTGCACCTCCGCCCGAGCCCCCCGCGGTGCCTCGCTGGGCGCATCCCGCCCTCACCGATCCCGATCAGCTGTCCAGCGAGCCTGCTCCCGACACCTTCCGCGTGCGCTTCGACACCACGGCGGGGCCCTTCGTGGTGGAGGTCGTGCGCGAGTGGGCGCCGCGTGGCGTGGACCGCTTCCACGGGCTCGTTCAGGCGGGTGTGTACGACGGCATGTCCTTCTACCGGGTGGTGCCCGACTTCGTGGTGCAGTGGGGGCTGTCGCCCTACCCCGCGGTGAACACGGCCTACCGTGAGGCCAAGATCCCCGACGATCCAGTGGTGTCGTCCAACGAGCGTGGACGCGTCACCTTCGCCATGGCCGGTCCGAACACCCGCACCTGTCAGCTCTACATCAACCTGCGCGACAACGTGCAGCTCGACCGCATGGGCTTCGCCCCCTTCGGTACCGTGGTCGAGGGGATGGACGTGGTGGACGCGCTGTACGGCGGCTACGGCGAGGGGGCTCCGAGGGGAGCGGGGCCGTCGCAGGGCAAGCTCGGCGCGAAGGGAGATGCAGCGCTCGTCGACTACCCGAAGCTCGATCTCGTCCGACGAGCCGCCGTGGTCCCCTGACGGGCTACCCCGTGAACAGCACCGACAGCGGCTCCACCCGCAGATCAGCGACGTCTTCCGTCACCCCGATGTGGCTCAGCAGCGCCCGGTGCACGTGCTCCGGTCGCACGATCTCACCGCCCGGGACAAGCTCGCCCGTGGCCAGATCCACCGCCCGAGGGCCCATGCCCACGTCCGACGACGCGCCGATCACCTGGCCGCCGCGCACGCCCCCGCCCAGCAGGAAGCAGGCGTTGGTCAGCGAGTGATCCCGGCCTCCCGTGGAGTTGAGGAGCGCGGTGCGCGAGAACTCGCTGAAGCCCACGATCACCGTGCGATCGAGCCAGCTCTCACCCGAGCTGCCGTAGGGCCGCGAGGCCAGATCCGACGCGAGCGCGGCCACCACCTCGAAGCCCGACTCCTGCAGTGGCCCCTGCTGGTCCTGCCAGTTGTCGTAGTGGGTGTCGAGGCCCGAGGCCGCCTGGATGGACACGCAGCGGCTGATCCCCGCCGTGAGCGCCGTCACGGCCATGGCTGCCTGGGCTCCCGACGACGACAGGTCGTTGCCGATGCCGTAGTGGTCGCGAAGCGCCTGCATCTGTGGCGTGTTGTCGCCGAAGGCGAAGAGGCTGTCGAGCTCCTGTGACACCAGGTCGTGAGCCCCCGCGCGCAGGTCGAGGGCGTCGGTGCGCATCACGGAGCGTTGGTTGATGCGGCAGTCGCCGGTCTGCGCCATCAGCGCGTCGAGGCGCTCCCGCTCGCCCTGTGAAGACGACGAGGAGCCGGGCGCCAGCGCGCGCACCAGATCGTCGACGTCGTCGACCTTGAGGGCGCTGGACCAGCTCGGCTGATCGGCGTTGTAGGACTCCACCCGCGCCGAGAGGTTGGGGATGGGTGCCTCGGAGCCTAGGTTCGCCGCCAGCGTGGTGGCGATGGAGCTCCCCCGCGCCAGCAGCCCCGAGGGCGGCTTGCCCGTGATGAAGCGCCGCCGCCCCACCTCGTGGGTGAGCGTCTCCATGCTCATCCCGCGCACGATGGCGAGCTGGTTCGCCAGCGGCACCAGCGGTCGCGCGAAGGGCCCCAGCGTCATGCCCGCCACGGGAGTGTCCACCAGGTCGGGATCGGGGTAGCCGTCCACGTCGAGGGTGGCGTAGCCGGGGTCGATGAGGGTGTCCTGGATCAGATCGGGACGGAAGACGCCCGGATCGCGGGGATCGAGCCCCAGCAGGATGTCCCAGCCCCCCGAGAAGTAGCAGAACACGAAGTAGCGGTCCGCCAGGCCGGCGGCACCGGCGTGGGCGAGGTGACGCACCAGCGGCATGCCCGCGAAGCCCCCCACGCCCGCCAGGCCCAAGCCCCCCAGGAGCAGGTCACGCCGCGATGCACCACGATGTCGACGTTGGTTCGGCACAGCCACCTCAGTAGGTGTAGAAGTCGGGATGGGTGAGCAGCCCCACGCACACGGTACGCCAGGCAGAGCGTGGACTCTCGGTGACCAGCTCGGTGGACTCGAACAGGAAGGTCCAGGGCTCGAGCTGTGGGTCGGTCGTCGCCACGGAGCGTCCGTGGAAGCGCAGCAGCGCCGACGACAGCGCGCCCTCGATCTCGGCGCGGTGCTCGGCGAAGGTGTCGTCGGCGGTCAGCCCCACCAGGAGCACGTTGCCCGCTCCGCCGGTGGCCTCGCGATCCACCAGCTCGTCGCACACCTCGTGGGCAGCGTCGTCGAGGAACTTCTGGAACAGCAGCGTGGGCTGCAGATCCTCGGTGGTGACGTCGAGGTAGTCTGGCACGCCCAGGGTGGCCGACAGCGCCACGAACTCGCTGTTGCCTCGCGAGTCGTCCCAGCCGATGCCGCCGGTGACGCGCCGGATGGAGGCATCGAGCTGCTGGATGTCCATGCGGCGCCAGCCGCGCAGCTGGTCGGTGGGCAGGGGTGCCTGGCCCAGGGGGTCCACGTCGGCCGTGGGCTCGGAGCCGGTGCTCCCACCACATCCCGCGAGCAGAGTCACGACGATGGCAGTCATTGCACGCTCCTGTAGGCGTCGGACGTCACGATGTCCTTGACCAGGCCAGGCCAGTTCCAGTTCGACGACACGAAGTCGGCAGCCAGCTGATCGAGCCAGGCCTCGTCACGCTCGGTGACGGGACGACCGAGCAGCCACTCGGCGGCCTTCTCGGCGGCACACCTGGGCACGCGACCGTCCACCATGCCCTGCTGCGCCAGCAGTGCTGGCCCCAGCTCCACGTTGGGCTGGTGTCGATCCTCGAGGAACTCGTAGGCGCGAAGCCAGCCCAGGTAGGGATCCTGCTCCGAGGACAGCGCCCGGGTGACGTAGTAGCGGTTGCAGTAGTCGGGGCAGTCCACCCGCCCCCGGGCGCACTCGGCGCAGGTGGCGTCGAAGGCCGGGTATTGTCCGGCGTCGAGGTAGCCACCCCCCGAGGGCGTCCAGCGCCCCCAGTGGGCCGATGCGGGCTCGAGCAGGGCGTGGCAGTACTTGCACCCCGCGCGCACCGTCAGGTCCAGGCTCGGGTTGGGGTCCTCGATGTCGGGCAGCCCACCGTCGGGGGGCTGGAAGGCCTGGCAGAGGAACGAGTTGTAGAACCGGTCCGCGCGGGAGCGGCCGGTCTGGAAGCGCAGCAGGTAGCCCGGGGAGGTGAGCACGCCGGCATGGTGCTCCCCGAGGTCGACCTCCACCCAAGTGTCGTCTTCGTCGAAGGCCAGATCCGGCAGCACGTCGACGTCTACGCCGAGCTCGGTGAAGCGCACGCCGCCGGGCACCTGGGTGCGATGGCGGAAGAAGTCCACCATGGGTCCGTTGACGTAGCCCGTGGTACCCGTCAGCAGCTCGATCCAGGGGCGCTGGCCGAGGGCCACGCTCTCCACGCGCAGATCGATGTCTTCGTCGAAGGCCCGCATCACCTTGGCGTGCTGGCTGCCCACGGCGCACCACTGCAGGTTCGGACCGCACCCACAGGTGGGATCCAGGAAGGAGGCGGAGGTGCTGCAGTCCGTGCCCGCGGGGGACAGCTGAGCCTCCTGGGCGTCGAAGGCGCAGATCTTCACCGTGGTCCCGCTCGACCAGTAGGGTTCCACCTCGACCCAGCCCTCCTGCACCACGCCCTCACCGAGATCCACCGTCTCGATCTCGCCGTTGGCGTCGAAGGTGGCCTCGAAGTCGCCGCAGTGCTGGTTGAACAAGCCTCGGTAGTCGTCGGACCGCGTGCGGACCCAGTAGATCCCGCTGGTGCTCGACAGGAAGGCCTGGTTGCTGATGGCGCGCTGGTCGGAGACGTTGTTCCACAGCAAGGTGCTGTGGAAGCGCGACGCTCGCGTGGCGAAGGCGCGACGGCCGAGCCAGTCGTCGATCAGGGACTCGGGGACCTCGCCGTCGACGAGCAGCTCATGGTCTCCCGGGTTGGGTACCACTCCCAATAGATCGAGGGAGATCGCCCGAAGATGAGCGTGGCCATCGAGCCACGGTCCGTCCGTCGGGCAGGTGGGGTCCTCGGCGAACGCCGTGGACAACGACATCGTTACCAGCCACGCAGTCAAGCGGCCCCCCTGTAACCAAAGGCGAGCTTATCGTGTGAAGCCTCCGTCCCGCCATGCACGGATCAAGGCGATGTCGCCCGGAGCGAGGGACGGACCCCCCAGAGGCATGGCGCCCGACTCCACGTTGTCCAGGATGCCCGCGATGGATGCCTCCCAGGCCTCGGGTCCGTCGAGCACCGTCTCGGTGGAGCCGGTGTGACACACCGCACACGATCCTTCGTGGATGCTCTGGACGTGCGCGGTCCAGGTGATGCTGCCTGCGGGGAGCACCTCCACATTGCGCTCCACCACGGTGGTCCGGTCGGCGTAGGTGGCCTCTGCGCGCAGCACGTACGGCCCGGGGGGCAGCCCCTGCGGGTCGAAGACGGCTGCGCCCTCCGACAGGGGAAGATCGAGGGGGTCGGCGCCGCCACGCAGCTGCAGGCGAAGGCCGGTGACCTCCTCGGGGGCGGTGGCCGACAGCGAGACCAACACGGGCTCTGCGACGACCGCACCCTCCAGTGGACCGTCCAGCCACAGGGGTCGATCGATGGCCACCTGGTGCACGCCAGCCGTGTCGGACACCGTCAGCCTGCCCACGGCGTCGGTCTGCAGCCCCCCCGACTCAGCGCCCTCGAGGCTCGGCCCAGTGGGGACGATGATCCGCTCCGCGTCGACCCAGCGCAGACCATCCGTCGTGGTCACCCACACGCCCGCGGAGCCGCGGCCGCCGAAGACCTCGAGGGCCTCGACCTCCAACACCACCTCGCGCCACCCGTCGGACGTGCGCGCGTGCAGCGCGCCCGCGCTGGTGACCCAGGCCCAGCCGGTGCCGTCCACCGCCACGCTGTCCACGGGATCGGCGAACGCGGTGGTCTCGAAGACTGCCCAGGCGGCACCGTTGCCAGCGAAGGCGTGGAGCAGCTCCCCCTCCGCCAGCCAGGCCACCCGCTCGCCGTACAGCGACCCACCGCAGGCGGCAGGCCCCGGCATGGGCCGCCCGTCCACGCGTAGCTCCGCCAGCACGCCCGCGCGCCACAGCACCACGCCCTGGTCCGTCTGGATCCAGACGGCGTCTCCGTCGCTGCACAGTGACTCGGGCTCGCCGGGGAGCACGTCGCTCAGCAGTGCGTCCACCGCCGTGTTGCCCCGCACCACGGTGACGCGGTCCACGAGCACGAAGCGGTCCGTTCCCACCTGTGCCGCACCGCGGATGGTGCCGGTCCAGGGGAACAGGCGCTCCACCTCTCCATCGGGGTGGATCCATCGCCACTGGTCTTCGACGTCGACCACGACGGAGGCGTCGGTGGTGGCGACGCCACGGACCGGGTTGGCCAGCAAGGTCGCCGAATATGGCTCGATTTGCTGAAACGGGAGGTCGAGGGCGGACTGTCCGCCACACGCGAGGAAGAATGCAACCCACATGTCCGCATTGTAGACTCGGATGTATGAAACTGTTCGCGTTGTCGTTCCTGTGGGCCTGTTCGGGGTCCGAGCCTACCGAACCCTCCCTTCCGGATCCCACGGAAGACCCCGACCGACAGGCCTGTGCGCCCTCCCTGACTCTGCAGCCCCTCGAGACCGATCTCGGGCCGCTGTCGGTGGTGCAGCTCACCGCCACGGGGGGCACGGGGACGTATCGATACTCCCTGGAGGAGCCGGCGTACGGTTCCGTGAGCGAGCTCACGGGCACCTACCTGGCTCCCGACGAGCTGGGCGTGATCGACACGGTGGTGGTCCGTGATCTGGGGTGTGCGGGGGAGGCCACCGCCACGATGCGGGTGGGGGATCCCTTCGAGGTGCTGCCCGAGGCGGCCACGGTGCTGCCGCGCACGGGCTTCACCTTCGAGATCTCGGGGGGCTCGGGCTCCTTCGAGTGCGAGGCGGCGTCGCTGACGAGCGGCGGCTCCGTGAGCGGCGACTGTGCCTACGAGGCCGGGCCCAACCAGGGGCTGGATCGGGTGGAGGTGGTGGACGTGCTGACGGGACAGACCGTCGGTGTGACCATCTCCGTGGATCTCGACGCGTCGATGCAGGTCTGGGGCACCCAGCGCTGGGCGGTGCCCCTGGGCAGCACCTTCGTGCCTCGGGTCGCCGGAGGCAGCGAGGTGTTCGATCTCGACGTGCTGTCGGGTCCGGCTGTCTCCACTGGCGCTGGGTTGCGCGCCGATGCGGTGGGCGTGGGGCGGGTGGAGGTGCTCGACCGCTTCGCCGGGTTCCGCCGCGTCGTGTCCTACGAGGTGATCGCCCCCTACGTGCCGCCGTCGACGTGGTTCGGTCAGGCGTCCCTGCAGGGGCGGCTGCTCGCTCCGGGGGACCTCGACGGGGATGGTCACGTGGACGTGGTCATGGGCAACATCGAGACCAACGGCACCACGTTCTACTCGGGCTCCGTGGCCGTGTTCGCGGGTAGAGCGGGAGGCTTCGAGCCCGATCCCGTCTGGGTCGCCTCGGGCAACAGCACGTTCGATCTGCTCGGGCGCGACATCGACGTGGTGGACGTCACGGGGGACGGTCAGCTGGATCTGATCGCGGGATCCGACGGGGGAGACCTGTCGAGCGGCGGCATCGGGCTGGTGCGCATCTGGCGCGGCGTGTCGGGAGGCTTCTTCGAGGACGAGCCCTACATCACGCTGCGCGGAGTCTACGGCGGCGATGCGGCGGGGTCGTCGGTGGCTGCTTGTGACTTCGACGGCGACGGCTTCGTGGACGTGGCGGTGGGCGCCTATGGCCACGAGGATCGCTCGGAGGACGTGTACCCGACGAACACCGGAGCGGTGATGGTGTTTCGGGGCGGGGCGGACGGCGCGCTGGCGAGCGAGCCCTCCGTGATCCGCTACGGCCTGCGCCTCGACCCCATCGCGGGGGAGTGGACCTCCGTCACCAACAGCCGCGTGGGGTTGCTGGGCATGGCGGCCGGCGACACCGATGCCGACGGACGCTGCGATCTGGCCGTGTCGTCGGTGGACGAGGGCATCTTCGGGTCGGGCTCCAGCTACGGCTGGGTGGCCCTGTACCGAGGCGCCGCAGACGGCTTGCTGAGCGAGGAGCCGGTGCGGATCTTCGCCAACACCCTCGACACCAACGGGTCCCTGGGTCGCATGGTGGACCTGGGCGACGTGGACGGCGACGGCCGGGACGACGTGGTCACCGGAGCCTATGGCTACGACCACGAGGGCGTGACGGGCGCAGGGGGGGCCTTCGTGTTCCTGTCGGGCAACGATGACGGGCGACCCGCCACCGAGCCCGTGCTCGTCGAGGAGGCCGACTGGGCCGTCTACGGAGACGGCTTCAACAACTACCTGGGGCTGTGGGTGCTGGTGGCCGACGCCGACGGCGACGGTCGCTCGGACGTGCTGGTGGGCGAGCCCCGCGGGCAGCGACCCGGGGGCACGGCCCGTGCAGGCCGGGTGCGCGTGTGGTCTGGGCAGACCGTGGCCAACTCGTCGGGTGATCCGGACGCCGATCCCACCTTGGTGAACGTCGGGGGTCCCGAGGCCGAGAGCTACTTCGGCCAGGCCGCAGCGCCGGTGGGCGACGTGGACGGCGACGGGAGCGTGGATCTGGTGGCCTGGGCCGGCCGATCCCACGGGCCGGGTGCCTTCGTGGGGCGCGTGGTGTTCGCACCCGCCGAGGGCGCCTTCGCGGAGCTGAACGCGCCGGGGCAGGCGGCGGGGAACGACCACGGCCGCAGCATGACGGTGATGGACGTGGACGGCGACGGACGGGAGGATCTGCTGGTGGGGTCCGCCTCCGACGTGGATCTGGAGCGCAAGCGGCTCTATGCGGGGCAGGTCTACCGCTTCGACGGGCAGGGGGAAGGGGTGTTCTCGCAGGTGGGTGCGCCCCATGGGTTGGCCCATGCGGGTCACGACTCCTACGACCGTCGCGGGCAGGGGCTCGCGTCTTCGGGCGACTTCGACGGCGACGGCACCGAGGACCTGGTCGTGCTGATGCGCTCCGACGAGCGCCCCAACGCCTTCGACGGCAGCTACGCCAACCCGTCGGACTGTCCGGGGAGCCTGAGCAACGCAGGCTCGGTGGCCATCCACCTGGGGAGTGCGGCGGGTGTGTCCGAGACCCCGGCGTTCGTGGCCTACGGCATCGAAGCAGGGGCGAACTCCTTCGGTGTCGCCTCGGGCTTCGACCACGACGGCGATGGGTTCGACGACGTGCTGTTCTCGGGCCGGAGCTGGGGAGCCAACGGAGGCGTGGCCCTGGTCCGCGGCCGTCGCCCCAACGACGCGGGTATCACCGTGATCTGCGACCCCGACGTGTACGAAGGTCCGGGCGCCACCAACACGCGCTTCGGCGAGTCCGTGGCAGCCATCGGGGACGTGGACGGCGACGGCTGCGACGAGTTCGCCGTGGGCGCCTCCATCGACGACGCGGGCGTCAACAACCAGGGCATCGTGCGCGTCTTCTGGGGCCATGGGGCCACCTGCGACGCCACCCGGCCCCGCATCACCGCCGTGGGCCCGGGGATCGCCAACTACTTCGCCGGGGAGAGCGTGGCGGGGGGCGGCGACTTCGACGGCGACGGTGTGCCCGATCTGGCCGTTGGCGGCACCGAGGTCCGAGTCGCTTCCGACGAGCTCGGAGGAGCTTGGATCGTGCCTGGCTCCTACCTCGCGGGGCTGCCCAAGGCGAACGTGGCCCCCGGTCTGCTTCCCGAGACGGAGGTGCACCCCATGGGGCCTGGTCTGGGCCGCTGGGGTGTGGTGGGGCCCACGCCCTCGGCGCTGTTCGGACGCTCCGTGGCCCTGGTGGCCGATCCGCAGCGAGAGGGTCAGGTGGCGCTCGCCGTGGGTGCACCGAACGGATCGGAGGGCTCCGTGACCTTCGCTGGCGGCGTGCACGTCTACCGCTTCGACGCCTCCGTGCCGGGGATCGAGGAGGTGCCCTTCGCGGTGGTGGGGGGCGAGGGGCACATCCCGGGGGGTGGCCTGGGGCAGGGCGTGTGGGCCGACACGGTGGACGGCGTGCCGGTGTTGTTGGTCGGCGCACCCCTGTCGTCGCAGCAGGGGCTGAACCTGGGGGGTGCGTATGTGGTGGGCCTTCGGTAGCGTGGTCGTCGGGTTCGTCGGGTGCTCGGGGGGCGTCGACGACACCCAGGAGCCGGTGCGACCCTCGCCCAGCTGCCTCGAGACCCTGGCCATCGAGATCGAGCGTCCGGCCGTGCCAGTGCTGGGGGGCACCACCTTCCGCGCCACGGGAGGGTCCGGCCAGGTCCGCTTCGAGCTCGTGAGCAACGCCAGCGGTGGTCTGGTGCAGCCAGAGACCGGTGTGTACGTGGCGGGTGCGGGTCTCGGGATCGACGTGGTCGCGGCGCACGACGAGGTGTGTGGCGCGGCAGTGCAGGCCGAGGTGGAGGTGGTGCCGCGGCTGGCCGTGGAGCCAATGCAGGCCTTGGTGAGGCCCACTGCCCAGATCACCTTCGCCGACGTCGGTGCGGCCTCGGTGCTCGCGTGCACGATGCTGACCGACGCCACTGGGGGGACCCTGCAGCGCTGCACCTGGACGGCAGGCGTCACCAACGGCATCGACGAGATCGAGGTGACCTCTCCGGCCACGGGGGAGTCCGTGGTGGCGCGGATGAGCGTGCGAGCCGACGCCCGCATGCGGCTGCAGGGCGGCCGGCTGTTCCTGCCCGTCGGACACCCCTTCGAGGTGTCGTTCACGGCGGGTACGCAGCTGGTGGAGATGTCCACCGAGGAGGGGCTCGAGGTCGTCGACAACCGGCTGCTCGGCGTGGCCGAGGGGCGCTACACCGTGGTTGCTCGGGATCGGTACGTGCCCACCATGTCCGCCGAGTTCCAGGTGGACGTAGCCGAGGCGCGGGTGCACCAGGCCCAGCGTGACGGCGAGCACGCGCTGTGGGGCGAGATCCGCAGCGCAGACATCGACGGCGACGGCTCGCTCGACGCCGTGCTCGGATCTCCCGAGGTGTCGATGGGGGCTCACTTCTCCGGGGTGGTGCACGTCTATGCCGGCAGCGGCGACGAGCTGGACGAGGTGCCGGTGAGCAGCTTCACGCTGCCGCAGCAGTACGCCTCGTCGGGGCGTGGGCTGGCGCTGGGTGACGTGGACGCCGACGGACAGATCGATCTGGCGGTGGGGGCCAACGGCTGGAACGAGCCCAACAGCCCCGACCACGGGCGCATCGACGTGTATCGCGGCATCGCCGGGGGATTCTTCGAGTCCGATCCCACGTGGACCGTGCTCGGTGAGTTCGCGGGGGATCAGGTCGGGTGGGACGTGGAGATCTGCGACGTGGACGGGGATGGCCTGGCGGATCTGGTGGGCACGGCGGTGGGCAGCGAGGACCGCAGCGAGAACCCGCTGCGCTCGGGCGAGGGCGGCCTCGTAGTGTGGCGCGGGACGGCCCAGGGGCCTGCACTGGCTCCCACCTGGCGCGCCTTCTCCGGTCGAGCCGGGGCGCTGGTGGGCTACAAGCTCGCCGCCGGAGACGTGGACGGGGACGCGCAGTGCGACCTGCTGGCCACCTCCATCGTCAACAACCTGGACGGTGTCGGACAGGATGGCTCGGCCTTCCTGTTCCTCGGGGCCACCCTCACGGGGCCTGCGCCGGTGCAGGTGGATCGCATCTACACCAGCGACGAGGCCGACACCTACATGCAGGCGGGCCGCGGGGTGGATCTCGCGGACGTGGATGGGGACGGCGCCGACGACGTGATCCTGGGCGCCTGGCACGCCGCAGGCAGCTCGGAGGCCAACGGGGCCGTGTGGATCTGGCTCGAGGCCGACCACGCAGGCGAGCCGAAGGGAGCCGTCGTCACCTCCCAGGTCGCCCACGCCACGCTGCGAGGCACCTCTGGCTACGACTACCTCGGCTACGCCCTGGAGTTCGCCGACGGGGCGCTGTGGGTCTCGGCGCCGAGTGCGGAGGACCCCGGGGATCCGGGCGATGCGGGCATCGTCTATCGGGTGCCAGCGGCCGACCTCGTGGGGGAGCGCGTCATGCAGGACGTGGCCGAGCGGTGGTCGAGCCCGAGCGCTTCGGCCTTCCATGGCGCGGCCCTGGGGGTGGTCGGGGAGCGCGCCCTTGCCTATGCCTCACGCGACGACGCCTTCGCCGTCGACGCTGGAGCGGTCTACGAGCTGGCGCGTGGCGGGCGGGCCGCGCAGCGCTACTTCCCCGGGGTCGCTGCGGGCGCCCACCTGGGGGAGACGTCCGCCGTGGGATGGTTCGATCCCGACGGCGACGGTGCTCCGGACCTGGTGGCCGGTGCCTGGGGGGAGCCGAGTGCCACCAGCTTCAACGTGGGCGTGGGGCTGCGCTTCGCGGCACTCGCCGATCGCTGGGACGGGTCCGTCACGCAGCGGCTCGAGCAGCTCCCCGGGGTGGGGAGTGGAGACCGCCTCGGCCGCGCCATCTCCAGCGCCGGCGACTTCGACGGCGACGGCCAGGAGGATCTGGTCGTGGTGGCGATGGACGACGACCGACCCGGTAGCTTCGGCACCGCCTATGCCAACCCCGCCGAGTGCCCCGGAGGGCTGAACGCCTCTGGCGCTGCCCACATCTTCCGGGGGGCCGAGTCGAGCCCCTCCTTCGTGGTGTTCGGAGCGGCGGCCTCCGATCGCTTCGAGGGGGTGGCTGGGGGCTTCGACCACGACGGGGATGGCTTGTCGGACGTGATCCTGGGCTCCACCGCGGCGGGGTTGGAGGGAGGCTTCACGCTGGTGCACGGACGCCCCGCCGACCCTGGGCAGATCCAGGTGATCTGCGATGCGGTGCACGTCCTCGGCGTGTCCAACTTCTCTCGCATGGGTGGCGCGGTCTCGGCAGCCGGGGACATCGACGGCGATGGCTGCGACGAGATCGCGGTGGGGGCGGACGCCGACGACCTCGGCCGCGGCAACCAGGGTTCCGTGCGGATCCTGTGGGGCGCTGGTCCGGGCTGCGCGACGTCGACGCTGGAGGTGACCACGCTGGTCAGCGGGGTGGCCAACCACCGCATGGGCTCCGCCGTAGACGGTGGCCACGACGTAGACGGAGACGGCGTCGTCGACGTGGTCATCGGAGGGCGCTTCGCCCAGGAGGGCGGGGTCGAGGTGGGCGCTGCCTGGCTGGCCAGCGGGGCGTGGATCGCCAGCCGCTCGCGGCAGCCAGCGATCCCGCTCCCCGCCGACGGCGCCACGGTCGCCCACGTCGTGCCGACGGCCAATCGCCTGCTCGGCACGGAGCTCGACGGAGAGCTCGGGGTGGCCGTGGCGCTGGTGCCCGATCCCGCCGACGACACACGGGCGTGGATGGCCGTGGGCCAGCACACCGGCTCGCTGGGCGGCGCCACCCGCGCGGGCGGCGTGTGGATGTACCAGTGGGAAGACCGTGCGCTGGATCCACAGCCCGTGGGGACCGTGGGTGGGGAGTCGCCCGAGAGCCGGATGGGGGCCGCGCTGAGCGCGGACTGGCGCGGGCCCGTGCTGGCCGTGGGGGCGCCGCTGTCGGACGAGGGCGGGCTGGACTCGGGCGCGGTCTACCCATTTCGGCTCGACCCGAACTAAGTCGGCGGCGGATACGGTGGCGCTTCGCCGCAGGAGGCCCGCTTGGCCGAGATCATCGTGCACCACCTCGACAACTCGCGGTCGCAGCGGGTGCTGTGGCTCCTCGAGGAGCTGGGCCTCGACTACGAGATCCGCCAGTACCAGCGCGATCCGAAGACGCTGCGGGCCCCCGACTCGCTGCGCGAGGTGCATCCCCTGGGGCGGGCGCCGGTGGTGACCTGGGACGGCATCGTGCTGGCGGAGTCCGGTGCCGTGATCGAGACGGTGCTCGACTGGGTGGGAGACGCGGCGGGTGCCCTTCGGCCCGAGGTCGGGACCGATGCCTTTCGGCAGTTCCGCTACTGGCTGCACTACGCCGAGGGCTCGCTCATGCCGCCGTTGCTGGTGCGCTTGATCACCCAGCGGATGCGCCACGCCCCTGTGCCGTTCTTCCTCAAGCCCATGCTGCGCTCCATCGCGGGCCGGATGGACGCCGGATACGCCGGCCCGGAGCTGAAGCGGCACATCGCCCACATCGAGGCCCACCTGGGGGCCCAGCCGTGGTTCGCGGGCGATTCCTTCAGCGCCGCCGACATCATGATGTCGTACCCGCTCGAGGCGGGCACGGCGCGAGGCGCGGCCGGCGACGCGCAGCCGAAGATCGCGGACTGGCTGGCCCGAATCCGCGCTCGTCCGGCGTACGCCAAGGCGTTGGAGCGAGGGGGGCCCTTCACCCTGCTCTAGTGCCCCACGGTATGGTGGTGGCCATGGCAGGTGACCGATCAGGCTTCGTGCGCGGCGCCCTCGGACCCGTCGGGGAGGCCCTCGGCGCCGGGATCGGTGGCTGGATGGGGCAGCGAGGCAACGACCTCGGACCTTCCGTGCAGGCCGTGGCGGACGTGCTCGAGGATCCCGATGGTGCGGGCTTCGTGCTGCAGGCGGAGGATCCGGTCCCCACCACGCTGGCGGCGGCGGAGTCGGTGCTCGTGCGGGTGTGCAGCAAGCAGCACGCGCTGCTCGGGGGGCGCGCGCCCTTCGTGGACGACGACGGCAACTTCGCACTGCTGGTGCCCTTCTCCGATGGGCAGGCCAGCTTCTTCGTGGCGTGGGGCGCGGTGGTGCAGCCGCCCGAGGACGCGGTGATCCTCGTGCTGTACCTGTCGGACGGCGAGGTGCTCGGCCACACGGGGTTCGAGATCACGCCGGGACCGCCCACCACGCTGTCCATCGCTGGCTACCTGCGCCCCTTCGCGCTGATGGCGATGGCCATCGCCCGGGCGGATGGCGTGGTAGATCCCGCAGAGCTGCGCACCATCCGGCTCCAGCTGCGCCAGCTGTTCGAGCTGCCCGAGGGCGACGATGCCCTCATCGCCCGCATCTTGGAGGAGCCAGCTCCCAGCCTGGGCCGACTCACGGCCTCGCTGTCGTGCCGCTTCCCAGGCTTCGACGCCGAGGAGCTGTTCTTCGGGCTCATCGACGTGGCGGCCAGCGACGGGCAGGTGGATCCGTCGGAGGTCCAGGTGCTCCAGCGCATTGCCCAGCGGCTGCAGATCGGCGAGCGGGCCTGGCGCAGGTGGGCCACCAAGATGGGGGTGGATCTGCCAGCGGCGGCCCCCGAGCCCGTTCCCACCCCCCAGGCGGTGGTGCGGGCGCAGGGCCGGAGGGTGATCCCGTCCGTGATCCTGCGACTGGATCCCGAGGGTCAGGATCGGCGCAATCCCATGGCCACGGTGTCGATGTTCTCGGGCGGGCTCGCCATGGGGCTGATGCTGCTGGGGCTGTGCGCGGGAACAGCAGCGAGCTGGATGGCGCTGGTGATGCTGCCGCTACAGTGGCTGTTCGCCGTGGTGTCGCTGGTGACGGGCTGGCTGGGCCTGAAGACGGCGCGCGAGCTCGACGGAGCCGGGCACGGGGCGTCGGTGACGGGGCTGTCCTTCGTGGCCGTGTTCGTGGGGCTGCAGGCCTTGCTGCTGCTCATGGCCTGCCTGGGCCTGGGCACCATCGGCGTGCTCGAGGAGATGTACCAGCTGTAGCGCCCTGGACTCGCTCACTCCTCGCCGGTGGGCTCCCATGCCTGCCACCCCGTCTCCGTCCAGCGCACGACCTGTGGCGATACCGGGTGGGGCTCCCCCTCGAACATCGCCTTCGCCAAGAACTGGATGTTCTTCACGCCGTCGGGCTCCTCGCTGCCGGTGAAGATCACCGCGTCGCGCGCGGGTGCCGCTGCGAGCAGGTCCCCCTCGACGGTCTGCTGAAGCTCCCGCCATGCCTCGTGCAGCACCAGTCGTGCAGCCCCGTAGTTGTCGTTTCGAGTTCTGCCGTTGCTGGTGTCCAGCGCCCACATCCGACGCTGCGGGAACGGCTGTGGCCGGAGGGGGAGCAGCTCCTCCATGTTCCGGCGGGCGATCGCATCCAGCGTTGCGGTGTCATCGCCGTAGGCCGCCAGGTCGTCGGGGCTCAACAGGGCGATGGAGTCGCTCCTGTCGGCCGCGAAGAACAGCAGCAGATCCCCCGCGAAGGGTCGCGACCACGCCACCGAGTCGGCAGCGCGTGACCCCTCCATGGCCTTGCGCCCCTGCAGGTACAGGCGCAGGTGAGCCGTGGCCTCGTCCGCTGGACCCTCCTCCTCCTCCTCCTCCGTCTCGACCACTTCGGGCTCGCCGGGGGAGAACAGCGAGCAGGAAAGTGCAAACCACAACACCACGAGCCCTCCAGGTAGGCCTTGCTAACGGGCCGGCCCACGGCCCTCCATGCCGGTCGACTCGTGCAGAAGACGCTATGCGGATCCCCCGCATGAGGCGTCTGATGGAGCGATGGATCCGAATCCCCTTGTTCGCAGCGATGCTGTGGGCGCTCTTCGCGCCTGCGTCGGCTGCCGCCCAGCCTGCCGAGGAGGCCGTCGAGCCCCTGGTGGTGGCCACCGTGGAGCGGTCGCCCTTCGCCATGCGGCAGGGCGACGATCTCACCGGCTTCGCCGTGGACCTGTGGCAGGCCGTGGCCGAGGCGCTGGGGCGTCCCACCGAGTTCGTGGAGGCGTCGTCGTTCTCCGACATGCTCGACAAGGTGGAACGAGGCGAGGTGGATGCCGCCATCGCCAACATCACCGTCACCTCGTCGCGCGAAGCCGTGATGGACTTCAGCCAGCCCATGTTCGACGCTGGGATCCGGATCATGGTGCGCTCGGAGGGCACCTCGGTGTCGCTGTTCCGGGCGCTGCTCACCCCCGAGCTGCTGATGCTGGCGGGGGGCGCCATGGTGCTGCTGTTCGCCGCGGCCAACTTCATGTGGCTGCTCGAGCGCAAGAAGCAGGACTTCTTCGACCACGACTACGCCGAGGGCACCTGGCGCGGCTTCTGGTGGGCACTCAACGTCATCGTCAACGGTGGCTTCGAGGAGCGCATGCCCGTCACGATCCTCGGGCGACTCTTCTCGGTCTTCCTGGTGTTCTCCAGCCTCTTCCTGGTGTCCGCCTTCGTGGCCAAGATCACGGCCACGCTGACGGTGTCCGAGCTGCAGTCCCAGATCGGGTCCATCCAGGACCTGTACGGCACGCAGGTGGGCACCACCAGCGGCTCCACGGCGGAGTCCTTCCTGGAGGAGCGCTCGGTGCGGGTGCAGGCCTTCTCCGACATCGCGGCCATGTTCGAGGCCCTCGAAGCGGGTGAAGTCGACGCAGTGGTGCACGACGCGCCCATCCTCGACTACTACGCCGTGACCGACGGTCGGGGCCGGGTGCAGGTGGTGGGCGAGATGCTGCAGCCCGAGAAGTACGCCATCGCGTTTCCGCAGGGCAGCGACATGGTGGAGGCGGTGAACCGCTCGCTGCTCCAGCTTCGCGAGGACGGCACCATGGACCGCCTGCACGACCAGTGGTTCGAGCGGGACTGATGCAACGACGCGAGCTGTTGGCGGGAGCCGTCGGATGGCTCGGCTCGGGGTGCGTGGCTGGCGCGCAGCAGCCCCCCGCGGGCCTGGTGTGGCAAGGCGGCATCGGCGCGAGCCAGATCCGGGTGTTCCTCGAGGGAGAGCCAGGCATCCTGGCGCCCGAGGCCGTGGCTCGCTGGGTCAAGGATGGCGCGTCGGCGCTGTCGGCTTGGTATGGCCGCTTTCCCGTGCGCAGCGTGGACGTGCGACTGCGATGGTCGTCGGGGCGCGGCCTGCATGGCGGGGTGACCTACGGCGGCCCGCGCCCCTCCATTCGGGGGTCGGTGGGGCGCGCCAGCACCAGCAAGGACCTGTACGGTGGCTGGGTGCTGGTGCACGAGCTGGTGCACCTGGCCTGCCCGCAGCTGCCCGGTCCCCACCACTGGCTCGAGGAGGGGCTGTCCACCTACGTGGAGCCCTGGGTGCGGGTGCGCGCGGGGCAGCTGACCGCAGAGAAGGCCTGGCGAGATCTGGTGGACGGCCTGCCGAAGGGCCAGCCTCGCGCAGGCGACCAGGGGCTCGACCGCACACCCACGTGGGGGCGGACCTACTGGGGCGGGGCGCTGTTCTGCTTGCTGGCCGATCTCGAGATCCGGCGCCGTACGGCCAACGCCAGTGGTCTCAAGCAGGCCTTGGAAGGGATCGTGGAGGCTGGAGGCACCATCCACGAGTCGTGGTCCATGGAGCGCACCCTGAAGGCGGGCGACGCTGCCACGGCCACCACCGCGCTGATGGAGCTGTGGCAGGCGCATCGCCACGAAGCGGTCACCGTGGATCTGGAGCCGGTGTGGCAGCAGCTGGGCGTGGTCCCCGAGGGACGTAGCGTGCGCTTCGTGAACACCGCACCCCTGGCCGCCTACCGAGCCGCCATCACCGGCTGACAGCGATGTCCCGATCCGGGCTGGCGGCCTGCGCTCGCGACGGGCAGGATGGCGATGCCAGCGGGGTGCCGGGAGTGGCGCGCTCCTTGCATTCCGGGGTCCGACGGAGGTGTGGGTGCGACGTGTGTGGATGACGTTGGCGTTGGCGCTGGGACTCGGGGCGGCGGAGGTGGCGCAGGCCACGCCAGGGCACGCGGGACTGGCTCACATCGGAGCCTCCTCGGTGGAGGAGGGCTCCCGCTGGGTGGGCGGCGGTCTGGGCGCGGGCCTGTTCGTCTACACTGGTGTCGCGGGCGGCGTCGTGGAGACGGGGCGCGCGCTCGGCCGGCGCGGCGCACTGCACGCACACCTGGGCACGGCGCTGAACTCCTTTGGCGACACACCCATGGTGTTCGGCACGCTGTCGGCGAGGCATCTGCTGGTCGACACCGAGGGAGTGCGGTTCGCCGTCACCGGCCAGTGGCTGTCCTACGCCTACCCTGCAAGCAACGGGCTGCTGTGGGAGAACAAGATCAGCCCCGGCATCGCACTCGACGCGGGAGGGAGGGTGGCACGGTTCGATCTGTCGCTGCCTGTGTGGGGCGTGATCTCCGTGAACCAGTTCGTGGGCCCGGCCCGCTTCCCCGTGCCGCAGGCCTTCACCACCGGTGTGTCCTTCCGGGGCAACGAGCGCCACCGGTTCCGGATCGGCTTCCCCGATGGGTTCTCGTGGCACTACACGTCGCGCAAGGGCGCCTATGTGGACGTGGGCGGAGTCCCGTTCATCATCGGCTCGCTGTGGGTCAAGTTCGGCCACACGCTCTAGCTCACACCGGTGAGCGGACCCAGGTTGCTGACGCCATCTGATGGACGAGGAGGACCCGAGCGGCGGCGATCCCGGAGGCACCTGGTCCACGGCGAGCAAGGTGGGTCAGACCACCAGCATCGATCCACATGCCTACACGTGCGTCGCGAACGTGTACGGTGACGACGACAGCGCGCAGCTCACCAACCTCACCCTGTACCGGTGGAAGCCCCCAGTGACAGCGGGGGACTTCCACCTCAACATCGCCCGGCAGACCGCAACCGACGGGGACTGCAACGACGGTCGCGATCTCGACAATGACGGGCTCATCGACTGCGCCGACGGCGACTGCTGGCTCGATGCCTGGTGCGCAGAGGCCTGCGACAACGACATCGACGACAACGGCGACGG
>JAHQVJ010000079.1 GCA_019634415.1 Myxococcales bacterium
ATCAGGGTCTGGACACCCGGAGCAGGGTGCCCGTGCGGAAGTCGGCCACGTAGACGTGGCCGTCGCCGCCGCGCCCGAACGCGGTGGGTGAGATGTCGAAGCGCCCGTGCAGCGTGGGCTCGGGGGCGTCCTCGGCGGTGGGCCAGGGCAGCGAGCCGAGCATGCCGGAGCCGAAGTCGCCGAAGACGATGCGACCCTTCAGCGGTCCCGCCTCGGCCACCACGCCTCCCGTGATGCTGCTGCCGACGTCTCGCCCGTAGGTGGCGAGCGGCGCTACGGCATCGTCGTCGCAGGGCTCTGCCACGCAGGCGTGGCCCTCGAAGTGGGGCCAGCCCAGATCGTCGCCAGCGTGCACGTGGTTCAGCTCTTCCGCCGTGGCGTCGCCCACGTCGGCGACCAGCGCGTCGCCTGCGGGCCCCAAGGTGAAGCGCCAGGGGTTGCGCAGCCCGTAGGCCCAGATCTCGGGGCGCGCGCCCGGCCGTCCCACGAAGGGGTTGTCGGCAGGGGCGGTGGCCCGGCCGGGGCTGGACACGTCGAGGCGAACGATGGATCCGTTCACCGTGGAGAGGTCGCTGGCCGTGTGGCGGTGATCGGGTCCGCCGTCGCCGAAGCTGGCGTAGAGCATGCGGTCGGGACCGACGGCGAGCTGCCCTCCGGCGTGCACCCCCGTGGGCTGCTCGACCTCGAAGACGTCGCCGACCGCGGACGGAGGCGACAGGGTGTCGGGGTCGGTGGTGTACTCGCGGAGCACGCTCAGGAGCTGCTCCCCCCTGGACTCGGCGAGGTGCAGCCAGAAGCGGCCAGAGTCGGTGAAGTCGGCATCGAAGGCGATCCCGAGCAGTCCCAGCTCTCCGGTCTCGACCACCGAGACCCACAGCCAGTCTTCACGAAGCCCCGTCGTCAGGTCCACCCGGTGCACCATGCCCCACTTGGACAGGGCCACGAGCTGGTCGGGGTGGCCGGGAACCGAGGCGATGTCGGTGGGGAGCTCGATCCCGTGTGCCACGGGCTCGAGCGTGAGCGCCGTGGGGGTGTGGGAGGGGGTGTGAGGGGTGCAGGTGCACAGCGTGAGCCAAGCAGCTGCGAGCGCACGGAGGCGCCCCCACGAGCTGTGGGACGATGGTGCCATGGCGATCCTCATGGAGCGGTGCGAGCCGGGTCGGCCGGTCGCCGTTGCTGTGAAGCGTCTGTTGGCAAGCGTAGGGCCGCAGGTGACTGGCGGCGCCTGGCTGCAACGCTTTGCAGCCGCTCACAGGTGTTCAGGTGTCTGGGCGGATGGAGCGGTGAAAGGGGATGATGACGGAGTCGGGCACGCCGGCCTGGCCAAGCGTCGGTCGTGGAGTGCCATCGTTGCCGATAAGGGGGCGCCGTGACTGGAGGAGAGATGGCCCCGCCCACGCTGGCGTCCTTCGAGGAGTTCTTTCCGTACTACCTCTCGGAGCACGCGGATCCGCGCAACCGCGCTCTGCACTACGTCGGGACCTCACTCGTGATCGGCTTGGCCACAGCAGCGGCCATCGTCAATCCGCTGCTCCTGCTGCTCATGCCCATCGCTGGGTACGGCTTCGCGTGGGTCGGACACTTCGTCGTGGAGCGGAACCGACCCGCCACGTTCACCTACCCGCTGTGGTCGCTGGCCGGTGACTTCAGGATGTTCTTCCTGTTCGTGACGGGGCGGCTCGGTGCCCACCTCGAGGATGCCCGAACGCGCTACCCCGACGCGTTCGGCCTCACTGTGTGATCGGCACTCACGCAGGCTGGATCAGTCCGAACGTGGCACCACTCGGATCCGACACCATCGCCATCTGACCGACCGACGGCTCACCCACGGTCGCGCCGATGGTGCTGCCGCCGTGTTTGCCGACCTTCGCGAGGGTGGCGTCGAGGTCGTCCACCTGTACCCAGGCCACGAACGCGGATCGCTCTGCGGGCGTGCTCGCTACGCCGCCGCGCGACGTGCCGCCGGCCTCCAGCACGTGGTAGGGGCCCGAGGCGAACTCCTGAACTCGGGTCGTGAACCCGAAGACCGACGTGAGCCACGCGAGGTCCTGGTCGAGTGCCGTGGTCTGTAGCTCCACCCAGTGGATGCTGCCCGGGCCAGGCTCGGCCAGGGTGTCCTGCTCGACGGCCTGGTACAGACCGAAGGCTGCGCCCGACGGCGTCGTGACCACGGAGAAGCGGCCGGCTGGGAGGTCCGTCGGCGGCACGATCACAGTGCCTCCGTGCTCCGCTGCCAGTGCCGTGCTCGCGTCGAGGTCGTCGACGGACAAGAAGCTGCACCACGACGGCGGCCCGTTCTCGGGTGCCTGCAGGTGCCCCACCGCGCCGCCCTTGCCGATGAAGACCTGGGTGTCGTGCTCGTCGGTGATGACGTCCCAGCCGAGCACGTTGGTGTAGAAGGCCTTGGCCTTCGCCATGTCGGTGGAGATGCCTTGCCAGCAGAAGTGGTTGCTCTGAATGCTCATGATGAAGTCCTCGTGGCGCTCGATAGCCATGGCCCTTGTCACCCGAGACCCTGACAGTGCTTGTCAGGGTCCCCAGATCCGAGGCATGATTCCTGACGAGAACTGTCAGGGTCTGGACGCATCTAGAGAGCATGAACACCGCCGCACGCCGGGATCGTCTCCTCAATCTGCTGCATCGCGGAGCCACCACGGTTCCTGCGATCGCACGGCGCTTGGATGTGTCGGAGCGCACCGTCTACCGCGACATCTCCGTGCTTCGAGACGCTGGCCACGAGATCCAGGCCACGCCGGGACCTGGTGGAGGCGTGCGCATCTCGCCGGACAGTCGGCCTCGCCCAGTTCACTTCGAGGTCGCCGAGATCATCGGGCTGACATTGTCCGTCGCGATCCTGAAGGCCACCCCGCACCTTCCCTTTGCCAAGAGCGCCGAGGCTGCGCTCGATCGTGCTTGGCGCGCGCTCTCCTCCGATCGGCAGCGAGCCATGAAGCGGCTGCAGCAACGCATCCTGATCGGCATGCCCGCCAGCGAGCGCACGCGGACGTCGCTTCATCAGGTCGACAACACGCTGTTGGCCGTGTTCGAGCGCTGCTTCACCGGCGGCAGACTCATGTCCTTCGACTACGTCGACCGCTTCGGCTCGCCCACGTCGCGGCGCATCGAGTGCATCGCCTTGGTCCTGCACGCACCGGTCTGGTACGTCGTGGCCTGGGACCTCGACAAGGATGCGCCTCGCACCTTCCGGATGGATCGGATCAGCGCGCCAGGGTGCGGCGAGGCACTGGTCGCTCAGCATCCCCTCGCCGAGGTCACCGCGGTGGCCTGTCCCGACGCCGAGGCTGCCGAGACGGGATGGATGGGCACACCCCTCGGATGAGCGCCCAGCCGGCTCGTGTCACTCGAGGAGGGTAAGCGTCATCGTGGCGACTCCGCGTCGGGCCTGGATGGCTTGCTGGTAGGCGGGCGACTCGAACCAGGTGCGAGCTGCGTGGGTGGATGGAAAGGCGATCAGCGCCATCTGCTCTGCAGCCTCTTCGCCCTCCAGCGACTGCAGCACCTTCCCCTTCGCGACCACGTGGCCCTCGTGGGCTTGGATCGAGGGACCGGCGAGGGACCGGTAGCGCTCGAAGGCGGCGGGATCGTGAACGCTCGTGCGAGCAAGGACGTAGCAGGACATCTCGAACCTCCATGGCGCTTCTGTTTGTGAAGCGCGCTTCTGAATATAGAGCGATCCTGATGGAGAAGCGACTACTCATTGGAGGAGCGCGTCGGTATCCTGGTGCCCGTGGCCTCAGACACTCCTCGCCCAGGTCGTCCCGTTCGTGGCTCCACCACGGGTCGTCCGATCATGGCGCTCTTCGATCTGCTGGGTCGAACGTGGTCCATGGGGGTCGTGTGGCAGCTGGCGAGCGGTCCGCTGACCTTTCGTGCGCTTCAGCGCAGGTGCGATGGCATGTCGGCCAGCCTGCTCAACAACCGCTTGCGGGAGCTGCGGGAGACGGGACTGGTGGATCGCTGTGAGGAGGGCTACGTGTTGACGGAGCTCGGCAGGGAGCTGTCGGCGTTGCTCCAGGGGATGGGGGAGTGGTCCATTCGATGGGCCGAGGTGCTCGCTTCCCAGGAGGGTGGCGACTCATGACGTTCTGCGGAGTCCATCCACGAAGAGCATGACGAAGGCGAGCACCACGGAGGCGCCCATGGCCTCGGCCACGAGTGGCACGCCACTGGCGAAGGCGGCGCCCGTCGCTGCTCCGGCCAGTAGACCCGGAGCGGCCAGCAGGCGGTCGCCGCGTCTCGTCCAGGCCATCGAGATCAGCACCAGGCCGACTGCGATCGCGCCCCACTTCGCCCAGGTCGCCACGAACAGTGTGGGCAGGAGGAGGGTGATCGAGAGGCCTTGATCGAGTGTGGTGGACACCTCCGCCATCACCCTGTTCTCGTACAGGTCGAGCAAGGGGGTGACGAATCCCAGCCCGGCGGCCACCAGGCCCATACGGGTGCGGGTTCCGAGCGCTGCGGTCACGAGCAGCGCCGAGTAGGCGAAGGGAAAGACCATGTCGATGCGCTGCATGGCGGCGAACGCATTGCGCAGTCCTTGGTGCTCGGGTCCCGCCATGAACGCGAGATCGGCTTCGGTGCGGGCTAGCTCGTAGGCCAGCACAGGGGTGATCCAGCCCTCCTGGAGCTGGACGCTGGTGGGGGAGAGCACAGCGATGATGCCTGCGAGGAGCAGCGTCGCCAGCCCTGCGGCGATCTGGAGGCCGCGAAGGCCTTTCCCGCGAACCGGCTTTTCATCGTATGTCATGCGCATCCTTGGTTCCGTTCGCACCCTACCGGAATCCCGCACGACTCCCTCGGCTGCGGGCCTGTGGCTACGACGTGCTCCGAGCCTCGGCCCGCCAGGACTCCGGCGTGGTCCCGGTCCAGCGCTGAAAGGCTCGAAAGAGGGAGTTGGGATCCTCGAAGCCGAGCAGAAAGCTCACCTCTGCGGGGCTCATCCGAGTCGTTCGCAGGTAGTGGCGGGCCAGGCGCTCTCGGGTGCGGTTGAGGATCTCGAGCCAGGTGGTGCCCTCGGTGGCAAGGCGCCGCTGCAGGGTTCGGGTGCCGATCCCCAGCTCTCGCGCGACATCTCTGATCTGCGCGCGTCCGCTGGGCAGTAGCTCGAACAGCGCCGCTTCGACCTGGTCGCTCGTCGACGTCTCCTCGTGGGCAGCGGCCATGCGCCGTCGTAGGTCCGGCTCGAAGGTCTCCCACATGCGCGTGTTGTGGGTCAGGAATGGGAGGCGGACGTCGTGCGCGGTGAACTCGACGGTGAACGACTCGCCTCGGTGCAAGGGGCACCGAAAGTAGTCGACGTAGGGATTCAGCTTGGTGGGCAGCTTCTGCGCGGTGACTTGCCGCGGCACGATCTCCTGTCGGGTGGCCCTGCGTGCGAGGGCCACCAGGAACACCATCTCCGACAGCCCCAGCGCTCCGGGGAGGTCGGGACGGTGCTTGCAGCGGTAGCCGATCGTCGTGGCGTCCCTTCCGATGTCCACGTCGAGGCTGAACGGGCCTACGAGCCGCTTGAATTGGCCGAGACGGCTGGCCGCCGTGTTCATGTCCTCGGAGCACAGCGCCGCGAAGAGCGCAGGATCGAACAACTCTACGGCTACCACCTGGCCGGCGTGCAGCGCGATTGTGGGATCGTCGGCCTCAGCCTCGACGGCCTCGTGCAGCGCATAGAAGGCGTCCAGCGAGATGCGGGAGCCGTCGCCGTCGAGCAGCGTGACCGGCTGTCCCGCTCGGCGAAGCACGGCACGCGCATCCAACCCCAGGTCCCGGAGGATCAGGCGCCAGGCGCCTCCGACGTGGACGAGCTTGTGGGGGGCGCTGCTCACGGTTCGGCCTCCGACGACGTCCAGATCACGTAGATCCGTCGACGCCCCGTGCCACCCAGGAGCCGATGCGGTGGAGCATTCGGCCGCTGCGTTGCCCGAGATCCGGCACGATCGACGCGGTGGTCGAGGGGCGCGCCAGCAGTGCGTCTGTCCACGCTCGTATCCTGGAGAGCCCATCGAACAGCCCGAGGCTGGGCTCGAGTGCCTCCGCCCAGGTGAACCGCTGCAGGATGGGCGCGATGGCGGCATCCACCATGGTGAAGGTCTGGCCGCCCCAGTAGGGTCCGTCCCCGGAGAGGTTCTTCGCGAGCTCCTGGAGGTGACCGCGAACCTCGGCTGTGAGGGCGCGGGCCGTCTCCTCGTCCTTGGCGGCCTGGAGCCGCCATCCAGTGGACATGATGTTGGAGATGTAGGCGATCCACATGCGCTGCTGGGCCCGCTCGATGGGGTCGGCGGGAAGCAGCTGGCCGTGTTGTGCCGTCTCGTCCAGGTACTCGAGGATCACTGCACTCTCGAAGAGGGGGGTGTCGCCGACCTCGAGGACCGGGACCTTGCCGTTCGGCGAGATCTCGAGGAACCAGTCGGGCTTGTCCGCGAGGTCGATGTAGGTGATCTCATAGGAGCGTCCTTGCTCCTGGAGCAGGATGGCAGCTCTCTGAACGAAGGGGCACGCATCGAAGCTGACGAGCGTGAGCGAGGACATGGCGTCTCCTGTGGTCGTCGGACACACCGTAGGGACGCCGAGGCCGCTGCACACTCGCTGGATGCGCCGAAGCACTCGCACGATGCGTCACTCATTTCTAGGATCTCGCATCGTGCAGAATCGAAGAGGTCAGCGACCGAGGGGCTCACACCGGTCGACCCAGCTCGGCGTCTCGGTGCGGCCGCTGGCGCCGAGGATCCCCCCCACGATGGCGCAGGTCGTGTCCATGTCGCCGAGGCCGGCCACGGTGGTCCACAGGGCCTCCTCCAGCGAGGCGCCATGATGGAACGCACACCACAGCGCGAAGCCCACGGTGTCGTGCGCGCACACTCGAAACCCGCTGCCCAGCTCGGCAGCTGCGCGATCCACCGGCGTCGTGGGGTCCAGCCTCGCTGCGGTCTCCACGTTCACCCGGACGAACGATCCGGTGGTTCGGCTCAGCAGCAGCTCCCACAGCTCGTCGGGGTGGGTGATGCCTCGTGCCACGGCGGCCGCTGCCAGCGCCACGAAGATCGCCCCGGCGATGCCATTGTTGTTCGCGTGGGTCACCTCGGCCGAGCGCCTGGCCTGCTCCACCACGGTATTCAGGTCGTCTGCGAACCAAGCGCCGAGGGGTGCCACCCGCATGGCCGCGCCATTTCCCATGGATCCGGTTCCGTCGAAGGCAGCGGGGGCCTCGGTCTGCCAGGGCTCGCCTGCCGCGATGGCCTTCAGCAAGTCGTGGGCGTTCGCGCCGTAGCCCCGCCTGGGATCTGCGAGGTAGGCCTCTGCGAGCTCCTGCGCGAACGCGTCCTGCCGGACCTCGCCGTTGGCTCGAAGGTGGCGGACAAGGACCGCGGCCTGCGCTGTGTCGTCGGTCCATGGCCACGGGCCCTCAGCGAGGCGGCGCTGCTGTGTTCGCAGGGTGCGCTCCACGCTCGGGAAGAAGAAGGACTCGCCGAAGCAATCCCCCCAGCGAAGGCAGCGAAGGGACCTGTCGGCTCGCTCTGCCGGAGTCATCGTCGGGTCACCTGGAGCCCGACGCTCGTGATGGCCATCCCGCGAGCACTGCCGCAACGACCTGGATCAGGGACGCGATGAGCACGATTGCCCATAGCGCCAGGATGGCATCGTTGTTCTGCGGCTCGGCGAAGTCCGAGTTGAAGAAGTGGACCAGCGAGAACAGGGCGCGTCCCGTGGCAGGTAGGACGGAGACCAGGACGTTCGCGAGGGAGAGCAGGCTACAGGCCAGCGCGACTTCGCGAGTGGGGGAGAGCATCCAGGTCGCCGACAGGGCACCGAGCGCGCCCACGTAGGCGATGGCGGGCAAAGCGAGCAGGTCCAGGCTGGACAGCCAGGGCACGAGGATCCCTCCGAGGGCCAGGCTCGCCACCAACCCAGCCAGACCTCCCCATCGGTTCGGGGCACGCCACCTGCTCTCGGACACTGTCTTCCTCCCGTACCCAACTCTAGTCGAGGAGGTCCTCGGTGGGTCGAACGTGCTCGAATCGCATGGTCGAGTCGTCTGCGCGTATGGGGACGTTGCGCCAGCGCTGGCAGACCTGTCCGCGGATGCGAAGCGTGTCGCCCCACCCGTCGATGGTCGGAAGCTTGACCTCTAGGTCGTAGGTCCCGGGAGACAGTAGATGTCGGCAGAGCCCGTTCGAGTCCGTGCGACAGCTCGGGCCATCCGGCGGGATCCAACGTGCTCATCGCACATGCAGTGTGTGTCTTCGCACCTCACCTGCACGCGCAGCACAACACGGCACGGGAGCGGTCCTCGCAGGAGCGGTAGGCTCGCGTGCGTTTGGCGGCGGGTCCGCGACCGCCATGCTCGTCAGCCACACCCATAGGCCCATCATCTGCGTTAGATCGGCATTGGGCCCCTGTCCGATCGCGATGCGGCCAGGTCCCGCTGGCTGCAGCACGAGCCGGCCCGTCATCCCTGCCCACCACGCCTTGCGCCCCCAGCAGCGACACCGCCAGGTCCGAGCGCAGGAGCAGCTGCTCGGTGTCGAGGGTCGCTCCGAGCAAGCCCCAGGTCCCAGCGGGCAGCATGGGTTGCCCGAAGCCCGTCGACTGTGGCATGGCCAGGGGATTGATGGCATCGGGCACACCACTGCGGTGGTACAGCTCCAGGGCACCTCCCACCCGTCGATCCGGCAGCGGGGAGGAGCCGCTTTCCATGGCGTCGAGTCGCTTCCCGACGCCCGCCAGTGCCTCCCATCCAGGCTCACCTCCTCGGATCCCCTGGGACAGCTGCCCCTCGATCCACGCCGCCATCGCTCGCCGATGCTCCACGAAGCTGGGGCTGCCCTCTTGGGCCACCTTGGGGTAGCTGGCGTAGAAGAAGTAGCGGTAGCCCGGCTGGATGCGCGCGAGCTCGTCCAGCGTGAAACCCACCCGCTCGCCCCACTCGCTCAACACCCCCACGTCGTGCACGTAGACGTGGGGCATGTGGGTTGCCACGAGCTGTACGAGCGCGTCCTGCCCGTCCGCCAGCAACAGGGCGTGCCGTGCTCGTCCACGAACACGGGCACCCGCAGGGGATGCCAGGGCATCGCACCCTGCACGCCCACGTCGGGGCGCCCTCGGCTCGGGTGTGCGTGGTTGTGGGGGTATGCGTCCGCTCCGGGCCAGACAGCGGCAAGCCGATCCGGGTCGCTCCGAGCCAGTGATTTGCGAGGACAGCGTCGTTAAGGAGCGGCGTGACGCGTCGACTCCCGACGGAGACGGGTCTCGTGCTCCTGGGCGTGGGCCTCATCGCGGCGGCTGCGCGGGTGGACGTTCCGATGGTGCCCGTGCCGATGTCTCTGCAGACCTACGCCGTGCTCGTGGTCGCGGGCGCCTACGGTGCTCGGCTGGGGGTGGTGACGCTGTTGGCCTACGTGGCTGCCGCGGCGGTTCATCTGCCCGTGCTGGCGGGCGGCGGGGCGGGGCTACAGGCTGTGCTGGGGCCGACGTTCGGCTACCTGGTCGGCTTCGTCGTCGCGGCGGGGATGGTGGGAACAGCGCACGATCGTGGCTGGGCCTCCTCGATCGCAAGCTCGATTGGGCTCATGGTCGCGGCCCACGCCGTGATCCTGGGTCTGGGGGCGGCTCGCCTGTCGTGGCTCCCCGACTACACGCCGGGGAGCGCCTACCGCGACGGTGTGCACCCCTTCCTGATCGGTGGGGTGGTGAAGTCGGTGTCGGCTACGGCCACGCTGTACGCCATGAGCTGGGTGGCCCATCGGCGCCGAGCCTGAACGTGGTCAGGCGTAGCCGACGAATGGACTGCTGCGCGCGTGAGCGCCGGTTCGGGCCGCCTGAAGCGAGAAGTCGGCCAGGTCTCGGTAGCGCACGCCACCACCTGGGCTCTGGCGAGCGGTGAGCGCTCCCTGGCTCGCGCCGTCGCTCAAGCGCCCTGGGCGCGTGACCGTCCAGTCGAGATCACGGGCCTCCTCGACCAGGAACCGAATGGCCGCGTCGTGTTCGTTCCACAGGGGCTGCACCCCGATGACCCATCCCACGACGCGTCGCAGGAGGAGGCGGACGAGGCCGGAGCTCGGTTGGCGAGGTGTGGTGTTGAATCCCGACGCCTGGTACACGAAGCGCCGAGCGCCGTGGTCGCGCATGGACTGCACGACCTGTCGCACGAAGGGCAACAAGATCGGGCTGTCCGGCCTTCCCTTGTAGCCCAGTGCCGCGAACACCATCGTCGTGCCCTCGATGGCCCTGTCCACGGCGGCGGCGTCCGTGACGTCCACCCGCACGACGTCGAGTCTTTCGTGGCTCGCGAGGTCGGTGGGGAGCTTGTGCGGGGACCGCACTGCTGCGCGGACCGACAGTCCCTCCTCGAGGGCAAGTCGAACGACGTACGAGCCAGTGACTCCCGTGGCGCCGAACACGACCAGATCTTGCCGGGTGGTGTCTCCTTTCAGTGTGGGCATTAGGGTCGGGGGGGCTCGGAGAGGAACGCCCGCATCGCTGTGGTGGCCTCGTCTGCAGCGCCCAGCTGGAAGAAGTGGTTCCCGTCGATGAACCGAACCCTTCCGTTGGGCACGAACTCCGGTGTCCTGTCGTACTCCTCGGGGTGCTGGCCAGGATCGTGTCGTCCCTGGAGGAACAAGACCGGCATCGTCATCCTCGCGAACAGGAACGTGTGGCGATCCTCGAGCTCCTGCTCCAGGCTGGTCGTATCGAACTGCCGGGGGGAGGCTTCGGCGACTCCCGCGAACTTGCACTCGTGATCGAGCCGAGCCAACACGTCTGCAGCGATGCCCTCTACTCGATATGCGCTGGCCGCGTAGGCCAACCGAGGGAAGCCCGTCCATCGCATGAGCAGTGGAAACCAGGGTGAGGCGAACAGCGCGTGGGGCGGCTTGGGGTCGCCGTGCGGCTCGTTGGCGGACTGCTGCATCCGCACGTAGCGCTGCACACGCTGCTCCAAGCCCTCGACGTTCAGTAGGTGGTCCGAGATCACCGATCCGCGGTCGTGTCCGGCCAGGTTGAGCTGCTCGATCCCGAGGGCATCCAAGAGCTTCGCCAGCGCCGACGCGATCGCCGAGTAGCGGTAGTCCAGGTCCAGCCGCTTGTCGCTCTGACCGTTCCCGAGTGTGTCCACAGCGATGCAGTAGAACTGGTCCGACAGATCCCGCATCTGGTTGTGGAAGGTGTACCAGCTCTCGGGGAAACCGTGCACCATCACGAGCGGCTCGTTGCCAGGGTCTCCGGTGGTCACGAAGTGCCAGGTGATTCCATCGACTTCGGCGTACCAGTGGGTCGCCTCGACGTCGCCGAGCATCTCGACCTCACCGTGAGCGTTCTCCGCCCCCAGTGGTAGGACTGGGGGAGGCGGGTACCGCACGTCTGCGGTGATGACGGCATCCTCTCTCACGCCACCATCGCGGACGTTCGTGAGCCGCAGGTCCTCCAGCGTGACGTAGGCCAGGTTCGGAAGCGTCCGCGGCGCGAGGATGCCCACGAGCTTCTTGATCTCCTTCAGTTCGGACAACGTGACCATGGTGCCTCCGGGCTTCAGTTGTTCTCTATTTGAGATACTCTCAAAAATGAGAAAGTGCCAAAAATGAGGGCATTACTTCGTCGCGATGCCTGGTTGCTTGCGAGCTCTAGTCGCCGTGCTGGACCGTCTGCTCCACCAGCGACAAGGGCAGGGGTGGCATCTCGTGTGCCGGCAGCGGCCGGGCCAGGATGGACCGTGCTTCTGCGGTGGGCACGCCGAGGATCCCCAGGATCAGCACCGAGACGGCCGCGGCTGAGGATTCGGACAGGCGGCCCTCGTACAGGTCCATGGCGACGCCCAGGCCCAGTGCCGCTGCGGCGGACACGATCAGATCCAGGTCGTCGACCTCGAAGCGGCCTGCATCGATCCCCATGCGTACGTCGTCGCCGATTCGGGCTCGGATGCCGTCCAGCAGCGAGGGCGTGCTGAGGCCGGCGTCGAACAGCAGCTTGCCCACGCTCGGGTGGCTGCTGACGATGTGCATGGTCTGCCTCGAGGACGCGGCGACTCGCTCCGCAGGATCGGTGATGTCGGCCACGGTGCGCTCGATCACGTGGCTGTAGGTCTGGAGCAGCAGCAGCGTCACTGCCTCGAAGGCTTCGCTGGTGGTCCGGTAGTAGTTGTAGAAGGTTGCGTGGACGACCCCGGCTCGATCCGTGATCTCTCGAATCGAGATCTCGGAAGCGGGCTTCTCGAGGAGCCACTCCTGGGTGGCGACGAGCAAACGGTCTCGGGTCCTGAGTCGCTTGCCGACGCGTGGGGTGCGGACGTTCTTGGGCACGCTGGGATCTCCGAGCCCTCTGTAGCCAACCAACGCGACAACGCGGAGACGCTCGTGGGCGCCTGCCCAGCGTGCTCCATCGTCGTCGAACCCGACGTGGCTTCGTCGCGCTACAATTCCTTTGGTCCCTTGCCTTCGGCTGCGGGCCCTTCCGGAATCCCGCGCGACTTCGTCGCGCTACAATTCCTTTGGTCCCTCGCCTTCGGCTGCGGGACTTCCGGAATCCCGCGCGACTTCGTCGCGCTACAATTCCCTTGGTCCCTCGCCTTCGGCTGCGGGACTTCCGG
>JAHQVJ010000080.1 GCA_019634415.1 Myxococcales bacterium
CCACCCACGCCCGCACCTGGGCCACACCAGCCTCCCCGCCCGTGCTGCCCCCCAGCACCACCAGTCGGACCAGCGCGTGCTCCGCCTGCGCGCCTGCCACCGCATCCCCCAGCTCCAGCTCGTGCACGGCCCGCACCTGACCGCTCTGCGCCCGCAGCACCTCCGCCAAGGCACCGGCTGGCTCCCCGGCCTCGGCTGCGACCCGCAGCAGGGCCACCTCGGCCCGCGTGTCCCACCAGTCCCGCAGCCCCTCGCGCAGGGCCACGCGGTGCACCGACTCCGCCGCCGCCGTGGCCTCTGCGCTGGTGGCGTCGATGGGCTTCAGCAAAGGCAGATCCGCGAAGCTCTGATCGTGCCCGTCCGGCGCCACGAGGTGCACGGGGATCACGCGGGCGGTGCGGTCCTCCTTCCTCCGCTCAAGCAATGCGAGCACAGCCGCACGCAGCTCCGCAGGGCGCCCCGCTCCACGAACCACGGCGAACCACATGCTGCGCGAGGCAGCCGTCATCCGCTGCTCGGCCGCATCGTCGCCGGGTTGTGGATCGGCGACGGCATCGAAGACCCGCCACCCATGCTCCCGCAACACCCTCACGAAGGGCTCCACGAAGTCCGCGTCCGCCTCGTCGCTCACCACATACACGTGAAACGGCTGCACACAACTCCTCGACGCGGGAGCCAGATTACCGCAAGGCCTTAGATTCCGTCACCATCGCCAGCCAGGGTCCGATCTGACGGACGTCCGTCGATAACGACGGACGTCCGTCGGTTCTTCGACAGACCCCACCCGATGATCGGCATTCGTCCGACCGCTGACCGTGGCGCACCCCTTGCAGCCTCGCCGCGGCATGTCTCGCGAACACCGCCGCTCCACGCAACAGACTCCGACGCGCAGCCCATCGGAGACGCGAAGCCCGATGCCCCACACAGGCGTCGGCAACCACGCGCTATGCGAGGACCTCGGCCTCACGGGATCGAGCTGCGCCACCTACCCCACCCGCCCTGGCGACACCTGGGTCTCCATCGCGCGAGCCGCGCGCGGCGACGAGCGGGAGCTGCGCGACGCCAACCCTGGCCTCGAGGGCGAGCTCGAGCCCCTCGACCTCGTCGCCATCCCGCCCCACTGGGACGCCGGCATGCTGCCGGGCTCGGGCGTGGCGCCGAGCAACGACGTGGAGCGCTTCTCCCAGCTCGTCATGCACCACCGCGGCGATCTGAAACAGCTTCCCGTCGACCTGCAGCAGCTGTCTGCGCAAGAAGTAGCGGCCTTGGTGGCCGCAGCGCGGCACCATCGAGGACAGCACGAGGGCTTGGCCTACGGTGGCTGGCTCGCGGAGCAGCAGCACACCGAGGAGCCCACTGTTTGGGCGATGCCTCCCCAGCGGCTCCCGGAGCTTACGGACGCACCGGCGCTGCTGCCCGTCGTCGACATCGCCGAAACGCCCTCGGCCGGCGCGTTGCTCGCCCACGCCTACCTGAAGGGCCTGTGGGTCGAGCTGCAGGCCCAGTGGGAGCAGACCTCGCCCCAGCGCCTGCAGGCCGTGGGCGACCAGCTGCTGCGCGCAGGGCTCGTGCAGGCCGTGTTCCCTCCGGTGGGCGTGGCCGGTGCCGTGCACGGCGTGTTCGCGGAGGTCTACGAGCTGCTCCGCACCGTGCTCACCGTCGACGAGATCTTCGAGGCGGTCACGGAGCTGGTGGAGGCGCTGTTCTCGCCCCAGGGCGCCGACGTGGCCTTCGCGCTGGGCCGAGACACCGTCGCGAGCCGGATCGACGAGGTGGAGTCGATCACGGAGATGAGTGCGGCGGAGGTGGCCTACTGGCTGGGCTACCAGATGGCGCCGCTGGTGGCAGACCTGTTGCTGGCGGTGCTCACGGCTGGCACGGCGGCGGTGGCGGCCCGCGCCTTCAAGGTCGGTGCAGACTGGGTGCTGGAGTCGGTGGACGGCTTCGCGGATCTACGCCGGCGGCTGGACGGCATGGACCTGGCGACCCTGGGGCCCGACGCTTCTGGCATCGCCTTCGAGGCACGGCGTGGGGGCGACGCAGTCGGAGGGCGCCGAACGCCGCAGCGGGGCAAGCCAGAGGGCCGCCGCCGCACCATTCATCGCCGGAATCCGACGGAGCCGATTCGGGAGCGAGATCCGGCCGCCCGTCCACGAGGCCGGCCAGAAGCCATCTACGACGAAATGAGCGAAGAGCAGAAGCGGGACATCGAACTACAGCATGGCGCTGCCGAAGATCTTGCCCGCTCCGGGTACGATGTCGAACAGTCTCCAGGAGTGTCGGCCGAGCGAATGGAGGCAGCTGGTCTCTCATCCGCCAAGGACCCGGACTACCTGATCAATGACGAGATCTTCGACTGCTATTCGCCCCGCTCGAGTACGCCACTTCACAGCATCTTCATGGCCGTACGTAGGAAGGTCGCGATCAGGCGCCAGACGAAGCGCGTTCTCATCAACCTACAAGACTCGGCCAAACGCGTTTCTGCGATCCGAGACTACTTCCGAACGAACAGCCACGAAGACTGGGTGGCACAGCTCGACGAAGTGCTCGCCCTGAAGAACGGGACCGTTCACCGGATCTTTCCCCCCTGAGGAGTTCATGTCCATCACCTACAACGTCTTCGTGGAGAGAGAATACGACACCGCCCTTCGTAGGCTTTGGCTCGACGGTGGAATCCGCCCCCATGACTGGACACATGACGGAATTCTGGAGTCAGCAGGGAGTCAGGGGGGATCTTGGGTCGTCTCCAGGGAAGACTGGCTCTTCAGAGGAATTGCTGGACATGACGTGCGCGCTCGCACGGAGTTCAGCATGACATTCCAGTCCACGAGCACCATCTTGGAGGGATGCAAAGAACTGCTCTCCTTTGTCGATCGGCTGCTGGGGGCGACCACCGACACCGTGATGATGTCCCAACTGTACGATCACATCTTCCTGCTTCGAGCGTCTGACGACCTGGTGCTGAACATCGGCGACAGCTTCTGGGAAGGCTCGCGAGAGAGGTGGGCAACGTCGCATCGCCACCGGCGCGCTCTCCTCACGTTTCCAGAAGGGCCTTGGCACGCGCCCTAAGGGTCCGCCGGAAAGTTGATGGATTGTTTGGCGCGCCACAGCGCGAATTGGAGTTGATCACGTGAATCCAAGGACCAACTTCGCTGAGCGGCGCTGCCAGTGGGTGATCCGTCAGTTCGGTCAACCCGTTTGCTAGCCTGCCGCCCGCGCGAGCATGGTGAACTGGGCTTGGCTTGGGGGTGAAGAAGAAGGTCTTGAAACCCCAGACGAGGCGTGTGGTCATCAACCTCCATGGCTCGAACAAGCGAATCCCGGACATTCGCGCGTACTTCCGTGCCAACAGCAACGAGGAATGGGTAGGCAACCTCGACGAGGTACTGGCCATCAAGAATGGCACCGTCCACCGAATCTTTCCACCATGGGAACGCCCGTGTCTCTCATCTACAGCGTCTTCGTCGATCGAGACTACGACACGCACCTGCGAGACCTCTGGCTCGACGACGGAATCCATCCACGTCAGTGGCGCCCACAGACCGCGCTGGAAGCCGCATCGAGCACGGGCGGCCAATGGTCTGTAGCCAGTGAATCCTGGTCCTTCACCAACATCGCGGGCCATCCCGTCCGTGCCCGCACGGTCTTCAATGTTGCACCTCGCTGGAGCACGATCGGAGAGGCGAACCGGGAGCTGCAGTCCTTCGTGGGCGACTGCTGGATCACACGACGGAGACGCTCATGCTGACGCTCTACTACGACGAGATCTACCTGCTCCGCGTAGGAACCGATCTCATCATGAGCGACGAAGGCAGCTTCCTGGATGGACCAGACGGAGAGTGGTCCTCCTCTCGCCCCCATGTGCGCGCCCCACTGCACTTTCCGGAAGGACCATGGGAAGGCCCCTAGCAACAGTCGATCCTAGGTTTCGTTTCGTTGCACGACCAACCCAGGAAGGCCCGAGGGCCTCGGGTTGTCCGACCCAGCCGGAAACCCGATTCTCCACAGCTGTGGAGCTAGACGTCCTGGGACACTACCAAGGTGGCGCGCCCCCGAGTCCCGACTGAAGGATACAGGTCGGCAGTCTCGGCGCTGGAGGTGACGGTGTTTTGGTTCATTCCGATGGCACAGGCCACAGAACCACCTCGGGAGTTGTTGACTTGGGTCCAGCCAGAGTACGGTCAAGACGCGGTGTGGTGCTCAGCAGACCTCCGTGTGGAGCCCGAAGGCCGCGCGACGATCGTCGACGTCTGGATTCATGGCGGCCGCAAGGATCAGGTCGAGATTCAGGTTGGCGAAGCGGTGGCAAAGACCGAGCTGCCCGAGCTGCTGAAGGATGGCCGGACGCCGACGCGCGATGAGCTGTTCACCCTGGTGAATCGGGGTCTGAACAAGGCGGGGGCCTACATCGAGGCGGTAGACAAGGAGTGCAAGGCGCTCACCCCGATGCTCAGCGCCGCAGTTCGCCGATGGCGCTATGCGCCGAGCGATGAGGTCACGCGCGAGCAGGTGAGTTTCGTACACGTTCCTGCAGATCCTCACCCCATTCGGCAGCGAACGGCGCCTGACTGGGCGTCGGCTGAAGAGGCGCGGATCGGACGCCAGTGCTTCGTACACGTGTGGGTAGACGAGGCTGGCACGCTGATCCGCAGCGAGGTCCACGACTGCCCCGAGCAAGCCCATGCCGCCGTCGAGGCGTCTCTATCCAGCTGGGGGTTCGTTGCGGGCGATCAGGGATGGTCGAGGGCGTTCGCTCTCACGCTGCGCGAGTCGTCGCCAGCGCCGCTATCGTCGTTTCTCCCGTTCGTGGGGGCAGGCCTGGCAGACGTGCCACCCCATTGCATGGTGAAGCTCCATGTCAACAAGCGCGGGCGCTCCGAGGTGCTTTCGGTGACGGGGTGCTCCGATGGATTGGCACAGGCAGCCGCCAATCAGGCCTCGAGCCATCGGTTCGAGCGGTCGGACGCCACCTGGTCGCTCTTGTTGGTGTACATGACGAAGTGACTGGGGGCACCCCAACCCGCAGTTCCCAACAGCTGGAGGACCGACACCAACGACCAGAAGTCCTTCGACAAAGCGATCTTGGCGGGCGGGTTCGACGTGTTGGTGGTGTCCGCGGCGTCCAACGACACTCCCACGACGACGGCTGCAGCGGTGGACAGCCAGCTGCAGGGTGGCGGCTCCGTGATCTCGTCGTACTGGGACCTGGATGGCGACAAGGCGCTGCAGGCCGCCCTGGAGGTCTCTGTCGTGAGCGACTTTCTTCGTCGCCCGTCCGATCGAGGCAGCCGACGGCAACGTGTTCACATTGGTCGAGGACGTACCGTCACCGCTCACCCCCACCCCCACCCCCACGGGGGATTGGGCCGACAATGGTGACGTGCTGGCGCCCATAGACGTCGCGACGTCCGAGATCCTGGCCTTGTTCTCCGGTCCGGGCGTGGACAAGAAGGGCAAGTTGGCCCTCGGGGTAGCCAAGGAGGAGCCTGCGATCGTCGCAACCCACGGTGGCCAAGCGATCGTCAACGGCTTCTTGCCCTTCGACTTCGCGAATGACGATCAGGACGATGACGCGGCCTTCGACGTCGTGGAGCTCTACACGAACGAGCTCGTCTACGTGACCGACTGCACGCCGTGAGCTTCGGCGTCAGACCCGCTCTCGCCAGGTGGCGCGACCCTCAGCCCACCTCGCCGGACTCCTCTGATGATTCGGTGCCCTCCTCGAGGCCCTCGCCAGCCAGGACCCGGACCAGCTTCCGGCAGAACGTGACCATGCGCACGAGCTCGGCAGCACCACCGAGGCGGAGGTAGCGGAAGATGAGCAGCCGCGTGCCTCTGCTCTCGATGTGGTAGACCTCTTCCTCTTCGAAGAACTTGAGGCGTTCCTCGGTGAAGAACTCCGACAGCTCCGACTCGTCGTCGCCCTTGAGCAAGAACTTGGACGAGAACTTCGGGAAGAGCTTGAAGTCGATGTCGCGGTAGCCAGCGAACTCCATGAGGCGATCGAAGAACTCCTCCTTCTCGAGCGTGAAGTCCGGCAAGGCGGTGCGCAGGTGAATCACCCCGATGGTGGTGTGATAGACCTGTGCAGCGTGAAGCGCGCCTTCGTCGAAGGTGATGTCGCTGATCTCCCACATGAGGCCAGGCACCAGCTCGCCCGTGATGGCGTTGTTGCGGTATTCGATGGGACGGGTCTCGAAGAACTGGAAGTCGGAGAGCAGCTCGGTATCCCAGTGGATGGTGGGATCGAAGGTCCAGCCGTACCTCTCGGCGAACTCGCGCAGATCTTGCTGTCGATGGGTGAGGCGGCTCTCGCGCTGGGGGCGGGCGAGCGTGTGCAGCGCCGTGGGGTGGTCGGAGGAGGCTTGATGCACATCGAGACCGACGATGTCGACTTCCCCGCCATCCTGGCGATAGCGGCGCCGGAAGTCGTACACGAACTCGAGGATGGTGTGGTCCACGAGCCGCGTCTTGTGGAAGTCGAGGATGAGGTGCGCGCCAGCCGGAAGCTCGCTCAGCCGAGACCGCAGGGGCAGGAGGGTGAGGAAGTTCATCAGCCCGTGGGTGCGCACGTAGTAGCCTTCTTGGCGCTCGTGCACGACGTCGATGGTGGGCCTGACCATGGCGCGCAGGTTGTCGCGCAGGGACATGCCCGACTTGGCCAGGTGCAGGGCGAGGTTGAAGGCCATCCCCGCGAAGATGCCCGTCAGGATGCCCTCGACGAGGGTGGCCAGGATGGTGACGCAGAAGACGAGCAGCTGCTCGATGCCATGCTGCGCAATGTTCTGGAAGACCTGGGGCGAGGCGAGCTTGTAGCCGGTGTACACCAAGATGGCCGCGAGCGCTGCGAGCGGGATGAGCTGGATCAGGCCGGGAAGCAGCAGGACGAAGATCAGCAAGAAGGCGCCGTGCACGAAGTTGGACCAGCTCGTCTTGGCGCCGTGGTTGGCGTTGACCGAGCTCCGCGCGATGACCGTGATCACCGGCAGGCCCCCGATGAAGGCAACCGCGATGGTGCTCAGGCCGATGCCGATGAGGTCGCGGTTGAGGTCGCTGGGTCGTCGGTAGGGGTCGAGCTTCTCCACCGCCTTGACGATGGCCAGATCCTCCACACTGAGCACGACGGTGAGCAGGGCGACCACCACCCAGAACGAGGCCTCTCCCATGTGGGAGAAGTCTGGCCTGATCAGGCTCTCCGAGAGGTTCGAGGGCAGCTGGATCAGGTGCTGCGGCGTGACCTCGAACGTGTAGTTGAGCAAGGTGACCGCGCGCGGGTTGTACAGATCGAAGAGGTAGGCCGCAGGCACCGAGAGGATGAGCACCCACAGCGGCGCCGGGATGAAGTGGATGAGCTTGTTGTCGAGGCGTGGGTGGATCAGGATGACGAACAGGCTGAACACGCCGATGCAGGCCACGTAGGGGTTGAGGTGTAGCAGGCTCTCCGGAATGGCCTCCAGCGCATGGAGCGCAGACCCCGACGGCGCCTCGCGACCCACGGCGACGTGCAGCTGCTTGCTGAAGATGATGACGCCAATGGCAGCGAGCATGCCGTGAATGACCGAGCCGGGGATGGCATGGCCTATCTTGCCGAGCTTGGTCAGCCCCAGGATGACCTGGATGGCTCCAGTGACGACCGACGCTGCGAGGAAGGTGGCAAAGGTCCCCTCTCCACCGAGGGTCTGCAGCGCCACCAGGGTGATGACGATCAGCACGTTACCGGGGCCGTTGATGCCGATATGGCTGCCCCGGAAGAAGGTCGTGAGCAGCCCCCCCGCGATGGCGGACAGCAGCCCAGCCATGGGCGGTGCACCACCTGCGACCGCGATCCCGAGCGAGAGCGGCAGCGCCACGAGAGAGACGACGAAGCCGGCGATCAGGTCGTTGCGCCAGTTGGCCTTGAGTCCAGCCCAACCGGTCTTGGGTGTGTGATGGGGGTGCGGTGCGGACACTCGGGCTCCTGAGGATGGTGCAGGTCGCCTCCGAGGGGCGCAACCGCCGAGCATCTATCAGGTAGCGGGGCTCTTTGGGTGTCGACTCGGCGAGGCGACAGATCGACCCGGCCACGAGCGTGCCCCCATCCTTCGCGGGTGGATTTCCCTTGCTGGTCACAGCCACCAGTGGCTACCGTGGCCACGGCTGGGACGGACAATGACGACAAAGAGCAGCATGGCTGCGCTCTTGCTGGTGGCGTGCGCTTCGGAGCCGCTGCCCGAAGAGCCACGCGCATATGCCGGAGGGTGGCCTGTCGCCGCGTGCGACCTCACCCCCTCGGGAACGCAGGTGGGCGACGTGATCCCCGACTTCACAGGTCTGGATCAATTCGGCGACGAGGTGCACCTGCACGACTTCTGCGACAAGCACGTGCTGCTGACCACTGGCGCCTTCTGGTGCCGGCCGTGCCTCGATCTCGCCGAGCGCCTGGAGTCGCTGTACCGCGAGTACCAAGACCGCGGCCTGTTCGTCGTCACGCTCATGTACGAGGACTACGGAGGCCTGCCTCCCGATCTGGAGGACCTTCAGCAGTGGGCCGACCGCTTCGATCTCACCACGCCCGTGCTCGCCGATCCCTTCGGTGCCATCGGCAACCAGCTGATCACCCACGACACGAGCATCGTGCACACCGAGAACTTCCTCACCCCGGGCATGGTGCTGCACACCAAGGACGACCCCACGCTGGCCGACGCCGACGTGCTCGACTCCTTGCTGCCCTCGTCCTCGGAGGCGGCCTCGCGCTGAGCGGCTGCGGCCCTGGGTGCGACGCCGTCCAGACACTGACCCTGCAAGCCCCCTCCAGCGTGGAGTTCGGCCAGCGCTTCGCGCTGCAGATCTCCGGCGCGCCGCCCGGCGTGGAGGTGCGGGCGCACTGGTGGGCGGCACTGCCGCGCTGCGCAGCGCCCGACGAGCTGGCTACGGCCCTCGGGGCCGCGTTCAGCGACGACGCTGGCGACGCCACCCTGGAGGTGTCCCTCGGCAGCCAGGAGCCCGTGGGCCGGCGCTACCTGCAGGTCGCCCTGGCCGATCAGGTCGGTGTGTCCAACGTGGTGCGCACCGAGGTCTCCGACGTGCTGACCGGTACCGAGCCCCCCGGAGGCGCGCACTACGTGGTGCGCGGCGCCGCCGAGGGCGATCTGTTCGGACTCGCCGCAGCGCCCCTGGGGATCGACGGTGCGCAGGGCCCCCTCGTCGCCGTGGGCGCCCCCGCAGCCAGCGACTGGTCGGGTGCCGTCTACCTGCTGTCGCCTGCCTGCTGCTCCGGCAACGCCCCCACCGCCCCCTCCGTACTGTCCGAGCACCTCCAGGATCGTCGCGTGCTCACCGCCACCGGGCGCGACGCGGCCGGCTCCAGCCTCGCCACAGCCGACGTCGACGCGGATGGTCACCCCGATCTGGTGGTGGGAGCGCCGGGCCTCGACCAAGCCGCAGGGGCCGTCTACGTGGTGCGGGGCCCGCTCGAGGACGGCGTGCTGCAGGACCGGGCGACGCTGCAGATCCGGGGCGCACGGGGCGACGGCCTGGGATCCGACGTGGCCCTGCACGACCGACGGATCGCCGCCGCCGGACACGGTGGCGTGTGGCTGCTCGACGCCACGCCACGCGGCACCACGGACGCCCAAGACGCCCCCGTGCGGATCACCGCCCCCGGCAGCGATGTGCCCTGGACCGTGGCGAGCGACGATCTCGACGGAGACGGAGTGGCGGACCTGGTGGTGGGGATCGGAGACGGCCGAGGCGCCATGCACGTGCTCTGGGGACCGGTCACCGCCGACGTGCAGCTGGACCTTCCCCGCAACGCCCCCCGCGATCACGTGGGCCGCGACGTGGCCGTGGCCGGAGACCTCGACGGGGACGGTCTGCCCGACGTGCTCGTCGGCGCACCCGGCACGAACGACAACGCCGGCCGCGTGGAGGTGTGGGTGGGCTCCGATCCGTCCGAGCCCTGGCTGCGCGTGGACGGAGTCGCCCCTGCAGACGGCCTCGGGGCCCGGGTGGCACCAGCGGGAGACCTCGACGGAGACGGGCTCGCGGAGCTGGTGGTGGGCGCGCCCGAGGCCACGCTGTCGAGCGAGCAGCCCCGCGCCGGGGCCGTCTGCCTGTTCTACGCCCCCCAGGCCGGCCGCGTCTCGGCAGCCGACGCCGACTTCTTGGTGCGCGGCCGCGACGCCTCCGATCGGGCCGGCGCCGGGCTCATGGGCGGCGCCGACCTCGATGGAGACGGCTTCGACGATCTGCTCCTGGGAGCTGGCTTCGGCTGGGATCCCGCCACCGACCAAGCCACCGCCACCAGCGGGATCTACGTGTTCCGGGGCGCACCCGGCTGGTGACGGGGTCCGTCGCGCTCAGTCGGTACTCAGCCTCTGCCGCAACACCTCGGACCGATGACGCAGCGCCGCTGCACGCTGGGGATCGCCCTCGCGCTCGGCGCGGGCGGCCGCGTGCTGCAGATCCTGCAGCGTCTGGAACAGCAGCTGCTGCCGATTGGCACGCGCCTGGGCTTCGGCGTCGTCGCGGGCCGAGCGCCGCTCGGCGCGGCTGGTGCTGCTCCCCCTGGGCGTGACCGCTCCGGCCTCCTCCACCTGTGGCGACGCGTCGATGCCCGTGACCGGTGCGCGCTGCAGCACCTGGGTGCGCTCCTCGAGCCCAGGCGCCGTCCGGAACGCCGCCTGCGTGGCCACAGGCACGTCCGCGAGCCACCACATCACCAGCGCAGCTCCGAGCGCCGCGCCCGCCGCGATGCGACCCCTCACAGGCACCACCAGCAGGTCCAGATGGCCCGTCGCACGATGGCCCCCTTCTCGCGGCGGGTGATCAGGCCCGCCCGCCGCACGCGACGCGCCGTGCGAACCACGCACCCCACGTGCCGGAACCGATCGATCAGATCGTCGCAGGGGATGTCGTCGCAGGTCTGGGAGACGACCTGGGCGCCAGAGCAGCCGTCGGCGTCGAACAGCACGTTCATGGGCGTGCCCGGGCACAGGTCGCGATCGTCGGGCACGCCATCGGCGTCGTCGTCTCCGTCGCAGGGGTTGCCCACACCGTCGCTGTCGTCGTCGAGCTGGTCGGCGTTGCTCACCAGCGGGCAGTTGTCGGAGTCGTCCAGCACCCCGTCGTCGTCGTCGTCGTCGTCGCACACGTCGCCGATCCCGTCCAGATCGGCATCCGCCTGGTCGGCGTCGAAGTCCTCTGGGCAGACGTCGTCGTCGTCGGCCACGCCGTCGCCGTCCCCGTCGGCCTCGCAGACGTCCCCGATGTCGTCGCCGTCGTCGTCGGCCTGGTCGGCGTTGGCGTCCAGCGGGCAGTTGTCCACGTCGTCGCAGTACCCGTCCCCGTCGGTGTCGTCGGCAGCGTCGTTGCCCTCGCACAGGTCGAGGTCGTCGCAGACCTGGTCCCCGTCGGCGTCGGCGTTGGTGCTTCCCGAGCACAGATCCACCACGTCGCAGATCAGATCGTTGTCGACGTCGGCGTCGTCCTGATCCGTGGGACACAGATCGAGGTCGTCGCACACGCCGTCCTCGTCGGTGTCGCCGAAGGCGTCGTCGCCGTCGCACACGTCGCTGTTGTCGCCGACCCCGTCCAGGTCGCTGTCGCTGTCTTCGGTGGGATCGGAGGGAAACGCGTCGGCGTTGTCCCCCACCCCATCGCCGTCGGTGTCGCTCCACTCCGACGAATCGAGGGGAAACGCGTCGAGCTCGTCGCACACTTGGTCGAGGTCGGTGTCGCCCGCCGCATCACTGCCGTCGCACAGATCGGCGTTGTCCCCCACGCCGTCCGCGTCGCGATCCCGCTGCTCGCTCGGGTCCCGAGGAAAGGCATCGTCGGCATCGGCCACCCCGTCGCCATCGTCGTCGCCATCACAGGCGTCGCCCGCCCCGTCCCCGTCCAGATCCGCTTGGTCGCCGTTGGCCACGGCAGGGCAGTTGTCCTCTCCGGCGCACAGTCCGTCCAGGTCGCCGTCGTTGAATGGATCCAGTGGGCAGATGTCGCAGGCGTCCCCCGCCACGTCGGGCCCATCGGGGATCCCGTCGCCGTCGGTGTCCACGCGGTCGTCGAAGCCCACGCACAGGTCCACGGTGTCGTCCACGCCGTCGCCGTCCCAGTCGGGATCGCACAGATCTCCTGCGCCGTCGCCGTCGAAGTCGTCCTGGTTCGGGTCGAAGACCGCGGGGCACCCATCATCGCTGGCGCAGATCCCGTCGCCGTCGCCGTCGTTGGGGTCGTCCAGCGGGCACGCATCGGCGTTGTCCCCCACTCCGTCGCCGTCGGTGTCGAGCCACTCCAGCGGATCGAGGGGAAACGCATCGAGAACGTCGGCCACGCCGTCGCCGTCGTCATCGTCGTCGCAGGCGTCCCCCTGCCCGTCACCGTCGGTGTCGGCCTGGTCGGGATCCGCCACCTCCGGGCACACGTCGTCGGGATCGAGCACCCCGTCGCTGTCCGTGTCGGGCACCGGCGCGGCGAAGCCCCGGATCACCAGCAGCGTGCCATTGATGGTGGAGAACACAAGGTCGTTGGTCACCGGATCGAGGGCCGCCCCCTCGGGCTTGGTGACGGCACCGAGGAACGTCTGCCGAGTGGTGGGGATCAGGTCTCCATCGAGGTCCACCTGATAGGCAGACACCCGGTTGCTCTGGAACTCCGACACCACCACGCTCGGGCTGGCGAACTCGGGGGAGCCCACGGGCACGTAGATCACACCCTCGGGCCCACCGGTGAAGGCGGCTCGCTCGCTCACGTCGGTCAGATCGTACAGACCGTCGGCGTCCAGCACCACCGTGGCGTCGTACCAGCGACTCCGCGTGTAGGAGAGCACCTTCAGCGACCCAGCTCCCGGCAGGCCCTCGGGCACGAACTGCAGGGTGCCCACCGACGAGAGGATCCCGAACGGGGCGAGATCCACGACCTTGTCGGTGGTACCACTGCCCGGTGCAATCTGCCCGATCTCGTTGTGGGGCCAGCGCGTGTAGAACAGCACACCGCCCGGCCCGTAGGCCAACCCACCGTCGATGAAGGGCGCATCGGCGAACACGGTGGCGGTGCCGTCGAAGCCCGTGATGTGGCCATCGACATCGCGCAGCAGCGCCACCTGATGGATCTCGGCGGCAGCACTGTTGGCCTTGCCGCCGATCAGCAAGGTGTCGGCATCCCCGGCCAGAAAGGTGAGCCCACCGTAGCGCACGGGCACGCCAGGGATCGCCCCGAGATCGTGCAGGGTGTAGTCGTCGGTGTAGGGGGCCTCGAGGGTCTGGGCAACGGCACTCCCAGGCCCCAGCCACACGGCCAGGGCGGAGAGCAGGACTGGGCTCATCGATCGTCTCCGGGTGACGGACCTGTGCGCCTGGGGGAGGGGTCACGATCGCGCAGGCTTCCCTCCGATCGTACACCAAGTAAATTCCGTAAAAGGCTCGCTTTGAGCTGTTTTATCCACAATTCGACTCAGCCTCGCGAACGGAGTGTGTCGGGTGGGACCGGACGCCATAGGAGCGGGGGTGGAGGTCCTCCGTGAGCAGCCCACTCCCCATCATCTGGTTCGCCTTCGCCACCTCGCAGCTGCTGTTCGCCGGCCTCGGCTGGTGGCTGCACCCTGGCTACGACCCCGACAGCACCACCACGGTCATGGTGCTCGGTGCGGTCGCCTTGCCCCTCACCTTGGTGGCGACCATCGGAGCGCGCCTGCTCATGCCGGCGGAAGAACAGCACCAGGCACGCTACTTCGTGCGCTGGGCGGCAGCCGAGGCGATCACGCTGAAGGGCTTCGTGGGCGCCTTCCTCGGCGGCCCGACCTGGTTCGGTCTGGCGGCGGCTGCCTGGGGGTTCTTCCTGATCCTGGTGGCGTACCCCGCGGCGGAGCCCGAGGTCCGGTAGGGACACCTTCCTTCGCCGCCCAAGACGCAACGCGACTACGGATCTGCCCCCTCCTCACGATGACCGGAGTGTCCAACCTCCCAATCTCGTGAGTACCCATGACCCGCATCTTTTCTATCTGGCCCCTGATCTCGTTGGCCGCCGCATGCCAGGCCGGCGACCCTGGCCTCGCTGGACCCATCGGCGCCTCGTCGCTCATCGTGGCCAGCGACGAAGCCCCCGGCGCCAACTGTGCCACCGGCGGCACGCGCCTGGACTATGGCATCGACACCGACGGCGACGGCGACCTCGACCCCGAGGAGATCGACGGCACGGACTACGTCTGCAACGCCGACGATGGCACTCCTGCGCCGGAGGTCCTGGTGGCCACCGAGCTGTTCTTCGAGATCAGCTATGGCTGCGAGCAGGGCTACGAGGAGGTCTCCTTCGGCGTGGACGACGACGAGGACGGCGTGCTTGCCGCGGCCGAGGTCGACACCACCCTGCGCACCTGCCTGGCCCACGACTACGACGGAGACGGCTGGCTCAACGTCAGCGAGGACAACTGCCCGACCATCGCCAACGCCGACCAGATCGACACGGATCTCGACCGCGAGGGCGACGTCTGTGACACCGAGCCCACCACGCTGTGGGGCTTCACTCGCGGCTTGGAAGAGAAGACAGTCTACTACAAGTACAAGGGCAAGAAGTACGGGTACAAGAAGTCCATTCCGAGTGGAAGCGATCTGTATCGAGTGGAGCTGACCGGCTCCGCCACCCGGATCGGAGACACTGGCCACGGCCTCACCTCGATCCGCGTCAACCCGGTGGACGGTCAGCTCTACGGCGTCACGCGCAACGACAGCTCGGGCGGCTGCCACGTGTGCCTGGTGCGCATCGATCCCACCGATGCATCCACCACCGTGGTCACCCCATTGCGCGAGAAGAACCAGCTGAAGGACAAGTACGCGAGCCCCATTCCATCCATCGCCTTCCTGTCGGACGGCAGCCTGTACGCCTGGACGGAGGGGGGTGATCACCTCGTCACCATCGACCTCGCGACGGGACTGGCGACCCAGCTGGGCACGAGCACCTTCTCCGCGGGCCACAGCATGTCGGTCACCGCCGACGACATGCTGATCTTCGTGAACGCGAGCGAGACCTACCTGATCGATCCGGCCGACGGTGCCCGCACCACGCTTGGTGCGACCCCCACGGGCAACGGCTCTCGGGGAGACATGAACCCCGACACGCTGCTCCACGTCGGCAAGGTGGCACGCGGCCAGACGGTGGATCCCGACGTCGAGGTGATGCAGATGAGCACCACCGACGCCCCGGAGCTGCTGTACTCGGTGAAGACGCCCGGCGGCATCGAGTTCCACGGCTTCGGGCTGGATCGCTAGCCGCCGCGCCCGGCCCGGGAGCGAGCGCCCTCAGCGTCGGCCCGGGCCACAGCTCATCGTCGGCTCCGCCCAGACCATGCAGCTCGTCTCACCGTCGTCGAGGGCGGGCTCGAGCGCCGCATCGAACGGATCGAGGCTGCGCAGGAAGTCGTGGTACGTGAGCCCGGAGTGGGCCAACATGCCGGCCGTCCCGTAGCTCTGCACCTCGTCGAGCAGCTCGGGCAGGTGGAACGTCGCCGGGGCTCGACCAGGCACCAGGATCCGCCAGGACACCTGCTGTCCATCCAGCGTCCCCCAGAGCATGAACAGCGTCGCGTCGACGTCGGACTCTCCTGCACAGCGGAAGGGTTCCTGCTCGGCGAGAGTCACCGTGGAGGTCGCTTGGTCGATGCGGAGGGGTTCCAGCGGCTCGGGCAGATCGACACCCAGATCCAGCCGGACGATGGCGTCCTCGGCCGTGTTCACGTGCTGGCGCAGGGAGCTTCCACTCGCCGGGCCGTAGCGCTGCACGAACACCTCCCCAGGTCCCAGGAGCTCCGTGGGGATCGAGAACGGAACCCCCACGGAGGGTGAATCCACCTCGACATAGGTGGCGTCCGCGAACAGGGGGCTGAAGGAGCTGGGCGCCAGCAGATGCACGCCCAACTCCACCGGCTCCTCCATGCCCTCCACCACCACGATGACGTCCTCACGAACGACACGCCAGCCAGCCCCGCCCAGGTTCGCGTCCACGCGGAGCACGCCGTCCAGCTCGTAGACCTCGAGGTTCTTCACCACCGCCGTGGCGACCTCCTCTCCCGAGGCATCCAGCGCCGTCACCGACACGTCCATCGCATCCGTGGGCACACAGGGCTCCGGCACCATGACGACACCCTGCTCCCCCAGCTCGGAGGCCGAGGTCGCGGCACACCCCGCGCGAACGTCGAACTCGACGGCGTCGATGTAGCCGTAGGGCAGCGTGAAGTGGACCTCCACCTCGGCCCACGCCGCAGAGCCGACCACGAGCTGCTCGCCTGGCTCCACACCCATCAGCGTGACCACCCCGCCATAGGGGGAGCCCAGATCGGGGAACGTCAGACCGATGCCCTCGGGCGGCACCTCTGTGACGACAACCCGCCCCTCGCCGTCGGTGGTGTGCGCCCCGAGCTCCGCGCCGGTGGCGCCGTGGGCCCGCACCGTAGCCCCTTCCACCGGCACCCCTTCGTCGACGAGCTGCAGGGTGACCACGCCGCCAGGCACCGTCGGCGTCGTGAGATCCGGGGTCGTCGGGGTCGTCGGGGCCGTCGGGGTCGACCAGTCGTGGGGCTCGGTCGTGGACAGCGACGGGTCGCCAGCACACGCCGTCAGGAGGAGCGGAGCGAGGATGGAGGTCGGACGCAGCATGATGTCTCCCTGCAACGTCTGCAGGGTCACCCTGGTCCGTGTGACGCACCGTGTGCGCCAGCGTGGAAAGCGTCACCAGCGGGTCCTTCGCTTTCCCGCGCGGGTCGGTTTGGCCTCAGCTACATTGTCTTGACATTTCGGGGGCACAATCGTGCTGTGGGTCTGGCTGGCCGCTTGCGGCGAATCTTCGGATTCGCCGACTGAATACGTGCAACTCTCGGCGCGCGACCAAGTGGTGCGCGTCTCCATGGCGCTGCGGGGCCTGCGCCCCACGCCCGACGAGCTGCAGCGCGGCGTGCAGGGTCCGGAGGCCCTGCGCACGCTCGCGGAGGAGTGGTCCCGCTCGGACGCCTTCGGGGCCACCGTGCGGGATCTGTATGCAGAGCAGCTGCTGGTGCGCGAAGACCACGTCGCCTATCAACAGATCCCCAACATCCTGGGGCTGCAGGGGCGGGTGTCGTCGGACGTGATGACGTCGATGAACGACGAGCCGCTGCGACTCATCGAGCACGTGGTGCTCGAGGATCTGCCCTTCACCGAGGTGGTCCAGGCCGACTGGATGCTGGCCGACGAGATCCTCGCCTTCGTGTGGGGCCTGCCCTTCGACGACGAGGGTCCTGACTGGCAGCGCAGCCGGTGGAGCGACGGCCGACCCCACGCAGGCGTGCTGTCGAGCTCCGCGGTGTTTCGTCGACACGAGTCGGCGGGATCGAACTTCCACCGTGGCCGTGCCTCGCACCTGGCCTCCGTGTTCCTGTGTGACGATCTGGGCCGTCGGGAGCTGCAGATCGTCGACACCGTGGATCTGAACGACGAGCTGGCGGTGGCCCATGCCGTACAGACCGATGCAGGCTGTCTGGGTTGTCATGCCACCCTGGAGCCCTTCGCCACCTTCTTCTGGGGCTTCCCGCGCCGGCTGAAGGGCGAGGCGATCACGCTGGCCTACGCGGCGGGCTGCCAGTGGGACCCACTGCTGGACGAGCCCGTCTCGGAGGGGCTCGACCCGCAGAACTACTGCTACCCACTGCGGTTGTTCACCCCCGCTCAGCAGGACGACTACACCGACTTCGACTTGCCGCCGCCCGCGTACTATGGCCAGCCTGGCAGGGATCTCCAGGACCTAGGCCGCATGATGGCCGAGGATCCTCGGTTCACGCAGTGCGCGGTGCGGCGGTTCACCAGCTACCTCACCCAGACGGCGCCGGGAGACGTGCCCTTCGAGACCATCGATCGGCTCGCTTCCTCCTTCGTGGCGAGCGGACACAACGCCCGGCAGCTCGCGGTCGACATCGTCACGGATCGTGCCTTCCTGGCGCTGGCGGCCACCGACGACCGAGGAGAGCCAGCGCGCGTCGCTGGGCTGCAGGTCGTGCGCCCCGAGCAGTACGACCGCCTGGTGCACCAGCTCACGGGCTTCCACTGGGCGCTGCAGGCCGGCAACGGCAATGGCTGCGAGCCCAAGTGCTGGGGCTCTGTCAACATGGCCACCACCGATCTGTACGGCTTCCGCACGCTCATGGGAGGCATCGACGGGCGGCAGGTGATCGTGCCGAGCCACGCCGCGAGCCCCACCAAGCTGATGGCCATGGAGCGCATGGCCTTCGAGACCGCGGCCATCGCCGGACAGGAGCTGCTCACGTTGGTGGATCCGGCTCGCGCCGACGACCCCGCCCGCCGCGAACAGCTCGCGGCCCTGGTGCGGCACCTGCTGTCCATCGAGCCCGACGACGCCCTGCTCGAGGAGCTGGACGCCCTGTTCCACACCGCAGCGACCCGCCGAGACGCCCGTGCGGGCTGGACCGTGGTGATCGCCGCCTTGCTGCAAGACCCTCGCGTGGTGTTCTACTGATGAATCGTCGACAGTTCCTGGTGTCCTCCGCCGCCGCAGCGACCATGGCCCCCCTGGGAGCCGACGCGGTGCTGCCTCCGAAGAACCTGGTGTTCGTCGTCGCGAAGGGCGGCTGGGACACCACCTGGGCCCTCGATCCCAAGCCCGACTCCCCCTACGTCGACGGCCCCACGGCCGACCCCTCGGTGGGAGAGCGGGTGCACACCGAGAACGGGATCCGCTTCGCCTCGAACCCCGAGCGACGCCCCTACGTGGACGGGCTGTTCCGGCGCTGGGGCCATCGGATCACCGTGGTCAACGGGATCTGGATGGGCTCCATCGTGCATCACGGCTGCCTCAACCGGATCCTCACCGGTTCCCGCGAGACGGATCGGCCCGATCTGACCGTCATCCACGGCTTCCTGCACGGCTCGGACCTACCGCTCGGCAACCTGGATCTGTCGGGGATCAGCAGACCCGGCCCCCTGGGACACGGCACGGGACGCGTGGGCTTCCGCCACCAGCTGCGCATGCTGCTCGATCACAGCGACGGCTTCCAGGGCCTGGATCCGGATCGGATCCGCCCGACGCGCGCCGATCGGCAGGACGTCCAGGACTACCTGGCCCGCCGCATGAACGCCTACGCAGCACGGCGCAGCGGCTCCCCCCACGACGACCGAGCCGCGTCCACCTTCGCCACGAGCCTGCGGCGTGCAGGGGCCCTGCGAGACGAGGGCGGTCCCCTCACCCAGTCCCTGACCCTGGGCACGGCCCCCGATCTGCACCAGAACATCACGCTGACGCTCGCGGCCCTGACCCGCGGGATCTGTCGATCCGTGGTCTACGAGGACCAGCAGGTGGGCTGGGACTCCCACCCCACCAACGCCGTGCAAGGGGGGCTGTGGAACAACCTGTGTCAGCGACTGGTACAGCTGCTGGACGGGCTCGATCGCCACGGGATCCTGGAGGAGACCCTGGTGGTGGTCACCAGCGAGATGACGCGCACGCCCAAGCTCAACGGGGACGGCGGCAAGGACCACTGGCCCTGGACCTCGGCGATGGTGATCGGAGGCGGGCTTCCGGGCGGCCGCGTGCTGGGGGCCACGGACGACCGCACCCTGGGGCTGCCCCTGAACCTCGACGACGGGCAGCTGGACGCCACGGGGGCGCTCTGCGGCTACGACAACTTCGCCGCCGGGATCTTGAGCACACTGGGGATCGACCCGCAGCCGTGGCTTCCGGGAGTGGAGGTGCTCGGTGCCCTTCGCGCATAGAGGCACAGCCGCCCTGGCCCTGCTGACGCTCGGCTGCGGCACACCGCGAGCCGCCGAGACCTGCGACACCCTGACGTGGGCCAACACCGGAGCACCGGTGCTCACCACCTGGTGCACGTCGTGCCACAGTGCCTCGTCGACGGGAGAGCTGCGCCGCGGGGCCCCACCGGGGGTGGACTTCGACACGCTTCCGGGGGCCAGGTCGTTCGCCAGGGCCATCGCGCGGACGGCCACGGGACCTGCGCCCACGATGCCGCCCTCGGGGGGACCCACGGCGGACGAGCGCGAGCGCCTCGCAGGCTGGCTGGCTTGCGGTCTGCCCGGGGAGGCGCTGCCGAGGGAGTCGCACACGGACTGCGAGGGGGAGACGTGGTCGGGGGACTGGGTGGCCGCAGCGGACCCACCCCTGTGCCCCGGCACCTCCGCCGTGGCGGGCGACGTGACGGTGAACGCCGACACCGACCTTAGCTGCCTGTGCACCGTGCAGGGTGCGATGGAGCTGCGAGGTCGGACCACGGAGTTACGCCTGCCGCGTCTGGCGGAGGTGGGCGGGGATCTGCGCGTGGCGCAGGCGGCCTCGCTCCAGGTGCTGGACGCGCCCTACCTGCACGACCTGGGGGGCGCCCTGATCGTGGAGAACAACCCTCAGCTCCGCACGCTGCAGCTGTGGCGCCTGCACACGGTGGGGGGCGAGGTGTCCATCGCCGTGAACCCGGCGCTCACCACCTTGGCGGCCACCTCCGCCATCGAGAGCGTGGGTGGCCCGCTGTCGGTGGTGGACAACGATGGGTTGCCGCTGCTGGACGGCTTCGCCCGGGTGGTGGCGGTGGACGGCCCCGTGCTGTTCGCGGGCAACGATGCCGCCGAGGCGCTTCACGGCTTCCTGTTCGCCACGCACCTGGATCACCCGGTGTCGGTCACGGATCACGCACAGCTCCGGCGGATCACGGCCTTCGCGGATCTAGTGGAGGTGACCGGCCCCCTACAGATCCGAGACAACCCCGCGCTGGTGGAGGGGCCCAACGTGCCGTGGCTCACCACCGTTGCCGGCCTCACGCTGCAGGGAGCAGCCCACCAACGGGTGCCGATGTTGCAGTCCCTCACGGAGATCGACGGCGACCTGATCTTGTCCGACAACACAGCGCTGTGGGACATCGAGCCCCTCGGCAGCCTGACTCGGGTGGGGGGCGACCTGGTGGCCACGGGCAATCCGGAGCTCGACCCATCCGAGCGCGACGAGTGGCTGGCCAGTGTCAGGGTCAAAGGGTCGATACAGACCGATTGACATTTTCCTTGCCAGTCCGACCGAGCACCATGTACCGTGCTGGCACCTCTGGCTGGGGTTTACTGTTGAACGTACATTATCGCGGCCCACGTGCGTGCACCACGTGGGCCTGCATCGGGTGGATCGCCATCGGCGCGCTGCCAGTGGGCTGTGACCGATCGATGCCACTGGTTCCGGCGCGGGTGGAGCAGCGGGTGCTGCCGCCGTGCGCCATGACCACGGCGCGGGAGGAGCAGGTGTTCGACCGGGTGCTCCTGGGAGAGGACTGGGAGCGACCGCCTGGCCTGCGCACCCCTGGCGCCGAGCTCAGGGCCGGCGGCGTGGGCATGGCGGTGGCGGACTTCGACGGTGACGACCACCTCGACATCCTGGTCCCTCGCACCTTCGGTCGCGGCCGCCTGCTGCTCGGCGACGGCCACGGGCGCTTCGAGGACCTCACGTTCGAGGACGTGGTCTTCGGCGAGCCGCCACCCCAGAGCAGCTTCGTGGGCGCGAGTGCTGCCGACGTGGACGGAGACGGCGACCTCGATGCCGTGCTGTACGCTCGCTACAGCTGGCCCTACGTGCTGCACAACCGCGGCGACGGAACCTTCGACGCACGCCCCCTCGCCACCGACGTGCAGCCCGTGGGCTGCGGGCAGTCCGCTTCGTGGGGGGACGTCGACAACGACGGCGATCTGGACTTGTTCCTCGGCCGCACCCAGCATCGCGAGCTCGACGCCCCCGACGCCGTGGAGTGCCACAGCCACCTCTTCGTCAACCGAGGCGATGGCTCCTTCGTGCGCGCCGACGATCGGATCCCCATGGACGTACACCTCGACAACGTGATGGCCTCGGCCTTCGTGCAGGTGGACGACGATCTCGCGCCCGAGCTGTACGTGGTGTCGGACCTCCCCAACTCCTCGCCGGGGAACCGGCTGCTCGACATGTCCAAGGGGCGCTACCGAGTCACCGACTCGAGCCTGGACATCTCGGTACCGGGCATGGGCCTGGGCATCGGGGATCTGAACCACGACGGGCGCTGGGACTTCGTGGTCCCCGCCGTACGCAGCATCTCGGTGCTGACGAGCACGTCTTCGCCAGGCACCTGGGTGGACTCGTCGGCGGCCCTCGGGGTGGGTCCGGGGCCCGGACAGATCATCGCCTGGTCGGGTGAGCTCGTGGATCTCGATCTCGACACCCACCTCGAGATCACCGCCACCTACGGCCCCTTCGGCAGCCGCACCGGCGACGTGGACCACCCCGAACAGCCCGACTCCATCTTCCGCCGCGGCGGCGTGGACGAGCCCTACGAAGACGTGGCCCTGGCCTGGAACTGGGCGTCGGAGTGGGCCGGGCGGGGCATCGTGGCAGCGGATCTGAACGAAGACGGCTGGCCTGATCTGATCCGTCGCGAGCACGGCGCGTTCGTGCACCTGGACCTGTCACGCTGCGGCGATGCCAGCTGGCTACAGGTGGCCCTTCACGACCCGGGCCCCAATCGGTTCGGCATCGGCGCCACGGTGCGCGTGGAGCACGGTGAGCACACGCAGATGCGGGCGATCCATGCGGGCTCCAGCTCCCTGGGGTCGAGCGGGCCACCGGTGGCTCTGTTCGGGCTGGCGAGGGCGACCGAGGTGGATCGCGTGGTGGTGACCTGGCCCGACGGTGCCGTCAGCGAGAGCGGGCCGTTTCCAGCGAACCGGGTGCTGGACGTGGTGCGCGACGCCCCCTAGAGCAGCACTCATCGCGACAATCAACGGAGTTGATTGTCGCGATCAGAACCCTGTCCAATGGCAGCACGCTTGCCGATGACGCCCCCCGGCCGCGCCGTGTGGATCTGGACCTGTCGATCTCCCTCGGCGAGCGCCACCTGGCGAACGTCGGCGTTGGCTGCGCTCGGGTACCGTCGTCGCAGCTCGTTCAACAGCTGCTCGTCTCGATGTCCCTGCATGATCTCTGTGAGTGTTTGGCCATGGGTGAGGGAGTCGTCCACACAACGTCATCATTTGGGTGCTAGCTATGCACCATGCGCTCTTCGATCGTCGCATGTCTGTGTGCCCTGCTGACGGGATGCGCCAACGAGGCGCAGATCGTCGCCGACATGGAGCAGGCGCTCTTCGACAGCCAGGCCGCCGTCGCCGTGCAGCTGCTGGCCACGGAGATGATCGCCCACACCTTCGACGAGCCCAGCGACACCCCGACCACCACGCTGCGCCACGGGGAGTCCTGCGGCTGCCCGTGCATCGAGCGCATCGGCGACGAGCCCCCCTACATCCTCACCTTGGACTACCCCGACGGTGGCTGCGTGCCGCTCACGGGCCTGGTGCCGGGCAGCCTGTCGGGGCACGCCGTGCTCGAGTACGACGGCTCCATGGCCTCCGTCACCTTCGACGGCCTCGAGGTCGGCCTCGGCAACGTGCTCACCGGCACCGTTCAGGGCGGCCCTCCGGGCGAGGCGATGTTCCCGGTGCGGGCCGACATGACCGCTGGCGACTACGCCGTCACGCTGAACACCGAGACCGGGCTGTCCGAAGCCACCGGCTTGTTCGTCGACGGGACCGCCACGGTGGACGAGGCAGAGGTGCAGCTGTCGGCCATCGACCTGCCCTGGGACGAGATCCCTCCCCCGTGTCCTTCACCCGCGTCAGGCCAGGCCACGCGGCTCGGTGGCCCCGACGTCACGGTGGACTTCGCGGATCCCGGCAACGGCAGGGTCACGGTGGCACGGCGAAGCCGGGTCTCGGACGCCGTGGACTACTGCGGCTACCGCACCTCGCTGTTCTAAGGGTCGCCTACAGCAGCTGCCCCACGAACACGCCGAGCATCGCCACCACGAACATCGCCACCAGCACCACCGCCGACGTCACCAGCACGATGGCGCCCACCGCCACCACGCGAAGCCGCCGCCCCTCACGCGACAGCTCGGGCGGTGGCGGATCGACGGAGTGGCGGGCCTGGCCCAGCTCCTCGGTGAGGACTCGACCCACCAGCTCGTCCTGCGGCTCCGCCTCCTCGGCGAGGGCCACCAGCCGCTCCACGTTGTTGGCCGACCACTCCCTCAGACGAGGGCCGTGGATGGCCTGGCTCAGGTCCACCGCGCGCCGCTCCACCTCCGCGGGCAGCGGACGCCGATCCGGCGAGAACGACATCATGTCAACGATGAGCTGGACCACCTCGGGTGCCACCAGCAGCCGCTTCAGGATCTTGACGCGCTCCGCCATGCGTCGCTCGTGGCGTCGCACCGACATCTGCGTCTGCCCGTAGGGCTTGCCCACCACCAGCTCGTAGAGCACCGCTCCCAGCGCATACACGTCGCCCGTGGGGGTGTCGTTGCCGTCCACCCGCTCCTGCGGGATGTACCCCAGCGAGCCGAAGGCCACCTGCCGCGTGAAGGCCTCCCGACCCGCGAAGTCCCCCTTTGCAATACCGAAGTCGAGGACCTTGGCCGCACCCGCCGCCGTCAGTCGGATGTTGCCCGGCTTGATATCGCGATGCATCAGGTTGAGCTGAGCGCCGTCTGGCCCCTTGGCGTGGTAGGCGTGGTGCAGCGCACTCGCCACCTCGGCCACCACCTCCAGCGCCACCGTGACCGGGATGACGCCGTAGTGGGTGCGGACCTGCTTGAGGTCCACCCCCTCCACGTACTCCATGACCACGGCCCACTGACTGCCGAAGCGCGCGAGTCCGTCGACGCCCACCACGGCCCGATGCCGGATCATGCCCAGGATGCGAGCCTCGTCGCGCAGACGCCGAGCGATCTCGTCGGCGTTCGGAAGACGGTCTCGACGCATGATCTTGAGGGCCACGTCTTTGTTGAAGCCCCCCTCTCCGCGCATACGTGCGCGATAGACCATGCCCATCCCACCCGTCCCGAGGGTGGACAGCACCTCATACCGACGCGGCCCAGCCATGGAGGCCCCTGTATTGGACGCCGAGGCGTCGCGCCGCGGTGGACGGGGTGGTAATCACTCTGATGGAATACCGAGGACTGGTACTCGACGCCTTCCAAGAAGAGGCGATTCGAGCGTTACGGGCGGAGCGATCGGTGTTGGTGTGTGCCCCCACGGGCACGGGCAAGACCATCATCGCCGACTGGATCGTGGACCACGCGCTGCAATCCGGCCGAAAGGTCGTGTACACCGCGCCCATCAAGGCACTGTCGAATCAGAAGTACCGCGACTACCGGCGCCTTCACGGCGAAGACAAGGTGGGCCTGGTCACTGGTGATCTCGTGATCTCCCGCGACGCGCCTTGTCTGGTGATGACCACCGAGATCTTGCGAAACATGCTGCTGGCCGGAGAGGACACCGACGACCTGCTGGCGGTGGTGCTCGACGAGATCCACTTCCTGGACGACCGAGAGCGCGGCACGGTCTGGGAGGAGGTGCTGATCTATCTGCCTCCCGAGGTCCAGATCGTCGGGTTGTCCGCCACCTTGTCGAACGTGGACGACTTCGCGGCGTGGCTCGAGCACGTGCGCGACCGGCGCGTGCAGGTGGTCACCGAGCCAACTCGTGCCGTTCCGCTGCACTTCCACCACTTCAGCGCCGACACGGGGCTGGTGGAGCCACGCCAGTACCAGCGCGTGTACCAGCGCAAGGGGGGCCGGAGCAGCGAGCGCGAGCAACGTCGAGGCCGACGGGGTCACCGAGGCCGCGGCCCCAATCGTCGCCGCTCCAAGACGTCCCACATCGCCGTGTTCCACGCCCTACGCGAGCACGACCTGCTGCCCTACCTGTTCTTCGTGTTCTCCCGACGGGACACGGAGATGCTGGCTCGCGCGTTGGCTCAGCGGCTGAGGTACCCGCTGCTCACCCGCGATCAGCAGGCGGACTGTGAGCTCATGATCGCGGAAGCCGAGATCGAGCTGGGGCACCCCATCGACCAGAACCTGACCCGGATGTACCGCCACGGGGTGGCGTTCCACCACGCGGGGCTACACGTGGCGCTCAAGGCCTTGGTGGAGTCTCTGTACGAGGCGCGCCTGCTGAAGGTGCTGTACTGCACCTCCACCTTCGCCCTCGGCATCAACATGCCGGCCCGGTCCGTGGTGTTCGACGGACTGAAGAAGTTCGACGGACGAGAGGTCGTGCCCCTGACCACTCGGCAGTTCATGCAGAAAGCCGGTCGCGCTGGCCGGCGCGGCATGGACGAGGTCGGTCACGTGGTCCTCAGGATGGACTTCAGCGACTACGAGGAGTACCAGCCGCTGCTCGAGCGCTACCGCCAGGGGCAGCCCGAGCCCGTCCGCTCCTCCTTCAACCTGTCGTTCAACTCCATCGTGAACCTGCTGGACCAACACGACGCCGAGCGGATCCGCGACATCCTGGATCGTTCCTTCCTCTCCTGGCACCTGGACCGTCGGGCCCAGACGGACGCCCAGAAGGCATCCTCGCTGCGCGGCGGCACGGAGAAGCAGGAGAAGCAGGCTCGGAAGCTGGAGAGCCGCGCTCGACGCGCCCGCAGCCGGGTGTGGGACGAGTTTCAGGCCAAGGTGACGTTTCTGCAGCAAGTGGGCTACGTCGGCGAAGATCTCTCCTTCAACGCCGGTGCTCGCGTGTTGAAGCACCTGCAGATCGCTGAGGTATTCGTCACAGAGCTGGTGCTGGACGGAGTACTGGAAGACTTGGTTGCACCTGAACTGTTCGGCGTTCTCGCGGGAATTACGAACAGTCTTCCGCGCCACGCTCGGCCAACGTTTCGGCCACGCATGGAGGATCGGCAACTCTCCAGACACATCGGCAGGCTAAGGAATGCCTGGGCAACCATCGAGGCAGAGACGCTGTCGGGCATCGAGGTGGACTGGGATCCCGACGTGATGCACCTCGGCCGTCTGTGGGCCCTGGGGACTTCCTTGCAGGACATCTTGGAACAGCTGCAATGCGACACGGACATCAGCGGTGACCTGATCACCGGCTTCCGTCGGGCCAAAGATCTCGCTGGGCAGCTCCGCGACGTGTACTCGGAGTACCCAGAGAAGCAAGACCTGCTGCGAAAACTCATTGCCACCGTGAGCCGGGACGAGGTGGAGGTGGTAGGGTGACTACGACTCAACGGAGCAAGCCCGTTTCCGGAGTGGACCCCAAGCCTGTCCCCGACAGTGAGCCCGCGGGCGCTGTCCAGCCCGCGGATGATCTCCGCCACCTCCGGACCCTCTTCCTCCAGATGTTCGTTCGTGCCGAGTCCATGGTCCGGCTCGCCGTGCGCTCCGTCGTGGATCGCGATCCGACGTTGGGCCGATCGGTGGTGGCTGCCGATCACGAGGTGGATCGCCTCGAGGTGGAGATCGATCGGCTGTGCCTCGACTACCTGGCCATGCGAAAGCCCATCGGCCTGGAGCTCCGGGCGATCACCACCATCATGAAGATGGTGACGGATCTGGAGCGCGTGGGAGATCTCTCGGTCAACCTCGCCGAGCGCGGCCTGGAGCTGATGGCAGGTACGGGCATCGAGCCTGGCACCGACATGCCCATGATGGGCGAGATCGCAGCCGACATGCTGCGCATGGCCGCCGACGCCTTCCTCGACGCAGACGCCGAGCTGGCCCGCGCGCTGATCCAGCGAGATCGCGAGGTCGACGAGCTGAACCGGGACGCCTTCCAGAAATGGCTGGCGGCAATGGCGGCCCATCCCGATCAGGTGGACCGCGCCTTGGCACTCACCTCGATGTCCAAGTACCTCGAGCGGATCGCCGACCATGCCTGCAACCTAGGCGAGATGGTGGTCTTCCTGGTCGAGGGTCGAGACGTCCGGCACGGCCTCTGAAGACGCGAGGGCTCCTGGCTAGCGAGGGGCCGCAGGACTGGCGAGCACCACGCTGAAGGTGGTTCCCTGCCCTTCCTCGCTCTGCAGCTCCAGGTGGAAGCCACAGGCCAGGGCATAGTGCTTCACGATGGCGAGCCCCAGGCCCGTGCCGCCCTCGCGCCGGCTGCGGGCCGTGTCGATCCGGTAGAACCGCTCGAAGATCCGTTCGTGGTGCTGGCGAGCGATGCCGATCCCGTCGTCGACCACGTCGATCTGCACCACTCCGGAATCGGCTTGCTCCGCTCGCACCGACACGCTCCCACCCTCGGGCGTGTACGCAGAGGCGTTGCCCGCCAGGTTGCCCACGATCGCCGTCAGGGCATCGGGATTCACCACGGCATGGATCTCGTCGGGGCACTCCAGCGTGAAAGTCTGCCCGCGCATTGCGGCGCGATCCGCCGCAGGACCCACCGCCTCCACGAGGATGGGTCGCAGTGGCTGGTGCTCCATGGGCAGCTCTCGCCGCCGCGCCTCGATGCGATGGAGCCGCAGTAGATCCTCGAAGAGATCCCGCAAGCGACGGGTGTTGCGATCCACGGTCTTGAGGTGCTTCAGAAGGTCGTCGGGGATCCGCTCCTCGTCGTGGAGCATCGTCTCCAGGTAGCCCAGGATGGCGCTCAACGGGGTGCGGAGCTCGTGGCTGACGTTGGCCACGAAGTCGGTCCGCGCACGCTCGGCCTCGCGCCTGCCCGTGATGTCCTCGACCTGCAGCAGCACCCCCGCGTGCAGCGCCTCGGCACGTGCCACCAGATCGGAGCTCCCCGTGACGAAGACCCGCTCCGCCGCACCTCGGGTCAGGGCCTGCTCGATGACGAGGTGGATATCCACCGAGGGCACGGCCTCCAAGGGACGGCGCCCCACGGGCTCCCCTCGCAAGCGGAACATGCCGCGGAACTCGTCGTTGACGTCGGTGATCACCCCGTCGGCGCTGATCAGCGCGATGCCGAAGGAGGAGGCCTGCATGGCCTCCGCCAACACGTCGACTCGCTCCTGCAGCCTCGTCACGCGGCTCTTCACCTCGAACACGGCCTCGGTCACCGCACTGTCGAGGGCGACCAGCTCAGGATCCACCTCGTCCGTCGATCCGGCGTCCGCACCGTCCCCCCAGCGTCGGAGCCGATCCGTCAGCGACTGGATCTGCGCTCGCTGTGGCTGCACCACGCTGACGTGCCAGGCCACGGCCGCCACAGCGGCAGCCACCAAGGCGGCCAGGCCCGTCCACGCCAGCGAGCCAGGACCGGGCGCCGCCAGCCGACCGACCGCCGTCACGAAGACGGTGGTGCCGAGGACCACCAGGGCGATCCCAGCCACCGCACGCTCCCGCAGGTACACGCTAGCGCCGCGTGGGAGAGAAGCGGTACCCCACGCCGCGGACGGTCTCGAGGAACGACGACGCCTCCCCGAGCTTCTCGCGAAGCCGCTTGACGTGTGTGTCGACGGTGCGGGTGTTGGTGTCCGGTGCCATGTCCCACACGTCCTGCAGCAACGTGCCGCGACTCTGGACCCGCCCCGGCCTCTCCGCCAGCGTCTGCAGCAGCTTGAACTCCGTGGCCGTCAGCGCGATCTCGGTGTCCGCCACGAACACCCGAAAGCCCGCCAGGTCGATGTGCAGGCTGCCGAAGTCGAGGGTGCGCTCGGCGTCGTGGCTGGGCTCCTCGCTACGCGCCGACGCCGCCCTGCGCAGGACGGCCCGCACCCGCAGCAGGAACTCCCGGATGGAGAAGGTGCTCTTGACCACGTAGTCGTCGGCGCCCACCTCGAAGCCCACCACCCGATCGATCTCCTCGCCGCGAGCCGTGAGCATGATGATGGGTGTGCCTCGCAGCGACGGATCGGCGCGCACCCGGCGACACACCTCGGTGCCGGGAAGGTCCGGCAACATCAGATCGAGCACGATCAAGGAAGGGCGTTCTTCCCGCAGCTTGTCGATGGCCTCCGTGCCCGTCGCGGCGAGACGCGTGTCGAATCCCTCACGCCGGAGGTTGACGTCCAGCAAGTTGCGGAGGTCGTCCTCGTCGTCCACGATGAGGATCGGTCCGCTGGGTTGCATCGCTGTGTCCACCACGGCTCCTGCTCCGTCATCGAGACCCTGTTTCCGCGGGTCCTACGAACGACTTCGAGCCGCCGCTAACGCGGGCTCGTGACCCGTCGCAAGGGCAATCACGCAACTGGCACGCAACCCTCGCACGATCGCGCTATCGTTCGCGCCATGACGTTTTGCCGCATCATGGCATGCCTCGCTTGCCTGCTCTTCGCTGGAGGCTCGGCCGAGGCCGCCACCTACGACCCCGACCTGAAGTGGCGCACGCTGCGCACCGAGCACTTCGACATCCACTTCCACCAGGGCATCGAGCAAGTCGCAGACGAGTTCTCCGGCATGGTGGAGGGCGTGTACGAGGACATGGCCGACGAGCTGAAGTGGGAGCTGCGTCAGCGCGTGGACGTCACCCTCATCGATCGCACCGACGCCGCGAACGGCTTTGCCACCACCGTGCCCTACAACTCCATCACGGTGTTCGTGACCGCGCCCACCGAGGCGTCCACCCTCAACACCTACGAGGACTGGTCCACCACCATCTTCACGCACGAGCTGACGCACGTGCTGCACATGGAGACCAACCACGGCATCGTACGAGCCGCACGGGCAGTAGTGGGGCGGATCGCGTCCACCAACGACGTCTCCCCGGGTTGGATCATCGAGGGCTTCGCCACGTTCCAGGAGACGCGTCAGTCCACGGGCGGTCGAGGGCGTGCCTCGTGGCCGGCCATGATCAAACGCACGGCGGTGCTCGAAGACGACTTCCCTCCCCTCGGCAACCTCGACGGATTCCAGCCCACCCCGCCCTCGGGAAACCTCCGCTACCTGTTCGGCCAGGACTTCATCCAGTACGTCTCCGATCACGCGGGTCGGGACGTGTGGACGCGCTGGACGCACACCTACGGCAGCTCCGTGCCGTTCCTGCTGCCCACCAAGAAGGTGTTCGGGCGGCGGCTGGTGCCGCTGTACTACGACTGGAAGCGGCACCTGGCAGACACCTACGAGGCGCAGGCAGAGGCGGTGAGGCGCGAGGGAGAGACCATCGGGCGGCTGGTGAGCGACGCAGAGGCCTCCTGTGTGGCGCCCGCGTTCTCGCCGGACGGGGAGAAGCTGGTCTGGTCGTGCGTGGACCTGAACAAGGGGTCGTCGATCTGGATGGCCGACGACATGGGCTTCGCTCCCGAGGTGCTGCTCAAGGACTTCGGCGCGGCCTACTTCACCTGGCGCGCCGACAGCAAGGCCTTCGTCTACGCCTCCACCCACATCGTGAACCGCTTCAACGTGTGGTCCGACATCTACATGCACACCCTGGGCGGCGGCACCACGGCGCTGACGTCGGGAGCGCGCGCGCGTGATCCGGACTTCTCGCCCGACGGTAGCCGGCTGCTGTACGTGACCAACCGCGCCCAGAACAACCAGCTGCAGACGATGACGGTGGATCGTCGGCGTCAGACGCTCACCGACAACAGCGACCACACGCAGTACTCCACGCCGCGACACGCCCCCAACGGCCAGTCGGTGGCCCTGTCGGTGTGGCAGGACGGACGTCGCGACCTGTGGATCTACGGCGTGGACGGCGCCCCTCGGCGCCGCGTGACTGCCGACACCGCCATCGACGCCGACCCCGTGTGGTCGGCGGACGGACGGCTGCTGTTCTTCTCCAGCGACCGCTCGTCGATCCCGAACATCTACGCCGTGGACGTACAGACAGAGCGGCTCTACCAGATCACCAACGTGGTCACCGGAGCGGTGAAGCCCACGGTGCACCCCGACGGCAGCCGCATCGCGTACATGCAGTACAGCGCCGACGGTTGGGACATCCGCGTGCTGGAGCTGGATCGCGAACAGTGGATCGATCGCGGCCTGCTGCCCCGGCCCCTTCGGCACGGCATGCCCCTGGCCGAGGCGGTGGGTGAGCCGAAAGGCCCGCAGCCGAAGGCAAGGGCCCAAGGGAATGGTAGCGCGACGGAGTCGCGCGGGATTCCGGCCAGCGAGGCGGTGGCCGTGGTGGACGGGAGCGTGTGGGAGGAGCCCCCGGAGACGCTTGCTCGCAAGCGGCGCGCGCCGAAGAAGCCCACACTCGTGGCCATGGATCCCTTCCCGTTCCAGCCGCGGCAGGATCCCGACGTGCTGGACAACTTCCAGGACACCGAGGTGGAGGACGTCTTCGGCGACGAGCAGGACTACCCGTTCCAGCTCACACCCCGACGCTACAACCCCCTGCGGTCGCTGCCTCCCCGCTACGTGCTGCCGTTCATCCGCACCACTCCCTTCCGCCCTCGACAGCCATGGACCTTCACCTGCGTCGACCAGGTGCTGTTCTGCCCTTCGCTGCAGGTCAGCGTCTCGAGCAGCGCCACCGATGCACTCCGGCGCTACGGGTGGGGCGCCTCCCTGAGCTACCGCACCGACGCCAACTACGTGGGCGCCTCGGCCGCGGTCACCATCAACCGGTTCCTGCCCGTCTACACCTTCGCCGCCTCCACGCGGGCCGTGGCGGCTGCCCAGCTCACCTTCGTGGATCCCGAGGCGCCGCTGGCGGAGGACGGCTCGGTCCAGGTGCAGAGCACGGACCCGCCCACCATCTACTGGGAGCGCCGCACCAGCGCGTCCGCCACCGTGAGCTGGCCCTATCGGCTGCGGGCCACCGCCTTCGCCCAGTACAGCCTGACGGATCGGCAGCCCCGCTTCGAGCTGCCCGACAACACCTACCTGCCCAACATCCCCCTGATCGGTCGGGTGGGCACCCTGTCGGGAGGCTGGCGCTATGGCTGGTCGCAGCCCACGGCGCTCGCCATCTCCCCCGAGGACGGCCGGGTGTTCTCGCTGGTGGGCTCGCTGCTTCACCCCTGGCTGGGCACCGCGGTGAAGAACCTGGAGACCGGGGAGCTCGAGCCCATCACCCAGCTCCAGGTCACCAGCGAGACGCGGCAGTACGTGGTGATGCCCTGGCTGGCGAACCACGTGCTCGCCGGACGGGCAGCGGGCGGGGTGAGCTTCGGCAATGCCGACTTTCTGGGCAACTACCTCCTCGGCGGAGCCATCGGCGACACGGGCTTCTCGGTGGTGCCGGACTCGCTGCGCATGGTGCGCGGCTACCCGCTCGCCTTCGACATCGGCGACATGTACTGGCTGGGCTCCCTCGAATACCGACTCCCCCTGTGGCACGTCAACCGAGGCGTCGGCACCGTCCCCGTCTTCGCTCGCAACTTGTCTGCGGCCGTCTTCGTGGACGCGGGCAACGCGTTCAACAACCCGTCCGTGAGCACCGGTCGCCCCGCGACCTTCCCCGAGCTCGGTCGTGCCGCCGTCGAGCAGCCGTTGGTGGGGGTCGGCGCCGAACTCAGCTGGCGCGCCATCATCGGGTGGGGCATCGGGCTGCAAGGTCGCCTAGGCTGGGCCGTGGGGCTCACCGAGGGCGGCTACCGTCCACAAGACGGGATCTTTCCGTTCTATGCTCAACTCGGAGGTTCGTTCTGACGCTACTCACAGCATGGTGGGCGGCGATCCTGCCGGCCGTGGCGACGCCCCATGCAGATGCCGTGGCCCTCGGAGACTGCCAGATGGCCCTGGATCTGCTCCACGCTCAGGCCCCGAGCGGGGCTCTGGATCGAGATGCGCTGCAGCTCGCCCAGGCTTGGTGCCTGGTTCGCACGGGAGACCCCGAGGGCGCCCTGCAGGCGCTGCCCAAGGGCGGAGAGCTGGCGGACTATGCCGCCGTGGTATCCGCCGACGCGCTCGTGGCGCTGGGCCGAGAGGACGAAGCGCTGGACGCGATCGCGAGCGCTCGTCCCCCAGGCGAGTCAGGGCAGCGGCTGCAGCTGATGCGAGGCCGGCTACTGGCCACCTACGGGGACCCCGAGGGGGCGTCCCAGCTCGAGGCCCTGTTCGACACCCCGTTGGGGCCAGAGGCGCGCTTCTGGCTGGCCGAGGCCCGTGGGATCCAAGGCGACGTGCCGGCCCTCGTCGAGGGCCTGCAGTCCGTCTGGACCGATGCACGCCCCGGAGGGTGGGACACCCGTGCGGGCAAGCGGCTCGAAGAGCTCGGGGTCGCTGTGCCGGATCTCGACAGCGGCGCTGGGCGAGCACTCGCCGAGGCTCGACTCGACAAGCTGCACACCTACCGGCGCACCACCGAGGCCCAGGCGCTGGCCGATTCCCTGTTCGCAGGACGGACCCCCGAGGACCACGACGGGCACATCGCCTTGGGACACGTCTACTTCGCGGCACGAGCCTATCCCAAGGCGCTGGAGGCATGGAAGGAGACCCTCGGAGAGCCCGCCGAGGCCACCGGCAGTGCCGAGGAGCTGTTCGACTACGCCCTGTGTCACGCGCGCACCGACGACTACGACACGGCCGCCGTGGTGTACAAGCGCCTGCTGAAGGCCCACCCCACGCACAAGAAGGCGGACTTCGCGAGCTTCAAGCTCGGCTACATGAAGTTCGATCGCGGAGAGTGCGATCAGGCGATCGAGCTGTTCGCCGACCACAGAGAGCGCTTCGAGGACACCCGCTACCTCGACGAGGCCCTGTGGTTCGAGGCGCGATGCCACTGGCGGGCGGGAGCTCGTGACCGCTCCGTTCAGCTGCTCGACGAGCTCGCGCGGAAGCGGCCCCGGTCCTCGCTGGTTCCCGGAGCGGCCTACTGGAAGGGGCGCGCCCTCGGCCTGTCGAACGACGCCGACGGCGAGAAACGAGCCCTGCAGCGTGTGATGGATCGATGGCCAGCCAGTGGCTACGCCTGGTTCGCCGCCGCCCGGCTCGGGACCACCTTCCCCGCCAAGCCAGCAGCCACGCCGCCAGAGTTCCCGAAGGCGTGGGCCAGCAAGGGCGCCGTCCAGCGGAGCCTGGCCCTGCTCGACGTGGGCCTGCGCGCCTTCGCCCGCGACGAGCTGGACACGCTGGCGGCTCCCTCTGGGCGGAAGGTGGCGCTCCCGCTGGCCTGGGCTCGCTTGCGCGCCGGCGACTACCAGCGAGCCCGCAAGCTGTCGTGCCCCTACGCCTCCGACCCCTGGAAGCGCGGCGATGCCGTCGCGCAGCAGGCCTGCCTCCCGCGGCCAGAGCACGGCATCGTGAAGCGCTACGCAGACGAGTACGGGCTCGATCCCGCCGTGGCCTACGGGGTGATGTGGGCCGAGTCCGCCTTGGCGCCTGGCGTGACCTCCGCCGTGGGCGCGCGCGGCCTCATGCAGCTGATGCCCGACGTGGGCGGCACGCTGCACGAAGAGATCTTTCCGGGTCGGCCCTACTCCGCCGACGACCTGTACCTGGCTCCTTACAACGCAGCGTTGGGAGCCACCGAGCTGGGACAGCGCGGCCGCTCCCTGAAGAACAGCCTGAAGACCACGTCGGTGCCCGCCGTGGTGGCCAGCTACAACGCTGGCGAGGAGGCGGTTCGCCGCTGGATCGATGGCCGCCCGCCGCAGCCCTTCGACGACTGGTCCGAGGACGTCAGCTACACCGAGACGCGGCGCTACATCAAGGCAGTGTTGGGCCACGTCATGCGCTACCGCTGGCTGTACGGCGACGAGCCCGAGAGGCCGTGAGCGCGTCAGCGCGGTCGCAGATCGAAGGGCAGCATGGCCAGGGGCTGCTCGGGATGGGTGAGCACCACCCGCAGCAGCGGTGAGGGAAGCGCCACCCCCAGGCGCGCTAGCGCGTCCGTGGCGGCGCTGGCCCCTGGCGCCGCCCGCCGCATGGCTCCCTGGACCAGGCGAGCGCCCCAAGGGGCTCGGAACCCAGACGCGTCCCGTCGGGTGAAGGCTCGCCCGCTCAGTCCGGCCAGCTCCCGGGCACGCTCCACCGCGTCGTCGAGGTTGCCGGTGGCGTTGGCCAGATCCCGCTCGACCGCAGCGTTCCCCGTCCACACGCGGCCGCGGCAGTGCGGCTCGATCTCGTCGGTCTCCTTGCCGCGCCCGTCCGCCACTCGCGACACGAAGCCGTCGTACATGCGCTGCAGCGACGAGCGAAAGCGGGCCCGCTGGGGAGGCGTGAAGCGGCGTGAAGCCGAGAACAGGTTCGCGTTGGGCGCGCCCAGCACCTCGCTGCTGTGCACGCCCACCTTGCGCATGCCCTCCGCCACCACCAGCTTGCCGCCGAACACCCCGATGGATCCCGTGAGGGTACCCGGTCGCACCAGGATCTCGGAGGCCGGAGCAGACAGGTAGTACCCACCCGATGCCGCCGTGTCCTCGAAGGAGGCGACGACGGGCTTGGTCTTGCGGAGCTCGTCCACCTCTCGCCAGATCAGATCCGATGCGAAGGCGCTGCCACCCGGACTGTCCACGTGCAGCACCACCGCGCTGATCTGGTCGTCCTCGCGCATCGAGGCCAGCATCGGCGCCACGCTCCTCGCTGCGATGTGAGGGCCCTGGCCCTGGCCCTCCACCACGATGGGGCCTTGTAGGTGAAGCACCTGGATGCGCGGGGCGACCCGTCCCCACCGTCCGAGCGTCTCGCGCCAGCTGTCCCGCAGCGCCCACCCACCGAAGCCCACCAGGTGGGCAGCGTCTCCGTGGCGCTCCTTGAGCCAGTCCTCCAGCTCGTCCGGATACGCCAGGCGATCCACCAGACCCGCCTCGAGGGCCTGATCCGCGGAGAGCGGCGCCCGCTCCAGCAGCGCTGCCACCTCCTCCCGGTCCTTGCCCCGCCCCTCGGCGATCCCCGAGACGAGCTGCTGATGCAGATCCTGCACCAGTGCCGTCATCGCCTCTTGGTTCTCCGGCGACGGGAACGTGCGCGTCCAGGGCTCTCCGAAGGACTTGTACGCACCCGCCGCTTCGAAGTCCGGGCTCACCCCCATCCGGCGCAGGGCCTCGCCGAAGAAGGTCAGCTCCACCCCCACCCCCACGAGTCCGACCTCTCCCGTGGGCACCATGATCACGTGGTCGCACGCGCTCGCCAGCCACGTGAGCGCATTCCCGGGCGTCTGAAGCACCGCGTACACAGGGGTGTCCGCGGCACGGATCTCCTGGACGACCTGTCTCAGATCCTGCAACGCCGCCCATCCCCCCAGCGGCCCTTGCAGGTGCAGCACCACCGCCGTCACCAACGGATCGTCCGCCAGTCGCTTCAGCCGATGCAGCCACTGCTGCCGATCGCCGAGATCCGCGATGGGCGAGACGTCCACCTCGACGACGGCATGCGACCCCACCAGCCATCGATGGACGCCACCGAGAACCGTTCCCAGGGGAAGAGCGAGGAGCCGAGATGCAAGCCGAACGAGCGCTCCCACGAGCCAATCTCCTACATCGATTCGTCCAACGTATTCACCCCGCCGCGGGGGGAAAGGACACCGTGCCACGGGGTGCGGGGCAGATGTGGACCACAAACAGCTGACAAGCGTAGGATGATGGAGCCCCGGCCCAGCGTTACACTCGGGCCCTCGATGACGGAGCCATCAGCATGAAGGACTGCCCATCCTGCGGAGCCGCAGTTCCCGAGTCGGCCGCGCGGTGCAAGGAGTGCTTCCACGACTTCACCGACGAGCCTATCCGGAGGTCTTCCACAGGCCCGTTGGTCCTCTTGGGATCCGTGGCTGCCATGGCCCTCGTGGGTGCCGCCACGCTGTACATGATCGTCAGCAACCCTCTCGAAGAGCGGATCCTGGTCGACGAGGACACACAGTCCATCGTGTGGACGCGAAAGTTCCGCAGCGGCGTAGAGACCGACCGGCTCAAGTTCGCCGACATCACCAAGCTCGAGTACGTGCTCCGCTCTGGGGGCACGTTCGAGGTGGTGGCGATCACCGTGGACGGCGACCGCCGGGTGATCCAGGAAGGCCGCACGCCACTGCGCACGGAGGCCACCCGGTACTCCAAGCTCATGGAGAAGCCGCTGGAGGAGGTCGACAACACCAGCGGGTTCCACAAGATGGGCGACGAGTAGTGTCGGTTCGCGAGACGCCCGGACCGTTCCCCATCAAGACGCACTAGCGCCCGCGCGGTCAGCCGTGGCCCCTCCCCGCTTGGTCGCCGATCTCGCTCTGGACCTCGGCACCTCTCACTGCCGGATCGTCGGACGTCGGCGAGGGCTGGTGGCGGAGGTGGAGACCAAGGTACTGCTGCCTCCGAAGGACGAGAAGGTGACGCCGTTCCACAGCGGCCTCGTGCAGCACGCCCAGGGCGCTTCCGCTTTGCTCCGGGCCACCTTGGACGCAGCGGGCCACGTGAGCCTGCGCAAGTCCAGGCTCCTCGTATGCACCCATCCCGACAACGACCCGAAGGCACGCAGGGCCATCGAACAGGCCATCGACGACGCCGGAGCAGCGCTACACGGTTTCGCTCCGAGCCCCGTGGCCGCGGCCTTCGGGGCCGGCCTTCCGGTACGGGATCCGGTGGGTTCTCTGATCATCGACGTCGGGGCAGCGCGCACCCAGGTCGCGGTGGTGAGCCTGGGAGGAGTCGTCGTCAGCCGCACCGAGCCGGTGGGAGGTCGAGATCTCGACACCGCGATCGCAGACTGGATCTCCAAGCGCCGCGGCGTCGTCGTGACCGCCCGGGCAGCCGAGACGCTCAAGATCCGGGTCGGGAGCTTGGCACCGGAGGTGCACTTCGATCTGCGCATGCGGGTGCGAGGGCGAGCCGTTCGCGACGATCACGAGCGCGAGGTGGAGGTGACCGCTTCCGACATCGCCGACGCGATCCAGGCTCCGATGGCGACCATTCGCCAGGTGATCACGGAGACACTGCGGGTGACTCCGCCCGAGCTGTGCGCGGACGTCGTCGATCGCGGCGTGTTGCTGTGTGGAGGCTCGAGTCATCTCCGAGGGCTGGACGCACAGATCCGTGCGGACACCGGCTTGCCCGTGCTGCAGGCGAGCGAACCAGAGCGAGCCGTCGCCCGAGGCGCCGCGACCCTGTTGGAGGATCCCGAGCTCACGCAGCGCTTGCTCCTGTGACGTCGCTCACCTCGCCTGGAGATCTCGCACACCCGAGGACAGGAGCTGGTAGGAGATCGACACCGTCGCCAAGGGATCTGGCACGAACTCGAGGAAGCGAATGCTGTTGCGCGGCTCGCTGTAGACCCAGCTGGTCTCATCGAACGGAACCACCACCCCCTCGGTCTCCACCGAGACGGAGACCGTGTTCGCGACCGGCAGATCCGACAAGTGGAACTCCCGGCTGAGACCGACGGCGAGGAAGCCCAGATCGTCGAGCACCACCGTCCAGTCGTCGCTGCAGATGGGCCAGATCACCCCGCCCACCAGGTTCGTCACCGCCATGTAGTCACTGCCGGGCTCGCCGATGGTGGGACACCCAGTGACGGGCCCGACGATGGACGAGAACGACACCATGCGCTGAGTGGGCCGCGCGGTCTGTAGGTAGTGGACGAACTCACTTCGACTCACAGGAGAGTCGGTGGATCCGTCATCCTCGTCACTCACCACCGTGATGTGCAAGCCCGCGTCCGGTCGGATGAAGCCCTTGTTGAAGGTGGTGGCCAGCTTCTCCACGGCTGTGAACGCTGCAGCCCTCCCCTCCTCTTGGAAGTGGCCGCCGGTGCCCATCTGCACCATCTCTGCGAATACACCCTCGGCCCCAGGAGTCTGCGCGTCGATCCAGCGAACGCCACCAGCGTCCCGAAGCTGTCCGCCATGCTCCGGATCGCGCATGTCCATGGACACCACACCGATGTGGTAGTCGAGAGACGACTCGAGGAACCAGCGGATGAATGCTGGGAAGTTGGCTCCGAGCGCCTTCTGCTCCTCCGACATGGAGCAGGAGTTGTCCACGACGAAGAGGACGTCCACCGCAGGAATCGTGACCTGGGTGATGACATCGGTGCGAAACTGTGGGCCCAGATCCTGCGGGTTGTGGACATCGGGTGGAGGAAGCGGAACAGACACGCCCCCTTCGGAGCGACACCCCATCACCGCCGCCACGAGCACCACCCATCGTACCATGCCGCCTCCGCGCTCACACTGTACCGTGCCCGCGCGCGAGCGGCCGAGGCGATCGGACGCCCAAGTCCAGACGCACGAAAGCCCCGTGGGCAATGCCCACGGGGCTTCGGGAAGGGGTGGCCGGCGATACCTACTCTCCCACAGGGTGACCCCTGCAGTACCATCGGCGCGCTAGGGCTTAACTTCCGAGTTCGGAATGGGATCGGG
>JAHQVJ010000081.1 GCA_019634415.1 Myxococcales bacterium
CCTTGGCGTTCGGATGCGCTAGGTGGCCCCAACCAAGGGCTCCCCCCTTCCTGGTCCGTGCGTGGATCGGACCCCGAGGTCCTTCCTGACCCTTGACGGGACGCCGGCTATCCGGACGGTCGGGGTTGTCGTCGCCATCAGCGGGCGCCACGATCACCGAGAGCGGCGCAACGTGCGGGCAGTAGGTGCCATACCGTCCGCGCATGCGACGGTCCACACATGGGCCACACAACGGTGCGGTACTCCGCGAAATCGGGCTTCTAGGCGCAACGACGCGCAACGAGAAGGTCAGGGATGAAGGCCGAAAACGGACTCGAGGCCTACGTGCGCTGTTCCTAGAACTGGAAGTAGACGAAGTCCTGCAATGTGGTCCGGTAGAACAGGAACATCGCCGCCACCAGCAAAGCCCAGCTCGTCGTCTGCGCGGGCAGCAGCCACGGCTCCGGCACCCTCGGGGCCACCCGCGTCACCAGCACCCACTGCAGCAGCAGCGGCACGCACAGCGCCCCCGTCACCGTGAGCAGCACCATCGTCGCCGCCCACTCGTCCAGCGAACCCTGCCACGGCACCGTGGTCAGGTGGCTGATCAGCCGGTCCAGCCGTCGCTCACGGAACATCAGCGAGCCCACCAGCCCCACGAACCCCAGGTGGAAGCCCACCGCCAGCACCGACCCGCCCCGTAGCTCGCGCACCCCGCGCGGAAGCAAGCGCGGCACCACGCCATAGGCCACCACCAGCACCCCGTGGAACAGCCCGAACACCACGAAGTTCCAGTGCGGGCCGTGCCAGAATCCCACCAGCACGAACGTCGCCACGGTGGCCAGGGCGAACCTCACCCGCCCCGCGCCGCCTTCCCCCACCAGCGGCCCGAGCAGGTAGTCTCGCAGCCAAGTCGACAGGCTCATGTGCCAGCGCTGCCAGAACTCCACCGTGGTCTTGGCGAGGAAGGGCTCGCGGAAGTTCAGGGTGAGCTCGAAGCCCAGCATGCGCGCCGTGCCGCGGGCGATGTCGGTGTAGCCCGAGAAGTCCGCGTAGATCTGGATCATGAAGGCGAAGCTCGCCGCCCAGATCAGCGGCCCTGCGGGCTGCTCGAGCACGAACACCTTGTCGACGTAGGGGGCGAGCGAGTCGGCCACTACGAGCTTCTTGAAGCCGCCCCACAGTGCCAGCGCCACGCCTGCTCGCAGCCCCTCCAAGGAGAACGCCCGATCGGTCTCGATCTGCGGCAGCAGCCGCCCCGCCCGCTCGATGGGACCCGCCACAAGCTGCGTGAAGAAGCTTACGTACAGCGCGTAGTCCACGAAGTCCTCGCGGGCCTGAAGCTCCCCGCGCGCCACGTCGATGGTGTAGCCCATGGTCTGGAAGGTGTAGAAGCTCACGCCCACGGGCAGCAGGATCCCGAGCGTGGTGAAGTCGCCGGGCACCCCCAGCGCTGAGAGCGCCGCCACCACGTTGCCCACGAAGAAGTCGGCGTACTTGAAGTAGGCGAGCACCGACAGGTTGCCCACGACCGACACCGCCACGCAGCGCCACCGCCACGCAGGCCGGTAGCGGATCACCTGCGCGAGGCTGAAGTCGAGGACGGCAGACCCGTAGAGCAGCAGCAGGAACCAGGGGTGGATCCAGCCGTAGAAGACGGCGCTGGCGCACACCAGGAACAGGTTCTGCCACCGCCGCGACGGCAGGCCCCAGTACACCGCGAGCACGGCTGCGAGGAACGCGACGAACTCGAGCTGGACGAAGCTCATCGGGGGATCAGCGCCATTGGGGGGTCAGCCGTCCTTCTCTGCCCGACGCTGCCGCCCCATCAGGTCCATCAGCGCCTCCTGCGCCGGCTTGCCCTGATGCAGCAGCGCGAACACCTCCGCCGTGATGGGCATCTCCACACCCAGCTTCGCCGCCAGCTTGTGGGCGGAGACCGCCGTGGTGACGCCCTCCGCCACCTCCCCCAGCTCGTCGAGGATGCTCTGCAGCGTGCGTCCCTCGCCGAGCGCCAACCCCACACGACGGTTGCGCGAGAGGTTGCCCGTGCACGTGAGGACGAGGTCTCCGATGCCCGCGAGCCCCATCATCGTGAGGGGATCGGCACCCATCGCCACCGCCAGCCGCGTGATCTCGCTCAGGCCACGCGTGATGATGGCCGCCCGAGCGTTCGCACCGAGCCCCAGCCCGTCCGACACCCCGCAGGCGATGGCCATCACGTTCTTCAGTGAGCCTCCCACGCACACGCCCACCACGTCTTCGGTGTGGTACGCGCGGAACTGATCGCCGTGGAACGCGTCCGCCGCCCCGTGGGTCGCTGCATCGGGACCCGCCACCACCACCGCCGTGGGCAGCCCCGTCGCCACCTCCAGGGCGAAGGACGGCCCGTACAACAAGGAGATCCGCTCCACACCACCCAGCTCCGACGCGCACACCTCGTGCATCGTGACCAGCGACGGGTCCTCGATTCCCTTGGTGGCACAACACACCAGCGCCTGGCGCGTGAGGTGCGGGGCGACCTGCTGCAGGACGGACCGCAACGCGTGCGACGGCACCACGGGCACCAGCAGATCCGTGCCCTCGACGGCGCGCTGCAGATCCGGCTCCGCCCGAAGCGACGGCGGCAGGTCCACGCCAGTCAGGTACTTCGGGTTCTTGTGATGCGCGTTGATGTAGGAACAACGGTCCGCATGGCGGTCCCACAATGCAGTATCCAGACCCTTGCGGCTCAGCTGGACAGCCAGGGCCGTGCCCCACGAACCGCCCCCCAGTACCGTGCACCTCATGTGGGTTTCCTCCCGGTCGACGCGCATCGTAGCAGCGGAGGACGCCTTGGCTTATGGGCCTCGGGTGAGGATCGCCTTCGCCATTTCTCGAGCCGCCTCCGTCGGCGGCACGTGGACCACGGTTCACCTCGCGCACTCCGCTCTGATGCGGGGCGACTCGGTGCGCTTCATCGAGCCCTGGGACTACGAGATCGACGTGCGCGGCAGGCTCATCGCCCGCGCCCACGCCTTCGATCACCCCGTGACCGCCGACCAGATCGCCGACGACCTGGTGCGCCGGCGCGCCGTGCGCCGCTACGTGGACCTCGAGCGCCTCGACCTGCTCCTGCTGCGGGCGGCCCCCCTCGACATCGCCCTGCTCTCCTTCGCCGACCTCGTCAGGGAGCGCGGCGTGCCCGTCATCAACGACCCCGCAGGCCTCCTGCGCGTGTCCCACAAGGCGTGGCTCGCATCCCTTCCCGGCGTCGACACCCCTCCCGGTGTGGTCACACGGAGCCGTGCCAGCTGCCATGTGTTCGCCCAAGCCCAAGCCGAGGCGGTGGTGGTCAAGCCCGCTCGCGGCAGTGGTGGCCGAGACGTCTCCTTGGTGGAGCCTTCGGATGCCGTCGCCCTCGACGATGCCTTCGACCGCGCCCGCATCAGCGGCGACGGCTACGTGGTGGTGCAGCGGTACCTGCCCGCAGCGGAGTGGGGCGAGAAGCGCCTCGTATGGCTGGACGGCAAGGTCGTAGGTGGGTACTTGAGGCGCCGCGCACCGGGCGAGTTCCGGCACAACCTCAAGCGCGGAGGCCAGGCTGAAGCCACGGACATCACAGCCGAAGACCTCACCCTGTCTGCCCAGGTGTCACCACACCTGCTGCAGGCGGGCATTCGACTGGCAGGCCTCGACGTGATCGGAGGGTCCCTCATCGAGGTCAACACCCTCAACCCAGGCGGCGCCTACCACGCAGACCGACTCACCGGCAGCCAGCTCTGCGACGAGATCCTGGACCGGCTGACCCAACCCCTACAGGAGCGGAGCACCCCATGGGCTCTCCCCGCCCCATGAGCAAGAAGCAGATCGTCGACGCGCTGTCGCGCGGAGACTCGCTGGCCGACACGGACCTCCGCGGCCTCGATCTGACGGGCATCACCTTCGACGACGCCGACCTGCGACGCGCGAAGCTCGCCGAGTCCAACCTGTCCCGCGCGAGCTTTCGTGCCGCGGACCTGTCGGGGGCGTCGCTGTGGCACTCCGACTGCAAGGATGCCTGCTTCGACGAAGCCATCCTCGAGGAGACGGACTTCGACTTCGCCAACCTCGACGGCTGCACCTTCCGCGACGCCAAGGTGCGCAAGGCCATCTTCCCCAACCCACGGCAGACGCTGGAGGAGATCCTCACCAGCGTGCGCACGGGACGGAAGATCCGCGTCGACAGCCGAGCTTTCGACGACGACGTCTGACGACGTCGTTCCTCCGGGCCACCAGGCCGACGGCGACGGGCTGCGCTCCTCTGATAGGCTTCGCGGGAACCGGGACAGCCGGTCGTGGTCAGAGCCGAATGGAGCCCACCCCGGATGTCGAGCCCATTGTCCGACGCAGAGCTGGTGGGAAGGTTCAAGGAGGGAGACCGCGACGCGTATTCGGAGATCGTCCGTCGCTATCAAGACCGGGTCTTCACCCTGTGCTTGAAGTGGATGGGGGACCGGGAGGTGGCCGAGGAGGTGGCCCAGGACGTCTTCCTGGCACTGTACAAGTCCTTGGCTCGCTTCCGCGGGGACGCCCAGCTCTCCACCTGGATCTACCGGGTGGTGATCAACCACTGCAAGAACCGCAGGCTCTACCGAAGACGCCGCAAGATGGAGCGGCACGAAGCGCTGGAAGGGGAATCGCCCCAGGCCGATGAGGGTCCCACCCGGCAGATCGCCGACGAGGGCCCCGGCACGGACGCCCCGTTGCACGCCCAGCAGGCCCAGGCCTTGCTACAGACCGCACTCGAGCAGCTCGACGAGGAGCAGCGCCACATCGTGGTGCTCCGTGACATCCAAGACCTCTCCTACGAGGAGATTGCCGACATCCTGGGACTTCCCAGGGGTACAGTGAAGAGCCGACTTCACCGAGCACGAGCGCAACTCTCGCACGTGCTTTCACGTAGAATATCGAAGGAAGACGTCGTCTGAATCCCATGCACCGCCACAACGCCAACGAAGATCTCTCCGCCTACCTCGACGGGGAGCTCACAGATGCGGAGGCCGCCGAGCTCGAAGCCGAGCTGGCGCGCGATCCGGAGCTGCGGTCGGAGCTCACCGAGCTCGAGAGCGTGGTGCAGTGGATGCGGCAGGAAGGCCCCGACCAGGCCCCCCTGGGATTCCATCGCCGGGTCATGGATCGGATCGACGCCGAGCACCCGGAAGCCACACCGCTCTGGAGCTGGCTGCGGCGCCCCTTCGGCTTCCCGCTGGAGGGCTGGGTGATGACGGCTGCGGCCGTCGCGGTGCTGCTCATGGCGATTCCGTGGAAGCCCGACACCTCCGTGGGGGAAGGCTGGCCCACGCCGTCGCCCGAGGTGGGCACCCCTGCCGCACTGAAGCTCCCCGAGCCGGTCTCGGAGCCATCGCCGCCCGCCGTGACCAAGGCCGGCACCGCGGAAGGCGAAGCGGAGGTGGCCTCCGCGAAGGACGCTCGATTCGGCACGCGGCCGCCCACGCCGGTTCCGGCTGCGACGGAGCCGCTGGTGGCGCCGAAGAAGGACGCCCCCGCCAAGCAAGCCCCGATCCTCGACACCACTGCCCCCGCGGGTGAGGGCGAGGCGCCGATGGAGGTGGCTTCCGAGGAGACCGTGCTGCCCGTGGCCGCTCCCGGTGCGCTCGCCACGCCAGGCTACGAGTTCGTGCTCACCAGCGACGACGCGAACATGAAGTACCGCATGCTGGCCCTCGCGGGACAGTTCGGCGGAGCCAGGGATCTCCAGGGGCGTCCCGTGGCCAACGCGGAGATGCTGGACAGCACCGAGGTCCTCGACGTTCGCTTGAGCCAGGGCGATCTCACCCTGTTCCGCCAACGGCTCGCCAAGCTCGGCTACGACGTGGCGGAGTCCGTGGACGAGGCGCTGCTTCCCCCTGGCGACATGCGCGTCCGCGTCACGCTGAAGCTGAAGGGAGGCCCGCCCGCGAGGAAGGCGATGCAGCCGAGCCAGCAGCTCCAGCTCGACGACATGGAGATGGCCGAGCCCGAGGTGGCGCGCTGATTCGCTCGGCGCACCGCTCGGTCTGAAGGGTGACGCAGACGACCCCCTGCCGCAGCAGCGCTTCCTCCGCAGCGCACCGCACCTCGTCGGCGTCGGCCTCACCGCTCACCACGAGATGTGCGCTCACGATGGGCTCGCGACCATCGAGGGACCACACGTGCAGCTGGCGCACGCGCTGCACACCGGACACGGCGGCCAGCCCCTCCCGCAGCCCGACCACGTCGACGTCGGCGGGAGGCAGCTGCAGGAGCACACGCCCCGCGTCGCGCAGCAAACCCAGACCGCTCACCGCCACCATCGCCGCCACACACATCGACGCCACCGCGTCTGCCTCTCCCACCCCACCCATCATCAGCAGCGCCGCCACGATCACGCCGACGGAGCCCAAGGCGTCCGCGAGCATGTGCGCCATCGCCCCTCGGACGTTGAGGTTGGCCCCGTCGGTGCGCGCGAGCACGGCCGCGCTGCCCAGGTTGACCGCCAGCCCCACGACGCCGACCCCCAGCACCGGCAGCTCGGGAACGGGAGGAGAGCCGGAGGCCAGCCGCGCGACGGCCTCCCAGGTGACACCCGCGCTGATCCCGAGCAACACCAGCGCGTTGACGAAGGCCCCCAGCACCTCGGCGCGAGCGAGGCCGAAGGTCATGGTGGCCGTGGGTGGGCGACGGGCCAGCATCGCTGCCCCCCACGCCAGGGCCAGGGCCGCCACGTCCGACAGCATGTGGGCCGCGTCCGACAGCAGCGCCAGGGAGCCCGTGAGCCACCAGGCGACCACCTCCACCCCCAGGAAGCCAGCATTGAGGGCCAGCGCCACCAGGAGCGAGCGATGGGTGTCGAGCGGCTCGACGTGAGCATGGGGAGGATGGTGGACCACGCAGACTCCGGGTGCGGGGTTCTTGGGGGCGGCTACTCGCTCTCCGAGAGGTCCGCAGCCGAAGGCGAGGGTCCAAGGGAATCGGAGCGCGACGGCGCCGGCCAGGACAAGGCCAGCGCACCGTCCTCGAAGGTCAGCCCCGTGGCGTCGTTCTCGGTGGCGCCGTTGTGGATGGTGCGATGCACGTTGCTCGCGACAGCCAGGTTGGCGTCGCGGCCATGGTGGAAGTCCTGGTCCATCACGATGGTGCGGTAGGCCTTCGCCAGATCGAGCGCGCGGCGGCGGCTGGGCGTGAGCAGCCAGGCCAGATCCGCCGATCCGCCCGGGGCCGCCTGGCGAACATCGGCCTGCACCACGACCTGCAGCCCGTCCACCTCGGTGAAGAAGCGCTCGAGCATCTCGGTGTTCTCGCGCAGCTCGTCCGCACCCCGGTTGCGGAGGAAGTAGGTCAGATACTCGGGCTCGGCATGCCCTGCTTGCGGCACGTCGGGGATCCCCCGCAGATCCTGGGGACGCCAGCCCTCGGCGCCAGGCACCTTGCGGGGCATGGTGAAGGTCCCATCCACGCTCACGCCGATGGCACCGTGGCATCCCATGCAGAAGCGATGCTCCTCGTGGGTCTGCAGCCGTAGCCAGCCGTCCTCGTCCTCGATGTAGCCCTGCAGGATCCAGGCGTGGATCCCGCGTAAGCCCGACAGCGCAGAGCCAGCGTAGACCGGGAGCAGCCCCTGCTCGCGGTCCTCGGTCTCCTTCTCCACCAACAGGTAGCGGCGATCCTTCTCGAGCCGCAGCCGGTTGCGGCTGTACCGCAGCTCCTTCATGCGCGCCGAGAGCAGGTCGGGCGCATCGGGGTCGACGTAGCGGACGGAGTGCAGGAACTCGATGTCCTGCGGATACACGAAGGGCTCCACGGCGATCGGAGCTGCCTCGCCCACGAAGTGCGACGGCAGGCCGCGGATGGAGGTGACACGGTCCTCGAGCGCCCCGTCCCCGTCCAGATCGACACCCGCCACCCGCTCGCTGATGGGCTCGACCTCGCGGACCGCGGTCTCCCAGTGCACGTCGCGCGGGTTCAGCGCGACTGCGGCCTCCACGAGGGCGAGGTTGATCTTGTAGAGCTCGCGGCTGCCTCGGAAGGCCTCGGGCAGCCGCACGAACACGTCGTCGGTGTTGCCGTTGGTGGGCCAGAACGTGCCGAGGAAGGGCTTGTAGCGAAGCGCCCGCCACCCCGACCCGTCCTTGGCGAAGCCCTCGTCGTCGAAGCCCTGGGACAGGTCCAGATCGGGCCGGTAGCCGGCGAAGTCGTCCCGATCCTCGAGCGCCTCCTTGAGCGGTGTGTAGTTGTCGACCCGGATGTAGTCGAGGATCTCGGCGTCGGAGATGGCCGCGATGCGCGCGGTGCGGTCCTCGAAGAGGTTGCTCCAGGCATTGGTCAGCGCAACGTCGGAGAACGCGTACTCGTGCTGCAGGCTCCGGTCGTCCCAAGGAACGGGCGGCGTGCCGCGGGTGTGGCACACCCAGCACGGGTTCGAGGTGCCGGCGGTGCGCGTGTAGCACATGGCCGGGATGGCCGCCTCGCGGTTGCCCTGCCTCTTCACGGCCTCCCCGGCCTCGGCCAGCGCCCTGGCGAGGGGGTCGTAGCCGACAGGAGGAGCGTGGGTGACCGCGACGTCCGCCGAGGTGCCACACCCGAGGATCGTGGCCGTGATGAACGAGAGCATGGGCAGCTGTGTCCTACGTGGCTGGGTCGAACGGAGGCGCCCCCGCCAACGCGAGGGCGCCTGATGGGAGCGAGCTGGGGCCTACTGAGGCCAGCTGCTGAAGTCGCTCTCGCCGGGGTGCTGGATGTTCAGCCACAGCGTGTTGCCGTCCGGCACCAGCGACGGGCCGGTGGCCTCGGAGTCCGACGGACCCGACATCACGCGGAACGCGCGACCGTAGCTGGGGTTCACCACCCCGGGCTGACCGGCGGCGTGGGCCGGGTCGTTGTCGAAGTAGTACAGGCTGTCGTTGCCGGAGTTCTGGCGGGGGTTGCCGTCCGTCACGAACCACACGCCGCCGTCACGGTCGATGAGCAGGTTGTCGATGGCCGCCCAGGAGAACACACCGTCGGCATCCCCCGCCACGCCCATGCCGTTGGCATCGTCGTCGCCGGGGGTGAAGAACTGGAAGGTGCTCGAGGCGCCGGGGTTGGTCTGGTTCGACTCGCGCAGCGCCATCAGCGTGCCCGAGTGCGACTCCCGCTTGTCGGACTTCTTGGTGTTGAGCACACCGTCGTCGTCGAGCGCCACGTCGTCACCGTGGCCGGTGAAGGCGATGTAGAGCAGGCCGTCGACGGGGTTCCACTCTAGATCCTCCGGCCGGTTCAGCTCGCGGACGCCGATCTTGTTGGCGGCCGTGAACATGGCCCGCAGCACCTCTTCGTCGGTGGGGAAGCCGCCGATGCTGTTGTAGTCGTCGTCCACGAGGGCCGCGCCGACGGTGGTGGCCTTGCCGGGGTTCGACAGGCCCTTGGCGTCGAGGTTCGGGGGCACGTCCGTGCTGTCCACCGACAGCTCGATCCAGGACCCCGCGCCACGGCGATCGACCGTGTCGATGGGCGCGAGCCCGCCCACGGTGAAGCCGGTGTCGTTGTCGAGATCGGCGAAGTGACCGACGTACAGCGTGCCGTCGTCGAGCATGGCCCGCAGATCGGCCTTGGTGGCGCCCGCCGCCACGACGTCGGTGCTGACCCACTTGTAGATGCGACCCGACCGGCGATCGTTGCCGCCGTAGATCACGATGGGCTGACCGACCGTGAGGTTGAAGGCGGTGTCGGTCACGAAGGTGGCGTTCTCCCAGCGAGCGCGACCGAGGTCACCGAGCTTCTGGTGACCCACGCCGGTGGCGGCGTCGTAGGGCACGTCGGCATCTGCGCCCACGTCCATCTCCACGAGGTAGCCGTAGGCGTCGCGCGGCTTGCCGAGGTTGGCGTTCGACGACGCCGACCAAGCCGCCGAGGTGCTGGGCGACACGTCCAGCGTGACCGGGCCGCCGGCCACGAAGGCATGCTTGCCGGCCGGATCGAGCCACTGGCTGTCGTAGCCGGTCTCCAGATCGCCAGTGTAGAACTGCACGTTCTCCTCGGCGGTGACGACGGTGCCCCACGGCGACAGCGCGCCGGAGCAGTCGCCGGTGATGCCGGGAACGACGCCGTTGGCGAGCACCTTGCCGGCGTCGTCCACCATGTCCTTGCGGCCGCTGAAGTCCAGCCCCGTCACCCGCACCAGCGTGTCCGACGTGTTGTCGTAGCGCTTGTTGCCGGCTCGCAGGTCGATGGTCCAGCTCCGAGTGGCCGGGTCCTGGATCACGCGAACCCAGGCGCCACCGTGAAGCTGGCGGGCACGATCGATCCAGGCGTCCACGCCGGCCTGGTCCCAGGCGGCGTCGGCGGTGACGTCGAAGGTCAGCTCGCCGGCGAGCTGCATCCACAGCGCCAGCGTCAGGGCCTGACCGGTCGGCGCCACGCCGAGATCGGGGCCCGAGTTGGAGATGTACTCGAAGTTGCTCCACAGCCAGCCCGCGTCGCTGCGACCCGCCACCTGGGGCCCGTCCGTCACGCCGAACTCGAAGCCATCACCCACGTAGGCGATGAAGTCGTTGTTGCCGCCCCACAGGAGAGGGTCGCTGCCCTCGGTGATGGGGTCGAGGTAGCTCACCACCACGTTGTGCTGTAGGCCCTCGATGAGGCGCACGGTGTCGGTCCATGCGTCGAGCAGCGGGAACTGCACCGAGGCGTCCAAGGTGTCGTCGGTGTAGTCGTCGACCAAGGACTTCACGTAGGCCGGGATGTTGCCGTGGTCGTCGCGCACGCTGTCGTTCGACGTCACCGCGATGAGCGACGACAGGGGCCGATCGTCCAGCGACACGCCGTCGAGGCCGTTCGACCCGTCGGAGCCATCGGAGCCATCGGAGCCATCGGAGCCATCCGAGCCGTTCGAGCCATTGGAGCCGTCGTCACCGTCGGCGCCGTCCACGCCGGCATCGCCTTGGGGCCCCGTCGGACCCGAAGGACCTTCGGGCCCTTCGCACGCGAAGAGGCCCAGAGTCGCGAGGATGAACAAGTGTGATCGCACAGATCCCTCCGTCCCAATCATGGGACCGTGGGATTAGGTCTCCGACGTGACCGCCAGGCTCCTCGCACGCGACCGCTCGTCGAACAATCGCGACGGCTCGGTGTCGCATGCAACGACGATCCCGCACGACGCGAGCCAGCTGCAGACGATGCACGCAGCGAGGCTCGCCCCTTCGGCGTGTGTCGATTGGACACGTTCTCGTGATCTCGGTGACCGAGCCGCGTCGGAGGTGTGCAGGCGGCGCTCGACGGCCCCTACGATCCCGTGCCGAAGACAACCGCCGCTGGCCCTTCCTCCACCGAGCCCACCCGGTGGGCGACGCCTGCCTCCACCAGAGTCTGGGCGTCGGCCTCGGGCAGGGCCATGAGCAGACCTCCCGACGTCTGCGGGTCCACCATCACGGACTGCAGCGCCTCGGACACGCCCTCGAAGCGCAGCGCATCTCCCACGTACTCCCGGTTGCTGTGCTCGCCGCGGGTGAGGTGCCCTGCGTCGGCCAGCGCGACGGCGTGAACGAGGATCGGCATGCGGTCGACGTCGAACGTCACGCGCACACCGCTGGCCTTCGCCATCTCCCAGGCATGCCCGGCCAGCCCGAAGCCCGTGATGTCGGTGGCGGCGTGCACCGCGAGGGGATGCGCCACGTCGCGGGCCTCCCGGTTGAGGCGCGCCATGGCCTCGATGGCTGCGGCCTCCGCCTCGGGAGGGCACATCTGCCGCTTCATCGCGGTGGTCACGATGCCGGTTCCGAGGGGCTTCGTGAGCACCAGCGCATCTCCCGCGCGAGCGCCCTGGTTGGCCCAGATCCGCTCCGGGTGCACCACCCCGGTGACCGCCAGCCCGAATTTGGGCTCGTTGTCGGTCACCGAGTGCCCCCCGGCGAGCACCGCACCCGCCTCGCGCACCTTGTCGAGTCCTCCCGCGAGGACCGCTGCCAGCGCCTCGGCGGGCAGCGCTTCGTTCCAACACAGGATGTTGAGCGCCGACAGGGGCTCTCCGCCCATCGCGTAGACGTCCGACAGGGCGTTGGCGGCGGCGATGGCCCCGAAGGTGTAGGGGTCGTCCACCACCGGGGTGAAGAAGTCGACGGTCTGCACCAAGGCGCGCTCGTCGTCCAGACGCACCACGCCAGCGTCGTCGGCCAGGTCGAAGCCGACGATGAGGCGCGGATCCCGCTGAGGCTGTAGCGATGCGGTCGCGGGGCCCAGAACCTCCGGGCCCAACTTCGATGCTCAACCCGCGCAGGCGACGAGCTCGGTCAGACGTGGAGTCGACATCCTTCCCTCCTTGCGCCGCGTCCTATCGTGTCGACCTTCGACGGGGGCCCGAAATCGTTGGCGAACCCGCGTTTGGACGCGCCCCCCTGACGAGACTTCCGTCGATCGGGGCGAAGGCCCGCTGGGGTCGACCTCGACTCGCATCCGAGCATTGATCAGGTTCGCCGTCGACCAGAAGTCTTCGCCAGAGTTTCTTGGTCAGCATGTGGAGCTGGAACGCGAATTGCCTGAAAGGTCCCGGGAGCCGCAAAGGGGGGGCAGCCGATGGGTCGACGCGAGCGGTACTGGGTGCAGGGGCCACACACCTTCGGGGATGCGGAGTTGGTGGCTCTCGTGCTGGGTACCGGCACGGCTCGACGGTCCGCGTTCACCATCGCTGCCGCCCTCGTGGACCGCTTCGACGGTCTGCCAGGCCTAGCGCGGCGGGACCCGCACGAGTTGGTTGGAGTGGTTGGGGTTGGCGAGGAGCGCGCGGTGCGACTGCACGCCGCGTTGGAGGCCGGGCGACGCGCCCAGCTTCGGAGTGCAGTGCCACAGGCCCCGGTGCGGTCCCCGCACCAGGCCTGGCGCATTCTCGAGCCTGGCCTGCGGTGCCTGATCGACGAGGAGTTGCATGGGTTGTACCTCGATCGGCGCCGCAGGCCCTTGGCTCTTCGAGCCCTCACTCGCGGCAGCGATGCCTACACCGTGGTGGATCCGAGGCAGGTGTTCCGCGTGGCCGTGGCCGTGGGTGCCAGTGCCGTGATCCTGGCCCACAACCACCCCTCGGGGGACCCCGAGCCCTCCTCCCAAGACGTTCGGATCACCGAGCGCCTCGCGCAGGCCGGCAACGTGGTGGGCGTTCCTCTGGTGGACCACCTGGTCCTGGGCAGCCCCGAGTTCCGCTCCATGGCCGAGGAGGGCCACCTACCGGAGTGGGGCCCGGTGGAGCCAATGTGGGCCAGCAGCTCGGCCGCCTAGAGCCCGAGGATCGCGAACCACGCCACGTTCGACGCCGTCTGCAGGTCGGCCTCGAAGCTGTTCGCCATCGCCACCACCACTTGGTTCGGATCCTCCATGTAGGTCAGATCCGTGAGGTGCCCGCTGTAGCCTCCGGTGTGCCCCCAGCTCGCACCCCAGTCGGGATCCACGCCACCGAACAGCCCTTGGCCGTAGCCCACCTCTTCACCGTCGATCCGCATGGGGGTGGTCATGGCCGTGAGCGTCTCTGCCGCCACTACCTGACCTCCGAACAGCGCCGTGCCCCAGCGGGCCACGTCCTCCGGTGTGCTGATGATGGCGCCGGCCGCCCCCGCAGCGGAGGGGTGCATCTCGTCGGTGGTGTCTCGGGGCGGACTGTCCTGGTAGCCGCGCACCAGCTCCGGCGGATGGGCCGTGGGGACCGTGGTGCGGGTCATGCCCAGCGGATCGAAGAAGCGCTCCTGGAAGGCATCGGCCATGGGCTGGCCGCTCGCTTGCTCGGCCAGCATGCCCAGCAGCACGTAGCCTGTGTTCGAGTAGGCGAAGCTCGTGCCTGGCGAGAACTGCAAGGCGGGCTCGTGGTCGGCGGCCCACTGCACCAGCTGCTCGGGCGTCCACAGCTGCGAGCCGTCGAAGCCGCCCACCCAGTTGTAGGAGGCGATGCCGCTGCCGTGCCGCAGCAGGTGGTCCACCGTGATCCCCTCCCCCGTCCAAGGCGTCGTCACCCACAGGTCCAGCGGATCGTCGAGCTGCAGCGTGCCCTCCTCCACCAGCTGCAGCACCCACACCGCCGTGAACGTCTTCGTCACCGACCCGATCGGGTAGGGCAGCTCGCTCGTCCAGGCTCGCTCGGCGTCGAGATCGGCGAAGCCGGCCGTGCCGACCGAGATCTCCCCCGTCGCCAGATCTCCGATGGCCAGGGCCACCCCTGGGGCGCCGGTCTGCTCCAGGGCCCGCTGGGCCAGCGCATCCACCTCGCCAGGGTCGATGGGTGGGAGCGCACTCGTCGAGCAGCCGAGCATCATGGGTAGGGCCATCGACAACACGGGCATGGGCAATCCTCCGTCGCGCACCCGTTGGACCCACCACCGACCCCGCACGGAAACGATGCAAGCGCAGCTCGCATCGTAGACGCACGAAGAGCAGGCCAGTGTGGAGAGTGCACTGACCTGCTCATCGAAGCTCGATCTGCAGATCTATTCGGCGTTCGGCGTCAGCGTGACCGTGCTGCCATCCGCCAGGTGTGCCACCAGGTTCACGTCGAAGGCCGTGGCCGACGGTCCGGGGTTCACCGCATACACGCTCACGTAGGTGTCGGCGCCGAGGTTGGGCACGCTGTACACCAGATCCGGCACACCGTCGTCGGTGGCGTCGAAGCCGATGTCGTAGGCGCCCGCAGGCACGTCCACATCCGCCTCTGCGCCGTAGTCCACGTCCGTGAGCAGCGGCGACGGGTTGCTCGGATCGGTGACGTTCCAGATGTCCACCTGGGGCGTGCGTGCGGCGGCGTGCACGACGTGCAGGCGGGTGTTGCCAGCGGGAATGCCCTCGACGTTCTCGACGAACGCCGACAGCACCAGGGTCTTGTCGGCGATGTAGCCGTGGGCCACGGCCGCGTAGCTCGCGCCACCGGTCAGCGGCACGTCGGCGGAGAGCACCGCATCACCGGGCGTCTGACCGGTGACGGACACCTTGAAGTTGTAGGTGTCCTCGGCCAGCTCCACGTAGTCGATGCCCTCGGTGAAGCCGAGATCCGAGACCGCAGCGGGCGTGCCGTCGTTCACGAACACGTCCACACCGGGCGCATCCGGGCCGAGGTGCAGCACGCGGATCGAGGCCGGCGGCGGGTTCGGCGCGATCGTGGCGGTGGTGCCGTCGGGCAGGTGCGCCACCAGGTTCACGTCGAAGGCCGTCGCGTCGGGGCCGCTGTTGACCGCGTACACGCTCACGTAGGTGTCCGCGCCCAGATCGGGCACGCTGTACACCAGATCCGGCACACCGTCGTCGGTGGCGTCGAAGCCGATGTCGTAGGCACCCGCAGGCACGTCCAGATCGGCGTCGGCACCGTAGTCCACGTCGGTGAGCAGCGGCGTCGGGTTGCTCGGATCGGTGACGTTCCAGATGTCCACCTGGGGCGTGCGCGAGGCGGCGTGCACCACGTGCAGGCGAGTGTTCCCGGCGGGAATGCCCTCCGTGTTCTCCACGAAGGCCGACAGCACCAGATCGGAGTCGGCGAGGTAGCCGTGGGCCACGGCGGCGTAGCGAGTGCCCCCGGTGAGCGGCACGTCGGCATCGAGCACCGCGTCACCCGGCGTCTGGCCCGTCACGGAGACCTTGAAGTTGTAGGTGGCCTCCGGCAGGTCGACGTAGTCGATGCCCTCGGTGAAGCCGAGATCCGAGATCGCAGCGGGCGTGCCGTCGTCGACGAAGACGTCGACACCCGGCGCGTCCGGCCCCAGGTGGAGGACGCGGATCGAGGCGTTGTCCACCACGTCCGTGTCGGCATCTGTGTCGGCGTCCGCGTCGGCATCCGCATCGGTGTCGGCGTCAGCCATCGCCGTATCCGTCGCCTTGTCCTCCTCGTCCCCCGAGCAAGCAGCGACCAGACCCATCACACCGAAAGCAAGCCAGTAGCGCGTCATTGAATCCTCCGCACAGTGTCTGAACATTGTTTGAACACTCTTTGTACACTGTGTGCACACAGGGGTACCGATCGGTCTCGGCAACCGCAAGCCCGATTTCACAAAGCGGCGCCTGCGCGGGATACTGGGCGGCCATGTGGCCAGTCCTGTTCGAGATTCCGACGTCCCAGGGCACCCTGCCGATGAACACCTACGGGCTGTTCATCGCGCTGGCGTTCTCTGCGGCGTTCCTGTACGTCCACCTGCGGGTCCAGAAGGTCGGCATCATGCCCGACCGCATGCTGGGCGCCTACATCGCCGCGTTCGCTGGTGGTCTGCTCGGTGCCCGCTTGTTGTACGTCGTCGCGGTGGATCCGGTGGGCTTCCTGACGAACCCTCTGGGTTCCTGCGCCGGCGGAGGCTTCGCCTTCTTCGGCGGCCTGATCGGCGGGATCGGCGCTGTGGGAGCCTACGTCTGGTACCAGGGCATGAACGTCCTGAAGGTGGCGGACATCGCGTTTCCGTCCGTCGCCTTGGCCTACGCCATCGGACGCATGGGGTGCCTGTCCGCGGGCTGCTGCTTCGGCGCCGTGGCCCCCGAGGTGGAGGGCGCCATTCCCTTGCTCGGATCGTTCTCGGGCGGGCAGATCTGGCTGTCGAGTAGCTTCCCCTTCGTCACCACCGAGTTCGCCTCGGGCATCGGCAACGTCGCACAGCTGCACGACGTGCCGCTGTACCCGAGCCAGCTATGGTCCATCACGGGAGGACTCCTGCTGGCCGCCCTGCTGACGTGGGCCTGGTCCAGGCGTCGCTTCGACGGGCAGATCATGGCCCTCTACTTCATGATCGAGGGTCCCATCCGCTTCCTCATCGAGGGCTTCCGAGCGGACCACCGCGGCTACGTCGTGCAGTTCCCAGTGAACGAGACCGTGGCATCCTGGCTTCCGGGCATGACGCAAGCAGGGGGCGACACGAGCGCCAGCATCATGGGGCTGACTACGTCGCAGGGCATCGGTCTACTCTGGCTGATGCTGGGCGCCGGCCTGTACATCGGCCTCCGCAACCGCGGTGTGGCCCCAGAAGAGGCGCTGAACGACGAGATGGAAGACGATCTCCTGCTCGAGGCCTGATCGAGCTCACTCGCGCGACGCCTGTAGGTCGCTCACCGCCCGAAGCGCCCGCTGGGCTGCCTGTACCGTTCCCACGGCCCCGAGGCGTGCCACCAACGAGTCCGTCCGGACCGGGTGGGAGCGATCCGCGTAGCGCTCCAGGGCACGGGCCATCGCGTCGGGATCGTGGAGCAGCGGGTGCAGCTCGACGAGCAGCTCGCCATAGAACCAGCGGTGGATGAGCCGCTCACGCTCGATGTCGAGAAAGCTCACCTGCCACCGAGGCCCCTCCCCCAGCAGCTGCGCATGCTGGGCATCCATGTGGGCGATGACCAGGTCGAAGCAGTAGGCTTCGTGGGCCAAGGCGGAGAAGACGTGCTGCGTGGTGGGTCGAGCGTCCCGGAGCGGCACGTCGTCCTCGGCAAGCTCTGCCGCCAACGTGGCCCCCATCAGCACGTTGACCAGCTCGCCCTGCTGAAGCCGCACCGACAGCTGGCGAGCGGCGTCGGATCGACCAGCCATGTGCAAGATCCGTCCGGCCTGGAAGACGTGGGCTGCGCCGACCTCGGGCGGTGGCACCTCTTCGAGGGCCTCCGCCAGCACGCATCCTCCGATGGGCACCTCGGAGCCCTCGTCGTACCACTGCACCACACGAGCCTGGACCGCGGCCGACGCCGGCCGATCCTCCGTGGGGAGATCGCGCAGCGCTCGAACGGTACGGGCAGAGGCTCGGGGTACCTCGGACCGAGTGGGCATCCACTGCTCGGCACTTGCCCAGGTGCGCTGGATGTCGGCCTCGGGACGCTGCAGCGGTCGTACGTAGGGCCACAGAGAGCTGAGTAGCATCGCTGCCAGGACCCCCACGAGGACGAGGAGCAGCACGGCAGCCACCACCATCCCCCACGCACGCATAGGCTCTCCAGGAGAAAGCCTATTCCACCAACAGTCCCGCTGCTCCCACCCCTAGCGACGCTCCCCCCAGGAAGCCGCTGGCGATCACGAGGGAGTTGGTGCGTTGCCGGATGTCTTGCAGCTCGGTGTCCGGTGTGGCGGGGTCGCGGTACCGGGCTTGTGCGACGCCCGCCAGCCCGTACAGCACCCCACTGACCACCAGCCCGGATGCCGACGCCACGAGCAGCGGCGCTCGAGCGTTCGCCCGAGGCTCTGGCAGCTCGAGCAGTGGGTCGACGGGTGCGACGGGCTGCACCTTGGCCACGTCGGGCGTGACCTCCGCAGCCACGGCGTAGGGCGGCAGTGGCTGCTCGGGCATCACATAGGCCGTCCACCGCACGTGGCCGTCATCGGCGAGCAGCTGCACGAGGGTGGGCCAGTCCGCAGGGCGATGCCGACCCTGCCGCCCGTCGAACCGCAGCACCCCGGACGCCGGGGCCTCCACCACGTCCACGTCTCCCGTGGCGAGATCCATGGCGGAGTACTGCAGCCGCACGGGATGACCTTGGGGGATCAGCGCGCTGGGAAAGGTGTACGCCGGCTCGATGGACCGAGCCGCAGCGAACCGGGCGGCAGCGGCGGGGTCCCGATCGCCGACGGCCCGGACGCCGAGCGCCCGGTGGACCTCGGCGGCCTGATGGCGCGACAGCGGCTCACTAAGACACGGGATCGCAGCTTGGATGGCGTCGGTGGCATCCACGAAGCGGGCCGATTCGAGGTGCTCCAGCGCCCACATGGCCTCCTGGAGGCTCGACTGCAGGGCAGAGGTGCTCACGGCGGCCTGACACTCCGAGGCGCGAGCGTCGAGGGTCCCGAGCGCGAGGCATGCGGGGAGGGCCCAGATCAGTCGTCGCATGGCAGCTCGTCGAACTGGGTGTCGCAGTCGTCGTCGATCCCGTTGTCGCAGATCTCGGGGGCGCCGGGATTCACCGAGGCAAGGCCATCGTCACAGTCCGAGGGACTGCAGCTCGCTCCGTCCGGAGGCCGGTCGCAGGGGTCGCCGAGCCCGGTGTCGCCGGAGTCCAGGGGCTGGGGGCACAGATCCACGGATCGCAACGGGTCGCCGTACCCGTCGCCGTCGTCGTCGACGTAGTAGCGCGTGGCATCGGTGGCATCGACGTCGGTCTGGAGGTCGCAGTCGTCGTCGATCCCGTTGCACAGCTCCTCGGCTCCGGGGTGCACGGCGGGATCCTGGGGCGCACAGTCGCCCCCTTCCACCACCCAGGTCCCCGTCACGGGGGGCTCGCACGCCTGCAGGGAGGATCCGTCGGCACCGTAGCCGTCACCGTCCACGTCGACGTACCAGGTGAGCAGCACCACGCGTGGATCGGCGTCGTCGATGCCGTCGGCGCAGTTGTCGTCGATCCCGTTGCAGATCTCGTCCGCGTCGGGGTGCACGGAGGGATCGGTGTCGTCGCAGTCACCGGAGGAAGGCGTGTACCCGTCCGGGCGCCCGCAGGCACGCTCGGTGGAGGTCAGCGACCCGTGGCCATCGCCGTCGGCGTCCTCGTACCAGGTGAGCAGCGACAGGTCTTCGTCCAGCGCTCGATCACAGTCGTTGTCGACGCCATCGCACCGCTCCGAGGCACCGGGATGCGTGGCATCGTCGGTGTCGTCACAGTCGCTGTCGTCCTCGACGAACCCCTCGGGCGCGTGGCAAGCGACGGTGGGCATGGCCGGGTCACCGTAGGAGTCGCCATCGGCATCGGCGTAGAAGGTGCGCAACACCGCACGCGCCACGTCGGCGTCGTCGCAGTCCGCGGGCCGCTCCACCCCATCTCCGTCGGCGTCCCAGCGCGCGGCGCGCTCCGCTTCCGTCACGTAGAAGCAGCTGCTCGTCCACAAGATGAGGGACACCCAGGTCATGTCTGTGGCGTATCGGGATCCCCCGACCACCCGGTGTCACCACGGTGTTGGTGCCCCACACGGCGCCAGGTGGGTCCCCATCGGCTCGGGAAAGAAGGCCCAAAAAGTGAAGATGTCGATCGCGAGCCGATGGGACCCAGAAGGCCGTGGCAAACGCGAATCCAGCTGCAAGGGACGTGCCGCGATGCCCCCTGCGCATTGCCGGCGTAGACCCGAGCTCAGGTACTGGAGCAGCGACATTGATGCCGCACACCGCTGGAACCCCACCCGACTTCGTCGCACGACGATTCCCTTTGCCCCTCGGCTTCCACTGCGAGATGGCCCCTCGGTCGATTTCCTCGAATTTCTCTGTCACCAACCACGAAGGCTGCCCGTTGCCTGGATGAACCTCCACCCAGGAATTGGCTATGACCACCACCCATCCCATGACATCCATCGATCCGAACACCCTCGGCTGCCGCCTGGTGGCCACCGACGGACGCGCCTTGCCGCTGCGCAGCGTGGACGTCGCCGTGTCTGCGGGGCGCGGACTGGCCTCGGTACAGCTCACGCAGCGCTTCGTGAATCCCCACGCGGAGCCGCTGGCAGCCACCTACCAGCTCCCCCTCCCGGCAGACGGAGCCGTGGTCGGCTTCTCCTTCGTCATCGACGGCCGCCGCGTGGTGGGCCGCGTGGAGAAGCGCGCCGACGCCCGCGCCGCCTTCGAGCGAGCGCTGGTGGAGGGTCGCACGGCAGGGCTGCTCGAGCAAGAGCGCAGCAGCGTGTTCACGCAGGAGCTGGCCAACCTACTGCCGGGCGCCCACGTGGAGGTGACGCTGGAGGTGGAGCAGCCCCTGGTCTGGCGCGACGACGGCTGGGAGTGGCGCTTCCCCACGGTGGTGGCGCCGAGGTTCCTCGGCACCACCACGCCCGACGCCGATCGGATGACGGTGGACGTGGCCGACACCCCGCCGGCCATTCCCTGCACCGTGCGCACCCACATCGCAGACACCCTCACGGGCGCCCCCACCTCTTCGTCCCACGGCGTGGAGCAGCAAGGCAGCACGGTCACCCTGCGCGGCACGCTGGACCGAGACGTCGTGTTGCGCTGGCCGGTGGCCTCGGCAGCCCCCGGCGTGGACCTCGAGACCTGCTGGCTCGACGGCCACGACCGCGGGTACGGGCTCCTCACGGTGGTACCGCCCGAGCGCGCGCACCCCGCAGCCCCCGTCGCGCGAGATCTGATCCTGCTGCTGGACACCTCGGGCTCCATGGGTGGCGCGCCCCTGGCACAGCTGAAGGCCTTCAGCCGCGCACTGGTTCGGGGCCTGCGCCCCGGGGACCAGCTCGAGATGATCGAGTTCTCCCGCAGGCCCAACCGCTTCTCGCCAGCGCCCGTGCGCATCGACGAGGCGGTGCGCGCCGAGGCGTTGGCCTGGATCGACGGCTTGGTGGCCAGCGGCGGCACCCACATGCACGACGCCATCCGCGCCGCCACCGCCACGCTGCGCGACGAAGCCCAGCGCCAGGTGGTGCTCGTGACGGACGGCCTCATCGGCTTCGAGCACCAGATCGTGGGCCACGTGATCGAGTCGCTGCCCACGGCCTGCCGCGTGCACACCGTGGGGATCGGCAGCGCGCCGAACCGCTCGCTGACGGGGCCGGTGGCGCTGGCCGGGGGTGGGTACGAGGCCATCGTGGGCCCCTCGGATCCGGTGGAACCAGCGGTGCAGCAGCTGCTTGCCCGCACCTCGGATCCGCTGGTGGTCGACGTGACGCTGCAAGGTCCAGCGCTGCTGGAGCTCGCGCCGCTGCGGCTGCCGGATCTGATGGCTGGCAGCCCCAGTCGGATCGCGCTGTCGCTGCGTGCAGAAGGCGGCCAGCTCACCCTGCGCGGCCGGACGGCGGACGGCGCGTTCGCCGAGACGATCCACGTGCCTGCACGCGCCGTCGACACCTCGGCTCGGCGAGTGGTGGCCACCCGCTTCGCGCGCGACCGCGTGGAGGCCCTGGAGATGCGCGTAGCGGCTCAGCAGCCCAAGGAGGCACTGGATGCCGAGATCGAAGCCCTGGGCTTGCGGCACCAGATCGCCACGCGGCTGACGTCGTGGGTGGCGGAGACGACGGAAGCGACCGTGGATCCGAGCGCACCGAGCCGGCACGAGCGCATTCCGCAGGCACTCCCCCATGCGATGTCCGCCGAGGGTCTTGGGCTGCGTCCCGCGGTGGCCGCGGCCCCTGGCGCCCGCAAACAAGTCCGAGGACAGCGCCGCCCGGCCCCCAAGCCCTCGGCGGCCAAGGAGATGTCTGCCTTCGGCGGGGAAGCCCGGCGCCCCAAGCGGCACGAGCGCCCTCGTCGGAAGGGGCGCGAGCGCTCCCGGGGCGGCGAGGGGCTGAAGCCACCGGCCCCTCGGGGTCACATCGATCGCCTCGAGCCGGTGTCGATGGACGACGACGAGTCGTTCGCGGACGGGTTCGGTGCCGCTCCCGAGGAGGTGCGCGCGGACGAGGAGAAGGTCGCCTCCATCGCCCCCGCCGAGCCCGTGCCGCACCAGCCGGCCCTCCGACTGCAGGCCCGCGTGCGAAGCCACAGCGGCGGCTTGTTGGTCCTGGAGGTCGTGCTACCCCACGATCTGGACTGGAGCGCCCAGGGCCGATTGGTGGCCCAGGGGCCCGACGGCGCCACCCACGAGCTGACGGCGGAGCCCGGCACCACGCGACCCGGCGCCCTCGCAGCCGGGCTCGTGGCCAGGCTCGTGGTGCGCTGGCAGGGAGATCTGCCGCGGACCATCGCCGCCGCTTCCATGATCCTGGAGATCGTGGCCTGATGGATCTCGACGTCCACCTGCCGGAGATCGCGCGCGGAGACGCCTCGGCGTTCGCCGCGTGGCTGGCCCACGCCGAGGCGCCCGTGCGGCGCTCGCTGGCCTCCTTCGCCGGGACGGTGGACGTCGAGGCGGTGCTGCAGGAGGCGCTGCTGCGCACCTGGCAGGTGGCGCCGAAGGTGCGGCCGGACGGCCGCCCCAACGCCCTGCTCCGCTTGGCCCTGCGCATCGCCCGCAACGCCGCCATCGACGAGGTGCGGCGTGCGCGGGTGGTGCCCATGGATGCTGCCGATCTGCAGCGCCAGCTCGACGCCGAGGGCGTGGAGGTGGCGCCGCCCGATCCGCTGCTGCGGGAGGCCCTCGAGACCTGTCGCGGCAAGCTCCCAGCACAGCCGGGCAAGGCCATGAACGCGCGCTTGGCAGCCTCGGCAGGGCGAACGGATCGGGAGCTTGCGGCCTCCGTGGACATGCAGCTGAACACGTTCCTCAAGAACGTCGGTCGCGCGCGTCGTTTCCTCGTGGAGTGCTTGGCGCGAGCGGGCGTTATCCTGGAGATCACATGAGCCATGACCGCAATGCCCTGATCGAGGAGGTGGTGAGCGCCTGGCGCTCCCGCGATCCCCACGGGCGCGTCCAGCCCTCGCCGGCGTGGTTCGATCTGCCGGAGGAGGACCGCCGACAGGCCTTCCGCGACACGCTGCAGCAGCGCCGACTCGAGGCGGCCAGCCATCCACAGGGCTTGTCCAGCACGGCGCGGGCGGTGCTGGCGCGTCTGGAGCCCCGGAGCCCCGCCCCACCGGGCTCCGATCCGTGAGGACCACGCGGCTGTGCTTCGGGCTGCGCGGCGTCGACGTGGACGCCGCCACCCACACGCTGGCCAGCCTCTTGGCGGTGCACGCCTCCGCCACGCTGCAGGATGCCGGCCCCCGCGGCTTGTGGGTGCACGGCAGCGACATCACCCTGCGGAGCACGGCCGCTCGCTGGGCGACGGCCCTGGGGCGCGCGGTTCGCCTGTACCGAGTGGATCTGGAGCCCATCGACGACGAGGGACTACAGGCCACCACCACAGCGGTGGCGCTGCTTCCGAGCGGCGACGTTCAGCCGATCACGGCGGTGGCGGACCGCAACTTCGAGCCCCATCCGGGGGAAGATCTGGCCGACCACGCCACGGCGCGCCTGGCGATCCTGCTCGAGATCCACGAGCACCTCGACGACGCCGACTCCCGCTTCGTGCACCTCGAGAGCGACGACGACTAATCGTGCAGCGTGAGCCCGCCGTTCGGGCCCAGCGAGCAGCCGTAGATCTCCTCGCCCAGCACGCGCACCTTGCGCGGCTCCAGCAGGCGCTTGCTCACCTCCACGCGCAGGTCCTCGTAGACCAGCAGGCGAATCTGCTCCAGCGCATAGCCGTGCCGAGGGTGCAGCACCCACTGGGTGTGCGACGCTGCCAGGAACCCCGACGGATTGCCCAGGGCCCCCTTCGGCGCGTACTCGAAGCGCTGCAGCGGCACGCCCGCCGTGACCTGGGGCCCGGGCTCGCTGTTGCGCAGGCACTGGCCGTAGCGAATCACCGCACGCAGCGACGCCCCCGACGACAGCTGAGACACCGCCTCCGAGAACGACAGAGGAGCCGACGCATCGTCGCCGGCCAACGACAAGGACGCCAGCAGCAGCGAGGTCGTGAGCATGCCGCACCCTACCAGGCCGCTGGGCTGCTAGGGCTCCGCCAGCAGCCTGCGGGCCATCGCCTCTCCCGCCCGCCAGTCCCGCTCCCCGCGGGTGTGCAGGTGGTGCACCGCCACCGCCGTGAAGGCCAGCGACCGCAGCTTGCCGTTCGTGGCCGCATCCACCACGTCCGCCGTGGACAGCCACACCACCGGGCCCACCACCAAGGTGCGCGGCCCGCCAAGCGCCACACCCACGCGGGAGGGCGCCGGGCCGAACGCCTCTGTGGCCAGCTCCACCGCCTTCAGCACCTCCGATGCCAGCGGAGCCACCACCGTCGACAGCTTGGGCTCGTGGGCCCACACCGTGGCCTCCAGCGTGGACAGGCAGCCGCGATCCGGCACGAGGTGATCGCCCTGCACCCGCGCCCAGGGAGCGCCCGTGGCCAGCCGCGGTGCTCCGTCGAGCTGCAGTAGCACCGAGGACCGTGCCTCCATCGTGCCCTCGGTGGTGCCCCAGCGGCCCTTCTGCGTCTGGGGCTGCCAGCGCTCGTCGGCCGTGCCCGGCCGCGGCACCACCCGCGGCGGGTTCTGCCCCCGCAGGTTCCCCCCGGCGTAGACCTGGACCGCCGTGGCGCGCTCCGCCGCCCACCCCGAGCACACCGGCGAGCCGTCGAGCGGCACCGCCACCGCTCCCGCGGGCGCGCGGCCCGCCACCGCTCCGTCCCACCAGCCGTCACCGTCGGTGTCGAACCGGTCGTCGCGCGTGCCGAGGATCGCCTCGGCCACCGCCGGAACGCCGTCGAGATCCCGATCAGCCAGCGCCTTCCGCTGCGCCGACGCACCGCCCCGCAGCGCGGTGAGCACCTGGTTGCCCGGCTCACCCGCGTCCTCGAGCATCGCCATCAGCCGGGGCCAGGTGAGCCCCCCCTCGGGCCAGAGCGCTCCGTCCTCGAGCACCAGCGCAGCGCTGCGCATCAGCCGAGCAGCCCCCACGTAGGCATCGGTACGGATCGCCCCCAGCGACTCCGTGCGGTGGGCACCCGGCGCTTCCCACGTGCGCAGATCCACCAGGCCCGTCAGATCCCGCCCGTCGTCGAACTGCAGCGTGGCCAGCCCCGGCGTGTGGGCCACCATGCAGTCACTGAGCAGCTCCGCCACGCCCTCCACCAAGCCCAGGGGCCCCTGCGAGACCCAGGCATGGGCCACCTCGTGGACCAACACCTCGCGGTGGCGCTCCGGCTCGGTGTTCAGATCGATCCGGATCAGGTGGCCATCGGGATCCGTGTGGGCCACCCCCAGGTAGCCTCCGGGGATGGTGCGATGCACGATCTCCACCTCGGCCTTGGCCAGGCCCGGCCGGCCGGTACAGACCTCCGCCGCAGACCACGCCGCTCGTGCCACCGCCACGTCCGCGGGGTCTCCCGTGAACTGTGGCATGGCGCTGGCTGGTAGTGCGCCGAGCAGGGCGAGCGTGATGGGCACCTTCCCAGTGACATCGTAAGGCATGTGCGGTTCCCGGGGATGTCAACGATCCAGGTGCGCCGCGTCGGAGTCGCCCATCTCCACCGTGTGATCCCCGAAATACTCCGACCATCGACGGTCCACCAGCGCCCGGGTGTCGTCGTCGCAGAACAGCTCGTCCGGGTAGCCCGCCTTCATGCGGGCATCGATGCCGATGGACCCCTCGAACACCAGGTGGTGGCGGTCCACCCGGGTCCGGGCCGCCTTGAGATCGGCGGCCGGCTCGAACCGCGTGAACGTCGTCCACAGGAAGCGCGCCGGGCTCGACGCCGCCTTGGCCGCGTCGTCCACGAGCACCACCAGTGGCCAGTCCTCGAGATCGCCCAGGATGCGCTGCAGCAGGTCGGGGTCCTCGGCATGGGACGGCCCACTCACCAGCAGACAGCCCCCGCAGAACGCCACCGCGTCGCGCACCCCGGCGGGCGTCGATCCCGAGAACGACCGCTTCAGCTCGCGCCACGGCTCGCCCAACCCCAGCATCACGCCCTTGGAGCCGAGGTTCACCTCGGGTCCTGCGTAGTCCAGCGTGTCCATCGACAGGTTCGACAGCACGTACAGATCCGTCTCGGGGTGGAACCGCGCCAGCAGGTGTTCCAGCACGGCGCGCGCGTCCGACAGATCCACCGGCTGGTCCACCAGCAGCAGGAACTTCGTCAGCGACAGCTGTCCCTCGCCCAGGATCCGGAAGGCCGACTGCATGGCCTCGCGCTGGTAGCGATCCTCCACCACGGCCGACGCGAGCGCGTGGTAGCCCGTCTCCCCGTAGGTCCACAGGTCCCGCACCGAGGGCATCACCAAGGGGAAGACCGGCGAGAGCAGCTTCTGCAGGTAGTCGCCGATGAAGGCATCTTCCTGGCGTGGCTTGCCCACCACCGTGGCCGGCCACACCGCGTTCCGCCGTCGGCACACCGCGTCGACGTGCAGCACCGGGTAGGGATGCTCGAGGCTGTAGTAGCCGTAGTGGTCGCCGAAGGGCCCCTCCGGCGCCATCTCGTTCGGCTTGACGTGCCCCACCAGCGCGTACTCGCAGTTCGCCACCAGCGGATGCGGATGCCCCGCCACGGGATTGTCCGCCATGGGCAGCCGGCTCCCCAGCAGCAGCGACGACAACAGCAGCTCCGGCACGTTCTCGGGCAACGGCGCGATGGCGCCCAGGATCAGCGCCGGAGGGCCGCCCACGAGCACCGTGACCGGCAGATCCTCACCGCGCTGACGCGCCACGTGGTGGTGGAATCCACCGCCCTTGCCGATCTGCCAGTGCATGCCCGTGGTCGTGGGCGAGTGCCGCTGTACCCGGTACATCCCCAGGTTGTGCCGCCCATCGTCGGGGTGCTGGGTGTAGACCAGCGGCAGGGTCACGAAGTGGCCCCCGTCGTCGGGCCAGCTCTTGATCATCGGGATCTTGTCGAGGGCAGCGGGCTGCTCCACCACCTCCGTGACGGGACCATGACCCACGCGCCGCATGCCCACCCGCAGTCCTTGCATGAAGAAGTCTCGCTCCTTCCACAGCTTGCCGAAGGTCGGCGGCACCAGCTCGTGGGTGAGGCGCACGGCGCGCTCCACGAACTCCCGCGGACGGCCGCCGAAGGCCATGTCCACCCGATCGGTGGTGCCGAACAGGTTGGTCACCACGGGCACGTCGTAGCCCTTGGGACGCTTGAACAGCAGCGCCGGCCCCTCCGCCGCGATCACCCGGCGGTGGATCTCGGCGAGCTCCAGGGTGACGTCCACCTCGGCCTCGATCTCCACCAGCTTGCCCTCGCGCCGTAGCGCGGCCACGAAGCTCTGCACGTCCGCGTACACCCATGCCCTCCCGACCACCAATGGTGGCTCCTACTGCAGCCGTATCGAACGGCACCCAACCACTGGTTGCAGCGTGTGGTTGCCGCCGAAGCGTTGCACATCCGAATCGGAATGAATATTCCCTCCGGCATGAGCCCTAGAGCCTCCAAGCGTCGAGACATCGAGCGCGCCGCGCTGGCCCTGTTCGGCACCCGCGGCTTCCACGGCACCTCCATGCCCGATCTGGCCGAGGAGGCCGGCGTCGGCCCCGGCACGATCTACCGCCACTTCGAGAGCAAGGAAGCCCTGGTCAACGAGATGTACCAGCACTGGAAGGCCAAGATGGCCTCCGAGGTCTACGCGAACCTGCCGGTGGACGTCCCCTGGCGGGAGCGGTTCCGCGCGCTGTGGCGCGGCCTCTTCCAGTTCGACGCAGACCACCACGGTGCCATCGACTTCTTGGACCTGCAGTTCCACAGCGACTACCTCGATGCCTCCAGCCGGGCCCTGGAGCAGCAGTCCGCCACCCTGCTCTTCACCATGATCACCATGGCCCAGGCCGAACAGATCGTGGTGGACCTCCCTCCCCCGGCCGTGGTGGCGCTGGTGTACAGCTCGTTCGTCGGACTCGTTCGAGCGCAGCGCGAGGGGTACCTCACGCTCGACGACGCGCTGATCGACGCGGCCGAGGAGCGCGTGTGGGCCATGATTCGTCGCTGAGGTGCCCTCTGGGCCGATCCCTTCGATTTGAAACGGAAGGAATATTCCTTCCTAAGGAGCCAAACCATGAGCCAGATCATCTTGATCACTGGCGCCACCAGTGGAATCGGGCGTCATGCGGCGCTGCACCTCGCGAGGCAGGGTCACCGCGTCATCGCCACCGGGCGGCGCCGAGCCGCGCTCGACAGCCTTCGCGCCGAGGCAGGTGAGCACTGGGTGCGATGCGTGCCCATGGACGTCACCGATCTCGCGTCCATCGACGCGGCCAGGACCTCCGTGGACCAGCTCACCGACGGCCACGGCGTGGACGTGCTGATCAACAACGCGGGCTTCGGCCAGGGCGGTGCGGTGCTGGACGTGGACCCCGCCGACGTCGCCGCGCAGTACCACACCAACGTGTTCGGACTGCTCTGTGTGACCCGCGCGTTCGCACCCGCGATGATCGGGCGCGGACACGGCAAGATCGTGAACGTGTCCAGCCTCGGGGGGCGGCTCACACTGCCGATGATGGGGGTGTACACCTCCACCAAGTTCGCCGTGGAGGCGCTGTCCGATGCGCTCCGGATCGAGCTCGCGCCACTGGGCGTGCACGTGGCGGTGGTGCAGCCCGGCAGCATCCGCACCGAGTTCAACCAGACCATGCAGGGCACCACCCGCAAGGTGGAGCGCACGGGTCCGTGGGCCGCGGTCTACGACCACACCGATCGGGTGGCCACGGCCTTCGAGCAGTACAGCTCTGGCCCCATCGTGATCAGCCGGGTGCTGGCGCGGATCGTGAACGCACGCCGGCCTCGTGCCCGCTACTTCGCCCCCTTCAGAGAGTCCGTGCTGATGATCCTGGGCACCTGGCTGCCCACCCGCGTGACCGACTTCGTCTTGGCGCGCGTGTTCGGCGTGACCTCGGCGCGTCCACACGCACCTGCGCTCACGCAGGCTTGGGAGGCGCCGTGATCTGGCTACTCGCGGCAGGATCTGCCCACGCAGCGGCGCCCAGCTGGGAGGCCCTCGCGGCCCAGAGCGGCTGGCGCGATCTGGGGGAGCGCCGCTCCGCCATCGGCCCGGTGAACGTACGCACGAAGAAGCTCGACGACGCGGGCTGCGTGGAGGGTCGGGCCACCGTGGACGTGCCCGTCGCGTCGATGATGGCGCTCGCGCGAGACATGGTCAGCGCGGTGGACTGGAGCCAGGCCGATCTCGCCGAGTCCCGGGAGATCCGGCGCTCGGGGCCAGACGAGTTCCTGCTCTACCAGTACTACGACGCGCCCGGCTGGACGTTCACCGCGGACCGGTACTGGGTGATCCGAGGTCGAGCCTCCTCGCGCGACACAGGCGGTCGCTACCGCTACGAGCGCGTCGACGCCACGCTCCACCCAGCAGCCCACGACGCCGCGATGGCTCGAAGCTCGCGCGCCATCGAGCCTCCCGTGAACTACGGCGAGTGGCTGTTCGACAGTGGCCCAGAGGGCACCACGGTGCTCTACCGCTCCTGCACCGACGTGGGCGGCCGCCTGCCCGACCGCTTGGTGCACTGGCTGAACACCAACCAGGTCCCGAACATGATCGCCGACTTCGTCGAGGAAGCCGCCGAGCGCTGACTATCGGCGACGTCCCAGCCGCCTCAGTACGCCGATCAGACCGGCGAGCCCCGCCCGCGTGCGGGTGTCGGACACGTGGAACTTCAGCTCCACCTCCCACGGCATCGCGGCGTCGCGGCGATGCAGCTGCACCACCCGCCCCGGCAGCATCCCGTTGCCGCCCGGGAGCGGCAGGCGGAGCCAAGCCATGGCGTCGTCGGGCAGCGCGTACTCCACGTGGAGCAACGCGCCGCTCACGTCGAGCTGATGCACCAAGGCCCGCGACCGAGCGTGCAACATCTGCAGCGTGACCGGGATCGCACACGGCACCGCCGAGGTGGGGCGCGGGAGCCTCCGGATCAGCATCTCCTCGTCGAGCTCCGTGCGCAGCTCCTGACGCATCACGTCCGGAAACAACACTGTGGAGCTGGCGAAGGTCTCACCATCCATGTCGTCGAACCCCCTCCAAGACAGATCTTCGGTCGGGGGGCTGAAAGACTTGAGAGTCTTTGCCGTTACCTCTAGAACTACGACGGATGATCCTGCGCTTCTCGCCGCGATCTCCCCGCTCGGTTCAAGGGCAGTCGCGCGGCGGCACGTTGTCGGGGTCGGCGTACCAGTCTCCCCCCTCCGACTCGTACAGCGGGAAGGTGCGGGTCACGCCGTGCTGGTTCAGCAGCGCCACGTAGGTGGCGTCCGCGGCGCCCCAGCCCGCCGGGTACAGCTGGTACCGAGGGATGTGACCGCTGATGGTGGTCACGTCGCTGTCGACCCAGGGATCGCAGTCTCCGTCTGGCGGCACCCCCGAGTCCTCGGGCTCCGGATCGGGCTCGGTGGGGGTGCCATCGTCGGGGTCCACGTCCCCGAACGGCTCGGTTCGCAGCGCGTTGCTCGAGAAGAACTCGGCCAACGCCCAGGCGAAGTCCACGCCCTCGGAGGCCACGAAGCGCAGCTCCGGGCCAGCCCCCGTCCCCGCAGGCCAGGCGTGCCCCATCCCCTGGGCCGAGATCTGGAAGATCCGGTCGTCGCTGCCCTGGGCGTAGATGGTCCCCACTCCGTCGGGCTGGTAGCCCCGGAGCGCGGTCACGTCGGCGCTGCGCGCCACCAGGGCGGCCCCGTCTCCCTGGTACAGGTCCGCCAGCATGCCCACGTCGACGTCGGCGTAGCCCTGAGCCACGATGTAGTCGAGGGTCCCCGCGACCACCCCGGCGAGCTGGGTGTCGAAGGACGCCGCGCGGCTCCCGGCCAGCGTGCGGCACACCCCTGCGGCCCGATCGGCCGTGGTGCTCACCGAGGAGATCTGAAAGGCCGTGGTGCCCACCGCTGGCGCTGCAGCCAGCCCCACCCCGGCGAACACGTCGGGAGCGAGGCAACCCATCACCGCCGCCATGCCGCCGCCGGAGGACAGACCCGAGATCCACACGCGATCGGGATGAACGTCCAGGGCCGGATCGTCGAGCACCGCATCCACCAGGCCGAGGAGCGCAGCGGGCTGGCCCACAGACCGGCTGTGGCTGGAGCCGTAGTAGTCCCAGCAGCCCGCATACACCCCTCCGTTCGGCACGTCGGGCACCACCACCACGGCACCGAAGGCATCGGCCATCGACGCCAGATCGGTGCGGTCCACGAGATCGTCGGCCGACTGCGCACATCCGTGCAAGATCAGCAATGCCGGGCGCCCCAGCCCGTCCGCGGGCGCCCCCGACCCCACCAGCACCTCGGCAGACACACCGCCGAGCTGACTGCGCTCCCAGCGAGCCCGCGTGAGCACATCGGCGGAATCGGGGTCGAGGCTGCTGGGCGTACCGCAGGAAGAACCAAGACAGATCAGAGCGAGGAGAAAACGAAGATGCACAGAGACCTCCATCACGATCAAACATGAGACATGACTCGGTTGTCAACTCAGTGGATCACGAGGAAGAACCGACGCCCCGTGGGCTCCGATCCGGTCCTGGCAGCTTCGAGCATGGTTCAGGGCGGGTTCGACGGCCTGCTAGCGCGACCAGCCTGCGTCGAAGACCCAGGTCCGGTCGTAGAGCGTGGGGAAGAACTCCGAGCGGTAGACCTCGCCTTCGTCGAAGTAGCGCTGGGTCCAGCGCACCTGTCCCTGCCGCGTGACCTCGGCCGCGAAGGACGGGCCCACGCTGTGGGTGAAGAGCACCGAGCCATCGTCGGGCAGGCGATCGGCATCGCCGGCCGCGGGCGAGAAGAAGCCATCCCCGTGCTCGAACACGACGGTGGCGGTACGAGCCGTGCGGTCCACCTCCAGCTCGAGCACCCTGCTCCGCGGATCCCCTGGTCCGGGTCGACCGTTGCCGTTGTCGAAGAGCAGGACCGACAGGCGCTGGTCATCGATCCAGCGCCACTCGGGCGCGTGCTGGTGGAAGAACCAGTCCGCATCGGGACGGTCCACGAGCGTGTAGTCGCCACCGAGCCCCAAGCGACCGGTCACCGCGCCCGACGGCGCGCGGATCTCGAGCAGCCAGTCCTGGTGGCGCAGGCTCATCCAGAACAGGTCCCCTTCCCCGTCGACGGTGTGGAGCAGCGCATTGGCGTGCAGCCAGTCCTCGTCGTGGTCGATCACGCCAAAGCGATCGTAGGGCAGCAGGAGTGGGTCGACGGACTGCCCGTCGTCGGGCGCTCCGTGGGAGGACCAGTCCCACAGCACCCGCTCGGCGTCGGGATCGAACACCACGATGCCCGCACCCTTGATGTCGTCCTCGTAGGTCCAGGTGAGCACGGCCCAGGCACCAGCCCACGGCCCCTCGGTGAGCTCGATCACCTCGTGCTCGTCGAGGCCCTCGTGGCGGTAGGTCAGCGCCCCGGACAGCTCATCGAGGCGCAGACGCTTCCCGATCCGCCCGGCGACGTCGAACTGCACGAGCTCGGACGACCCGTCTGGATGGGCGAGGAGCGTGCCGTCCGACAGAGGCCGCACGAACATGGTGTTGTCGGGCAGCGGCACGTACAGCGTGGGACGGCCCTGACGATCGGTGCACGCGTAGGCTGGGCGCTCGGCCTCCCGAGCCGTGCAGATCGCCTCGGCATCTCCGAAGTCGTTGCCCAGCACATCGGTCTCGGTGTCGAGCAGGCGCTCGGGCCACTCGGTGGTCACCGACCAGGGCTGCCCCTGCACGCCGTCCACCACCACCGCGATCCGCCAGGTGCCGGGGCGCAGGCCGAGCACCACGGCCTCGGAGGTCGTGCGGGCCTGGAGCCGTAGGTCGGGCGTGCGCCGATCCAGCGCGTCGCCCATTCCATAGGAGAGGTGCACGGTGGTATCCGCCGAGGCCCTCAGCTCTGCGAAGGCCGACAGCGGGTTGTCGGGGTTCTCGAAGAACTGCGCCTCCACCTGGACCCCCTCGGGCGAGGTCACGGTGTCGGTGAAGTCGGGCTCCGGCGTGCCCGAGCAAGCGGCCAGCCAGACGATCATGTGGACTCGAGGGGCAGCGCACGCAGCCCACCGCGTGGGGGCTCGGCCAGGGCCTCCGCCTGGTCCACGCGAGCCAGGTACGACTGCATCTCCTCGCCGTCCAGCACCTCGCGCTCCAGCAGCGCCTGCGACATCTCCTCGAGGATCGGGCCGTTCGCCTCGAGGATGTCGCGGGCACGCTGGTGGCACAGGCTCAGCAGCGCGTGCACCTCCCGCTCGATGGCCTCGGCGGTGTCGGGGCTCGCCTCCATGGCGAAGGTGGGCGGACCCGACATCCCGAAGGGGTTCGCCCGCGTCTCGGAGGAGTAGTCGACGGCGCCGATGGCCTCGGACATGCCGTACTCGGTGACCATGCGACGGGCGAGATCGGTGGCCTTGCGGATGTCGTCGTGGGCCCCGGTCGTGACGTCGCCGAACACCAGCTCCTCCGCAGCTCGACCGCCGTACAGGATGGTGATCCGGTTGAGCAGCTCGGCCTTGCTCATGAGGTAGCGATCCTCGAGGGGCATCTGGATGGTGTAGCCGAGGGCCGCGATGCCACGCGGGATGATGCTGATCTTCTTGACGGGGTCGGCACCGGGGCTCGCCGCCGCACACACCGCGTGGCCACACTCGTGGTACGCCACCGTGCGCTTCTCGCGCTCCGACAGGCGCCGGTTCTTCTTCTCGAGCCCGGCGATCACGCGCTCGATGGCGTCCTCGATGTCTTGGCGCATGATGGCGGCGTGGTCTCGGCGCGCGGCCAGCAGCGCCGCCTCGTTGAGCGCGTTGGCGAGATCGGCGCCCGCGAACCCGGGCGTGATCTTGGCGATCACCTCGAAGTCCACGTCGTCGCCGAGCTTGAGCTTGCGGGCGTGCACGTCGAGGATGTCCTGGCGCCCACGCACGTCGGGACGATCCACCACCACCTGCCGATCGAAGCGACCAGCACGCAGCAGCGCGCGGTCCAGGATCTCCGGCCGGTTGGTGGCGGCCATCACGATGATGCCCTTGCGGTTGTCGAAGCCGTCCATCTCCACGAGCAGCTGGTTCAGCGTCTGCTCTCGCTCCTCGTTGCCCGCGGGCCCGGACACGCCGCGGGCCTTGCCCACGGCATCGAGCTCGTCGATGAAGATGATGCAGGGCGCGTGCTCCACGGCGTTCTTGAAGAGATCCCGCACCCGCGCAGCCCCCACGCCCACGAACATCTCCACGAAGGCACTGCCAGAGATGCTGAAGAAGGGAACGCCTGCCTCCCCCGCCACCGCTCGGGCGAGCAGCGTCTTGCCGGTGCCGGGTGGGCCCACGAGCAAGACGCCCTTTGGCGGACGGCCTCCCAGGCTGGTGAACTTGTCGGGCGTGCTCAGGAACGCGATCACCTCCTGCAGCTCCTCGGCGGCCTCCTCCACTCCCGCCACGTCGGCGAAGGTGACCCCGGTCCCTTCCTCGGGGGCCATGGAGGCGCTGGAGCGACCGAAGGCGGCCATGCCGCGGGTGGGGCCGGATTGCCGCGTGAGCAGCACCCAGAACAGTCCCAGCATCAGCATCAGGATCAGAATGAGGGGCAGGCTGCCTTGGGCGCACGGGTTGGGCTGCACCGCTTGGTAGGGCACGTTGTGGGCCTCCAGTAGCTCCAGGAAGCCGTCGTCCTGCACCCGCACCACCTGCAGAACCGGCGGCTGCTGCTCCCCTACCCGACGGGCGCGGACCCACTCGCCCTCGAAGGTGATCTCCTCGATCTGCCCACTCTCCACGAGCTGCTTGAGCTCGGACCAGGTGGGCCCGGTCACGCGATTGTTCCACGACAGCTGGGTCATCCAGAGCAGCACACCGAGGAACAGCAGACCGGCGATGGGGATCCACCAGCGCCCGAAGTCTCGACCCTCCTCTTCGGGCCCGTTGCCCCCTGGCTCGCTATTCGACACCGCGCCGACCTCCCGTCCACGATCGGTAGTACCACGTCGGCATACTGTCCATGAGGTGCATTCCGGAGGCTCCGACCGACCGTCGTCCAGGGTCCACCGTGGGAAGGCAACCCTGAACAGCATCTGAACAAAGGTGATCGCAGCGGTGGCCTCTGGCGCCGAGGCAAGCTCCGTAGACTACAATTCGGGGGACTCCTCTCCCGAGGTGCCCTCCATGGGCCGATCCCGCCGACCCAACCGACCGCGCCCGACCCAGGCGAAGAAGGGCAGCGACGACGACGAGACGCGCTGGGTCTCGAAAGGCAGCACACCCGCCAAGGGGCCAGGCCAGTCCACGGTGGGCCCCCTCGACACCGACGGGCTGCTGGCGGACCCGAGCGAGCCCGGGACGCGGCCCCTGCCCTCCGGAGCCGGGGAGGAGCCCGAGACCGAGCTGATGCTTCCCACGCCTCGTGCGTTTCGCGGCCGCGACAGCGAGACGGTCCCGTTCCTGAAGGCGCCCGAGCCGGATCCGCCACGCGCCGAGCCTGCGAAGCCGAAGCGCAGGAGGCGTGCAGCCAAGGCCACCACGGTGCTCATCGACTCCGACCTCACGCAGCTGCGCTCGAAGCCGATGCCGCGGCGACGACGCCCGAAGGCGAAGCGATCCACCCCGAAGCGATCCACCCCGAAGCGCGCCCCCGGTAAGGCGCGCGAGGCGAAGGCGGCGAGCACCCCGAAGCGCCGCTCCAAGGCGAAGCGCAAGGAGATCCCCATCGACTCCTCGTCGTCGCGGATCTTCAACCCGGATCTGTCGGATCCATTGCTGCAGCGCCTCGCCACGGGCTTCATGGTGGTGGTCACCATCTTCGTGTGCCTGTTCGGTGGCGCACTCCTCGGCACGCTCTTCTGATCGCGACAATCAACTCCGTTGATTGTCGCGATCGAGCGGAGCGCGCCTGATCCGGGGTTGCAGTGGGACTGGAACGAGCGAGCGTGCGAGCGAGTGCAGGGACTGCTGCAAGTCCAGGCGCGGAGCGGCAACCTGTACCATCGCGACAATCAACTCCGTTGATTGTCGCGATCGAGCGGACGAGCGTGCTCGCTACTGTCCGTCGTGGGGTGTGCGGTTCTTGCGCACGCCCGTCTCCTGATCCAGGACCTGCAGCGCCTGCTTGTACAGGAAGCGTGCCTGCTGCGGGTTGTCTCCGATGGAGACCACCCCCACCTTGCCGAACTCCGACAGGGCTCCGATCAGGTGGAACACCACCCCCCGCTCGGTGGGCCCGTGGAAGTGCACGTCGTTGAACACCGCGATGTCCACCAGATCCTGGGCCGACAGCCCGATGTACCGATCCTCCTGCAGGGTGTCGGTGGAGAAGTAGTACTTCGGCTTTCCACTCGGCGCGTAGAACAATCCATCCTCTAGGTTGTACGTGCCATTCGTGAGGAACTTGAGCGTCAGGAAGGGGTGGGTGGTGCCGCCCTTCCGCAAGTTCACCTCGATGGCGTAGTGCTCCCACCCCTGGGGCCCCTCCACGCTGACGTAGTCGATGCCGAAGCGCCCGATCACGCCACGCTCCGCCAGCACCTGCGCCACCTTCGCTCCCGAGCTCTGGATGGGCATCCGGTAGGCATCCACGGCCGGGAAGGTGCAGCCCAGGAAGACCTGGCCGCTCGGACCGCCCAGCACCTGGTCGTGGGTGGAGATCACCTGGGCCTCGCCCACCGCGTTGACCCTGCACTGCACCGAGGGGCTCACCTTGTGCTCGCCCTCCACGAACGCCTCCACGACGCCCTGCATCTCGGCGAACTTCGCCTCGAAGCTGGGCCAAGACTCGTGGGGCGCCTCGAACTTGAGCGTGGGCAGCCGATCTTTGAGCCGCTGTGTGAGCTCCGCCTCCGCCAGATCCCCGTCCGTGGGCTCGTAGTAGAACAGCGCGTTGCCCTCGCCCGAGAACCCCTCGTTGAGCTTCACCACGGCGCGACGCGCTGCCGGATCCCGTCGCTTGATCTCGGCCAGTCCCTCGGCGATCTCCTGAGGAGTCGACAGCCGCTCGAAGCCGAAGGGCAGCTGAACACCCGCGCTCCGGAACACCTCCCGGCAGCCGCTCTTGGTACCCAGGTCCGACAGCTCGGGATCCACGGAGTGCAGCGGCAGATCGAGCTGCACGGCGAGGCTACGCTCCCATGGCGTGGAGTTGAAACAAACCAGGTGGGCGCGATCGGGGTCGTCGATCTCGTGACGGATCCGCCGGATCAGGCGCGGCCGCGCCAGGATCTTCTGCGACAGGGACTGGGTGCTGCGGTCGTTGCAGTCCAGCATCACCAGGCGCTGACGTGCATGACTGTTCGGAATGCCCGGCAGCATCGACAGGTAGTAGTCCACCACGACGGGATCGAGGCGGTGACTGGTCACGTACACGATGCGCGTGCGCGGCTGGCGCAGCAGCATCAGGTTCACCAGCATCCGCTCTTCGTAGTGGTAGAACCCGGTGATCTTGGCCAGCTCCCGAGGATCCATCGACAGCGACGGCACGATCACCACCGTCTGCGGGATCCGCGCGTCACGTCCGAGGGTTCGGTACAGCTCGGGCGTTCGTGCCTGAAGCGTGGCAAAGCGCGCCAGCTCTTCGGGGGAACCAGGATCGGGCGTCATGGAAGGCTGGTGCATGGCCGAGAGGGTACTACCTGGCGCCGGTGCCCGACAACACGGCAGGAACGGTGCGGATCAGCACGACCAGGTCCAAGCCCAGGCTCCACTCGTCGATGTAGCGCAGGTCGAGCGCCATCCAGCGCTCCCAGGACAGGTCGGCACGGCCACTGACCTGGGACAACCCGGTCATTCCAGGGCGCACCGAGAGCCGACGCCGCTGCCATCGCTCGTAGCGCTCCACCTCGTCGGCCAACGGAGGACGAGGGCCCACCAGGCTCATCTCCCCGCGGAGCACATTGATCAGCTGGGGTAGCTCGTCGAGCGAGGTGCGACGCAACCACGCGCCCAGCCGCGTGACGCGCGGATCGTGGGCGATCTTGAAGGGGGGTCCGACCAGCTCGTTGCGATCGCTTAGGGCCGCTCGCAGCTGGGGCGCCTCGGGAACCATGGAGCGCAGCTTGAGCATGCGAAAGGGCCGCCCGTGCCGACCGAGGCGCTCCTGCACGAACAAGGCGGGGCCTCCGTCCTGCAGCCGCACCAGCCACATGAGGAGCAGCAGCGGGATCCCACCGACCAACAGCCCCACCAGCGCCCCCACCACGTCGATGGCGCGCTTGGCGAGGCGGCTCGGGCTGGCCTCGGAGCGCGGCGTGAACGTGAGCGCGGTCCAGCCAGCCACGTCGCGCAGCTGCACGTGCCCGGCCTCTGGGCCCAGGTAGGTGGCGTCCACCGACAGCGGCAATCCCAACAGCTCGCAGGTGGAGGCGACCGCGTCCAAGGAACGAGGAGGCACCGTGCCAGCCACGATCACCTCGTCTACAGGGTGTTCCTCCAGGCGCGCGGCGAGGGTACCCGCCTCCGCGGGCGCCACCTCGACCACCAGCTGCACGTGCCCACCGGGGTCGCGGGCCAGGGCCTCACGCAGCGCGAGGCGATCGGAGGGTCGACCCACGAGGGCGAGGCGCACGGGGCGCCACCGCATGAGCAGTGCACGCACCCAGGCCAGCAACCCGCGGTCCGCCACCCACAGCGCCGGCACCGACGCCAGCGCGAATCCCACCAGCAGCGTGCGGTTCAGCTCGATGTGGGCCAAGAACAGCAGGAGCAGCACGCCGAGAACGGCGAAGCCCACCCCCGACAGCACGTCCGCCGCCGAGGCCGCGCGTCCCGTTCGGTAGCGGCCTCGCCCCGCCAGCACCGCCACCCACAGCCCCACCACGAGCCAGCCCAGCGGCATGATCGCGGGCGCCTCGAGGGCCGGCATCCCCAGCGCTCCGCCCGCGGCAGCCCGGCTGCGCACCACTGCCACCCAGGTCAGCCCGAGCACGCCAGCATCGGTGCCTGCGGCAATGAGGCGCAACCAAGCCAGACGTTCGGTGTCCATGGCCCCAAGGTAGCCCCGTCGCGCCGGTGCTGGGCGATACTGCGGCAGCGGGAAGGACGGGCACCATGCTGCTGTTGTGGTGGGTTGGCGCAGCCCAGGGCCAGCCGGCGCCACCGAGCGCGGGCAACGTGCAGACGCTGCATCCCTCGGCCGATGCGCAGTACGGACTGTGGACCGACGACGCGGGCACCGCTCCGGACGGCGCACTGCGCGGTCGCGCGCTGCTGTCCTACACGTCGCAGCCGCTGGTGTGGGAGCCCTTCTTCACTGGTCCCCAGGCGGTGGTGGACACCACCTGGCAGCTCGACGCCATCGCCTCGGCGTCGTGGGGCCCGGGCCGCCTGGCCCTGGACGTGCCCATCCTGCTGGCCGGCAGCAGCGACGTGCTCGTGGGCGCGACCGCGGGCCTCGGCGACCTGGCGCTCGACGGGAAGCTCACCGTGCTCGATCCGGCGAAGGCCGCCTTCGGTCTGGCTGTGACGGGTCGCGCCACGCTGCCCACGTCCACGGTGGTGCTACCCCTGGGCGGCAACGGTCTGGGGTGGGAGCTCGCGGCGGTGGTGGACGCACCCCTCGGACCCGGGCGCATCTTGGTCAACGCGGGCACCCGCGGCGGACGCCCCACCACCCTCGGCAACCTGGAGATCGGCAACCAGCTGGTGCTGCGCAGCGCAGGCGTGCTGCCCGTGGGGGAGCGTGGAGGCACCTTCCTGGAGCTCGCCGCCCGCATCGACTACACAGCACCCTTCGGCGTGGGCTCCCCCGTGGAGTTCGCGGTGGGCGGCTGGGTGTGGGCCGCGCGACAGTGGGCGCTGCGCGGCTCGCTGGGTCGTGGGCTCCCCAGCGCCGTGGGCTCTCCCGGGGCCCGGGTGCTGTTGGCGCTGGCCTTCGAGCCCGACCGCAAACCCGAGGTGGTCCCCGTGTTCGCCAAGCGCGCCGACACGGCACCCGAGGCCCCACAGGCCGAGGAAGAGACGCTCGCAGCTGGGGTCACGGGTACCACCGTGCAGGGCGCGGGCACCGTGCCCCTCGAGGTGCGGGTGCAAGACGCCTCGGGGGCGGTGGTGCACGGTGCCTTCTCCTGGGTGCAGTGCAACGGCACCGACGTGCGGTTGCCGGCCCTCGCCACGGTGGACGTGCTCCCCGGAAGCTGCCAGGTCGCCGTGATGGCGCCTGGCTGGAGCGTGCACGAGTCGCAGATCCACGTGCCTGCTGGCGAGTCCTTTGCACACAAGGTGGTCTTGCAGCCCTCCACTCCCGTGGCGCGACTCGCCGTCGACGTGGTGGACCGGCTGGCGCGGCCCATCACCGACGCCCGCTGGCTGCTCGCCGAAGACGAGACCGAGCTCCCCATCGAGGGAGGGCGATCCACCGTCGCCGTGCGGCCGGGCACCTACGTGCTGCAAGTTCGCGCCGAGGGCTACGAGACGGCCAAGCGCACCTACCAGGTGACCGCGGGCGAGGAGCAGCGGTGGCGGGTGGTCCTGCAGCGCGAGCGAGCACGATGAGCCCGAAGCCGAGCCCCGTGCGCGTCGGTTCGATCTGCGTGGGCGGCGGCGGCTGGGTGTTGATCGCCGGGCCGTGCATGCTCGAGGAGCCCGAGCGCGTGCTGCGCATCGGCCGCGGCATCGCGGCGGTGTGCGACGAGCTCCAGCTGCCCTGGATCTTCAAGGCCTCCTTCGACAAGGCCAACCGCACCAGCGGGCACAGTCCTCGCGGCCCCGGCCTGCGAGACGGCTTGGCGCTGCTCGCCGAGGTCAAGTCCACCCTGGGCGTTCCCGTCACCACCGACGTGCACCTCCCGAGCCAGGCCGATGCCATCGCCGAGGTGGCGGATCTCCTGCAGATCCCCGCATTCCTCTGCCGCCAGACCGACCTGCTGCTCGCTGCGGGAGGCACGGGCCGCCCCGTGAACATCAAGAAGGGCCCCTTCGCCGATCCGCGCACCATGGGGCATGCCGTCGACAAGGTGCGGCAAGCCGGCGAAGGCGGCGTGCTGCTCACGGAGCGAGGCACCTCCTTCGGCCACGGCGATCTCGTGGTGGACTTCCGCGGCCTGCTGTGGATGCGACAGCTCGGTGTGCCCGTGGTCTACGACGCCACCCACAGCGTGCAGCGCCCCTCTGCCCTGGGCGACCGATCCGGCGGCGACGCGCAGCTGGCACCCGCCCTCGCGCGCGGCGCCGTGGCGATCGGGGTGGATGCGCTGTTCGCCGAGGTCCACGACGATCCCAGCCAGGCGCTGTCCGACAGCGCCACTCAGCTCCCCCTCGCACAGCTGCCGTCGATGCTCCGCGGCTGCCTGGCCGCCTCAGCGCACCCCTGACACGGGCGGCACCAGCACGTCGAAGCCTCGCTCCCACAGAGGCTCGAACGTCGCGTCTGGCCCAGCGCGGATCCACTCCCGGCAGGTGGCGTCCACCAAGCCCATCGTGGCTGCGGCGAGCACCTGGGCGCGAAAGCGCTCCTCCTGCGCGCTCGGATCGGTGCAGATCGCCGCGGCCATGTGGTCCACCCATCGGCGATACACCCGGTTGAAGCCAGACAGCACCGCAGGGTAGGTCAACCCCAGCGCCATGGCGCGACGCGGAGGATCGGGATCGGCATCGATGTGCCGCGCGATCCCCGCCCCCGCACGGCGCAGATCGGCCAGCACATCGCCCGTGGGCACGTAGTGCGCATCGAACACCTAGAGCCAGAGCATGGGGTGCACGAACACCAGCTCTTCCTTGCCCTGGACGTACCGGAACACCGTGCGACGGGACACGCCGGCCCGTTGGGCGATGGCCTCGATGGTCACCCCCGGCCCCTGCTCCTCCATCAAGGACACGGCAGCATCGCCCAGGGCGAGGAGCGTGCGACGGCGGTTCTCGGCGTGGCTCGGCATCCCCATATTCTGGCACGAAGTGCCAGAAGTCGCTTGCCCAACTTCTGTCACTATGTGACAGTTGTTGCAGGAGGTCGACATGCAGTGGTTCGTCGTCGCGGGCGCCGCCGTCTTCGGAATGCTGGGGCTGATGCACGGGGTGCTCACCTGGCAGTCCACGCCGGAGCGCGGCGCGTTCACGCCCCTCGATCCCGTGCACCGAGAGGCCTTCGCTCGCGAGGGCAGCATCGGCCTGGCGCCAGAGGTCACGCTGTCGCTCTGGAACGCCTGGATCGGGTTCAACCTGTCGCACAGCCTCGGCGTGGTGCTCGCGGCCGCGCTGCTCGGCATCCCTGCGCTGCTGGACTTCGAGGGGGCCCTCGCCAACCCGGGCTGGGTCGCCTGCGCGCTGATCCTGCCCTTGATCTACCTGGGCCTGTCGCTGCGCTACTGGTTCGACAAGCCCACACGCGGGATCTCGTTGGGCACCCTGCTGGTCTACGTGGGCGTGCTCGGTGCTGCGCTTCCGGGCCTCACTCCCTGACGTCGAGGCCGGAATCGGCCTTGATGGCGTCCATGATGGCTTGGCGATGCTCCATGGGTGCGGTGCGGTTGCCGAAGTTCGTCTGGTTGATGGTGCGGGAGTTCCAGCGGATCTGGATGTGATCCCCCTTCCAGATCAGCACGAAGCCCACGAAGGCCCGCGTGTTCGACGTGCCCGAGCGCGACACCAGGTCGTTGCGCGCGGCGCCGTGGCCGCCGTACTGCGACACCGTGGAGATTCGATCTCCCGACTTCAGCGAGGCGTTGCCCGATGCCAGCGCCACCCAGTCCCCCGTCGCCGGGTCGTAGGCGCCGGAGAAGCCGGCCCCGTCGTTGTAGAGGGGCAAGATGTCGCCCACGGAGTTCTCGGGGTTCCTGCCAGTCAGGGTGACCTTGTCGCCGTCGATGGCCCGCGCACCCGGCGTGCCCTTGTGATCGGGCATGCCATTGCGGAACTGGGTGTGCCCCTGGATGCTGCCGTCGTCGCCCTTCCAGGGGGCCACGAAGTCGTCGGGCATCGGCCCGTAGGAGCCGTCGGGACGCATGGGGTTGAGGATCTCCCCGTTGCGGTAGAAGACCTCGGTGCCGTTCCAGTCGATCACCGACTCGAGGTGCTTCTGACCTCGGGTGTTCGCCAGGTCGGTGCGGAAGTGCTCGCGCTTCGAGGTGTAGGTCGGGTGGGTGTGGCTGATGTAGACCTCGCCCGGCCGCACGGCGTCGGCGGGAATCGAGCGCCCCTCCCCCGCCACGATCCGCAGCTGACCAGACTCCACGTGCTGTAGAACGGCCACCTCGCGATCGAGGAACTTCGAGACCTGGATCAGGTCGTCGGGGCTGACGGAGTCGACCCGGATGGTCCCGCCGTTCTCGAGCTTGCGCACGAGCCCCTGCGCTCGCCCGGACAGATCGCGGAAGTGAACGGTCTCCACTCCCCCGTCGATGGTGCGGGCCTCGGACTCCATCTTGGGCTTGGGGCCGTCGATGGACCGACCTGCGGAGGCATCGACGTCGTCGGGGCGCGTGGGCGCATCCACGTTGCGCGGCGTCGGCGCGTCGGCGGCGGGCCCGTCGATGTTGCGCGTGGTGGAGGGAGTCGCGTCGGCGGTGGGCGCATCGGGGCGAGCGGTGGGCGCATCGGGGCGAGCGGTGGGCGCATCGGGGCGCACGGTCGGGGCGTCGGGGCGCACGGTCGGGGCGTCGGGGCGCACGGTCGGGGCGTCGGGTCGAATGGTCGGCGTGGTGTCCACGCGAGGCCGCACCAGCCCCGACAGCCGGGAGGCCTGGCCTGCGGCCACGCCGATGCCCATCCCGATGAGGATGCTCTCGAGGGTGATCGGGTTGCCCACCGCGAGATCGCCGAGGATCCCGCCGAGGGCGTCGATCCCCAGCTCCACGCCATAGCGCGCGAACACGCTGGAGAAGCCCGACGCCAGGCTCGCGCCCACGCCACCGAAGGCTCCCCCGATGGCGCCCATGATCATGGCCTTGCCGACGCCCTCGAACAGAGCGTTGCCGTCGATGAGGTTGTTGCCCATCTGGATGACGGCACCGGCACCTGCACCCACGATGGCGCCACCCACCACGGCTCCGATGAGGGCAGCGGCCCCCGCCGATGCCCCGAGGGCGGTGGCCATGGCACCCACGGCCGCGATGACGGCAGGTCCGGCGACCACGGCGACCACGATGATCACCGCGACCACGAGCAGCACCTTCAGGACCTTCTTCCAGCGTGGCTGGACCTGGGCCGCCGCCTCGTCGGCGTACTTGGTGATGTCGGCGTCTTCGTTCTTCAGCGCCCCCTGCAGGCCCTCCATCAGGGAGCCCTCGGTCTCCGAGAGCTGGGTCTCGAGGCCCGTCTGCATCTCCGCGAAGACCGTGTCGGCCCCGGCGGCGGCGTCCGTCAGGCCCTGGGTGGCCCCGTCGCGCACGCCCTGAACCGCGGCACGGTGCTCGTCGACGATGGCCCGCATGGCGTCGGTGGCGCCCGTGGTGAGGGTGGAGGCGGCCTCGCCGAACGCATCGGCGGTGGCGGCGGCCTGCTCGACCCCGCTGGAGCCGAGCTCCTCGATGGCTTGCGTGGCCTGCGACTGCCCGTCGGCGATGGAGGCCAGGGTGGACTGCACGCCCTCGGCGATGCTGGCGTCCACGCTGGCGAGGATGGTGTCGAACTCGGCCTGGGCGGCGGCCAGCGACTCCATGAGCGACACGGGCTCGGGGGTCTGGCTGGCGGCGAGGTTCGCCTGGATGGCAGCGAGGGCCTGGGTGAGCCCCGCGACCGCCTCCGCCACGCCGCCGGTCAGCGCGGCGCTGGCCTCGGCCGCTGCACAGAGCAACGCATCCCGCTGGCGGGCGCCGTACTCCTGCAGGCGTGCGGGCAGCTGCGATGCCTGGCTGTCGAGCTCGCCCAGGTAGGTGGCGGTGTTGTCGTCCACCGAGGTGAACAGCTCGGTGGCCGCTTGATCGACGGCGGTGGCGCCGTCGGTCTCGGCCGTGTCGAGGGCGGTGAGTGCGTCGGTCTTCTGCTGCTCGAGGATCCCCTCGAGCTCGGTGGCCATGGAGTCCAGCGTCTCGTAGTCGGCGGACTTGCCCTCGAGCAGCGAGGCGGCCTGGGTCTCGCCCTCCTGGGACAGCCCCGAGGCGTACTCGCCGCCCACCTTCTCGGCGGCGTTGGCGCTGGCCTCCATGCGGTTGTCGTGAACGGGGCCGTCGAGCCAGCTGGACTCGCCGTTCTTTCGCGATCGGTACCCAGCGGCACGCCGGGAGGCCAAGGCGGTGGCCTCCTGCCCCACGGTGGGGCCCATGCCCCGGATGCGGGCGGCGCTGGCTTCGTAGGCGGCATCGACCCGGCCGCGCTGGGTCTGCACCGAGGCAGCCACGGTGGCCACCGCAGACTCGTGGGCAGCCTCCACCTCCGTGCGCGCTGCCGCCACGTTGGCCTGCATCTCGGCGACGGCGGACTCCCGCTCGGCCGTGATGTGGTCGCGCAGGCCGGCAGCGTGTTGCTCGGTGGTGGCCCGGGCCTGGGCCACGGCTTGCTCCACCAGCGACATCTGGCTGGCGATCACGGCATCGATGGCCGCCGCGGCCGACTGGGCGGCGGCGTCCACCTGGGGCCCGATGGCCTGTGCCCGCGCCGACAGCGCCTCCACCTGGCCCGCGTTGCCGGTCAGGAAGGCGTTGATCGAGGCCTGGGCAGCCACACGGGCCGCCGCCGCCTCGGGGGACTCCTCGAGGGCAGGCGTGAGCTGCACGCCCTGGGCCGCCAAGGCCGCCGCCTGGCCCGCTGGCACCATGACCTGGTTGGGCTCCACGACGCCCTCGGCGCCGCCCCCACCCTCACCGTCGGCAGGAGCCTCCACCGGGGCGGCGTCACCGCCGCCGTCGTCGCCCTCGGCCGCGGCATCGGGCTCTCCCTCGGCAGGAGCCTCTTCGCCGGCGTCGTCTGCGTCCTCTCCGTCGCCACCGTGCTCGGCGACGGTCTCCTCCACCTGCTCCTCGCCCTCGACGGTCTCCTCGGCCTCTTCCTCCTCCACCAGATCGGGCTCGGCCTGCAGCGTGAGGACGGTGTCTCCACCCGGGGCCTCTTCCTGTGGACCCTCCTCCTGGGGGCCTGCCTCCTGCGCCTCGGGGCCCGCGGGCTCCTTGGCCCACCACGGCTCCTCGCCGCTCTGCATCGCGCCGTCGGCGGTCGGACCCGTGCCCTCGTCCACCGCGCCGATGGACAGTTGCTCCGCCCGGAACGCGTTGCTGACGACACCCGTGGGCTCCTTGGACGGAGCATCGAGGACCGCGGACATCTCCGAGGATTGGAGATCTCTCCGCTGTTGCTTGGCCATACACCCCTACCAAACGCCGCGGTGGTCAGCCTAGCAGATGCACGAGCTCGGGCGGCACGAGAACGTCGTAGGTCGCTCTCACCGAGATCGCGTGGGCAGACCAGTACATGACCAGCTCGTCGTCGCGGTGGAGCTGCCCGCCCGCGAGGGGCGCCTGCCACAGGTGGTGGGTGATCCCCAGAGCCTGGAGCAGGGGCCACAGCGGAGCCGAGCCCTCGGACCGCAGCGCCTCCTGCACGGGAGCCAGGATCTCGGCGCCGTCGGACCGGTCGTCGAGCACGAGGTTGAGCTCGTGGTCCACGGGCAGCCGCGCCGTGCCGTCCACCTCCACGGGCACCTGCATCGACAGCGTCAACTCGTAGCCGTCGTCGCGGATCCCCTCGATCTGGCGCACGTTGCGGTACTGGAACACCTCGAACGCCCCGTGCCGCCCGAGGGGCTGCAGCCCGCGATCCGCGGCGTGCTTGCGCAGGCGCTCGGCGTAGAAGGGGCCCCACGGGGAGGCGACGAGCTCGGTGGCGTAGCAGGCGCCGAACTGGTTCTGCTCGAGGGCAGCGTCGCCGGGCTGTAGCAGGTACGGCTGCAGCTGCATCCACTGCCCGCGCAGGCTCAGCACTGGATCGCCCGACAGGAAGCTCTTCGGCAGGCCCATGCGTTCTCCGATGGCGGCTCGTAACGCAGGGCGCTGGCGGAGGGCCTCAACGCGTTGCGAGCGACTGCACCCAGCTGCGCGCCTCGTCTCCCTCGACTCGCCCGTCGGGCCCGAAGACATGCGAGACCGTGAGCGTGTCGAGGCCGCGAACCCCTCGCAGCACCGTGGTGTCGTCCAGCTGACACGCGGACAGATCGGCCCCCGACAGATCGGCCCCCGATAGGTCAGCTCCCCCCAACAACGCCCCGTGAAGACTCGCCTCCACCAAGGTGGCATCCACGAAACGGGCCCTCACACACTTCGCCTCACGAAGGTCCGCGCGGGTGAGGTTCGCACCCGACAGATTCGCGCGCCCCAGATCGGCCCTCACCAAGTTGGACTCTGTCAGATCAGCGTCCGACAGATCCGCCTCGCCCAGCTCCGCGCGCGTCCATCGACTCGCCGTCAGGGTAGCGCGGGTCAGCACCACGCCGTTGGCCAACGCCGCGGATGCGTCGGCTCTCCGTAGGTCAGCGCCGGTCAGGTCCGCCTCCTGCAGGGTGGCCTCGAACAGCACTGCGTCGGCGAGCCGAATGTCAGCGTGCACCTCGAACGCCAGGTACATCTTGCGACCTTGCGAGCCGTCACTGTCGCGCCAGCGTCGGCTCTCCTCGAGCGCAGACAGGATCTCTGCAGAAGGCGTCACCACATCCTCCTCACGGGTAGAAGATCACGTCGCCACCGAATCCCTCGTTGGCCACGGCCTCGACGAGCGCAGCCTTGTCGGCAGCATTCAGGCCACGCGTGTCGACGATGACACGCTCCCCCGTCCGAATCTCCGCGCGAATCTCGTCGAGCTGGTGACCGAGTTCGAACTCGCCCCGCATGGAGCGACTCGGGTCGAGCTCGGGCTCGGGGCGGCCGGCATCACGGGCATTCTGACGAATCTGCTCCTGCAGGACGTCTCGACTCCTCGGCCGCTTGAAGTCCCACTGAACCCCGTCCCCATCGACGATGTCGCCGCTCTCCCCGTGGCCAGGTCGACGAACGGGCTCCGGTAGCCGCCCGGACTCCTCGAGGTCCAATGCCATCTCGGCCTCGACCTTGCTGTTCTCGGTGACTCGACCGTTGTGGTCGTGGTCCCGGGACAGCTCCTCCAGCCGCTGCTGCCTTGCCTCGGGATCTGGCGGTAGGCCGTCCTCCGTGCGACCTGGACCGTCCTCGGTCCGACCCGAACCGTCCTCGCTGCGACCACCGCCCTCTTCAGCCGGGCGTGTGCCGGCACCATCCTCCGCCGGGCGTGTGCCCGCCCCGTCCTCGACGGGTCGCGTGCCCGCTCCTTCCTCCGCAGGACCCTTGGGGCCGCGCCCCCGGAACCGCGCCCGAACCGCCAGGAACATCCCCAGCAGCGAGGCCGCCCCCGTGCCGAAGCGCCAGCCCGCATCGAAGGGATCGAGCTCGCCGCCCGTGATGCGCCGACCGAACAGGCCCTCGAGCAGGAACGGGATCCCGGTGAGATCGAGGATGGAGAGCCCCACGATGCCCACCCAGCCCCAGAAGCCAGGCTGACCGATGTCGGCCACCCACTCCTGGTACCGGCCGTTGATCATCATGGCGATCATGCCGATGGCGAGCACGGCGAGCGCCGCCCAGCCCCAAGGTCCCGCGGCGATCAGCGCCACGACCACCACCGCCGCCACCACGAGGATGAGGGCCGTCACCAAGAAGCCGAGGATGGCCCCGCCCAGCCAGGGCAGGAAGCTGTCCATGAACCAGTTGGCCACCGCCGAGACCACGTCCTTGACGGCGTTGCCCAGATCGGACCAGAAGCCCCGCTGGATCCGCTGCGACGGCGCCTGGGCCTCGGTGCCGGACTTCAGCCGGTCGTACTCCCCCGCGATCTCGGACTGGGCATCGGCGATGGACGAGGCGGTGTGGCTCACCTGCTCGTCCTCTTCCGCGAGCCCGGCGTCCACCGTCTCGGTGAGCTCCGACTCGACGGCGGTGGCCTGGCCGTCGAGATCGGTGGCGAGGGTGGCGCTGACCTCGTCGAGCTGGCCCTGCAGCTCGGTGACCAGGCCCTGGAGCGCCTGGTTGGTCTGCTCGGCGGTCTGCTGCAGCCCCTCGAGGGTGGCCGCGGCAGCCTGGTTGAGCCGCTCCGTGGCCGCAGTCGCAGCCGCCGACGCCGCATCGGTGGCACCCGCCACCACGCTCTGCAGGGTGACGTCCACCTGAGCCCGCATCTGATCCAGCTCGCCGATGGAGGCGGCCTGAGCGGCCGACAGAGCGGAGACGATGTCCCCGCCCGCACCAGCCACCTCGCTGGCCACCTGCTGGGCGTAGCTGGCCGCCTCGTCCTCGTCGGCGATGGTCACGAGATCGGCGACGGCGATGGCCGCCTGGGCGTCCACCTCGGCCAAGGCGGCCGTCACCTGCTCGGCCAGCGGCACCACGAGCTGCTCGGCCGACTCCGTGAGGGTGGCCCGCACGTGGCGAGCCATCTCGTCGAGGTCGCCGTGGATCGTGGTGCGCTGGGTCTCGAGCACCTCGATGGACACGGTCTGTACTGCCGTGATCTGCTCGGTCACGCCCGTCGCCTGCTCGGCCACGGCCTGCTCGGTGGCCGCCCGCATGGACTCGAGCTGCACGATGGCGTCGTCGACCTGGGTGTCGATCTCGGTGTGGGTGGCGGTGGCGGTGCCGTCGAGCTGAGACGCGGCATCGGTGGCCGCCTGGGTGGCGCCCTCCGCCAGCGACTCCCCCTTGGCCTCGAGCTCGGTCACCACCTTCTCGACGATGCGCTCGGCGGCCTGCCGCTGGGCATCGGCGCTCTGGGAGTCCCCCCCGGCACCCGCGGTGCCGGCCAGGCCCTGCACCTGCGCGATGCGCTCGGCCGTTCCTTGGCGCGCGCGCTCCGCCTCGGTCTCACCGAACGCCACCATGCGCTCGCGCGTCTGTGCGATCTGGGCATCCACGTCGGCATGTCGCGCAGCGCGATCGGCCTCGATGACGGCCTGCTGCGCCGCATGGGCGGCGGTGATCTGGGCCAGTGTGCTCTCGATCGCAGCGGACACCTGGCTCTGGACACTGGCGGCAGCGGCCGTGATGGCTGCAGCCTGAGCATCGAAGGCGGCGTCCACCTGGCTGCGCGCCGCGGCCACGGCAGCGTCGGCTTGGGCTGCCAGGCTGGTGGCGTGCGCCCGAATCGCCTGCTGGGAGGTGGACAGCGCGGTCGTGGCCTGGGCGTGCACGGCCGCGACGGCGGAGTCCACGGTGCCCTGGTGCGCTGCCCCGGCGGCAGGCACGCTGCGCTCGGGGGCGGGCCCCATGGCAGCGGCCTCCTGAACAGCCACCTCCTCCACCTCGATGGCGATGGGAGGCAGCGCCTCGGTCGGCACCGGCGCAGGCGCTGCGGCCTCGGCAGGAGCCTCCTCGGGGCCCTGGGACTCGGCGGGGGCCCCGTCGCTCGCGGACCCCTCGGGCTCGGGATCCGAGACCTGCCCCTCCTCCTCGGCGGGCTCCTCCACCACCTCTTCGTCGACGACCGCGTCGGCCTCGGCGAAGATCACGTCGTCGGGGACCTCGGGGCCGGTGGGTCCCACCCCAGCGCTCTCGTCGGTGGAGCCCTCTTCCGCCGTCTGCTCGGACAGCAAGCTCGGGGCTGCCTCCCCCGCGCCCTCCACCGACGACTCGAGGCCTAGCTCCAGGCCATCGCTCGAACCCGGGGCGGGCTCCGCCCGGAGACTGCGCACATCCACGGCGAGCTGGTGTTCCGCTCCGTACGCTTCGCGCTCGAGCGGGTCGCTGGGGGAGCTCATGCCGCCACCCGAGGGGATGCGACCGTCCTGGTGCTGGCCCACGTGCACCAGCTCGTGGGCGATCAGCCGATCGCCCTCGAAGCTGCCGGGACTGTACAGCCCCGGCGCAAAGTAGACGTCGGAGCCCATGGCGAAGGCCATGGCGCCCATCTGCGGTGCGGCCGTCACGTCGGTGTGGATCCGCACGTCGGAGAAGTCCCGCCCCATGGCGGTCTCGAAGGGCGCACGGACCTGAGCGGGCATGGGTCGACCACCCCCCACGGGGATCTCGGGCAGCGGCCGATCGCCAGCCCGCAGGCGCGACAGCATGGCCTGGTCGCCCTCGGTGGCCACGCCGTGGGCCGCGCGACAGGCCGCAGCCAGCACCGGATCCCCGTCGCGCATCAGCGCGAGCACGTCGCTGTTGGCGCGTGCCGACAGTGGCGGGCAGTGCACCCCCATCCGCGCGAGCAGCTGCAGCCCGCGGGCGAGCACCGCCGGACCCATGGTGTCGGTGCCCGCGAGCTCGGCGTTGCCCAAGGTGTCGTGGGATCCCCCGTCGAGGACAGCGTCGTGGCTCGACACCGGCATGGCCGGCTGCACCGAGGTCTGTGCGTCGGAGGAGCCGGCAGGGCGCGGGCGTCGCTGCACCGGACGATCGTGACTCGCCATGGCTAGAAGCCCGGGACCGGAAGCACGCAGATGTCGTCACGGCCGACGTCCAACGGGCAGCCGTCCTTGCTGTCGATCACGCCATCACCGTCGGTGTCTGCCACGTTCGGCAGTGTGCCACGAGCGAACTCCCAGCGCGTGTTCAGGCCGTCTCCATCCGGATCACCGGTGCCGTCGTCGACGCTCGGATCGCCGAGCCACTCCCGCTCCCAGTCGTCATAGAGCGAGTCGCCGTCGAGATCCTCCACGAGCGTGCCGTCGCTGTCGGGCCCCCCGAAGGCACCGCAGTCGTTGTCGGAGCCGTCCGGATCGGCCCCAGCGTCCGCCGTGTTGCCCGCGTCCACACACGGGCTGCCGTCGACGGAGACGTCTGGCAGGTCCGGGATCAACCTCAGGTCCCAGAGATCCGCCGGGAAGCCGGGGAAGTAGCGAACGAAGCGAGGGGGCGACCCGACGATGTTGTTCCCTCCGTCCAGGAAGGGTCCGTTGATCAGGTTGTTGTAGTACAGCGAGTAGGACGACGTCACCGTGGGAGCTGGCTCGTCGGGATCGTCTGGGGTCTGCAGCCGCACAGCTCGGCCGTTGAGGGCCAGGATGGCGCTGTCGAGCACCACGGGCCCCTTCGACTGGATGCCGGTGCTCAGGCCCACCACGCTGACGTTGGTGAGCCGTCCACCGTCGAGCTCCACCCCGGTGCCCCCGTCTCCCGAGATCTCCACGCTGCGCAGCTCGAACGCGTCGGAGGAGGAGCCCACCACGTTCGCCCCCGTCAGCCGTAGCTGGGGCCCCTGGCGCTCCAGCACGTTGCCGCGGAACACAGCACCGGTCAGCGTGACCGCCACGTCCTCGAAGAGCACCAGCGACTCGGGCAGGTTCGTCACCACCCCACCCAGGGGCACGGCCCACACGTTGTCCCGCAGCACCAGTCCGCTCACGTCGGCGTGTCCAGCGCCGTTGGCCGCCACCGACATCATCACGGGCGCCACCGACACGTTTCGGATCAGGGTGACGTCCTGTAGCGTGTAGTCCGCCGGGCTCGACCCACCCCGGCGCGCATCCACGTCCAGCACCATGCCCACGTTGTCGTCGAACACCAGGTCGCTCAAGGTGACCTCGGCAGCGTCCACCCGCACGATCGCCCCCTGGGCGACGGAAGAGCGCTGGAACGTGCAGCCCGTGACGGCCACCGGTCCCGGACCTCGCAGCGACAGCACGTCTCGGGCCGCCAGCGCCCCCTCCACCACGCAGCGGTGCAGATCGAAGGGATACGTGCCCACCCCTCGCTGCACGGCCACGTCGGTGTCGACGAAGGTCTGGTCGTACAGCTCGAGGCGCGAGTCGGCCAGGCCGTCGATGCCCACTCCCCCGTCGAAGGTGAGATCGCCGGCGAGCAGCTCCGCGCGGCCTCGCATCCACACCCCCGTGGGGAATCCCTCGAAGGTCAGGCCCTCCAGGGTCACGCTCTGATCGCGTGCGACCTCGATCCCCACGTCGTCGACCGGCTCGGCCACCACGCGGGGCGTGGCTGTGGGGGCCGCGACGATCGCCACCGGCCGGTCCACCACGGCGTTGCCCACCTCCACGTCGCCGATCTCGATGACGTCGCAGGGCGCAGCGGCGTCGATGGCCTCCTGCAGATCGACGTGGTCCTGGGGGATTCGAATCACGGTGCCCACTGTGGAGGCACAGCCCGCCGACAGCGGCAGATCCGTCAGCGTGTCCAGATCGGGTCCGTCCAGGTCGGTGTCGTCGGCGCAGTCGGTGTCGATCCCGTCCTTCCAGACCTCGCCCGGCGCCCCGGGGTACACGTCGGACCGCGTGTCGTCGCAGTCCTCGAGCTGATCCGCCACCCAGTCCGCTGCAGCTCCGGACGGACACAGCCCACCCAGCGGCTCGGGGATCTCGCACTGCGCGAGCTGCACCGCCGGATCGCCGTGGCCATCGCAGTCCGCGTCCCACCCCCACAGGGCCTGGGGGTTCTCGTCGGCGTCGGCGTCGTCGCAGTCCCCCTCCAGCAGGGAGTAGGGCTGGTTGGCGGGTGGAATGCAGCGATCCACGAACCGCTCGGGGTTGCCGAACCCGTCCTCGTCGACGTCTTCGTAGTAGCGAATGCTGTCGCCCACCTCGGGATCGGTGTCGTCGCAGTCGGTGCCATCGGCCACACCCCGGCCAGGCGCCTCGCAGGCCGCCACGCTGAACTCGCGGTCTCCGAAGCCGTCTCCATCCAGATCGGGATGCCACTGAGGCGGCTCCACCTGGGTCGGATCGGTGTCGTCGCAGTCGATGGGGGTGGGCACCCCGTCCGCGTCCTGATCGAAGTCGTCGGCTCGGTTGCAGTCCTGGATGCGCCCGTCGTACCAGGCGTCGGGTGCCGCGGGGTAGACCGTGGGGTCGTCGTCGTCGCAGTCCTGGCCGCCGAAGGCCACCGCGTCGAATCCATCCTGGTCGAAGTCCCGCAGCTCGTCGAGGTGGCCCGACGTGATCAAGGGGCACCCCGCCAAGAACCACAGGACCATCACTCTTCCTCCACCCGGCACCGCTTGAAGCCCATGCTACAGCGCAACAGCAATCGCTGACCGGCCCGCACCTCGATGGTGGCCGTCTTCACCGGCAGCTCCTCGTCCGGGAAGTCGCCCATGACCTCGTAGCGGCCGGGGGGCACGTGACCGGGGAAGCGGCGGGAGCCATCCTCGACCCCCACCAGCATCACGGCCACGTCTCCCTCCACCTGCACCAGGGCCTGCGTGGCGAGCGGATCCGGCGCGGGTGGTTGCACGATCTCCTCGGGATCGGGCGTGCCGTTGGCCTCGCCCATGGGCACGTCCCGGGTGGGCGAAGGCGTGGGGACGGGGTCGGGGACCGGCGCGGGCACGGGCACCACCGGAGCAGGCGGATCCGCGGGAACGGGCGCCTCGATGGGAGCCGGAATCCCGCGCGACTCCGTCGCGCTACGATTCCCTTGGGCCCTCGCCTTCGGCTGCGGGCCTTCCGGAGGTGCCGGGGTGTGCGGTTGGGCCAAGGGCGGCGCAGGAGCGGGCTGGTAGCCATCCTGGAAGGCGGGGATCGCCACGAACGCAGCCACCAGGAACGACAGTCCGGTGATCGCCACCGCTGGCCAGCGTCGCCGGCGACTGGCGCTGTCGGCCACCGTGGGCGGGTGCTCCGAGAGCGCCAAGGTCACACCCGGTTCCTTGGCCGCCATCAGCTCGGGGGACGGAGGCGAGGACGTGAGCCGCTCCACCTGGGCGCGCAGCGTGGGATCGAGGTGACGCACTGTGGGGGTGAGGCTCGCCTCGTCGACGTCGCCTGCCCACAGGTCCAGCAGCTCCTCGGCGCTGCCCACGCGCCGATCCGAGTCCACCACCAGGGCCGCCTCGATGGCGCGCTTCATGCGCTCCGGCACGTCGGGGCTCACCTCCGACAGCGGGGCGTAGCGCGCAGCCGCCACCGCGTTGAACACCTCCAGCACGTCGGCGCCCACGAAGGCCCGCTGCCCGGTGACCAGCTCGTAGAGCACCGATCCCGCCGCCCACAGATCGGCGCGGTGGTCCACACCGCGCGCATCGCGCACCTGCTCGGGGGAGACGTAGTTCGGAGTGCCCATGAAGGCGCCCGTGTAGGTCTTGCCGCTCGGGGACTGCAGGTCCTTGACCAGGCCGAAGTCGGCGATCTTCGGGGTGAGGCCCTCGCTGGAGGAGGCCACCAGCACGTTGGCGGGCTTCAGATCGCGATGCACGAAGCCCTCGGCGTGGGCCGCGGCGATGCCCTTGAGGATCCCGCGCCCCAGGGCGTCGACCTGCTCCATGGGCAGCGCCACGCCGTAGATCAGGTCGTCGAGGCTGGGGCCGGCCACGTACTCCATGACCAGCCCCGGGCTGCCGTCCACCTCGATGACGTCGTGCACGGCCACGATGTTGCGGTGGCGAATGCGCGCCTGGGCCCGCCCCTCGTCGATGAGGCGACGCATGATGGAGCGGCTGGGCACCGCCACCACCTTCAGCGCGTGCAGCGAGCCGAGGCGGTCGTGGGCCACGCGGTACACCACCGCCATGCCCCCCTCCCCCAGCACGTCGATCACGCGGTAGCGGTCGATGTGACGGCCCGGCTCGAGCGTGGCGAGGCGCTTCATCGGTCCACCCGGAGCGCCACCGCCAGGCCGCCCACCGAGGTCACGGCGAGTGCCGTGCTCGACCAGAAGAGCACGTTGTTCTGGGTGCGCAGACGCTGCAGATCCGCGTCCGTCCAGCCGGGATCGCGTTGGTTGATCCGCGTGAAGCTCTGCCAGGCGAAGCCGTACAGCACCCCGGCAGCCAGGCCCACGCCGGCGCTTCCCAGCAACCAGCGCGTGCGGCGGGTGCGTATCCCCGGGTACCAGGGCACCTCGTCACCGGGTGCGAGGTAGGTCGTGTGCACCACGGCGCCCGATCCGTCTGCGCGCTGGAACAGGGCCGCGCGGGACAGCGGGCGCTCGCGGGTGGGCTGGCCGTCGAAGAACAGCGCACCCTCGCGCGGGCGAGACAGGCGCTTGGTCTCGCCAGCGTCGGCGGCCAGATCCTCGTACAGGTCGCGCAGCTCGAACCCCACGGGCAGCATCGACTCGGGGAAGACGTACTGCGGCTGCAGGTGGCGCGCCGTCCACAACGAGGCGCGCATGGCGTCTCGGTCGCCGTCGGCGAAGTACCCCAGCCCCCGCAGTCGATGCAGGCGCGCGGCCGTGCCGATCTGGACGGGCTCGGCGAGGCAAGGCACCAGGAAGTCGGCCTCGGTGCTGGCGTTCTGGAAGGCGGACAGGTCCAGCGAGACGTAGGCCTGCTCGGCATTGGCCAGGGCGGCGTCGAGCCCCTCGACAGTGGCCTCGAAGGTGCACGCGGCCTGGGCCGCCTGGGACGACAACAACAGGAGCATGCGGTCAGTTTGCCCCATCGTGCGCGGTCTGTCTCACGTGGCGGTGAACGCGTAGAAGTCGGGGTTGCGCAGCTCGGGCAGCCGGGTGCGCGGCAGCAGCACCGTGCGCACGGCCCACAGGTCGCGGAACACGCGGTAGGCGCCGGTCTTGTCGAGGTAGTCCACCCCTCCCGAGCCCCCCGTGCCCACCCGACGTCCGATGGTGCGCTCCACCATGCGGGCGTGGCGATGCCGCCAGAGCACCAGCTGCTCCTCCATCTCCACGATCAGATCGATCAGCAGCCGCGGCCACGACAGCAGCGGCAGCTCCCGGTACGACTCGATGAACAGCGCAGCGGCGCGCTGACGGCGCACCCGGGCCTGGGCCTCGGGGGGCTGCACGTCGGTGGCGAGCAGCCAGCTCGATGCGGCGTCGTAGGTGGCCTCGAAGCGCCGCTGCATGGCCTCGGGCTCCGAGACCTCCAAGGCACTCACGAGGCGCTCGTAGCTCGCCCCGTGGTGCTCCCGCATGCGCGCCAGGTACTCCTCCAGGAAGCCCACCACCACGGCGTCGTCGCCGTCATCGTCGGGACGGGAACCCTGGATGGGGGTGCGGGCCAGCCAGTCGTTGAGCACGGCGAGCACGGTGCGCTCCTGCCGCACGGTGTCGATGCGCTCCTTGGCGAGGCGGCCAGCGGGCGTGTCGTGGGCGGTGTCCTGGATGTGACGGATGGGGTCGACCTTGCCGTAGTGCAGCCGCTGCGCTTCCTCCAGGCCCATCAAGATCTCGATCTCGCGCATCTGGAAGCTCTGGAAGCCGCTGGCCGGCACGAGCTTGTCGCGGAAGTCGAGGAAGCCCTGCGGGGTCAGCGTCTCCATGACCTCGAACTGCGCCACGGCATGGCGCAGGATGGTGTTGACGCGCCGCAGGTGCTGCACCACGAAGGGGATGGTCTCCTCGTCGACGGTGGGCTGACCGAGGTGATCGCGGGCCAGGCGCACCTCGCGCAGCAGCAGCTTGAACCACAGCTCGAAGCTCTGGTGCACCACGATGAAGTGCAGCTCGTTGGCGAGCATGTCCTGTTCGTCGCCCTCGAGGCCGCCCTGGAGGTGCAGGAGGCGGTCGAGCTGCAGGTAGTCCCAGTAGGTGGGTGCGCTGGGCATGGGCCCTCCGGCCGGCCCTATATGCGGTCGGTGGATGCAGCGCTGGAGGTCGCGGAAGCTGTCCCGAGGGAAGTCTTCCAGAGCCTCTCCCCACCCGTGGTGGACCGCCTGCTCCCTCGCGAGGCGGTGACCCGGGACGGGCCATCAGCGGAAGGTGATCTGGCAGGGACCTCCGCCCATGGCCAACTCCTCCCAGGTGGGCGTGAATCGACCGGTCAACGTGCCCTTCTCGTAGGATCGCTCACAACTGAATGCCCGATTGGGTCCGTCAAACGTGCACTCGTACCAGAAGAGGGTCTCCGTGTACGACCTGAGCCGGAGGCCGAATCCCTCGGGCCGATCGTCGAACTCCGCTTCTTCGACCTCTCCCTCGCACCCCAACGGCTCGCTGCTGGTCACGGTCCAGCGGTCGCCAACGGCCGCGAACAACACCTCAGAGACGGGCTGGCCGCCCGGCCAACATTCCGGCGCCGTGGGTTGCCCGGCGTGCTCGACGCCGACGCCCTCCTCGCATTCCGTCGTGCATCCCAGCGCGGCAGCTGCGTCCACCCAACAGTCTGACCCTACGCCGTACACCGCCTCTTCGAGCGCGATCTCGGAGGATTCCACCGCCCTGAGGCAGTCGAGGTAGGTCACACACGCCTCGGTGGGTTCCAGCAAGTCGACATCGTCGGGCGTCTCGGGTGTCTCGGATGTCTCGGATCCGGTGCAACCCCACGTGATGAAGACCAGAAATACTAGCTTCCAACCATTAATATTCGGCATTTCTCGCAACTCCAGCTGGACCAACGCCAAGACTTGGCCTCCGAATGCTACCCGAAGCCTGGCCGGCGGGTGGCGCGAAGCCCGGTGGGGCGAAGGCTGCCCACTCGGCTCGACGCAGTCCGAGGATCTCGGAGCGAACAGCTGCGAACGCAGTTCGCGGCCAATCAGTACAGTGGCGGCGGAGCCGGCACGAGTCCGATCACGCTACCGATCAAGAATCATGAGCCAGAGAAGCAAGCTCAAAACTTGAAATACAAGATACTCATTTTTTCTTCGATTTTGCTCTCAAGGCACTCGCATTCCCGTTCGATGCCATGCGGGTCAACCCCCTGTTCTTGGAGTGAACGATGTCGATTCAGGTGGCCACGAGACCCCGCAAGCAGCCCCGTCAGGCTCGGTCCAAGCGCATGGTGCGCGCGCTGCTGGACGCTACGGCGAAGGTCTTGGTCGAAGAGGGCTGGTCTGCAGCCAGCACCAACCGCGTGGCAGACGTGGCAGGTGTGAGCGTGGGAAGTCTCTATCAGTACTTCCCCAACAAGGAGAGCCTGGTGCTCACCTTGGCGCGCGAGCATGGTGAGGCGCAGGTCCAGCTGATCGAGAACGCGCTCGACGACGTGAGCGACATGTCGATTCAGGACGCGATCTCGAAGTACGTGGAGGCGTGCCTGCGCGCCCACCGCGACGACCCCAAGCTGCACGTGCACCTCACGGCGTCGGTGCTGGCCCATGGGCTGTCCTCGATCCACGAGCTGCACGGCTTGGCGCGTCCGATGGTGCGCAACTACCTCGAGCGCTTCCGGGACCAGCTGGCGGTGCGTGACCTCGACACCGCTACCTTCTTGCTGGTGACGAGCGTGGAGTCCGCCATCCACGGTGCGATCCTCGAGGATCCGGGCAAGCTGCAGGATCCGGCCTTCGAGCAGGAGCTGGTGGCCTTGGTCTGCCGCTACCTCGGTGTGCAGGTCCCGATCCTCTCCGAGATCGCCTAGCTCCACGGCGAGCGCGTTCCCCCCGGAGCGGCTGGGCAACGGAGGCCCGGCCCCGGGGAGCGGGACGCCCGTACGACACGCAGAGTTCTTCTCTGGGGACGCAGTCCCTGTCAGGCCCGACGGGCCGTGACTGCGGGGCGGATAGGTACCAGGTGCCCACCTGTGAGCGAGGAGCCCTCCTTGCGCTACGACCGCCGCCTACCCCGCGTGTTGCACGTGCTGCTCCATCTGCAGGGCATGGACAGCCCGGCCACCTCGAAGTTGATCGGCACCATGCTCAACACCGACGCGGCCTTCGTGCGCCGCACGATGGCGGGATTGCGGGAGCGTGGCTGGGTGACCTCGAGCCGCGGTCACGGGGGTGGCTGGAGCCTGGCCGTGGATCTGGCGGAGATCTCCCTGCTGGATCTGTACGAGGCGCTGGGATCGCCTGGCTTGTTCGCGCTGGGGCAGTCCGAGGACGCGCCACGGTGCTTGATGGAGCAGTCCGCCAACGCAGCCGTGGACCAGGCGCTGTCCAGCGCCGAGGCCAGCTTCCGCGCCTCCCTCGCGGGTGTGACGGTCGCCGATCTAGCCACGGACTTCGAGGCGCGGCTGAAGGCGTCGGGTCGCGAGGCCTGGGTCCCGCCGGCAGAGCTCGAGCCCTAAGGCTGCGTGGTGGTCAGCGGTCAGCCGTCAGCCGTCAGCCGTCAGCCGTCAGCCGTCAGCCGTCAGCCGTCAGCCGTCAGCCGTCAGCCGTCAGCCGTCAGCCGTCAGCCGTCAGCCGTCAGCCGTCAGCCGTCAGCCGTCAGCCGTCAGCCG
>JAHQVJ010000082.1 GCA_019634415.1 Myxococcales bacterium
ACGCGAGCCTCTTCACGGGGCTGGCCCCCAGCACCCACGGCGCGGGCTTCGATCACCGCTGGCTCGACAACGACAACGTCACCCTCGCCGAGCACCTCGGCGCCAACGGCTACCAGACCTACGCCTTCTCCGCGAACCCCAACCTGTCGCCCAAGCGGGTCAACCTGCTCCAGGGCTTCGAGCAGATCGAGCTGTCGTGGGGGCGTCGCTGGCGGGGCACGGTGGTGCAGCACACGCGCGACAAGCTGCTGCCCCGCGACGCGAGCACCGAGATCAGCCCGGCGAACCCCGAGCGCCAGAAGAGCGTGGGCTTCTACAACGCCGGGCTCGCCACCCACGAGGCGTTCACGGGCTTCCTCGACCGGCGCGCGAACCGCGGCGAGAACCGGCCCTTCTTCGCCTACCTGTCGTACATGGAGGCCCACAAGCCGCGCGTGCCCTCGATGCGGGCCCGCAGAGCCGTGGCCGACAAGCCCACCATCAAGCTCGGCCTCCAGACGGATCTGACCTTCAAGACCCAGCTGCTCTACTCCTACGGCAAGACCGAGCTGACGGACGAGGAGCTGTCCGCCGTGCGCGCGGTGTACGACGCCACCTTGGTGGATCTGGACGGCGTGACGGCAGATCTGCTCGCGGACCTCGAGGCGCGAGGCGTGCTCGACAACACCATCGTGGTCTTCACCTCGGACCACGGCGAGCAGCTCGGGGAGCACCAGCAGTTCGGCCACCGCAGCGGGGTGTACAACCAGCTGCTGCACGTGCCCCTCGTCATCGCCTACCCGCCGAAGCTGCGGCCGGGCCGCGTGAGCACACCGGTGAGCAACCTCGACGTGTTCTCCACCGTGCTCGGCCTCGCTGGCGTCGAGCCACCCGACACCGACCACCACCGCGGCAACCTCGCCGCCATCAAGGATCTGGCGCTGCAGAGCGTGTTCTCGGAGAGCATCAGCATCGACCGCCTCGGCTTCAAGAAGGTCAAGAAGCTCTACGAGGACCTGGTGGCCGACGCCTACGCCAACAAGTACCGGGCGGTGATCCACGGCGACCACAAGCTCATCGAGACGCTGGACTTCCACAGCGACGAGCTCGTGCGCACCGAGCTGTACGACGTGGTGGCGGATCCGCAGGAGACCCGGGATCTGTCGGAGCTGGAGCCGGCGAAGACCCTCGAGATGACGGAGCTGCTGAAGGCGAAGCGGGCGCAGCTACGGCAGTGGGTGCGCAACGCCGACGACGTGGCCGCGGCGCGGCAGGCCGACGCCAACATGTCCGCGGGCGCCAAGTCCGAGCTCGAGATGCTCGGCTACGTGCAAGACGACGACGAACAAGACGCAGCCGAGCCGAAGGACGGTGGCGAGGCCAAGGCCGACAACCGGCCGCGTCGGCGCGGCAAGCGCAAGGAGGGGCGTCGACGGCGCCCCCAGTAGACAGCCAGCGCCGAGATCGATACCCCCGGTCGCTGGAGGGCAGGTGAGTCCCATCGTCCCATATCTGACGTTTCAAGACGGCGACGCGTCGCTGCGCTTCTTGACCGAGGGCCTGGGCTTCCGGGTCGTCACCGAGCAGCGGGGAGAAGACGGCGCGCTGATTCACGCCGAGCTGACCCGTGGCGAGGCCGTGGTGATGGGCGGGCCCGGAGACGTCGTGCACGGCGCGGCCCCTGGTATCTACCTCGTGGTAGACGACGTGGACGCCCTGTACGCCAAGGCCACGGGGCTGGGGGCCAGCGGTGGCTATCCACCGGAGGACACCGAGTGGGGTACTCGTCGGGCTCGGTTCGTCGACCCCGACGGCCACGAGTGGACGGTGGGCACCTATCAGCCCGGCCAGAGCTGGGGTTAGACCCAAGGATCCAGCACCAGCTTGCCCGTGAGACCCCCCGCCTGCAGCCGTGCGTGGGCCTCCGCCACCTGATCCAGCGTGAGGATCTCGGCCACCACGGGCGTGATCTCCCCCTCCTGCAACAAGCGGAACAGATGCTGTAGGTCCTGCGCGAACGCCTCGGGATCACGCGTGCGATGCGACGCGATGGAGTAGAAGTGCGCCCGCTTGCCGTTCGTGACTGGTTGGTCGAGCTGCTGTCCGAGATGGCGGTCACGCGCCCGGAGCGCTGAGGCCGATCATGCCCGCGCAGGGCCATTTCCGTCACTCTCGTGGGGAGCGTCTGCACGAACGCGAATGTGGGCACGACACCACCTTTGCATGCATGCTAGGCTCGGTTACCCCAATACAGTCCTCCTCGTTCGAAGCCGTTTTTTCTCTGCGGCCTCGGCGACGCCAATTGATGAATATTAGTTGGAGGCGATGTGAAGATCCTCGTGATCGCAGCGGCCGCACTGCCGCTCCTCGTGCTCGCCGGGTGGTGGCGCCGTCGCACGGATCCGGCGATGACCCCGCCCCCTCCTCCGCCCGGCGCCATCGGCCCGCCCGAGCCCGTGCACGCCGGCGCGTTCCTGCGCGCCATGAACCTGCCCGAGGAGCGCAGGCCCCCGCTTGGGTCCGTGGACGTCTCGGTGCAGGTGAAGCCCACCGTCGCCGTGCAGGTGGCTGGAGGCCAGCCGGCCTTCCAGGAGCTGGTGGACCTGCTGCTGCAGCACGCCGCCCACGGCGGACGCCGCGCTCCGAAGCGGGTGATGGTGAGCTGGACGCCCGTCGACGAGGGCGGCCTGCTGCTGGTGGAGGACGACTCCCCCGCCGTCGCCGATCCGCCCACCGAGCACCTCGCCTTCGTGAGCATGCTGGTGAAGCGCAGCCGAGGGCGCATCGAGGTGAACGCCGATCAGCGCGGCACCCAGGTGGCCGTGTGGCTTCCGTCTGCGATCCCCTGACCGTCTGTGCGCTACATCGGGTGGATCTGCTGGGCGAGCCAGCCGAGCCAGGTGCGCGGGATCAGCGCGCCGTCCGCCACCACCAACACGATGCACGGCTCACCGGGATCGATGCGCTGCCGATGCAGCTGTTGGTCGTCCCGAGCGCACACGTCTCCGCGCACGAAGTGACCACCGTCGTCGGTGAAGCCCCCCGTGAGCACGAGCGACAGCTCCGCCCCTTCGTGGTGATGATCGGGCACGCGCATGCCAGGCCGCAGCCGAAACAAGCGAGGCGGCAGCGGGCCCTCGAAGGGCACCGGTAGGGACAGCTCGCCCACCCCGGGAAACACCGTGCGCCATCGCAGCGTGCCAGGTAGCAGCGCGGCGAGCGGTGCAGGCAACACCCCCTCGGGATCGTGCCGACGAGGCGTCGGCGAGGGCAGCGGAGCGTCGAGGCCCGCCAGGGTGGCCGCGAGCAGATCCGCCCCAGGCCCGCGCGGCTCCTCGGCCAGGGCGAAGCCCACCTGCACGGCGAGCTCGTGACGATGCCGACAGTCGGGACACAGGGTCAGGTGGCACGCGACCAGCAGCGACAGCCCGGCCGACGCCGAGTGCGTGGCGTGGGCCAGGATCTGCTCCTCCGTCAGGTGATGCTTGGTCATCGGGTGGACCCCAACATGCCACGGAGTCGGCCGAAGGCGAGCCGCACCCGGCTCTTGACGGTGCCCAGCGCCACGCCCGACTCGCTGGCGATGGTCGCCAGGCTCTTGTGCTCGAAGTAGGCCTGCGTCAAGACCTGGAGCTGATCGTCGGGAAGCTCCTGCAGTGCCTCCCGCACCTGGGTGGCCATGCGGAGCCGATGCACGTCGTCGTCGGCCCGCGCGATGTTCCCGTCGACGTAGGCGGGATCGAGCGGATCCACCTCGAAGCGGGGTCGGCGGAGGTGATCGGCACGGGCGTTGCGCGCGATGGCATACACCCACGTCGACACCGCCGCTCGCGACGGATCGAACTGCTCCGCCTTGTGCCACACGGCCGTCATCACCTCCTGGACCATCTCGTCACACAGGGCGCCGTCGAAGCCCGACCGACGGAAGTAGCCCCACAGCCGAGGCGCGAGGCGCTCGAACAGCTCGGCGAACGCCGCGCGGTCGCGCGCCTGCGCGATGCGGTGCATGAGATCGGGCATGGGCTGTGCCTGCATCAGCCATGGATACGGAGGGCGACCTCGCTTGGATCACCCATCCAGTCGATCGCGCAGCTCCGCGAGCAGCCGGGGATCGGCAGCTGGGTTGATGGCCATGGCCATCCGCAGGTGCTCGGCGGCAGCATCGGGATCGGCGGCGGCGGCGGCGATCAGCCCGCGGGTGAGGTGCAGACCAGCACAGGCCGTGCCCACGGCGAGGGCCCGGTCGCTGGCCTCGCGCGCGTCCTGCAGACGTCCGGCGCGCAGCAACGCCAGCGCGAGCGTGTCGAGGTTGTGCACCGTGGGCCGGCCGTGGGCCGCTTGCTGCGCCAAGCGAACGGCGCGATCCGGCTGCACGGACCGACGCGCCAGATCCGCCGCCACCGCGCGCGGGTCCTCCGCCACCCGGAGGGCGACCCGCCGACGCAGCTCGCCGGCCTCCTCGGCATCACCCTGCGCCTCGGTCAGCTCGGCCAGCAACAGCTGATCGGCCACCTGCGGATGGTCCTTCACGAGGTCGCGCAGCTCCTCGATGGCCCCTCGAGGGTCACCCTCCGCGAGGTGCGCACGGCCGAGAACAGATCGAGCGGGCGGGTAGTCCTCCACCAGCGCCAGTGCGGCTCGAGCCGCCACCATCGCCCGCTGCGGCTCCCCCGCTTGCAGCTGCAGGTGGGCCAGATCCACCAGACAGTAGGCGGTGGGCTCGGGCAACCCGGGGCCCCCCGCTCGCACGGCGCGCTCCATCAACGAGATGGCCCCCGGCAGATCCCCCAGCAGCCAGCGCAGGTGGGCGCCGCGGTTGTAGCTGCGCAGATCCGGTCGCCGGTCCAGCGCCGTCTGCAGCACGTCGTGGGCCTGCTCGTAGCGACCGAGCTCCAGCAGCGCGTCGCCGTGCAGCAGCAGCAGCGTGACGTCCTCGGGGTACAGCGCGCGCGCCTCGCTCGCGAGCGCCTCCGCCGCCGCGAACCGGTGCCGGTCGTGGGTGGTGCGGATCCGGACCTGCAGCGCCGGCAGGTGCTCGGGCTGCAGCGCCAAGGCCGCCAGGGCCGCATCCTCGGCGTAGCGAGAGAAGATCTCGGCGCCGGTCTGTCGCTTGTGCTGCAGCAGCGCCACCGCCAGCTCCGCCCAGGCATCGGCGTCGGTGGGTCGGTCGCGCGCGGCGCGCAGAGGCGCCAGAAGCGACGCCTCCGATGCCGCTGGCTCGTACGCCAGCGCCACCGCACCGGGCGTGGGTGCCGCAGGCACCTCGGGGGACACACACCCCCACAACAGCGCCCAGATCATGCGCCACCTCCCGCCAGCCGCTGCGTCACCCACAGCACGGACAGCGCCGCGATGGCCAGCGAGCCCCCCTGCATCACCACCATGCGGTACAGCGCCGCGCGCCGGGCGAGCCACGCCAGGGGCAGGATGGTCAGGGCCACCACCGCCAGCTGGGCGAGCTCGATACCCACGTTGAACGACAGCAACGCGAGCACGCGCTGGGTGGTGGGCAGCCCCAGCTCGGCCAGCACCGACGAGAAGCCGAAGCCGTGGACGAGCCCGAAGCCCAGGGCGAGCAGGGGCCGGTGGCCGGCGTTGCCGTCAGGCTGCGCGATGTTCAGAGCAGCGGCCACACCAATGGAGGCAGCGATGGCCACCTCCACCCAGGCGCCTGCCACCGTGACCCACTGGCTGGCCGCAGCGACGAGCGTGATGCTGTGGCCCACCGTGAACGCGGTGACGATGAGGCCCAGCTGCCGCAGCGCATGGGGCCGCCCCAGTCGCCGGGCGGTGGGACCGGCCACGAACAGCAGGCACAGCAGGAACAGCACGTGATCGTAGCCGGTGATCAGGTGCACACCGCCCTGCCAGAGGAAGGCAGCCACCACCTGCATCGCCGTGCGTCGCTCGCCCACGACGGCCTGGGGACGGGTGGCGTCGAGCACCAGCACCGATGCGTGCTCCCCCACCCCGGTCACGAGCATCGTCTGCTCCCCGAGGGGGGCGTCGGGCAGCGTAGCGTCGCGCAGGGTGATCTCCCCCGCGCCGCACGACAGCTCGCTGCGCACCGCGACCGCATCCGCCACCGCGAGCCTGGACGACGAGATCGCACAGGGGCCCGACGGCGTGTGGGCCGACAGGCCCTCCATCATCCAGTCCACGAGGGCGACTTCGTGCCGGACAGCGTCGGCGCGCGGCACCCCCAGGGCACCGAGGACCGCCTCGGTGGGGGCGCGCACCGTGATCTCGGCGCTGTCCACCACAGCCACCGTGCGGTTCACCCCACCGTGCGCCTGTGCCAGGCCCGGCACGAAGCACGCCAGCCATATCCACCAGCGCATCATCGCTCCTCCCCACCCTGCACACGCAAGGTGGGCTGCATGCCCTGGGCGCGAAGCTGCGAGCCACGCTGCCGCAGCTGCGACAGGTCGCTGCGAGCGCCGTGAGAGCTGCCCCAGCGCTCGTCGGATCGGGCCTGCCGCGCAGCGAGCACCGTCACGTCGTCGAAGGCGACCTGCGTGTAGTCCTCGGGCGAGAACCGGAAGGTGTTCAGCGTGCCTTCCACCGTGAGCACACACGCCTCGTGGGGGGCGCACAGGGTGGACAGCCGCTCGAAGCCCTCTTCGTCGAGGTTCAGCTTCGGCAGCCACCCTTGCCGGATCACACCCGCCACCTGCGCGCCGTCGAAGGGCAGCACGTTGCAGCGGCGAGGCGAGGCACACAGCAGCGGCAGGATCGCGACCTCCCACAACAGCCGCTGCCCCTGCCAACGCGCACGCACCTCGTGGTACCCGCGCGGCTCGCTGGTGGCTTCTGCCGCCACGATGTCGTCGAGCAGCTCGTACTGCGTGGACTGTGCGAGGGGTTCGGGACCTTCCTGGGAAGGTGCTGGGTCTGTCGGGGTGACGCACCCCAGCAAGGACAAGGCGAGCAGCATGGCAGAGCCTCGAGCGGTGCCGGAGCCCCCGAGGGAGGCCCCAGCAGGAAGGATCAGGGGTTTCCGGACAGGGGGCGCGGCAGGTAGGGGAACGTCGCCAGGGGTGGCGGCAGATCGGAGGCGTCCACACCGTCGCCCAGCGGCACGTTGAAGGGAATGGCCGTGGCATCACACGCCGCCGACGCCATCACGTCCAGCGCATCGTCGAGCAGCGTGCGTCCGTTCGGCATGCCGCTGTCCGCCGCTGTCTGGCCCTCCCGGATGTCGAGGCGCAGCAGATCGGCGGGCTGCGTGCCGTAGGGGCTGATCAGGGCCAGCAGGTCATTGCGCGGCGCATCTTGGCACTCCACGCCGAACAGCGCCTCGAACAGCACCGGCAGCTCCGGATCCAGCACGAAGCCACCGATGGTGTCGACGTCCTGACCCGGTGCGGTGCGCATGAACTTGTCCTTGGTACCCACTCCCACCACCACCTCGCTGATCAGCGGCAGGCCGAGGCGAGAGACCTGCACGAAGTGCCCGAGGTCGATGGCGGAGAACTCGTCGCGAGAGCCCCCGCGGATGGTCACGCGGCGCCTCGCCGAGTTGCAATACACGCCCACGGCATCGGTGCCCTGGACGTCTCCCACGGAGTCCGGCCGCTCGCCGTTGTAGCCCACCCGATCCAGCGGCAGCTGCATGGCGAGGGTCATCACGTTGAAGTCGGACGTGGTGTTGGTGGCGGTCGCGTCGTAGGAGAGCAGGTCGAAGGTCTGCTCCAGATCGACGTAGAAGTACTCCCGCCGCGGCCCAGCGAAGAACATGCCCTCACCCGGCACGCTGGCGATGGCGGCGTCGGCCGCAGCGTCGTAGTCGGCATCCGTGGGAAAGGTCGACTGCCCCACGTACCAGGGCGCCTGGTCCAGGTCCCTCGCCAGGGTGTCGTAGTCGATGTCGATCAGGTAGCCGGAGCTGTCGTACGTCCAGTCCAGCCGGATCACGTCGTAGGTGGTGCGGTGCTGCTGGGTGGTGTCGTTGGGGGCGGTGATGGGACCCACGTTGTACAGGAACGAGTCGGGGTTGGTGAACTCCGTCTCGAAGTCGAAGTAGAAGCTCACGTCCACGTTGGCATCACCGTTGTTGTCGACGTGACAGCCGTAGATCACGTCGTCGGCGAAGCGCCAGAAGTTGGGTCCGGAGCCGGGGATCAGCAGCGGCATGTAGTTGCCGAGGATCACCAGCTCCTCGGCGCCCGCGGGTCCCGCCAGGAAGGCGTACACATCGGTGTTGTCGGCGTAGGGATCGGCCGTGATGGCCGGGGCGTCCCGGTGGCTGCTGGCAGCCGCGGGCTCGGCGAAGAGCGTGGCCGCGGCGCACACCAGTGCACCCGCCACCCAGGGGTTGACGCATCTCATGACACAAACTCCAGTGTGTTTTTATTTCTTCAGGGTGACGTACACTTGGCCAGTGCTCCCTCCAGCCCACACGGGCAGCGTGGGATCCGCGCCAGCGCCTGCCCCGGTCACGTTGGTGGACAGGTCGACGTTGTCCGCTTGCACGTCTCGCCGCTGCCCGTCGGTGACGTCCACGATCTGAATGCGGGACGCTCCGTTCTGATCGGTGGTGGTCACGAGCGCATCGGGTCCGCGACCCGTCACTCCCGTGGCGGTCATGCCCTCGTTCACCTCGATCACGTCGGAGGCCGGTGGATTGAGCGCCACGAGGTTCGAGCCCCCGTGGGTCACCCCGTCCTGGCCCCCACTCACGTCGATGACCCACAGCTGGGTGGCGTCTGGGTCGTTGACCACCGAGATGTCGCCTGGCTGCACCAAGGGCGGCCCGCTGGCGAAGGCCACCGCAGCCTGGCCCTGCACCGAGAACACGGCGGGCTGGCGATCGGTGGTGAAGCCCGTCACGTAGAGCACGCCGTCGGCGGCAGCCACGATCCCGCGGGGGGTGACGATGTCGTCGGTGACCACGGCGGGGGCGCCTCCGCCGCCCGGCATCTGGAACACGCCCCCCGTGGGGTACGTGGGCTCCTCGTCGGTGGCCGCGACCTCCCCCTCGGTGCCGTCCGCACCGCCTGCATCCGTGAGGAAGATCACACCGCTGGCGTCCAGATCCACGCTCGTGGGATTGCCCAGCGGTGGACCAGCGTGCAGCACCGTGACACCCGAGGCCTCCACCAGGTGCACCGCTCCTTGGCCGGCGTGATCGAGGCCCACGGCCACCACCCCTCCCGAGGCGGCCTGCACCACATCCGCTACGAACTGCATGTCGGCATCGCGCACCTGCACGATCCCGATGTCGAATCCTGCTGGAGCGCTTGTCTCGCCAGTATCTTCCGTGGTCGTCGTGGGATCGTCGTCGGTGACGCTCCCCGTCGTTTCATCCTTGTTGTTGCCATTGCAGGCAACCAGGGTCGCGATGAAGGCCGCACGCCCCCATCGGCCCATGCGCCATGAACCCATGCTGCTCCCTTCGATGTGCGATCACACCGATGGCCGAAGGGTCGGCCCCCTCGGCGTCCGTGCACACCGTTCTACGGGAGCAGGTCGAGAACGGATCACCGAATCTCGGACATTTCTCGATAACCAGCCTATGAATTACACTCTGGCCAGAAGCACATCAGGGAGGGCCGCATGCTGTACATCTTCGGCGCGACGATGGCGTCACCATCGATGGCCCGCAGGGCAACCACGCGGCCATGGCCATCGCTCGCGATCAGCTCCGCTACGGACGCGCCGTCGTGGCCGACAGCGTGAACCCCATCGCCTTCACCCGCGAGGCCTGGCGCGCCTGTGCGACCCACAGCGGGTCTCAGTGGCTCGAGATCGAGGTGCGCTGCAGTGACCCAGCCGAGCATCGCCAGCGGCTGGAGCAGTGTGTCGTCGACGTCGAGGGACTGCATCGAGTCGCGTGGGAGGCGGCGGTGCTGGAGCGCACCTTCGAGCCATGGACGCCCAATATTCGCCTCGACACCGCGGGCCGCTCGGTCCAGCAGAGCACGGCCGAGCTCCTCGCTGCCATCGAGCGTAGCGACTGAGCCGGCGTCGGATCACGGCGCTGCGAGCACCAGGGTCGACACGTCCTTGGCCAGCTTCGCCAGCTCCTTCGCCGGGACCTCGCCCACCGGAAGGCCCGCAGCCGAAGGCGAGGGCCCAAGGTAATCGTAGCGCGACGGAGTCGCGCGGGATTCCGGTTGCTGGACCATCACCGCGTAGATCCGCACACCCCGCTCGCCCTCCACCCAGCCAGCTCGTACTCGACACTGCGGATCGCTGTTCAAGCTGCCCCACTTTCGGAAGTGGCTCGTGTAGCCAGGGGGCGCAGGAACGCGAAGCGCATCGCGCACCGCCTCCAGGGTCTGGGCAGACACGCCGGCAACCCGCCCGTCGGCGATGCGCGACAGCACCATACCGAGCCCCTTCGCGCTCGCGGTGTTGTCGCCACGTGCCGTGTCGCGAGCGGCCAGCATGTAGCGCCGGACCACCAAGCTCGTCGCCTCCCCGAAGCGACCGTGGATCCGCGCAGTCATCGCCTCGGGGCCTCCCAGGGAGGCCGTGACCAGGTTCGCGGCGGCGTTGTAGACCGGGTTCGACACCTTGGGGCCCTCCGGCCCCAGACGGGCTCCGATCATGGCGAAGCCGATCTCACGCACGGTAGCCGGCACCAATGCCGCTGCGATCTCGGCTTGACGCTCGGGAGAGAAGTGCGCCACCGCTTCGTGGTGCGGATCCGACAGGATCGCCTCGGCCTCCGCCAGCGGCTCGTCCAGCCGGTCCGCATGGGCCGCGAACCACTCCACCAGGAAGGCTGCCTTGATCGCACTGGCCACCGCCAGCTCGAGGTCGGGCTGGCGCGCGAGCAGGGTGCGTCCCGCCCCGTCCCCCACCCACACCCCGAGCTCCACCTCCCCTGGGTAGGCATCGAGCCGGGCCTCGATGGCCTGAGCCACCTCACCCCACGAGTGATCGAGCACCTCGACAGCAGGCGAAGACGGCTCGGTGGCCCACAGACGGCACGCCCCGAGCCCGAACGACACAGCAGTGATCAACACGATGCAGGTTCGACGCATGGTCCCCTCGTCGGGTCACCATTCCACCACACTCCAACGGCCATCCACACGCCCGCGATAGCAGACTCCTGCGGCCGAACACGCCGCACTGGGGGAGCCATGATCCGACCGCTCGCGAGGCTACGAACCGTGGGCCAGCTGTTGGCCCTGCGGCGAGATCCGCTGGGCACCCTCATGCAGGCGCAGAGCTTCGGTCCGGTGGTGCCGCTGCAGCTCGAGCCCTTCGACGTGGTCGCCATCTTCGACGCCGGTGTGGCCCACCACGTGCTGCACGATCCCGACGCCTACACCAAGGGCACCCGGGTGCAGCGCGTCATGCGCACCCTGCTCGGCAACGGGCTCCTCACGGCCCAGGGAGCCGAGTGGCGCGCACGCCGCCGCCTCGCGCAGCCTGCCTTCCGCAAGCCGCGCCTCGCTGCCTACACCCAGATCATGCACGACGTGAGCCGACAGTTCGCCGACCGCTGGCGGGCGACCACCGATCCGTTGGATCTCAACCGAGAGATGATGCGACTGGCCCTGCAGATCGCCAGCCGGTGCCTGTTCGACGATCAGCTCGAGGGCCAGGCCGAGGACCTCGACCAAGCGATGGGACGGATCCTCGCCAGCTTCCAGCGCATGGTGACCCAGCCCGTGGCCCGCCCCGAGGCCATCCCCTTCGGGCCAGCAGCCACCTATCGACGCGCCATCAGCGAGATCGACGCCATCGTCGCCGACCTCGTGGCCCGCCGCCGCGCGCGAGGCTCCGATGGCGACGACCTGCTCCACCTGTGGCTCCACAGCGATCTCGACGACGAAGCCATCCGCGACGAGGTCGTCACCATGCTGCTGGCGGCCCACGAGACCACGGCGAACGCGCTCACGTGGGCGTGGCTCCACCTGCTGCGCTACCCCGATGCGCTGCGCGCCATTCGCGACGAGGTGGCCGAGCTCGGAGGCCCCGAGGGCGTGCTCGAGCTGTCGCCGCGGGCCGGTGCCCTGCCCTGGACCGATGCGGTGGTGGCCGAGACGCTCAGGCTCTACCCACCGGCATGGGCCACGGGCCGAAGCTGTGCCGCAGCCGGGGAGCTGCATCCCGAGGGCCACTCCAGCGTGCCCGTGCGACAGGGCACCGTGCTGCTGATGTGCTTCTACGCCATGCACCGCTCCCCGCGGGCCTGGACCCATCCCGAGGGCTTCGATCCGGGCAGGTGGCTGCGAGCGCCCAGCTCTGGCGGCGTGAAGGGGCTGACCCTGCCCGAGCTGCCCTACGTGCCCTTCGGCACCGGCCAGCGAAAGTGCATCGGCTCGCACTTCGCCACCTTGGAGGCGCGCATCGCACTGGCCACCCTGGCCTCGTCGGTGGACCTGGCGCTGGAGCCCGCGCAGCAGATCAGCACCGCGCCCGCCATCACCTTGCGACCCGACGGACCGGTCTGGGCGCGCGTCTCCGATCCTCAAACTCACCACCAGATGGCTCGATAGGTCCGGCATCACGCCCGCGGCGCTCTGGTCTCGGGGAGGAGAGCCAGGTGCCATTCCCCCTGTTCGACGACGATCGGTATGCGATCCGATCGCACATCGGACGGGGTGCCTCCGCAGACGTGTACCTGGCCAAGCAGTGCAGCGTGGACCGCCTCGTCGCCATCAAGGTGATGCGGGACGACGCCGTCGGCGAGGAAGACCGAGAGCGTCACCTACGCGAGGCCCGGCTCGTCGCCTCGTTGCGCCACCCCAACATCGTCACGCTGTACGACGTCGGAACCTTCGCAGATGGCCGCCCCTACATGGTCATGGAGTACGTGCCCGACCGCACGCTGTCCAAGGAGCTCCGCAACAAATCCTCCGTAGCACCCGCGCGCGCGGTGCATCTCTTCGACCAGATCTGTGCGGGGCTCGCCCACGCGCACGCCCAGGGCATCATCCATCGCGACATCAAGCCCGGAAACGTCCTCATCGAGTCCCAGCTGGGTGGGCCCAGCATCGCCAAGCTGACGGACTTCGGGGTGGCCAAGACCCCCGACAGCGAGATGACCCGGCAGGACACCGTGCTCGGAACCCCCATGTACATGGCGCCGGAGCTCTTCGTCGGGCGAGAGGCGACGGTGGCGAGCGACATCTACGCAATGGGTGTGCTGATGTACCGCACGCTCACGGGACGACACCCGTTCTACGGCGAGAATGCCGTCGCATTGGCCACACAGCACATCAAGCGTGCGCCCGAGCCCTTCGGAGACGTGTGCGACACGGAGGACCTGCCGCCCGAGCTGGAGCGAGCCGTCCTCCGCTGTCTCGAGAAGGAGCCACAGGACCGCTACCTCACCGTACAGGAGCTGCGGCGCGACCTCGCGCAGTTCCGACAAGGCGATCTGGGTCACCTCCCGACCTCGATGCTCGACACCAACCCGCACGGGCAGACACTCGCCACCTACACCCTCGACGTGCGCACCACGCGCCACATGGTTCGGAGCGTGGCCGTCATGTCGGTGGGTGTGAGCCTGATCGTCACCCTCCTGGTGGTCGGGGTGCTCGCCCTGATCCTGGGATACGGCAGGCCGCCCGCGACACAGCCCGCTGGGCCGGCCGCCTCGGCGGCCGCACCTCGACCACAGCCCGAGGTCTCCCTCCCCGCGCCTCGGGCTCCCTCTCCTGCCCCTACCCCCACACCCTCGGCGATGGCCCCGAGGGCTCAGACGGCTCCGTCGAACCACGACTCCTCTCGGCCCTCCGCTCCGCCCGCAGACGCACCGGTCGTGGCCGTGCGGGCACGCCCCGCGGAGGAGGTGGCACCCGCCGCGAAGACACCCGCCGTCCCGCCCACGCCGTCTCCTCCCGAGGCGGCACCGCCTCCGCCAGCACTCGGTGCCGTCCCGCCTCCCTCGACGCCCACGTCCTCCTCGGTGCTCACCGGTCGCTGGACCGGATCCGCAGGGGGACGGCCATTGGTGCTCGTTCTCGAGGAGCAGGGTGAACGGCTCACGGGTCAGCTCGCCTTTCGGGTGGGGTCGGAGGAGGTCTCGGAGGCCGTGACGGGCCGAGCCTGGTCCGACGGCGAGGAGCGCACGGTGGAGCTGGAGACGGAGTCGGGTCGGTACCGTCTCGTCGGCCAGATCGACGGCCATCAGGCATCTGGAGATCTGAAGGTCCGCAAGCGGACCCGCGCGACCTGGTCCGTGGAGAAGGCAAGATGATCCTACTACTCGCCCTGACGGCATCACCATCCCTCGCTGGGGATGGCCCCTGGACGCTCGGCGTAGGACAGACCAACCTCTACTTGGGACTCGACTACTTTCGCTATCAGTCCTTTCGCCGACCGGGCGCACAGATGGTGCAGATGGGGTCGGGAATCACGGCTACCGGGGCCACTGCGGTCATCACGCGAGGCCTCACCCGGGGCACCGAGGTGGAGCTCCGGCTCCCCTTCGAGCGCGTGCGTGCCAACGATCCGGAGAGCGCATTCTGCACGACGGAAGCACCTCGCACGGACTGGTGCCAAGCCACGGCAGGCCTCGGCGATCTCATGGGAATCGTCAAGATCCGGCTGATGGACGAGGCCGACTTTCGCCCCCTCAGCGTCGCGGCTGGAGCGATGATCCGGACGGGTGAGTTCTACTCGGAGAATCGAGCACGACTGACCACGCTGGGGGACGGCCAGACCGACATCGGCGCCATGGTATCCATCGGACGAACGCAGCAGTGGTCCTCGGCGGGGTGGATTCGTGCCTCCACCTCGGCGGCCTACTGGTATCGACTACCCCACGCCAACGCCCCCAAGGTGCCGGCGGACGAGATCGCCGGGGACTTGAACGTGCTGCTCTCACCAAACGGCTCGTTCGCCATCGGACCCACGGCATCCTACTTCTTCAAGCTCGGTGGCGAAGACCTGGATCCCGCGCTGCTGCAGAGCATCAACGGGTTCGCCTCGTTGCGGGGTTCGCAGCTCAAGGCGGGCGGCAAGCTCGGACTGTACGGGAAGAACGGCCTGACCTTGTCCGTCGCGGCTCAGTACAGCGTCTACGCCATGAACAACCCGGCCGACACGCTGGCCATCTCAGTGGGGATGGGCTGGTTCATGGACGACTCCTGAGCCGCACCGCGAGCACGAACAGTACCCACCCGAGCCAGGGTGCACCTCCGCGAGCGTCGCACGCACAGCCGTCGGCGGAGGGTGGCGTGTCGATGCGGTTGACCACCTCGTCGCAGTCGGGCGTCGCTGGGTTGCAGTCGTCGTCCACCTCATTGCACGACACCTCCACCGCCGACGGGCTGCGAGCGGGATCCGCATCGTCGCAGTCGCCCACGACCGGCGCCACGCCCGGCTCGCTGCAGTCCAGCGTCGCCGACAGGACCGTGGTGTCGCCGCCCACGCCGTCTTCGTCGAGGTCCTCGAAGCACAGCTCGAAGCCATCGCAGTCCGAGTCCACCCCATCGGCGGCGGTCTCCGTGCCCGGGAGTCCCACCGCGGCGTCACGATCGTCGCAGTCCACCCCAGCCAGCACCCCATCGTCGTCCTCGTCGAGCTCGTACGGCTCGGGCCCTCCGAAGGCGCCCAGATCCGACGGGCTGCCGTCCAGGTCACCAAGGGCGCCGTCGCCAGCGTCTCGCACGGGACCGTACAGCGCTGGCACCCAGTCGCCCGGCTCGCACACCACGGCGGAGGGCACCACCCGCAATCCGGGATCGGACAGCACCGCCACCTGCACCGCCACGTTGCTGTCGCCGCCCTCGTTGCCGAAGAACAGGGCGTGCCGGATGCGGTCGGTCTCACTGCCGTCGTCGAAGAAGGCGTAGGTGCCAGCAGGACCGTCGTTGAAGGCGAAGAGGTCGTTGACGTGATCTCCCGGGGTCGCGGCCCTCATCGCCGACCCTGCTCCACCACTGCCGTTGGCCACGAAGTGGTTGTTGAAGGTGTGCACGATGCCGGCGTTGGCCCACAGGGCTCCACCGAATCCAGGCGTGGTGTTGTGGGCGAAGAGGTTGCCCACGAGCGTCACCTCGGAGCTCGAGCCCGCCACCGCCACCGCGCCAGCGGCCTCGGTGGCCTGGTTGCCGCAGAACAGGCTGCGGCTGATCTGGCTGCCCGTCGTGTTCGACAAGTACAGCGCCCCTCCCCGGGCCAGTCGCGCATCCTTCGGATCGTCGTCATCGGCCGCGTTGCGCAAGAAGACGGCCTGATCGATCACCACCTCGGCGTTCGCTGCCCGAACGGCCCCTCCATTCTCGTTGGCCACACCATCCTCGAACACGCTGCGCTCGATGGTCAGCCGCTCGCCATTGACGAAGTTGAGGTGGGCCCCACGCACCGAGCGATTGTCGAAGAAGGTGCTGTCGCGCACCACCAGCGAGGCACCCAGGGTTCCGCTGCTGATGGCCCCGCCGCCCCCCGTGACCCCGAGGCCTCGCTCGAAGCGGCAGCCCTCCACCGTGACGCTGGCGCCCGAGGTCATCACGATCCCACGGCCTCGACTCCGACCATCGAAGATCACCCCCCGAACGGTGAGGTCCGCACTGACCACGGACAGCGTTGTGCCCCCGCTCTCTGGAGGTTGGAGCACGGCGCCGCTGCCCTCGAGGGTGATGCTGCGATCACCAGTGAGCTGCAGCGGTTCGACGTAGGTGCCGGCGGCGACCACGACCACGTCGCCGGTGTTGGCTACGTCCAGCGCCTGCTGGATGGTGGGGTAGTCGTCGGGGACTTCGAGCACGCCGCCGAGGGCGACGGAAGGGACGAGGAGGAGCATGTCCCAATTGAGCAGGCTGCCAAGGCACCGTCAAGACAACGACAGGTGCACCGCGTACAGCTGCTTCAGCAGGAGTCGCGCCTCGGGGGCTGGCACACTGCCTCCCTCTGCGAGCAGGGCATCGTAGGGAGGAAACACGATGGAGTCGTGCCAGGCGAGCCGCAGGCGGGGCGGACCTCGAAGCGCCCCGCCCACCAGGGGGGCCTCCACCTGCACCAACCCCATGTCGTCCTCCAGGCGCACGTCCAGGCGGAACCACAGCTCCTCCAGACTCGCCTCTCCCAGGCTTCGGCCCACCACCGTCACCGCGGACACCCCTCGGTAGCCACTGATGGGCGTCACGAACGACAGATCGAGGCCCTGGACACCGTGGCTCAACACCCGCCCCACCGTGGCACCGCCAGCGCTCGGCAGGGGTGACTTCCGCCGCTCGGTGCGCGGATCCACCACCGCGCGCCGAGCCCGGTCGCTGCGCGGCCAAGAGCGCCGGTCCCGCAGGCGGGACAATAGGCTCTTTCCACCCGCGTGCCGCGCGAAGGCGAGCTCCGTGCGGGTGATCCCCACGCAGCGCAGCACGCCGAACCGCTCTCCGTCGATGCGCGTGCGGCTCACCTCGTCGAATACCACCCCCTGCAGCGGATCCGTCTCGAAGGCCCAGGCGCTTAGATCGAAGGTGTGACCTGGCTCGAAGCGCACGTCCAGGGACATGCGTGCCACGTCCGTGAGCACCTCCCGCGCCCAGCCCTCGTCGTCGGAGTGGATCAGCAGCTCGTATCGCCCCATGCGACTGGGCTTCTGCTCGGGCCGCAGGCACAGTCCGCTGGACACGAAGGTGACGAAGCGGGACTGGGAGCGCACGAATCGGCTGACGGTGAGCTCCCCCTTGGGATCGAAGGGGGTGTCGGACACAGGCGTCTGCGGATCGAGGGGACCATTCTCCTCGATCAGGGGCTCGAACAGGGGACCGTAGACGCTCTGTACGCGCATGACTCCAGTACCGCCACGACGCAGCCGTTGATCGGCATCGTAGGATGGGTCCTAGCCTACGATGCAGCCCGTTGCACAGAGTACTGCGAACGCAGCCACCGCGTCTACCAGCGCCCACGCAACATGCCGTGCCAGTACATACGCGGCAGCGCATGGGCCTTGATGGCCCACAGGCTGAACCGCTCCTTGGACTGGTCGAAGGGCAGGGTCTCCATGATCTTGCCGTCGTAGCCGAACTCGGCCAGGATCAGGCGGCCGTAGCCCGTCACCAGCGGGCAGCTGGCGTATCCGTCGTAGGAGGCCGGCAGATCCGCACCGCGCCGATGCGCCAGCAGGTTCTGGGTGAGCACCGGCACCTGCTTGCGCACGGCGGCCGCCGTCTTGCTGTTGGGCAGGCTCGAGGCGTCTCCGCAGGAGAACACGTCGGGGTAGCGGGTGTGCTGCGTGGTGTGCTTGTGCACGTCGACCCACCCTGCCTCGTTCGCCAGCGGGCTGCGCGCGACCACGTCGGGCGCTCCCTGCGGCGGCGTCACGTGGATCATGTCGTAGGGCTCGACGTGCTCGTCGTCTGTGTCGAGGTTCCGGAACACCGCCTCGCGGCTGCTGGCCCGAATCGCCACGAGATCGTGTCGGTAGCGCTCCACGATGCCGCGCTCGGCCGCGAGCTTCGACAGCGTCTCGGCGTACCGCGGCACCCCGAAGATGCCTGGGGTGGCGCAGCCGAAGGTGATCCTGGATCGGTCGCGCACGCCTTGCTTGCGCAGCCAGTGATCCGTGAGCCACATGATCTTCTGCGGAGCCCCCGCGCACTTGATGGGGGTCGCCGGGAACGTGAAGACGGCGTTGCCTCCGTCGAAGCTGCGCAGCGTCTCCCAGGTGTAGGGCACCGTGTCGTAGCTGTAGTTGCTGCACACCCCCCCGCTGCCCAGCGCCTCGCGCAGTCCCTCCACGGCCTGCCAGTTCAGCTGGATGCCCACCGCCACCACCAGCTGCTCGTAGCGAACGGTGTCGCCGCTCGACAGCGTGATCTGATGCGCGTCGGGCTCGAAGGTGCTCACCCGGTCGCGGATCCAGGTGACGCCGTCGGGGATGAGATCGGCCTCGTCGCGCTCCGACCGCTCGCGCGGGAACACGCCGCCGCCCACCAGCGTCCACAGCGGCTGGTAGTAGTGCTTGTCGGACGGCTCCACGATGGCGATGTCCAGTGTGGGGTCCTGGTTGCGCAGCGACGCGGCGGTGCTGATCCCCGCAGCACCTCCGCCGACGATCACCACGGTGTGAGTGTGCTCGGCCATGTCGTTCTCCTCGGTTCGGATGGATCAGCCCGTTCGATCGGGACGCTCAGGACGACGCGGACCGGCAGGAGGCGTCGAAGTGCTCGGGCAGGCGCTCCCCCACGCGTCGGGCCACGTCGACGGCGAAGCCGGCTGCGCGCTGTACGTCGGGCTCGCGCAGCGCACGCACCAGCCCGAGCAAGCCGAGTCGCTGCTCGCGACCCAGGCAGGACACCTCGTCGATGGCGCGTCCGAACACCTCGGCGGTGCGGGTGGCGGCCATCAGGTTGGGCGCGGCGGCGAGCAGCTCGTCCAGCCGCGCCGCCACGACCGGCTCCGACAGGCTGGTGGCCATGCCACCCACGAGCTGCAGCCGCTCCTCCACGTCGACGCCCCCGGACCGCAGGTGCGCCACCTGCTCGTCGAGCATGTCGAAGAGCATGCCCACCGTGCCCTCGAAGGTGGCCGCCACGTCCACCAGGGGCCGAAGTCGCGGGAGGGAGTCGACCACCTGCTGCAGCGCGGCCAGCACGTCGGGCTCCGACAGACGCGACACCAGCTCGGCGACACCCCGAGCCCGGGCGTCCACGTCCACCCCCCCTCGCTGCAGATCGGCGACCCACTCGTCCGCAGCGTCGGCGGCCATCGCCACGGCGGGTGTGGCCTGCTCCAGCACGCTCGTCAGGCGCTCGAGCTGCGCCTCGATGCGCTCCAGACGCCGCAGCACCCCATCGTCCATCGAACCATCGGCCATGTGTCGACTCCACGTTGAGCCCCTCCAAGCAACGGGCGTGCCAGCCGACAACCCAGCTTCCATCGTGCGTAAGCTGTCGGATCCGACAGCTCGCTCGCATCGGGCTGACGAATCTGTCAGCATGGAGCATGGACCCGGACCACCTGCAGCGCCTGCGCCGAGAGCTCGACGACGAGGAGCGCCCCAGCATCGTGATCTCGCCCGACTACGAGGTGCTGTCGTCGAACGCGGCGTACCGACGGGCTTTTGGAGACGGTGTGGTGGGTCGGCGCTGCTATGCCGTGTCCCACGGCTACGACGCGCCCTGTGATCAGCGCGGAGAGCTCTGCCCGCTGGCACAGGCGCGGAGCACCGACCAGCCCGCGCGCGTGCTCCACGTGCATCGAACGCCCCGGGGCCCCGAGCACGTCGACGTGTCGCTGCGACCCGTGCACGACGACGACGGCGCGTTGGTCGGATTCGTGGAGCACCTCCGCTCGATCCGGCAGGCCAGCGCCACCCCGCAGGCCGGCGCCCAGCTGGGGATCTCCCGCGCCTTCAACGCAGCGCTGGAGCTGGCGCTGCGAGCCGCCCCCACCGAGGTGCCCGTGCTGGTGCTGGGGGAGTCGGGCACGGGCAAGGAGCGCCTGGCCCAGGCCATCCACGCCGCCAGCGCTCGCTCGGAGGGCCCGTTCGTGGCCGTGGCCTGCTCGGGGCTGTCGGAGTCGCTGTTCGAGTCGGAGCTGTTCGGCCACGAGCGAGGGGCGTTCACTGGAGCCCACGCCCGCAAGCGGGGTCTCGTGGAGACAGCCGAAGGGGGCACCCTCTTCCTCGACGAGGTGGGCGACATCCCCGTCTCACTGCAGGTGAAGCTGCTGCGGGTGCTGGAGTCGGGCACCTTCCGACGCGTGGGAGGCACACAGCCCATTCAGGCGAACTTCCGCCTCGTGAGTGCCACCTGGCGGGACCTCGACCAGCGCGTGGCGGAGGAGCGCTTCCGGCCCGATCTGTTCTACCGGATCTCCGCCTTCCCCATCGAGGTCCCCGCCCTGCGGGATCGCATCGAGGATCTCGGGCTGTTGGTCCCCGCCATTCTCGACGAGCTGGGCGCGGAGCAGGTCCCCAGTGCCGAGGCCATGGAGGTGCTGCGCCGACACTCGTGGCCCGGCAACGTACGCGAGCTGCGCAACGCCCTGCATCGCGGGGTGATCCTGGCAGACGGCGAGCGGCTGGAGCCGCACCATCTCGCGCTGCGTGGATCGGCAGAGCCACCCACGGAAGGCCCCCCGAGCCCCACCCGAATCGTGCCGCTGGCCGAGATGGAGCGACGCTACCTGACCTGGTGCGCCACGCAGGTCGACAGTCGGGCGGATCTCGCTCGCATGCTGGGGGTGGGCGAGCGCACGCTGTACCGCAAGCTCGCTCGCCTGCGCGGCCAGACCGACTGACGGCTCGCCGTCAGGGCTCGTCGGTGACGCTGCGCAGCCGATCGGCCAGGCGATCCGCCCGCGCCCGGTCCAGCGCCTCGGGCTGAGTGAGCTCCCGGCGCAGCGCCACCACCACCTCCGAGTAGGCGCCTCCGAAGCGGGCACACTGGTCGCAGCGACGCAGGTGGGCCTCCACCGCATCCCGCTCCTGGGACGACAGCGTATCGGCCACGTAGCCCTGAAGCGCCTCCAGCACCTCGTGGCACCACAGCCCGCCCTCGAGCCGCGGATCAGGAACCTTCGCCATCAGCCTCCCCTCGCAGCTTCGCCATCAGCCGCAGTCGCGCACGATGCAGGCGCACCCGAGCGGCATTGGCCGTGATCCCCATCAGGGAGCCCACCTCGGGGCCCGAGAGGCCCTCGAGGTCGCACAGCACGATGATCTCCCGATCGCCCGTCGACAGTGCACCAAGCGACCTGCGCAGGCGCGCTCGATCTTCGAGGGCCGACGTGAGCTGCTCCGGATCCTGCCCCCAACCGGCCTGCGCGCCGAGCTCGTGCAGCGGTGTAGGTCGACTCGGCTCCCCCGCACGTCGTCGCCAGGTGCGCGCCGCGTGTCGACGAGCCACGCCGAACACCCAGGCTCGCCCCGAGCCCGCTCCCCCGTAGGAGCCAGCAGACCGCCACACGGCCACGTAGGTCTCCTGGAGCGCGTCCTCGGCCACGACCTCGTCGGCGGTCAGCGAGCGGAGCAGCCGCCACACACCATCGCGTGTACAGGCCACGAGCTCGTCGAAGGCACGACGGTCGCCCGTGGCCACACGCTCGAGCAGCGAGCTCTCGCGATCAGCCGACAGGTGCGGGCCTCACGCCTGCTTGGAGGCCGTGGACAGACCGAGGGCCGTGTAGATGGGGCAGGTTCCCACGAGACCCGTGAGCATCAAGATGCCACCAGCGACCCCCACCACAGCCGTCGCCGCCATGCCAGAGACGATGTCGAGGGCGATCAAGCCGAACAGCCCAGCCCCCAGGATCAGGCGAACGACGCGGTCCAGGGCATGCTCGTTGCTCGGAAACAGTGCAGACATGGTGTCCTCCGTGGATGTCACCCCACAGGTTCCGAGGTAGGGCCCGACCATTACCGCCATTCCTCAGCATCCCCCGAACTCCGCGTAGCTCGCCGAGAATCGACCCTCCGAAACCAAGATGCACTGGACCAGGACGGTGGGATCGTGCGGTTGATCCAGATCGCAGACGATCCCCTCGAAGGTGCCCCAGAACACCCCATCTCCTCGCCAGGGGGATCCGAGGCTGTCGAATCCCTCCACGGTGATGGTGCCCTGCACCGTGTGGAACGCACGCAAGCCGGGCAGCGGCGGCTCGGCCGTCAGCAGCGTGAGGAAGCTCTGTGGCGAGTCCTGCTCGCCGAACCTCCGGACGTGCTCGGTGTGACCGTCCACGTAGACCGACAGGCCAGCCTCCCCTCGGGTGTGGGTGAGCACGTAGCGGGGCGGAGCGACGCCGGGATCCAGCACGCACATCCACTCCCCGCCCACCGTGTGCTCCTCGGGTGCGGCGTCCAGCCCCGATTCCTGCAGCCAGACAGCGCCGAACTCCGACCAGGCGATCTGCGGATAGCTGCCGGGGATGGCAGGCTCCGAGGAACAGGCAGCCAACGTGCACAGGAACGCCACCGCTCGAATCGACGGCTCTACCCATGAAGCTGCCACCGAACGTGCCTCCGACGCCACGGCGAGGGTACCATCGCCGCCATGCCATCGATGGGGCACACAGCTGCAGTCGCCCGCGCCTGGAGACTCGATGATCCCGCTGATGCTCCTCGCCTCCCTCGCCGCCGCTGGCCCCACCAAGGACTGTCGAAGAGGCGACGCGCATGCCTGCATCCGGGCCGGCGACGCGCTGAGCTCCCTCGGTCGCGAGGGCGCCGCGGCTCGGTGGTATCGGCGCGCCTGCCACGCACGCTCCCCCGCGACCTGCACTCCCCTGCTCCAGCACGTGGGAGAGGGGGCCCACGTGATCGCCGAGGCTCAACGACGCTGTGAGCTCGGGGACGGTGTGATCTGCAGGCAACTCGCCCGCTTCTACGGCGGCGAAGGTCCCTCGAGCAGCACGGACCCCGACGAAGCGCTGCTCCTCTACGAGACGGCATGTGGGCTTCAGCAGGGCTCGGCCTGTGACGAGGCGGCCTGGATCCACGCGCGCGGCACCCGCGTGGAGCCGGACCAGGAGCGAGCCAACACGTTCTTCGCCGTCGGTTGCCGGCTCGGGAACGGGCCGTCCTGTCGAACGGCGGCCCACAGAACGTTGAACGGCGTCGGCACGCCCCCCGATCCCACAGCGGCGTACCGCGTGCTTCAGCAGAGCTGTCACGACGCCGAGGACGCCGAATCCTGTGAGGAGCTGGGCACCTGGCGACAGACCGGCCGGGGACTCGCGGCAGATCCCTCCGCAGCCGCCGCCGCCTTCGCTCGCGGCTGTCGCTCGGGCTCCGACGAGGCCTGCGCCGACGCCGCCGAGATCCTGCGCTCCGACGGCGCCGGTCTACGCGACGTGCAAGAGGCCCTGGTCGCTGCATGCGCGACCCGTGGGGTGGGGGCCTGCGGGCACCTGCGGGCACTGGCAGAGGAGGGGCACCTGTCCTCCGTGCAGCCCGAGGACCTGGAGGCTGCGCAGCGCGTCGGCCCGCTGCCGCTCTGTCTCGCGGGCCGAGCCGATGCGTGTCGCGCTGGCGCCGACATGCAATCCGATCCTCGGATCGCCGCCCAGCTGCGGGCCCACGCCACCCACCTCGACCACGTCCGAGAGGCGTGGGAGATCACGAGCGAGCTCACTCCCCCGTCGTGGCGACCCGACGTGGCGGCCGTGCGAGCATGCCTGTCCAGCGAGATCGATCTGCTGGTCACGCCCGACACGGCGGGCAGGCTCTCCTTCTCGGCGGGCCTCGATGCCGCCGCCGAGCATCTGGAGCGCACCCTCGCCGAGCTGGGGCTGGAGGTGACCCGCCAAGCCGTGGTGCTCCCCCCCTTCCGGTTCTCCACCCGGGTGGAGGTGGACGGACACGACGTAGACGCCATCGCAGCCCCAGGGTCCGCCGTCGGGGTGGTGCGGCATGGCGTGCGAGTGCTCGACGGCCCGCCAAAGCCCTCGGACCTGGCCGACGACCCGCGCGCCATCGTGTTCGGTGTGCCACGCCTCACCCCAGGCGCCGTGCCGTGGACTCCGGCATCCATTCCGGTGGTGGCCGTGCAGTCCGACGACCTCGAGCAGCTACGCACGCCCGACGCCCAGATCCGTCTGGCTGCCCTCCCGGCGAACGCGCGGCCGGTGAGCGACAACATCATCGGCGTGCTGCCCGGATCGGGCTCCCTGGCCGCCGAGGCGGTGGTGCTGGGAGCCCACTACGACGCCCTCGGCCGGACCGACGCGGGGGTGGTGCGTCCTGGTGCCGACGACAACGCCAGCGGCGTGGCCGGCATGGTGTGTCTCGCCCGCGTCCTGGCCACCCGGCTGCGCGCCGAGCGAGACCACCGCACCGTGGTCTTCGCCGCCTTCACGGGCGAGGAACAGGGTCTGTACGGATCCACCCGCTATGTGTGGGATCCGGTGCACCCCACCGACTCCACCGTCGCCATGATGGGCCTCGACATGATCGGGCGCGCCTCGGAGGGAGGGCTGTGGACTCGAGCCTACAGCCGGGAGCTGTGGGAGCTGATCAGCGCCGCGTCGTCGGTGGGTCCGAGGGCGAAACGAGACGACGAGCCCGGTGCGGGAGGATCCGACCACCTGGCCTTCGTGCACGTCGGTGTGCCCTCCCTGCACCTGTGGACCGGCACCCACGGCGACTACCATCGCCCCACCGACACGACGGATCGACTGGATCTCGCGGGAGCCGCGCAGGTGACGTCCACCGCGGGCGTGCTGCTGCACCGGCTCGTCATCGGGCCGACTCCAGAGCGAACCATCGAGGACACCTGCGTGGAGGGCGTCTCGAAGCCACTGGAGTTCGGCGTCGCTCGGTTCGGTGGCCGGTCTCCGACGGTCCGGTGCATCCCGGCCGGCGCCCCCGCACAGGCCATCGGCCTTCAGGTCGGCGATCGAATCATCGGCAGGAACCGCTGGGCCGCGGGTCGCGGCTGGCCAGCGGAGCCCGTGGAGGTCTTCGTCGATCGCGAAGGCACCTGCCTGCGCCTGCGGGCCGGGGAGGCCGCGACATTGGCGTGCGACGCCGTGCCCGAACACTGATCGCGACAATCAACTCCGTTGATTGTCGCGATCGAGCGGCGCGCACTGCGCACCGCCGCCGCCCGTTCGCCTCCGGGGCTACTCGAGGGAGATGCCGCCGAAGCCACCGCCACCGTTCTGGGGCACGATGCAGTCGGGGGGAGTCTCGTCGATCACGATGTCGTCGTCGTCCGTGCCCTCTTCCAGCGTGTAGAAGTGGACCTCGTCGGGACGCACGTGGGCCACGGTGCGGCCGTTGTCGGACACCACCACCTCGCTGTCGCCGTCGGGCAGCCAGGAGCGGCCGAGCAGCTCGCCCGTCCGACCGTCGCGACGCTCCATCAGACCCTTGCCGTCTTCGGCGGTGGCCATCACGATCGCCTCGCCCAGCGTGCCGCGAGCGGCCACGGAGCTGATGGTGCCACCCACCTGAGCCGACCAGATCTCCGCGCCGTTGGGGCGCACGGCGTACAGGATGTCGCCGCCGGTCTGGGCCACGTACAGGTGCCCCAGCGACTCGTCGAAGGCGATCAGATCGCCGTACTCGCCGATGACGTCGTTGCCTTCGATGTCCATCCGCACGATGCCGTCGTCGGTGGCCGCGAAGGTCATGCCGCTCTTGGCATCGAAGGCGAAGCGAACGTCGTCGCCGCAGACCGCTGAGGGCACCGTTGCCGTGCGGTCTCCGAGCGTCAGCTCACAGCCGGTGTCGACCGTGGAGATGTAGCTCGTGCCCATGCTGCCCAGGTGCGCACTGACCACGCCTGCAACGGCGAGGTCCTCGTCCTGCTGCCAGGCCTGGCCGCGGATGATGTGCAGCCCCTCGGTGGAGCTGGCCACCGTGGTGCCCGCGAAGTGATCGAGCACCTTCTCGTTCTCCGTGGGGAGATCGGCGTCCTCGGTGGGGCAACCCCAGTTCACGTCGATGGTGCAGGTGGTCCCGACCATGCCGCCGTGGGCATCCAGCCCATCGTCGGTCAACACCACACCGTTCGTCTCCAGGTCCAGGGTGGACGTGAAGCGCAGCTCGTTCTCGGGTTGACAACCGAGGGCCATCGTGGCGACGGCCCCGAACCCAATCAAGTTTCGCATGGAATCCTCCGCAGCCCCCACGGGGCCAACAGTTCGAGTAGAGGGGGGTGCATCGTGGAAAGTCTCTGTGGGGTCACCGGCGGTTCCGCTCGGCGGCGGTCCGGCCGTGCCCGAAGTTGACGCGCATGCCGATCTGGGCCTCGAGCTGGTCCATCTGGATGACCTGCTGGGTCTCGAGCACCATCTCGGTGATGGCCAGATCCGCGGTGCCCTTCAGGTCCACCACGACGGACCACTTGGGCGCCCAGATCAAGGGGGTGGACACGCGCACGCCGGCCAGCGGCACGAAGGCCGTGCCCACCTGCGTCCATTGCTGGATGTAGAAGCGGCTCGACACCCCGGCGGTGGGTCCGAACTCGAGGTGACGCCCCAGCACGAACATCAGGTCGTAGGTGTGATCCGCCTGCGTGAACTGCCGAAAGGGCCCGAGCACGTCGATGCGGTGCGGTGCCGTCACAGACACGTTCGCATCGAGCTTGAGGCGAGGAGCCCGGTACAGCTGCAGCCCGATCTCGGTGAGGAAGCCTGGGTTCACACCGTTGCGGAACGTGGCGCGGTGACCGATGCGCAGGGGCGGTACGAACACCTTCACGCGCCGCTCGGAGCGCCGGGTCGGCGCGGGCTGTGGCGGCGGCTGCAGACGCGAGCGCTCGGGAGGGGTCGCGACCTCGTCGAGGTCCGTCTCCTCGTAGGCGTCGCTCTGCGGGCCGAGGGGCGAAGCGGGCTGCTGGGCGAACGCGGTGGATCCGCAGGCCAGCAGCAGCAGCAGCAAGCAGGTGGTGGTGATGTGGTGTGTCATCGTCCTGTTGATGTAAACGCTGTGCGCAACGGATCACCTCAGCCGAAAAAAGGTGCCTGCTGGTCTTCACACAGCCTCGATCCGACAGGTCGGAGTGTGTGTCCTCTTCCCGCTCGCATGGAGCCTACTGACCGGCGGTAGCTGGGCGGCGGAACCGAACACGGGACCCCGCTCCGGGCACCTGGAGGGTCGACTGGCCGGACGGGACGTCACGCTTCGGCTCGACGCCACGCCCGAGGGTGGCCTCACCGCCCAGATGACCGTGGAGATCGGCCCCCGTCGTGTGGTCACCGACAGCCGCGGGCGGTGGTGGTGTGGCGAGGACGGATGCCACGTCGAGCTGGTGGAGACGCAAGGAAGCGCACCCGCCACCTTCCGCGGGCGGTGGGTCGACGACCGGGTGGAAGGCACCGTCGAGGTGCGAGGAAAGGACCGTGGAGCGTGGTGGGTGACATGGCGCGAGCGCTGATGATCGCAGTGTTGTGGTGGGCGTCGACGGCGGAGGCCGGCGACGGACCGTGGACCTTGGCGTCGGCGGAGCACGATCTGTACGTGGGGATGGATCTGTACGGCTACCAGCGCTTCCGGGTGGCCGGCGCAGAGCCGTCGGACCTCGACGCCCAGGTGCGGGCCCTGGGCATTCCCATCATCTGGTCCTGGGGTGCGATGGATGCCGTGGAGACGGAGCTGCGGATCCAGCTCGAGGGCGTCGCCGTGGCGGATCCCTCCGCAGCCCCCTGCGACGACGCTGAACGAGACGACTGGTGCGCGACCACCGTGGGGGTCGGCGACCTGTCTGCTGCCTTGAAGCTCCGCCTGCTCGACGAGTTCCGCTACCATCCCCTCACCCTCACCTTCATCCCCACCCTCCGCACGGGGGCGCCACACCGAGCGACGCGCGGGCGCCTGACCAACCTCGGGGAAGGCCAGACGGATCTCGGGCTGGGCCTCCGCGTGGGTCGGACCGGCGGGCTGGGCAGCCAGTGGTACGCCTTGTCGGGGGCAGCGACATACTGGCTTCGCGCCTCGGCCTCGGCCACCACGGACCGTCGACTCCCGGGCGACGAGATCAGCTGGGACACGTCGGCCGTCGTCTGCGTGGCCCACCGCCTGGGGCTGGGGCCCGTGGCGCAGGGATTCCACCGGCTGTGGGGCCTCGACCTGGACGAGGCGCCCCTGGACCAAGCGCACGGCTTCGCATCGCTGAAGGCCCAGCAGATCAAGATCGGTGGGCGCGCGAGCCTGTACCTGCCGCGAGGGCTCACCCTGTCGGCGACGGCCATGACCACGGCCTACGCCCGCAACAACCCCACGGACACGTGGGTGCTGGGTCTGGGCGTCGGCGTCCACCGGGAGCCCCGAAGGTGAGCCTGCGCGCGTCGACCCTGGCCGTGTTGCTCGTCTTCGTGTGCGTGCAGAGCGCGCTGGGGCTGCTGCTCCACGTCCAGTCCTCGGCGCTGCACGTCCAGCAGCAGCGCAGCGCCTCCGCCTTCACCACCCTTCAGGCGCTCTCCCGACTCTCCCGCACCGCCGAGCCACGCTTCCAGGCCTTCGCCCGGGAGCTGCTCACGGATACCGACCTCACCGAGGTCCGCGCTGCACCGTGGGAAGACGACATCGAGGCGATCGAGCGCGTCATCGCTCAGCAGGAGGCCCTCGGCGTCGCTCCCGTCGAGGTGGACGCGGCGCGACGCACCCTCGGCCAGCTGAAGATCACGTTCCTCTACCTGGAGGACGAGATCACGGCCATGATGCGCTTCTTCGAGGTCGAGCAGCTCGACGCAGCGCAGATCGAGGTCCGGGCGCTGGTGGCGGAGGTCACCCAGGAGCGCGTCACGGGCATCCTGGAGACCCTGGTGGCTCATCAGGCCTCCTTGGTGGACGAGACCCTGCAGCAGGCGGAGTCCCTCACCGTGGTCCAGCAACGAACCACCTTGCTGGGGCTGGCCAGCGGAACGCTGATCATGCTGTGCACCAGCGCAGCACTGCTGGTGTGGGTCCTGCGCTCGGTCCACACGCTCAACGCTCGCACCGAGTCGATCTCCAGCGGCGACCTGACGATCCGCACCACCGTGACGGGCCCCGAGGAGCTCGAGGCCCTCGGACGCGCCTTCGACGCCATGCAGGAACAGCTGGTGCGGGGACGCCAGCAGCTCGCCGAGGAGGTGGCCCGGCGCTGGGCCGCCCAAGATGCCGCGATGGCGGCGAACCGCGCCAAGTCGTCGTTCCTCGCCAACATGAGCCACGAGCTGCGAACGCCGCTCACGGCCATCCTCGGCTACGCGGAGCTCCTGGCCGAGGACGTCCACGGCCAGTCGGCCACCGACGTCGACCGGATCCTGGTGGCGGGCAAGCACCTGCTCACGCTCGTCTCCGACATCCTGGATCTGGCCAAGATCGAGGCGGGCCACCTCGGCACCCACATCGAGCCCGTGGACGTGGCCGCCCTGTGCGAGGAGCTGGTGTCCAGCTTGATGCCCGCGCTGACCCGCAACCACAACGAGGTGGAGCTCCATCTGTCGTCGACGGTGGGCACCTTCCACACCGACGCGAGCAAGCTGCGCCAGTGCCTGACCAATCTGCTGGGCAACGCCGGGAAGTTCACCGAGCACGGCTCCATCACGCTGTCCGCCATCTGCAGCGGCGACGTCCTGTCGTTCACCGTTCGCGACACCGGCGTGGGGATCGAGGCCGAACAGCTGCCCTTCGTATTCGACGAGTTCCACCAGGTGGACGGCTCCTCCACGCGCACCGTGGAGGGCTCGGGCCTGGGCCTGGCGATCACCAAGCACCTGGTGGAGCTCCTCGGCGGAGACGTTCGGGTGCGAAGCGAGGTGGGCAAAGGGTCCACGTTCATCGTGCGACTGCCCGATCTCGCGGACCGCGTGAGCCACTCCAGCACGACGCCGGGCGAGGATTCGGTGCGCGGGAGCAAGGAGCTGCGCGGGTGAGGATCAAGCGAAGACCAAGGCGTGGGAGGCCCCGGTGGCCGACTGCATCAGGGCCTCACACTCCGGGTAGTTAGGCGAACACGGACCTCACTGCGAACCTCCTGCGCAGAACGCCAGGTCCTGCTGGCTCGCCTGTAGACGCACCTCGACGGACTCCGTGACGGCCTGGTCCGTCTGCACGTCCCGGACCGTGACCTCGAACACGGCCTCCTTGCCGTGCAGACCGCAGATCCGGGTGATGTTGACCGGCTTGAAGTTGTCGATCAGCACCTGCACGCTCCAGACCTCCCCAGCACAGGTCAGCTCGTCGTAGGCCACCAGCCCCACGAAGTCGACGTGCTCGTCTCCGCCCGCGATGGGCGTGGTCCCGATGTCGGGGACGGTCAGCTCGGAGCGCACCTCGACGGACTGGAACGTGTTGCCCACCGCAGCGCTGAGGTCCACGTGCCATCCGCCCTGTGGGCCGTGCACCATCTGCAGCGGATCACCGGAGCCGAGCGGGTGGAACCCCGTGGAGCCCGTGCCCACGGCGAGAGACATCTCGTCCATGCACGGATCCGTGACGCCGTCGCCCGAGCAGGCCGACGCCACGCCGATCAGCAGCGCTGTGGCTAGCCGGAGCACGCGGACTGACTCTCCGCGCTCACCTGCAGGCGAACGTCCACCGACTCCGTCACGGTCTGCTCCGACTCGAGATCGGTCACCGTGACCTCGAACACGGCGTCCTGGCCGTGCAGCATGCAGATGCGGTCGTTGGTGGCGGGCGCGAAGTCGTCCACGAAGATGCGAACGCTCCAGACCTCGCCCGTGCAGGCGAGGTCGTCGTAGTCCACCAGACCGACGTAGCTGGTGTTGGCGTCGCCAGCGACCTGCTGGTCGATGCTGGGCACCGTGACCACCGCCGAGACCTCGACGGATTGGTGGGAGTTGGTGACCTCCGCACTCAGATCGATGTGCCAGCCACCCTGAGAGCCGAAGACCATCGGCAGAGGGTCGCCACCGGCCAGCGGCGTGAAGCCCGTGGGACCGGTGCCCACCCTCAGCGTCATCTCCTCCAGGCAGGGATCGTCGCCACCACAGGCGACCGATCCGCCGCCGGCCAGCAGCGCCAGCCAAATCCACACACCGCGATTCATCCTGCCTCCCAGCTCCTCAAGGATGGCCCGAGTCTCACAGACCCGCCAGCGCTCCGGGCCGCAATGCGTACAGCCCGATCAGCCGAGCCGTCGCCAAGACCTTCCCCGCCATGGCCTCACGCACGTCGGCACCCGTGAATCGGCCCGACAGCCCCAGGCTCGGCACGCTCAAGGCGTGGACCTCGAAGTGGTAGCCGTGGATGCGCTCGTCGTTCCAGGGTGGGCAGGGGCCATCATAGCCGTAGTAGTCGCCCGACATGTCGGCGTCGGAGGCGAACCAGCCGGTGTAGTCGTTGATGCCGTGCACGCCGCCGCTCGGCGTGGCCCCCTCCCCCTTGCCGCGTGGGGTCACGCCCTCGGCGTGACTGCCCTCCGCGATCTCCCGCACCGAGGCAGGCAGATCGGCCACCACCCAGTGGAAGAAGTCCACTCGGGGCAGGTCCAGGGGCACCGTGCGCCCCTCCTGGTTGACGTCGTCGCCCTTGCTGGGCACGTCGGGATCCACACAGAGCAGCACGAAGGACTGCGTGCCGTCCGGAACGTCCGACCAGGCCAGGTGGGGACTTCGGTTGTCGGAGAGCCGCACGTGGGTCTCGGGGTCCGTCTGACCGAATGCCAGGCGCGCGTCGATGACGCCATAGGGACGGAGCGAGTCACTGCGAAGATGCATCGGGAGTCCTCCAGGGCGCCAGGGTATCCCGCGTGAGCCGATCCTCCCCAGCGACTCGCGAACAGCGGGGGTATGATCGCGCCATGCTCGCTTTCATGCTGATGGGGCTGGTCGTCAGCTGCAAGCCGACTGCGGAACTCGTCCCCTGGGCGTCCGTGGACGTGCGCTGGTGGCCCCACGAGCCCCCATTGATCAAGGGGGGCGAGGTCGCCCTGAACACGCCCTCGGTCCTCGACGTGGCCCCCGTGCCCGAGGGGTCCGAGGTGCACCTGTACGTGAGCCGGGTGGGCGAAGGGGACGGCCCCTGCACGCTGCCTGCGGGGCTGTGCGCGAACATCGTGGAGCCCGAGCTGTTCGCCACCACCACCGCCCCTTCCCAGGGCCAGGTGCGTTTCCAGATCGACGGCTCGCGCTTCCCCGAGGCGGGCGCCATCGCCTGGCAGGCGCTGGTCTTGGACCCGGAGCTCGAGGGGGTGGGCGCGCTGACCGAGGCCATCGCTCGGCACGTGGCCGTGCCCCCCGATCAAGCCGCCACCAACTTCGTGGAGGTCCAGCGCGGCAAGATCGGCCTCGAGAACACCATCACCTCGGGCAACACCCACACCGGCGGCGTGGCCTTCGTCGATCTCAACAACGACTACTGGCCCGATCTGTACATCTCCAACGGCGCCACCTTTGCCAACTACCTGTACCGGAACAACGGCGACGGCACCTTCACCGACTTCAGCGACGCCGTGCGCAAGCCCAACGGAAAGATCGAGTGCGCGGGGGTGAAGGCGGCGGACATCGACAACGACGGTGATCTGGACCTGATCGTCCCGGTGGACAACGCCAAGACCATGGTCTCGTCGGTGGCCCAGGACTACGCTGGTGGGCCGAACCTTCTCTTCGTCAACGAGGGGGACTTCACCTTCCGCGGTGACCCGGAGATGGAAGCGGAGCTGGCCGGGATCACCGATCCCGATGGGCGACGCACCTCGTCGGCCTCGGTGGCCGACTACGACCTGGACGGGTGCATCGACCTGTACCTGACCAACTGGGCGATGGCGGCCTTGCCGGCGGGGGACAACTTCGACCGACTCCTCCACGGCAACTGCGACGGCACCTTCACCGACGTGACCGCCGAGACGGGAGTCGACGGCAAGGGCCGCGACGGGCTGGTGGGGTTCTGGTGGGACGCCGACCACGACCGCTACCCCGAGCTGTACGTCGGCAACAACAGCGACCTCGACATCGAGCCCGACTTCGAGCCCGACGACGTGTTCTACAAGAACGACGCCGGCACGCTGGTGGAGTGGGACGACAACCCCCACGACATCGGCCACGACGCCTGGGCCGCCATGGGTGTGGACGTAGGGGATCTCGACGCGGACGGCGAGTGGGACATGTACATCACCGACGTGTGGATGCTGCCGCCGGTCCCCCACGGGAATGCGCTGTACATGGGCCTTCCCGGCAAGGAGCTGACGGCGAATGCCTGCCGGGACTACGGCGTGTGCTTCGGCCACAACTCCTGGCCCACCAACTTCGAGGACTTCGACAACGACGGCTGGATCGACCTGTGGGTGGGCAGCAGCCTGCGCGACACACCGGAGATGCTCTACATCAACGCAGCCGACGGATCGGGCAAGCTCGTGGCCCACCGGCAGCAGGGCTGGACGGGCCACGTCTCTCGTGCCGGCACCACCGCGGACTACGACGGCGACGGCGACATGGACATCTTCCTGTTCGTGGAGGGAGCCCGCCCCAGCAAGCTGTTCGCCAACACCCGCATGGACCCCGATCACCGCAACGAGACAGACCGCCACTGGATCGAGATCAAGCTGCTGGGAGGGAGCCGCAGCAACCGCGCCGCCATCGGAGCGGTGGCTCGCCTGACCGCTGGCGGCGTGCCGCTCATGCGCCGGGTGACGGGTGGCGACTCCGCCCACAGCCACCGCATGCTCACGCTGCACTTCGGGCTGGGCGCCACCGACCATGTCGACGAGATCGAGATCACCTGGCCCAACACGGAGCAGGTGCAGGTGGTACGGGACCTGGCGGCCGACCGCTTCTGGCTCGTCGACGAGGAGCTGGGCAAGATCGAGCACACCTTCGTGGATCCGGTGGCCACCTACGACGCGGGCCGCGGCGAGCTGACGGTCCGCACGGCCTCGAACTACGGCGGTCGAGCACGCCTCGAGGTCACCGGGCTGGGACCCTTGAGCTACGACGCGGGCGACGTACGCTACGCCGCCACCTTCGATCTGGAGGCAGCTCCCACCGAGGTGGAGATCGTGTCGGATCTGGGAGAGCCGCTGCTGATCGCGGTGGACCCCTAGCCTTCGCACCCGCGCTCGCCATTTGGTGAGTTAGCATCTGGCTTCGGGGACTGTGCCGGATTGCTGGTCGAGCATGCGAGTCGAACCACCATCACGTCCGCCCAGGGCGAGCTGGTGGGCCGCGACGAGGAGGCCAACAGCCTCTCCGAGTGGCTCACAGCCGGGGGCGCGGTCCAGCTGCACGGCCCCCGCGGCGTCGGCAAGACATCTCTCGCACGCACTACGCTGCAAGGATGGACGGCCGCCAACGGACGGCCGCTGTGGGTGGATCTGTCGCGGGCATCCACACCCCTGCACGCGTGGCGAGCGGTGGCCCACCGCCTTCAGCTGCACTGGGTGCCCGAGGACGGTCCGCGCCGGATCGGCTCCGCCCTGCGTCGACACGCGGCCCCTCTGCTGGTGTTGGACGGCGCCGAGGTGCTCGGTGAGCACGCCACAGCCCTGTCGGAGTGGCTGGTGGCGGCCCCTGACCTGCGGCTGCTCCTGACGAGCGAGACCCCTCTCGTGGGGTGGGGAGCGAGCTTGTGGGTGGAGCCCCTGCCGACGGATCACATGGTGGCGCTGATCAGCGCCCTCGCGAAGTCCCGCGGGCTCGAGCTCCCGGAGGATCCCGGCCTTCATCGCCTCTGCCACGCGCTGCAAGGCCTACCCGAAGCCGCCGTGCTCGCCGCCGGAGCACTGCACGACAGCACCCCCGCGGCACTGGCCACCGAGCTCGAGGCCCGAGACGACTCCCACACGGAAGACGCCGTCGGCGTGCTCCGGGAAGGCACCCTCGACCGGGTGCTGGAGGTGACCCACGCCGCGCTGCCCGAGCCCCTGCAGCACGCCCTCGCCCAGTGCACCGCCTTCGCCAGCCCGTTGTCGCTCGACGCAGCCCACGCCGTGGTGGAGCCAGGGGAGGGCCAGACAGTGGCCGAGCTGCTCGAGGGCCTGCAGCAGCGGGGCTGGCTGCAGCCCATCCACGACGGGCGACTGTCTCCGTCCACCTCCGCGCGAGCGTTCCTGGCTCGCACCGTGACCGACACGCCAGCGGCCGCCCTACGGCACGTGGCCTGGTGTGCCGGCCACGGAGGAGAGGCCCTGCGGCAGGATCTGCGCACATCCCGCCGCACCTCGGTACTCGACACCCTAGAGCCCCTCGATGCCGACCTGGTGACCGCCATGACGCGAGGCGCTCGGCTCGGCGCGTCCGAGGGGGCCGTGGCGTCCCTCGAGGCGTGGGCTGCCCTCTGTCGACGTCGGTCCGCGACCCCCGAGGCGATGCAGGCGATGCAGGCGATGCTCGACCGGTCGTTGCCCTCGGAGCTGAAGGTGCGGGCGCAGCTCGCAGCCGCAGAGGCACTCCAGGCCACCGGCGACGAGGCCTCGGCATGGAGTGCTGTGGACGCAGGGCTCGCACAGGTGGAGCCCACCATGGCCTCGGACCTCGCAGCCGATCTTCGACTGGCGCGCGCCCGGCTGCAGCTTCCCCACGATCCCGCCGCGGCCACCGCCGATCTGGACGAGGCGCTGGCGCGGTTCACCGAGCTGCAGTCGGTTCCGGGACAGCGACTGGTGCACGAGCAACGCGCCCGGGCGAAAACCGCAGGTGGAGACCTGCCGGGAGCGTGCGACGATCTGCGCACCCTGCTCGACGAGCGCGGCGACGATCCCGCCTGGCGCTCCGAGCGCACCATGCTCCTCGGCGACACGCTGGCACGACTGGGGCAGCTCGAGGGCGCCAGCCTGCGCTACGCGGAGGCCAGCCGCCTGGCACAGCAGCGACTGCCCACCACCGCCGCGATGGCCATGGGCAAGCTGGCGCGGGTGCAGGTGGCCCAGGGTCGGTTTGCCGAGGCCCTGGCGCTACTGGATGCCAGCGCCCAGCTCCACGATCGTCACTCCCCACGCGCCCTGGCCATCCTCGACCGCGTGGCGGGCGTCGAGGCCCTGCGGCACCTGGGGCGGATCGACGCCGCCTGGGCCACCCTGGAGCACGCTGCTGCCGACGTGAGCGGCCCCCGACGAGGCTGGCTGCTCGCGGTGGTGGCCGCCACCCGAGGGGCACTGCTGGCGGACCGGGGAGCGATCCAGGACGCCGTCGGGGCCCTGCGCGAGGCGGCCACTCGCTTCGAGGACCAAGGCGATCGGGCGGCGGCCGGAAACGTGCTGCAGCGGCTGGGAGGCGTGCTTCCGTGGGCGGGCCAGGCCGACCAGGCGCGCCCCACCCTGGAGCGCGCCACGGAGGCCGCGCCACCGGTGCAGGCGGCCCTGGCGGCCGCGGAGCTGGCGGCCCTGCTCCTGGGCTCGGGCCCCCACGAGCCATCCGTCGACGCCCTGGAGGCCGCGCTGGATCGGCTGGGCGACACCCCGCACGAGCAGGCCGCGGTGGTGATGGCCTGGGCCGCGGAGGCCCGGGCACGCGGCGGAGAGGATCCGGAGCCGGCCCTCCGAGCGGCCCTCCGACGAGCCGCGCCCTGGCCCCGTGCCCGCGGGCGGGTGCACACAGTGGCCGCGCGCGTGCACGGGCGCCGCGGCGATCTCGGTGCAGCCATGGAGCACCTGATGGCTGCCGCAGCGGAGTGGGCCCAGCTGCAGCTGTCGTCGCGCAGCCCTCCCCGCCTGGAGCTGGCCGCCGTGCGCGCCGACGTGGCAACACGCTTCGGCCCGAGATCCTGAAGGCTAATCGGGGGGCTCCTCGAGCAGGACCGGCACCCGGGAGCTGCCCGTCACGATGTCGGCGATGGTGGTCTTGTCGAGCTCCGCCAGCATCGCCGCCTTCGCGCGCAGCATCACCTGGGTGAGCTCGCAGCCCCCCACGAGCAGGCAGCTGCTCGCCCCCGGCCGGAAGCACTCCACGAAGTTCAGATGGGGCTCCAGCGCCCGAACCACCTCGCCCACGGAGATGTCGGCCGCCAGACGAGCCAGCTGGACGCCCCCGGAGCGTCCCTTGAACGTCTCCACGAAGCCGGATGCCTGCAGGCTCTGCACGACCTTCTGCACGTAGGAGTAGGACAGACCATGCCTCTGAGCCAGGGACTGGGCCGACATGCGGCGCGGTGCCGTCGCCCCCAGCAAGATCAGGAGTCGGAGCCCGATGTCGGTGTGTTCGGTCAGCTGCACGGATCCCCCGCAGACGCTCTAGCGACCACTGGAGGGCACCGCCTACTTGCGCGCCACCTCTTTATTTGGATATGATTAGTCCAAATATAGTGCGCGCGACAGGAGAAAAGAGATGACGAGCGACTTCGGTCCTCTGGTGCTCATGGCCGTGATCTCGGCCGGTTGCGGGTCGTCCAGCGCCGAGGGGGTCGGCGACACCCCGGTCCGCGGCGTGGACCTCCCCACCCCCACCGGCGACCCCATCCATGCCGTCCTCACCCATGCCCCCGAGGTGCCACCGCCCATCGGAGATCGCCAGTCGAAGAACGTCATCGTCGAGCTGGAGGTGATCGAGAAGGTGATGCCCATCGCCGACGGCACCGACTATCTATTTTGGACTTTCGGAGGCGAAGTTCCAGGCAAGATGATCCGGATTCGGCAGGGCGACTCCGTGGAGTTCCACCTCCAGAACCACCCGGACAACCGACTCCCGCACAACATCGACCTGCACGCCGTGACCGGGCCAGGCGGGGGCGCCGCGAGCACCAGTACCGCTCCGGGCCACGAGTCCGTCTTCACCTTCCGAGCCCTGAATCCCGGCGTGTACATCTACCACTGCGCCACGGCTCCGGTGGGTATGCACATCGCCAACGGCATGTACGGCCTCATCGTGGTGGAGCCGCCTGGCGGGCTGCCTCCTGTGGACCGCGAGTACTACGTGATGCAAGGCGACTTCTACACCGCCGAGCCCTACGGGGCAGCGGGCCTGCAGACCTTCGACATGCAGAGCGCCATCGACGAGGACCCCACCTACGTCGTGTTCAATGGCAGCGTCGGGTCCCTCGTGGGAGACAGTGCCCTCACGGCACAGGTCGGGGAGACCGTTCGACTGTTCGTGGGCAACGGCGGCCCCAACAAGATCTCGAGCTTCCACGTGATCGGCGAGATCTTCGACTGGGTCTACCCGGAGGGGAGTTCCACACCCCAGCCCAACGTGCAGACCACGCTGATCCCTGCGGGTGGCGCCTCCATGGTGGAGTTCGCGGTGGAGACGCCGGGCACCATGATCCTGGTGGACCACGCCATCTTCCGGACGTTCCACAAGGGCTCGTTGGGCATGCTGAACGTGGCCGGAGCGGAGGTGCCCAGCGTCTACTCGGGCAAGCAGGACGATCGGCTGTACAAGGGCGGACCCAGGGAGGGCGGAGCGGCGTCGGGTGAGGTGCTGACCAAGGAGCAGCAGATCGAGGCGGGGCACCAGGTCTACGCAGGTGTGTGCGTGGCCTGCCACCAAGCCGACGGCCAGGGGCTCGACGGCGCCTTTCCCCCCCTTGCGGAGGCCGACTACCTGATGGCCGACGTCGCGCGATCCATCCGCATCGTACTCGAGGGTTTGCAAGGCGAGATCACGGTCAACGGCAAGACCTACGACGGCGTGATGCCCTCCCAGGGCAACCTCTCGGACGACGAGATTGCCAACGTGCTGACCTATGTGCGCAACAGCTGGGGAAATCGGGGCAACGCCGTGGCGCCGGCGGACGTAGCCGCTGCACGCAGTGGGCACTGACATGGTCGTCATCGCACTCACGGTGGGGAGCTGGGGCTCACAGATGCGGCCGATACCGGGGGGCTCCTACGTGCCGCTGTACGCCCCCGACACAGAGCCCTCCGCCCGCGTCGAGCCGTTCCTGATCGACGAGACCCCGGTCACGAAGCAGGCCTACCTCGGCTTCGTGCGCAGACGCCCCGAGTGGCGTCGAGATCGGGTACGCCGCCTGTTCGCAGACGCCCGCTACCTGGCGGACTGGCAGGCCCCCCTCACGCCCGCCGGAGGGCTCGACGAGCCTGTGGTCCAGGTCAGCTGGTTCGCCGCGCGCGCCTACTGCGACGCCCACGGCAAGCGCCTGCCCACCGAGCACGAGTGGGAGATCGCGGCGAGCGCATCGGAGACGAAGCCGTCCGCACGCGACGATCCGGAATGGACCGCCCAGATCCTCGAGTGGTACAGCGAGCCCTCCAGGGGGCTGCGGCCGGTGGGCCAGCGTCGCCCCAACGTCTTCGGCATCCACGATCTGCACGGCTTGGTCTGGGAGTGGGTGGAGGACTTCAACGCGACGCTGTACGGCGCCGACAACCGCGAGGGAGGAGACGGCAACGAGCTCCGCTTCTGCGGCGCCGGGGCCCTGTCGGCTTCCGACGCACGCGACTACGCGAACTTCCAACGGGCGGCCTTCCGCACGTCCCTGACGGCTCGCTCCACCACGAACCAGCTCGGATTCCGATGCGCCAACGACCTGGAGGAGCAATGATCTGGATTGTCCTGGCGGCCTGCACGGCGTCGACCGAACCGAAGCTCACTGCACTCGACCTCGGCGTCGAATCGGACTCACTGGGTCCATCTTTGTACGATCTCGAGGTCACCCTCGAGAGCTCCACCGGATCCGCAGTGTCCTTGGCCGTCCACGAGGGACACCCCACCCTCGTCAGCATGTTCTACGCGAGCTGCCCCATGGCGTGCCCCATGCTGATCGGAGACGTCCAGGCCCTGGAGGCGGAGCTGACGAGCCAGCAGCGAGCCGATCTGCGTGTGCTGTTGATCAGCCTGGATCCCGAGCGTGACGATCCGGAGCTCCTGGCCCAGGTGATGGCCGAGCACGAACTCGACGAGACGCGCTGGACGCTGGCCCGCCCCACTGAAGCAGACCTGCGGCCGATCGCCGCAGTCTTGGGAGTGCGGTACCGAGCGCTGGCGGACGGTGAGATGAGCCACTCGTCCATCGTGACACTGCTGGACCGACAGGGCAGCGTCCGATTCACCCTCGAGGGGCTCCGCGCCGACGCCACTCCGCTGCTGGCGCAGCTCAGCGCGCTGTAGTCCAGGCGTAGGCGTTGCGGAACATGCGCATCCACGGGCTGTCCCCCGAGGGCACCTTCCAGTCGTCGGGGCACCACGACAGATTCAGCCAGCGGAACGCCCGCTCCGGGTGCGGCATCATCACCGTGATCCGGCCGTCCGGGGTGGTGAGCGCTGCGATGCCGCCCTCGCTGCCGTTGGGATCCAGCGGATAGCGCGTGGCCACCTCGCCGTGCCCATCGCAGTACCGCGCCCCCACCAGCGCGGAGCGCTCCACGGCATCGCGAGCATCGGCGGTGTCGAACAGCGCGCGGCCCTCCCCGTGCGCCGACGGCACCGGGATCCGCGAGCCCTCCATGCCCGCAAAGAAGATCGACGGGCTCTTCTCCAGGCGCAGCGTGACCGTGCGGGCCTCGTACTGCTCCGACCGGTTCTCCACGAAGCGAGGCCATCCCTCGGCGCCGGCGATGATCTCCCGCAGACCCGACAGCATCTGACAGCCATTGCAGGCCCCCAGCGCGAAGGTGTCGGGCCGCGCGAAGAAGGTGGTGAAGGCCTCGCGCAGCCGCGCATCGGTGAGCACCGACTTCGCCCAGCCACCTCCTGCCCCGAGCACGTCGCCGTAGCTGAAGCCACCACAGGCCGCGAGGCCGCGGAACCCGTCCAGCGCCACGCGACCGGCGAACAGGTCGGACATGTGCACGTCGACGGCGGCGAACCCAGCGCGCTCGAAGGCCGCAGCCATCTCGAGCTGGCCGTTCACTCCCTGCTCTCGAAGGATGGCCACCCGCGGAGGCGGCCCCGAGCCAGGTGCGGTCGACGCCTCGAGGTCGAAGGTGAGCAGGGGCACGATGCCGGGATCGGAGGCGTCGCTCAGGCGAGCGTGCTCCTCGTCGGCGCAGGCCGTGTCGTCGCGCAGGCGCTGGATCTGCCAGCTCACCGACGACCAGTGCTCGTGCATGCCCGCTCGGCTCGCCCGAAGCACCACCGCCTCGCCGCTGCGCACCACGAGGGTGTCGCCTTCGGTGGGCCCTCCAAGGTCGTGCACGAGCGCGCCGAGGCCCTGGGCGGCGAACAAGGCAGCCACCCGCTCCACCGCGGGCGCCGCCACCTGCAGCACCGCCCCCAGCTCCTCGGAGAACAGTGCTGGGGTGGGCGCGGAGCCGGCAGGCAGCTGCACGTCGAAGCCACAGCGCGATGCGAAGGCCATCTCGCACAGACAAGCCCACAGCCCGCCGTCGGAGCGGTCGTGGTAGGCGAGCAGCAGCCCCTCGGCGTTCGCCTGCTGGATCGCCGCCACGAAGCCCACCAGGTGCGCCGGATCGTCGAGATCGGGCGCCTCGTCGCCCAGCACACCGTGCACCTGCGCCAGCGCCGAGCCGCCCAGGCGGTTCAGGCCACCACCCAGATCCACCAGCAGCAGGCGCGTGGGACCGCGGTCCAGGCGCAGCAGCGGCGTGAGGGTTCGGCGCACGTCGGGGCACGGGGCGAAGGCCGTCACGACGAGGGAAACGGGCGCACTCACGCGCTGCTCCCCCCACGACGTGCGCATGGACATGGAGTCCTTGCCCACGGGCACGCAGATCCCCAGCGCTGGACACAGCTCCGAGCCCACCGTGCGCACCATGTCGTAGAGCACGGCGTCCTCGCCCGGATCCCCAGCACTCGCCATCCAGTTGGCCGACAGCACCACCTGATCGAGCCCCTCGAAGGGAGCCGCCGCCAGGTTCGTGATGGCCTCGCCGATGGTCATGCGCGCTGCTGCTGGACCGTCCAGCAGGGCCAAGGGAGTGCGCTCCCCCACCGCCATCGCCTCGCCCAGCGGACCGTCGTAGGTGGTGGTGGTGGTGGCCACGTCGGCCACTGGGACCTGCCAGGGCCCCACCATCTGATCGCGGTGCACCAGGCCCGTCACCGAGCGATCCCCGATGGTCACGAGGAAGGTCTTGTCCCCCACCACGGGGAGCCGAAGCACCCGGGCGGCAGCGTCCGCCAGATCCACCGGCACCTGCTCCATCGGTGCGGACGGAGCCGACAGACGCTCGGTGTGGCGGTGCATCTTCGGTGGGTTCCCGAAGATCACCGACAGCGGAAGGTCCACCGCAGGCACGCCGTGCAGGGAGTCGGTGACCGTGAGGTGCTCGGCGGTCGTCGCGTGGCCCACCACGGCGTAGGGGCATCGCTCCCGGGCGCACATCGCCTCGAAGGTGGGCAGATCCGCCGGGCGCACCGCCAGCACGTAGCGCTCCTGCGACTCGTTGCACCAGATCTCGTGGGGCGCCATGCTCGGCTCGGCGCTGGGGATGGACCGCAGCTCGATGCAGGCACCCCGTCCCGCGTCGTGGACGAGCTCGGGCAGCGCGTTGGACAGCCCGCCGGCCCCCACGTCGTGCAGGCTCACGATGGGGTTGTCCGCCCCCATGGCCTGGCAGCGCTCCAGGACCTCCTGGCAGCGCCGCTGCATCTCGGCGTTGGCCCGCTGCACGCTCGCGAAGTCCAGGTCCGCGTCCTGAGCCCCCTGCCCCAGCGAGCTCGCCGCACCACCGCCGAGCCCGATGCGCATGCCCGGGCCTCCGAGCACGACGAGCGCATCGCCTTGCTCGATGGCGTTCTTGTGCACGTGGTCGCGCGCGACGTTGCCCAGCCCGCCCGCGATCATGATGGGCTTGTGGTAGCCGCGCCAGTCGGACCCGTGCTGCTGCTCGAAGGTGCGGAAGATCCCGGCGAGGTTGGGGCGACCGAACTCGTTGTTGAAGGCAGCGGCGCCGATGGGCGCCTCCACCATGATCTGCAGCGGCGAGGCGATGCGATCGGGCCGCCCAGGCCCCTGACCCTCCCAGGGCTCCGCACCCTCGGGCAGGCGCAGGTGCGACACCAGGTAGCCGCACATGCCCATTTTGGGCTTGCCTCCTCGGCCCGTAGCGCCCTCGTCGCGGATCTCGCCCCCCGCCCCCGTGGCGGCCCCCGGACCGGGGCTGATGGCGGTGGGGTGGTTGTGCGTCTCCACCTTCATGAGGATGTCGAGGGGCGCTGGCTCGGCGCGCCGGTACACCCCGGTCTCGGGGTGGGGCTCGAAGCGCCGGGTGGACCAGCCCGCCACCACCGCCGCGTTGTCGCGGTAGGCCGACAGCACGTCGCCCGCCACCTCCGCGCGCCCCTCGTGACGCCTCGTGCGGGCCGCGTGGGTGTTGCGAATCATGCCGAACATGGACTGCGGCTGCGTCTCGCCGTCGATGGTGACGGTGGCGTTGAAGATCTTGTGCCGGCAGTGCTCCGAGTTCGCCTGGGCGAACATCATCAGCTCGGTGTCGGTGGGGTCCCGGCCGAGCTCGGTGAAGGCGCGCACCAGGTACGCCACCTCGTCCTCCGACAGGGCCAGCCCCAGCGCGGCGTCGGCCGCCGTGAGCGCCGCCGTCCCACCCTCGAGCACCCCGATGCGCTGCAGCTGCCGCGCAGGCTCCGCAGCGAACAGCGCCTCCGCCGACTCCACGTCGAGGTGCACCGTCTCCGTCATGCGGTCGTGGAGCACCGCGAGGACCGCGTTCGGATCGACGTCACTGGACGCACTCAGGGTGTAGAGCACGCCTCGCTCGATGCGGTGGACGGCGTCCGCCAGGCCAGCCACCGCGGCGATCTCCGTGGCCTTCGTGGACCAGGGAGACTTCGTGCCCATCCGCGGGGTGACGAAGCGCTGCACGCCCTCGCGGGGTGGCGCCGTGGGGCGAGCGCCGTAGGTGAGCAGTCGGTCCAGCACGCCCTGCTCCTGCTCGGACAAGGGCCGGGCGAGTCGCACCAGGTGCACGTGGTCGGCGTGCAGGTCGGAGAGTCCAGGCGCGACCCGGCGCGCCTGCTGGAGGCGCTCGTGACGCCGGGCTTCGGTCAGGGCGGGGCCACCGCGATGGATCAGCATGGGAGGCGGTGAGTAACCAGCTGGCCCGGTCAGTGCCTGGTCGGTCCGAGCGCTACGTTTTCGAGAACGCGACGAACACCGGGGAGGGTGCTCGTGCCGTACCTGGCGATGAGCTGTCTGCAGGGTCGACCCATGGCCGCTGCCTTCGATGCGCTGTGCGCGCTTCAGCCGGACGGCATCCAGCTGACCCCGGGCAACCTGCCCACACCGTCCTTCCACGATCACGTGCATCGCTGCGCGGTGCCCACGCGCACCCACCACGGCTTCGCCTTCGATGCCCGGCGCCAGCCCGTCTGGATCGACGGACGCTGCGTGGTGAGCGCCGACTCCGTGCACCCCACACCGGGCATGCAGCTACCGGTGGGGCCCGCCCTGGAGACCATGTACCCAGGCCACCCCCTCGGCGACGACGACGCGCTGCAGCACGCGATGGCCGATGGCCTGCGGCTCGCGGTGGATGTGTCGCACGCCTTCATCGGGATGAGCCAGGGGGTGCTCACGGACCGCGTGTGGCGCCGCTTGATGGACTACGACCGCATCGTCGAGGTGCACGTGTCCGCCAACGACGGCCGCCACGACACCCACCGCCCCATCGAGCCCGACACCTTCGGGCTCGACTGGGCCCGGGAGCGCGAGCAAGCGGGCGTGCCCGTGGTGCTCGAGAGCTACTTCCACAAGCTGGATCGCGGCGAGCGGCAGCGCCAGCTGGACATCTGCAGAGGGAGCCTATGAACCAAGCAGCCACCGCCCGTCAGCGGTTCGTCGACGACGTCTTCGTGCCCCTGGCGCGGCACACCTTCGAGCAGCGACCCGACATCCACAGCGTGATGGTCGGCGTCGCCCAGTACTGGTGCGACGAGGCCGACGACGCCGTGCACTGCGCAGTGGAGTACTCCACTCGGCACACCCCGCTGTTCCCCCACCTGTGCCCAGAGCGGATCTGGCCCGAGCCCGAGGTGCTGCCGCCGCGCGGCGCCGACTTCTGCCGATACTGCCCCGACGAGACCGTGAGCATGCCCAACGGCTGGTACTCGGTGCCCTGGGACAGCAACGGCGGCGCCATCCCGACCTTCGAGGCCTACTGCCGAGAGGCCTGTCACCAGGAGATGGGCACCGACGAGGCGTACCGACCATTCGTGCTGGCGCGGCGCGACGGGATCGAGATCGTGGGTCGACCCGTGCGACCCTGGATCGATCCCCCGGTGCAGGTGGACCTGCCTCCCCCCACGGCTCGCTATGCCGAGCTGCACGAGCGAGTGGTGGCCGATCTGCGCGACGACGGGCCCCGGGCGGTGCTCGCCGACTGGCTCACCGAGCAAGCAGACCCGCGCGGCGAGCTGATCCGGCTCCAGCTGGATCCGAGCGCCGATCCGAAGCGGCTCCGGGCGCTGCTCGACGCCCACTGGGCAGCAGCGGTGGGCCGGATCCACTCGGTGATCGCGCGCCACGGCTCGGTGGTCGAGCGCGGGTTCCTCACGGAAGCCGAGGTGTGGTTCCAAGACTCCGAGGAGCTCGGACGAGTCCTCGATGATCCGTCGTGGGCCACCGTGGAGCGGCTGCACTTCCTGGGCACCGACACCCAGCTGCTGCATCCCGCGATGCGGCAGCTACGGCGGGTGAGCGGGCTGGGGGCAGCAGCGCTGCGCGAGGCGGCTTCCAGTGCCCTACCGACCCTCGAGCAGCTCTCCGTCACCTGTGGCCTGCGCGAGGTGGTGAACGCGCTGAACCACACCAGCGCCTTCCCCCGGCTGACCCGGCTCGAGGTGCCCGCACGGAGCTCCTCGCCCTCGGATCTGGCGGCACTGGACGCCATCGCGGGCGATCGGTCGCTGTGCGTGGTGGTGGCTGGCGCTCCCATGGACGCCCTCGCTGGCTGGCTGCGGGCGCTGCCGGACGGAATGCGCCTCGGATGGACCCGCCGCGACGGGGTGGGTCGCCCTGCCGGCTGGCGCTTCGAGATGCACCACGAGGCTGGTCAGCTACAGGTCACCGGCCACCTCGACACCATGCACGACAACGCCTCGCTGCAGCACGTCCGCGATCTGCAGCAGGCGATCGGGGGCGATGCGCGGCTGACGCTGAAGCCCTCGCGCTACTACGACCCCTCGCCCGGCGACGTTCCGTAGTGGCGCACGACCCACCGAAGCGCGGCCCGTACCGCGTCGGCACACCGCTGATCCGGCGCGTCGGCGGCAATGCTCCACCGTAGGAGCGCCCCCGCCTGGGTGAGCACGAGCTGGCGGGCCAGCCCCTCGGGATCCACCTCCGTGAGCTGACCTGCCTGAACCAGCGCGCCGATCCGCCGAGCGACCTCGGCCTCCAGTGTGTGCTGATAGGCCTGGGTGCGCGCCCGCCGCTCCACGTCCAGCAAGTCGTCCGCCAGCGTAGCGAGGTGGTGCGCCGCCTCCACGTGGCTCACGATCCCCTCCGCAGCCCCCGCCAAGCCCTCGATCACGGCCTGCAGCCCCTCGTGTGCTGCGTCGGCGTCCTCGAAGGCGTCGCGGGCCTGCTGCAGCCCCAGATCGAACAGGGCCAGCATCAGCGCTCGCTTGGAGCCGAAGCGGCGCTGCACCGCCGCCGCCGACAGTCCACAGGCCTGCCCCACGGCGGCGAGGGTCAAGGCGTGGGGCCCCCGCTCGCCGATCACGCGCGCAGCGGCCTGCAGCACGTCCTCGTCGGGAATGCGCTTGGGTCGTCCAGCCAGGGGGAGCCTCCCAGAGCGAGATAACACAACATTCATTGCGCAATCATTGTTGCGTATTAGGAGAACACAAGGAGGGACCATGGCTGCATCGTCTCGTGTCCGTGTGTACCTGGCGTGCTCGATGGACGGCTTCATCGCTGGCCCCGACGACGATCTGTCTTGGCTGAACGAGGCCGGCAGCCAGGTCGACGAAGCCACCACCGACCCCGGCGCGGTGACCTTCGAGGCCTTCATGGCGCAGATCGGCGCCATGCTCATGGGCCGCCACACCTACGACGTGGTGGCCGGAATGGGTGCCTGGCCCTACGGGGACGTGCCCGTGCTGGTACCCACCAGCCGTCCCCTCGAGCCCGTGGTTCCCACGGTGCGCGCGGTGCAGGGGCCCATCGAGTCGCTGGTGGATCAGGCCAAGGAGGCCGCCGGGGAGCACGACGTCTACCTCGACGGCGGAGCCCTCGTGCGCAGTGGCCTCGACGCCGGGTTGGTGGACGAGATGGTGCTCACCCTGGTGCCGATGCTCGTCGCCGGGGGCGTGTCGCTGTTCGACGGCCTGCAGACGAGGCGAGCCATGTCGTTCACCCGACACGCCCAGTACGGGCCCATGGTGCAGCTGACGCTGCAGGCGCGGAGCGGAAACCTGTAGCATCGCGGGATGGCGCCCTTGGTCATCATTTCGGCGCCCCCTGCCAGCAGGCCACGCCGCCTCCGCTCGTAGTCTGCTGGTGGAGGGAACGTGGGTCTCGTCCTCTCGCTGATCTCGGGCCTCGCGCTGGCGCAGGTCAACAACGAGAACATGGCGGCGGCCGTGCACGAGGAGGGTTTCGGCGCCCACCTGGGCGGCGGAGGCTCGCTCGCCTCGGGCAACCTGTCGTCGGTGAGCCTGCAAGGTGAGCTGGCCGCTCAGCATCGCTCGAACTTCCCGGCTCGCCCGGGGGACGGGCTGCCTTGGGTGCGATCCCGTGGGCTGTTCAGCGCCTCGGGCTCCCTGATGAGCTTCGCGGGCACCACGTTCGTCGACCGTCGGCTGGTCCACGCCGGACACACGCAGATGCTGTCGCGTCGGCTCGGACTCGAAGCCGGCGTGCAGTACCAGAACAACCTGCTGCTGCTGCTCGATGCACGCCTGACGGCGGCCGTGGCCACGCGCCTCGTCGTGGTTCATCAGCCACGATGGGGTCTGTCCGTCGGACTCGGAGCCCTGCTCGAGCACGAGGTCCGCGGTGTGGATCCCGAGGGTCGGGACGCCCGGCTCGTCACCAACCCGCGCGCGGTGGGGCGGATCAGCTGGCGGCTGGGCATCATCGAGGACGGCCTGACCTGGACGCACACCCTGTACGCGGAGCCTCGCCTGGATCGGTGGGCAGACCAGCTGCTCGTCGACTACCACACCCTCGAGGCCCACGTGAACGAGGTGGTGTCGATGACCGCGGATCTCCAGCTGCGCTACGACAGCCAGCCGCCCGCGGAGCTCGCTCGCCTCGACACCCGCCTGAGCTGGGGGCTCCGGTTTCGCTGGGCCCTGCGACCCAGCACCGAGCAGCCACACCATTGAGGCTGCGTCACCGCGAAGCCTCGTCTCGGCGACGCCGACCCCACAGCGACCCACCCGCCATCGACACCAGCAGCAGCCCACCGAGCCAGGTCGCCGGCTCCGGAGCGGCCCCGCCGCCGAAGGTGGGTCCGCCGTAGGCCTTGGGCGACACCCCCGCTGGTGGCGGCGTGGCCACGTCCGCGGTCTTGGTGTCCTGTGCGCTCGGCAGCGGCGCATCGGGGGCCACCGCCACGAAGCTCGTCCACTGCGTGACCAATCCGTACTCGAGCCCCAGCGTGGTCACCTGGTCCTGCAGCGTCTGGCGTGCGGTGGCGGTGGCAGTGGGGTCCAGCAGATCGATCATGCGGTCCTCCACCTGGCTACGGGCCCACAGGTTGGGCAGCGCGGTGTGGGCCGCCGCCTCCTTCGGCAGCGTCACCTTCAGCGGCAGGGTGGCCGCACGGCCCGCGATCCGCCCGCGCACCGTCACCTCGTGCACGCCTGGCGCATCGAAGCGCGCCATCACGCGCAGCGGCTCGCCCGCGAACAGATCGGGGAGCACCGTGGGGGTGGTGTCCCGCACGGCCGCGGTACCCCAGTCGATGGAGACGTCGGTGAGCACGGCCGCCTCGAGACGCTCGGCGAGCTGCGCCGCGGCCTCGGTGGCCTCCTGTGCGTCGAGCCCGCCTCCTCGGCCGCCACGGCCCACGGTGCCCACGATCCGGGCCACGCCTCGCCCTTCGCGCGCCATCTCCTCCACGAGGTAGCGGTTGACGGCATTGCCGATGCCGAAGGCGAAGATCCGGGCCTCTCCCCGCTGCGAGCGAAGCTCCCCCAGCACGTGGGCCTCGTTGCCGATGTAGCCGTCCGACAGGAACACCACGATCCGCAGCCGCCCGTCCTGCACCGGGGGTTTCAGTGCGGTGCGGATCCCGGCCGAGACGTCCGTGCCTCCCCTGCCGCCCAGACCGTCGACCCACGCCAGGGCGCTGCGCACGGTCTCCGCGTTCACCGGCTCTCCCCGGGAGCTCCACTCGCTCGCGGCGGTGTCGAAGCGCACCATGCGCAGCATGTCCGAGGGCCGCAGATCGGCGATGGCCTCGCGCATGAAGTGCTTGCTGGCCTCCATCGGGATCCCCGACATGCTGCAGCTGGTGTCCAGCACGAACACCATCTCCCGAGGCGTGAGGTTCTCTGCCTGGACCGCCGCGGGCGGCTCCACCAGCAGCGAGACGATGCCGCGCCCCGCATCGGCGTAGGTCGTGACGCCGACGGCCACGTCGTCCGAGGCGAGCCGGTAGTCCAGGCGCAGGTCCTTGTTGTCGAGCACGCGGCCCCCGGCCAGGGTGACCGTGCGCCTGGCTCCCGACCCCTTCACCGACAGCTCGTGCGACGGGCTGTCCACGGACTGGATGGGCACGCCGCCGTCCATGTGCACCACCACCGACACCCGGTCGCGGTCGATGTGGTCGGGGTTGGGCAGCCGATCGGTGGACTTCACCGTCCAGGTGCCCAGCGGATCGGGAGAGGCGGCGGCGTCCGACGGCACGTAGCGCGGGCCCACCACCAGCGGCAGCTGCCATCGATACTCGCCGTCGCGACGAGGCACGGCGTGGGCGTAGGTCAGGGTCACGCTGACCTTCTCTCCCGGTCCCAGGTTGGCCACCTGCTGCTGGAACACGTTGGGTCGCTCCTGATCGAGCAGTGCGGCCTTCTTGCCCTCGGCCTTGGCCGTCTCGAAGATCTGCGTGGCCTTCGCTCGCTTCTCGATGCGCGCCTCGATCTCGGCCGACGGCGTCTTCAGCGTCATGGCGGTGACAGCCGCGTCCTCGGGCAGCGGAAACACGTAGCGCGCGTGCATGGGCTGCCCGGTCTCGTTGGCGAAGGTCTGGGTGAGCTTCACGGTGGCCAGATCCCCGTCGAGGTGGGCCACCACGTCGGTCTTCAGGGCGGGCAGCGCGACGGGCCGCCCCTCCACCTCCCCCTCGAGGGAGCCGGCGGGGATCACCGTGGCCAAGGCGGTGCAGAACAGCGCAGACAGCAGCATGTCGGACTCCGGTGTGGTTCATGCCAAGGGCTTCGTGCGAGCTGCGATCCCCTCGGACGTGCGCCGATCAGGGTTCGAAGAACCCCGGTGCGCGTTCGGGGGGTTCGCGGGGCGCACATACGAAGCCCGGCAACAGGAAGGGCTTCGTGCGAGCCGCGATCCCCTCGGACGTGCGCCGATCAGGGTTCGAAGAACCCCGGTGCGCGTTCGGGGGGTTCGCGGGGCGCACATGCGAAGCCCGCTCATAGGGAGGACGCCTCCAGCGACGCGAACAGGTGGTGATCGAGGGCCTCGCACCGCCCGGGCTCGACCTGACAGGCCTCCCACGGGGTGACGCGCTCCACGAGCATCCAGGGCACGCCGGGCTCGGCGAGCCAGCGCCAGACCACCTCCGACGCGGAGTCGGCGGTGGTACCCGCAGCTGACAGGAACGTGGTCTGGACGCGCCAGGCGTGACCATCGGGGTCCACGCTGCGCCACACCACGGTGGGCTCGGGAGCGCCAGGCTGCAGCCCGAGGCGCTCCACCGTGTGGCCAGCCCCCTGCAAGCACGCGCGTGGCGAGTGCAGGTGCCGTACGGGGGCGGTGGTGGACACCAGCAGCACCGTGTGGCCAGCGCCGGTGTCGTAGCGCACCCGCTGCAGCTCGCCGCCGTACTGCTTGAAGTAGCGCTGCTCCTGCTCGGTGGGCTCGCCGGGCTGCCCGAGCCAGGGCCCGAGGACCGCCGGTAGCTGCGCCGTCCGCGGATCAGCGCTCACGTCGAGGGGGCGATGGGGGGCCTGCACCACCCACAGGGCGGCGGCGCTGAAGGCGAGGCCCATCAGGCGCCACCAGCGATGGTCCAGGGAGGCAGCGACATGCCGCGCCGACTCGGGCACGCGCTCCGGCAGGCGGCGCGCCACCCACAGCGGCAGCGCGGCACCGGCCGCCAGAGCCACCAGCCCCACCACGGTGTGAGCCGGCTCCAGCAGCCACTGCTCCGTGGGACCCAGCGCCAGGATCACGATGCGCAGCGTGTTCGTGAGCCACGCCCCCGCGAGCACCGCGGCCGCTCCCAGCAGCCAGGCGCTGCGGTCCAGCCGACGGCGACAGGCGATGGCCAGCGCGAGGGTTCCCAGCAGCACCAGGCCCGAGGCCCCGCTGCACGGCAGCGCGACGGACAGCGGCCCGTCGGGCAACAGCAGCACCGTGCCCTCGCGCCGTAGCTCCGGCCACACGCCCCGCAGCACGCTGGCCGCCGTCACGGTGGAGGCCACCCTGAGCGGCCAAGACGCCAGCTGCTGCAGCGCGTGCTGCACGGGCAGCGCCATGGCGAACAGCCCGGCCAGGGCCCACGGTGCGACGGGCCAAGGCCGCCGCGAGGTGCGCAGCAGGAGCGCCAGCGCCCCCACGTCGGCCACCAACGCCAGCGCCGCGATGTGGTCCACGTCCAGCACGCGGCCCAGCAGCCGCACGGCCGCCGCCCCCAGCCACAGCCACAGGGCCCGCCGCAGCGCGGTGTCGTCTCGCTCGGCAGGACCCGACGTCACACAGCGCACGAGCACACCGAGGCACAGCAGCGCTACCCAGGCACCGTCGCTGTCGTAGGCCGGATCCGTCCAGGTGCGCACCAGCCAGCGCACGGGCTCCACGGCGAGCACGACGAGTCCGGGGAGCCAGGTCCAGTGGGTGGTGGAGCGCTGCATCGGCGGCAAGGGAACCCCTCGATCGACGAGGTCAGCTGCAGCATGGGTGCGGATCGCGGGGCGGACCTGTGCACAGACCGTGCAGCACCCACCCGGTTCCCGCTGGTCGTCTCGAGGGGCTGACCTGCGCACGACTCGGCGCTCCGCGCACTGCCCGCAGTGCCGCACGGTCTTCGGCTCCGTCGGCTCAAGGAACTCCCATCGCTTCGGGCACGGAGACACGAACGCCAGAGGTCCGTCGTCTCTGCCGACCCTTCGAACCGGGGAGCACCCCTCGACCTCCAGCCGCTCCACCTGGGCCAACCAGCCCGGCGTTACCTGGCTCGCGAGCAGATCCAGCCGTCGTCTGGCGGGGTCGAGGACCTGTGGCGACGTGGGCACCTCCGCAGTCCTGCCCGCGACCAGCGCGGAGTCCCGTGCATCGCCATCGTGTAAGACTGCGCCGACGCCGGGAGACGTGATGACGCGAGGAGAGCTGGGGGCGAGCCTGAACCTCGAGATCCACATGATCGACCCCGCGCGTCCCAACCGGCCCGGCACCCCGATGACCCCCACGATGATCACCGTGCACAACACGTCGAACACCCATCCCGGGGCCGACGCCGCCGCCCACGGCCGCTTCCTCGCCAACCGCGGCCACTACACCCATCGCGGCAAGGAACACTGGGTGTCGTGGCACTACACCGTCGACGACCAGCGGATCGTAAAGAGCCTGCCGCTCAACGAGGTGGGCTGGCACGCGGGCTCGCGTGACGGCAACGCCCAGAGCATCGGTGTGGAGATCTGCATGAACGAAGGCATCGACCAGGCAGCGGCCTTCGACCGCACCGCCCGGCTGGTGGCGGTGCTCCGCTACGACCTGAGCTTGTCCATCGACAAGGTGGTGACCCACCACCACTGGACCGGGAAGCGGTGCCCCGTGCTGATGCTCGACGACGGAGAGCCAGGTGCCCGCTGGCAAGCCTTCCTCGACGAGGTCACCCGCATCCACGACGCCCTGGTGGCCGACGATCAGCCGGAGCGCGACCTGAACGCCTAACAAATGGCTGCAGGGGACCGCCGCGGTTCGATCTACCCACGCCGAGGTGCCACGCCCTGCAGGATCTGGGCGAGCAACGCGCCACGAGGCCCAGAGGCCGCCAGTCGCGGGTCCCACGACGTGCCGCCCAACCATGCGCGGGTGGCCGCGGTGCACGCCTCGAGATCGGTGTCCACCTGCGAGCCGTGCATGGGCTCTGCCAACGCCTTCGCTCCCTGCAAGCGTCCCCGAAGCTGGGCTCCGGCAACGGCACGCAGGACCGCGAGGAACCTCACCCCCACAGCCCCCGTCGACAGGCGCATCCCCCGCTCCAACACAGCCAACGCGCCATGGGGATCCCCGCGGACCAGCTCGGATCCCGCGAGTGTTGCCAACGCCGCCGACACCACCACGGCGCTGCCCTCCGTCACACCCTCCTCGATGGCGCGCCGTAGATCTGCGACCACCTCGGGATCGCCGCCGGCCAGCGCCAGGCAGCGCCGTGACACCCCCGCCTCCACCTCGGGGCCCCCCCACCGCTGCACGGCGAACAGCCGGACCAGCTGATGGACTCGCACACCTCCGTCCGACGTGCGCTCCAGCAGCGCCGCGTCCCGCAGCGCCTGCAGGCCGTCCAGGGTGGCTCCCACCCGCCCCGGGTCCACGATCTCCTCCGCCAGGCGCACGGTGACCGGACCCGGCAGGTACGCCAGCTGCGCGAGCATCCGCCGCTGCCCTTGGCTGAGCCTGCGGAACGAGGCCGCCAGCATCGGCTCCGCCTGCGCCACCACCTGCGCCGACGTCCGCAGTCGACACAGGAGCTCCGCCGGACGCAACAGCGCGCTGCGCGCCGCGGCCAGACGCAACCCAGCAGGGTGACCGTCGAGCAGCCGGACGATCTGTCGCAGCTGGGCCTCGGTCCACTCCGGTGCGCCATCCATCGCATGCCGCAGCAGCCGCACCCCCGCAGGCACGCCGAGCCCCGTGAGCCACAGGGTGGGCCAGGCCGCCTCTCGGCACACCTGCGTGCGCAGCAGCAGAACGCACAGCTCGGGCTCCTCGGCGTGCAGCGCCTCGAGGGTCGCCCGGAACGCCCGGTCATCAGGCGCGTCCTCGACAATCAACAAGCGACGCCGAGCGGACTCGACGCCCCCGGACGCCACACGGAGTCGCTGTACGGGGATCTGCGCCCCATCCGCCCAGATCACCAGCTCCCCGGCCTGCCTCCAGCGCTGCGCGTGGGCCTGGGCCAGGCGGGTCTTGCCGATCCCGCCCAGACCCACGAGCTGCACCGTCCGGGCCTCGTGCCACAGCTGATCCAGCCGAGCCAGCACCTCGGTCCTGCCGAAGAAGTCCGACCGGAGACCTCGCGAGGTCTGCAGGCGGTAGCCCGAGCCGTACACGGTGAACAGCACTCGGGGACGCCTGGGGTCGTCTCCCAGCTTCCTGCGGATCCGTCGGATGGCGTTGTCCACCGCGCGGGTGGCCACGGGCCGCGGATAGCCCCAGACCTCCACCAGCAGCTCGTCTCGCGACACCGTGGTTCCCTGGCGAGACGCCAGGTAGGCCAGGACGTGGGCCTCCTTGGTGGTGAGCCTCGTCTCCTGGCCCCCTCCGAGCAGGCAGCCCCGGGACGCATCGAACACCAGGTGGCCACATTGGTACCGGTTGGTCGTCACGCCCGGGGAGGCACTCTCCCCGCCTGCTCCGGTTGCTACAGCCGGCCGAACAGCAGCAGCTGGTCCTCGTGCACGCCGACCTCGTAGTCGTCGCGCAGCGTGGTCAGCCCGCCGCCGAAGGCGATGCCACCCGCGCCCGAGCAGTCCCCGACCCACACGCCGTCGTCCACGCCGGTGCGGTAGAAGATGACGTCGTCGCAGTCATCGTCGCCGGCCACCTTCGCCACCACGGGCTCCACGGCCGGGTAGGGCAGCGGGAAGGGCGCGGCGTACTCGGTGAAGATCGGATCGAGGAAGGAGTTGGCGGTGGTACCCGTGTGCTCCCAGATCAAGTCCGACACAGCCCCCAGGCCCACCCAGAGGATGTCGTCGTCACCGTCGCCATCGAAGTCTCCGATGGCAGGAATCCGATCGTCCATGTCGAAGCGGAAGACCCCGTCCACCACGGCGTAGCCCCAGGAGGCGAAGGAGCCACCAGCACCCGTCGACGTCGCGAAGTACCAGTTTCCTCCCCACGAGGAGTAGAGCAGGTCGTCCGACCCGTCGCCGTCGAAGTCACCCACGTGGACCTCGGAGCCCGCCGTGAGGTTGAACGACGCGTTGTGGCGCGTGTAGCCGCAGCTGTTGTTCGACGTCTGCCAGACCTCGTCCGCACCTCCCGGCACGGCCCAGAACGAGTCGGACTGCCCGTCCCCGTCGAAGTCCCCCACCGCCACGGGCTCGGCGCCCGTGGCGGGCGGGAAGAGGGAGCGGTCGATGGAGGTGGTGCAGCGCAGCGTGCCGCTGTTCTGGGCCGGGTACCAGAACATCACGTCGGCATCTCCGTCCTCGTCGAACTCGCCTGCCCCCACCACCTCGAAGGAGAGGAACGAGGGCTGGTGACTGTTGTCCATCTGCAGATCGAAGAAGACCGGATCGCTGCCGGGCACCGGGGTGACCTCCACGTTGCGATCCTTCTCCCCGTACATGAGCTGGATGCCCACGAAGTCCCCGAAGGACAGCTCGCCGTCCTCCCGGTCGGGGTAGCAGTAGTTCATCACCGAGTAGGGATCGTAGCGCAGCAGCGTCTCCGAGTTGGCAAAGGCGTAGGGCCCGAACGACTCGCCCGCCACCACGCATCCCGGAGAATCGGGATGCTGGTGCTCGTGGAGCAGCCCCAGCACGTGGCCGAACTCGTGCACTCCGATCTCGGGCGCGTCCGGGTAGTCCAGGTCCAGGACGACGGTGTTCTCCTGCGACGCGCCCGGGTACCCCACCTTCGACGCCGAGGGTAACGTGCCGTTGCGAAGGTGAACGCGCGTGCTGGTGATGGTGCTGGTGCAGGTGCCCCAGCCGGTGAACGACACCCAAGCCGCCTGGCTCCAGGTGGCCTCGATGGCGTCTCGAACGGCCTGCTTCTCGCTGGCGTACTGCCCGTTCAGAGACGCGTCCCAGCACACGGGGATGACCGCGACTCCTCCCGAAGAGGGCCACAGGTCCAGGCTTCCGTAGTGCGCTAGCGCTTCGGCATCGGGGGCCTCGACGTGAGCATCGGGCTCGACGTCGCAAGCCACCAGGGCGGTGCACACGGTCAGGGCAACAACGATGGATCGGGTCAACTCTGCCTCCCAAGTCGGCAAAGGTGGCCGACCCCATCGTTATGGCCGGCTCGATTGGCGCCGATTGCCGCGCGATGTCGCAGCGCCGCGCGACGATGCAGCCGCCCAGCGCGTCGACCTCAGCGATACGCCGCCCCGAGGAACCGCAGCACCCAGGTGGACAGGCGCTCCACCGGCCCGCGTAGGGGGCGGTCGTGCTGCAGGCGCACATCGTCGGACCACACCGTGAGGCCGTACTCCAGGCAGTAGGGCTCGAGCAGCGGGTACGCGTCGTGGAACATGCCCTCCTCCAGCGCGAAGGGCCCGATCTGCAACGTGGAGCGCTCGGGGTAGCCCACGACCAGATCCACCACCAGATCGAGCCGCCAGCGACCGTCCTCGGCGGTGGCCACCCCGCTGATCGCGGTGGTGGGCGTCGACAGCGCGATGGGCACCTGGTTCGACTCCCGGGCGGAGGTGTAGTCAGCGGCAGTCCAGCCTCCGACGCGCCGCCGCGACAGCTCGCGCACCGTGCCGGTGGGCGCGTCGGCAGGAAGCTGCGCCACCCAGGCCGCCACCGGGGCCCGGATCCGCGCAGAGCGCAGCGGCATCTGCGAGCGCCACCGCCTCAGGCGGGGGGCAGCCCCGCGGGGCCGATGGCGGCCGTAGCGCTGCAGTCGCTCGGCGTCGCACGCTCCCGCCCACGACCAGGGAAGCCCCATGGCCACGGTCTCGCGGCCGAAGTCGGCGAAGCCAGCGGCCACGGCGGCCGTGCCGAACACCACGTTGAAGCCGTACACCCCCACCTTGTCGCGGACCGGCAGGGAGCCCTCGCGAGCCCTCGCCCCGATGTGGTGCACCGACCACAGCACCTCGACAGGACCGACGAAGACCAGGAGCGCGGCAAGCACGGCCACGCGCCGCGGGTGACGCCACCGCACCAGCGCCACCCCGACGGCCACGGTCAGGGCGGTGGACAGCCACGCGCCGAGCGCGACCCCCCAGGCGAGGAGCAAGAACCCACAGCTGACGCCGAGGGCCGAAGGAATGGTGGCACGACGGGGTCGCGCGGGATTCGGAGTCAGAGCAACGACGAGCTCCCGGACCACCGAATCGACATAGCCAGACTCACGGATCCGCGAGCAGTTGGGTGGGTTCGGTCACCCAGGAGGCCTCGCTGAAGGTGGCGCCATCGCGCTTCAGGCGCCACAACACCTCGCCTTCCTCGCCAAGGCAGGTGATCTCGCCATCTTTGCTGGTCAGCAGGGTGCCGTCCGCTTGGCGCTTGGCGTGCAGCCCCCACGAATCCGTGTCGAGCCGCCTCACGTCCGTGCGACGCAGCGCGTCCTCGTCCACGTCGAAGGCCTGCCACGCAGAGCCTTCGCCATCGGCGGTGACCCACTCGAGCTGGCCCCGGGCGCCCGTCACCCGCACCCGATCCAGCGTCACCGAACCAGGCTCGATGGGTAGCCCCATGGGGACGTTGCCCGTCCACCACCGCGTCGATCCGTCAACCGCGTCGATCGCCACCACCGCGAGCTTGTCGGGGAAGGCCATCACGAGCTCGTCGCGCTGCTCGTCCAGCACGAGGCTGGTCGCCTCGCACAGGCCGTAGCCTCCGTAGTAGGGGTCGTACCCGTGGCCCTCGGGCCAGTCGGTGGCACAGCTCCACAGCACCTGGGGCGTGGGGTCGTCGAAGCGGACCGTGTGCACCTCGCCGAAGTACCCCGTCCACGCGAGCCGACCGTCGCCCAGCTCCACGATGTACTCCTGCCCGTTGGGCACACCCATGGAGCGCTGCACCCCATCCAACGTGACCTCCGTGATCTGGAGGCTCAGTTCCCAGTCATCGCTCGCGGACTCCTCGGTGTAGAGCAGGTGCGTGCCCGAGCGGGACACCACGGGACCGCTCCACCCCGCACCGCCCGTGGAGCGCGCCCAGACCACGCGACCGGACTCGTTCAGCAGCACGACCCAGGAGGTGTGCCCGAAGGTCCGCGTGAGCAGCAGCGCACCATCGGGCCAGCCCCCCGCGTTCACGTCTCCCTCCACCCGGATCGAGTCGAGTCCTGGGGGAGCGGGCGTCGCCTGGATGGGTCGCAGGCCGGGCACCGCACCGGAGGGCGTGTCCACCTGCCAGCTCACCGTGGATCCGAGGGGCACTCCGAGGACACGTGCCGAGTTGAGACCTGCCACGGCCTCGGGCACACGGAACTCGGACCACTCCTCGGTACCCCTCCGCCACTGGACCACGGCCGGCCCATCCACCCGCTGCAGCCACTGAACCACCACGATGGAAGGCTCTGCCTCGTGCAGCCGCCACTCGGCCCCTCCGACCGCCGTGGGATCGCCAGGGGGCTCCTCCTCGGGTGGACTGGATGAACAGGCAGAAACGACGAGTAGCCAGATCGTCGACATGGGTACCTCCTGCGCCATCTTGCCCGGAGCCCGGCCCCACCGGCCACGACGTGCCGCGTTGGTCATGCTTCGGGTATGATGATTGTGTGCGAGCCCCCTCCGAAATATGGCGCCACCTCCCCGACCGGGAGGTGAAGCGCCTGGCGCACGTGTCGGCAGAGTCCGCCTTTGGACGGCTGGATCCCTCGCCGCAGTGGGCACCCGTGCCGTTGGCCTACCGGGTGCCCGCCCATCCGCAGCTCGACCAGGTGGCCGACGCCATCCTCGACGCCCTGGCCAACGTGGTGCTGCAGCTGTTCCCGGCCTGGGCTCCCGGAGCGCTGGACCTCGCCGCTCAGGGAGGAGACGTGGGCACGGGCGTGCGAGCACTGTCCCGACGCCTGGCGGAGGAGCACGGCGTGCACGGCCCCTTCCACGAGCACGCCACCCTGTGGGCGCTGTCGGAGCGTGCCTCGGCTTCGTCTTCGGGCGCTCGGGCCTTCCCCAGAGAGGTCCGCGCCACCGAGCTGCCCAACCTGCTGCGGCTGACCTACGGCCGCGAGCGAATCGCCCTGCTCGCACAGCTACCCGATGGCGAAGCCGCCACCACCGACTCCGTGCTGGCGAGCAGCTTCGAGTGGCTGGCCTTCCATGGCTGCGTGGCCGTCGCCCTGTGCAACGCCGACAGGCCCACCTTCGAGCGCTTCGATCAGGTCGACTGGCCCGCGGACGTGGACGAGCCACCGCCCACCATCGCCGCTCCCCTGCTGGCGCCCCCCGTCGCCGGACGGCCCCACCCCCACAGCCACGCCGAGCAGCGGCTGCACGCCGCCCTGTGCCAGCAGGCCTGGGCGGCGGGAGCTGCCTTCAACCACGCGCTCTGCATCGGAAGCCTCGAGCAACCTGTCCGTGTCGACGTGCTCTGGGAGCGCCAACGGGTGATCCTGGAGGTGGACGGTCCTGACCACCGTGGGGCCGACAAGTACGCCACGGACCGACTCCGCGACAACCACCTGCAGCTGCAGGGCTACCGCGTGATGCGGTTCACCAACGAGCACATCGAGCACGATCTGGACGACGTGCTCCATCAGATCCGAGCCTTTCTCCACGCGGCAGGGACCGCACCCGGAGGGACCCATGGCCCACACTGACCTCACGCTCCGCGAGCGCAGCGCCCTGCTGGTGCTGATGGCCGAGTCGCGCGTGATCACCAACCCCGACCTCAAGCAGCGCTTCGGCGTGGAGCTCACCAAGGGCTCGCGAAAGAAGCTCGCACAGCTCGGTCTCATCGACGTGAGCGAGGCTCGCAGCGGCAAGACGAAGCGCAAGGTGCTGGCCTACGAGCTCACGGAGCGTGGCTGGGGCTGGGCGGCCTCCGAGGTCGCGACGGATCGCCCGGGCTCGGGAGCCGGAACGGGCGCCCTGTACGCCGTGCTCAACGGGCTGCACCGCTACCTGGACCGCGAAGGACTGGTGCTGGCCGAGGTGTTCGGCGACGAGGTGGCGGAACAGGCGCCTGCGGAGCCCCCGGCCGAGAGCGGCCTCGAGCAGCGGATCCGCACGGCCTACAGCGAGCTGTCGCGAACCGAGGGAGACTGGGTGCGTCTGGCCACCCTGCGCACCCAGCTGCCCGGCATCGCCCGCCAGCAGGTGGACGACACCCTCAAGCGCCTGTTCCGCGAGCGCACCCTGCACCTGATCCCCAACGAGAACCGCAAGGACCTCGTGGCCGCGGATCGGGCTGCGGCCATCCGCCTGGGCGGCGACGACATGCACCTCGTGATGGTGGGCTGACCCATGGCAGACGTCGAGGATCCGGCGCTACGCGCCATACGCGAGGTCTACATCGACCCGACGGCGCCCCTCGACTCGGTGTGGCGCGACGATCCACACCACGTCGACGGCATGCACCCCGCAGCCACCACGGTGATCCGCCACACCTTCGAGGCCGCTCGGGGCAGCCACGGACCGAGCGTGCAGGGGCTCGTCATCCAGGGGCAGCAGGGCTCGGGCAAGACCCACCTGCTCGGGCAGATCCGACGCCAGACGGCCCGCGAGGGCTTCTTCGTGCTGGCGCAGGTGGTGGACGGCGCGAGCTTCTGGTCCACCATGGCACTGGCCTTCAAGCGAGCCCTGGAGCGCCGGATGTCCGGTCCAGCGCCGCTTGCGGTGACCCAGCTCGCTCGCTTCCTGGACGCGCTGGGTGACAAGCTCGGCTGGCCCGCAGCGGATCGCGCAGCCCTCCGGCACGGTGAGGCCCTGCCGCTGGGGCGCATCGACGAGCTGGTGATGTCGTTTCGCTCCTACGAGCGCACCGTGGCCCCCGAGACCCACGACGTGCTCCGCGCCCTGGTGCTGCTGACGTCCCCGAGCTTCAGCATGTACGACCTGGGCGATGCCTACCTGCAGAGCATGGATCTGGGAGACCGCTACGGAGACGTGGGGCTGCGACCCATGCCTCGGCCCCCGATGGAGATCGTGCGGGCGCTGTCCACGGTGCTCGCCCTGGTGGGCCCGCAGGTGATCGCCCTGGATCAGTTCGACGCGCTGATCCACGGCGCCAGCCACACCCAAGACACCTCCCCCGAGGCCCTGCGGCTGCTGGAGGAGGTGGCGGGTGGGCTCATGGACCTCAAGGACAACACCCGCCGCGCGCTCACCGTGGTCTCCTGCCTGCCCGCCAGCTGGCAGCTCCTCAAGGACAAGGTGGTCCACTCGGTGGCCGCGCGCTTCCAGGAGGTCACGCTGCGCACCATCCCCAGCGTGGAGGTGGCCACGCGGGTGATCGAGCGGCGCCTGGCGCCGGCCTACGCCGAGCAGGGCTTCGAGCCCCCCTACCCCACGTGGCCCATCCGACCCGAGGCGCTGCAGTCCGCCCCCGACTACACGGCGCGCAAGCTGATCAGCGCGGTGCAGCGACACCTGCGCACCTGCCTGACCGAGGGCCGCGTGGTGGAGATGACCACGCTGGACGCCACCCCCACCCACAGCCGACGCCCGCGCTACGACGACGCCAGCGACGAGCGGCTGGCCGAGATCGACCGCCGCTTCGAGGCGCTGCAACAGAGCGTGGGACGACAGACGGCCCTGGCACCGGACCACGAGGATCTCGACTTCCCGCCCCTGCTGCACGCGGCCCTTCAGGCCCTGGCCATCGAGGTGGACACGCGCGGCTCGCTGACGGTGGAGGCTCACGAGCCCACCAAGAACCCGGCGCTACACGGCCGCCTGATCCAGCTGCTGGATCAGCGAACCGAGCGACAGCGGGTGTGGAGCTTTCGCGCGCTGCACCGCACCAACGCGCTGTCGGTGCAGAGTCGCCTGCAGGCGGCCGCTACCACGGCAGGCGTGGAGTCGGGCAGCCCCCACCGCTTCCTGGTGCTCATCCGCGACGCACCGTGGCCTGGCGGCAAGAAGACGCGGGCGCTGCTGGACCGCCTTCAGACCCTTCGGGTGCGCACGGTGGGCCTCGACGACGCGCAGCTCCGGGTGTTCGCCGCCCTCGCCCAGCTCCTGCAGGAGCGGCCCCTCGACCTGCCGGCCTGGCTGCGATCCCGCACACCCGCGAGCGCCACGCCCTTCTTCGACGAGGTGCTCACCTGGGCCGGCGTGCAGCATCCCGGCACCGGTCCACAGACGTTCCCTCCTCCCGCGACGCCTCCCGCGGCACAGGCCGAGACTCTGGAGCCGACACCGGACACCATGCCCCTCGGTCGATCCTGGGACGGCTCGTCGCCGGTGGGGGTGCCGCTTGCCGTGCTGCGCAAGCACACGGTGATCTTCGCGGGCTCGGGCTCCGGCAAGACGGTGGTGATCCGCCGAATGGTGGAGGAAGCGGCACTGCGGGGCATCTCCTCCATCGTGCTGGACCCCAACAACGACCTGGCTCGCCTCACCGACGCCTGGCCGGAGACGCCGAGCGCCTGGGAGAGCGGCGACGCCGAGTCCTCCGCGGCCTACCTGGCACAGACGGACGTGGTGGTGTGGACCCCGCGTCGCACGTCGGGACGTCCCTTGACGTTTCAGCCCCTGCCCGACTTCGCCGCCATCCGGGACGACCCCGAGGCCCTACAGCTCGCCATCGACACGGCCGTGGCCGCCCTGGCGCCGCGCGCCATGGTGAGCGGCACCACCGCCAAGCACGAGCTGTGCCGCGCGATCCTGCGCACGGCGCTGCAGCGGTTCGCCACGCGCGAGGGCACGCTGTCGGACTTCCTCGGCATGCTGGCGGAGCTGCCGGAGGAGGTGACTCAGTTCGACAAGGGCCCGGAGTACGCCGCCGCCATGGCCGACACCCTGCGCGCGGCACGGATCAACGACCCCCTGTTCGGAGGAGACGGAGAGGCGGTGGATCCGGGTGTGCTGCTGCGACCCGCGGACGGCAAGCGCGCTCGAGTCAGCGTGATCAGCTTCGTGGGCCTGCCCGACGACCTGCAGCGGCAAGCCTTCGTGAACCAGCTCCAGATGGCGCTGTTCGCCTGGGCGCGGCGGCACCCCACCACCGATGCACCCCTGGGGGGACTGCTGGTGATGGACGAGGCCCAGAACTTCGCGCCGTCGGGCAAGGGCACGCCCTGCACCGAGTCCACGCTGGCGCTGGCATCCCAGGCGCGCAAGTACGGCCTCGGCCTCGTCTTCGCGACCCAGGCACCCAAGGGGCTGCACAACCGGATCTCGGGCAACGCCACCACACAGCTGTACGGCAAGCTGCAGTCGCCCACCCAGATCTCCGCGGCCAAGGAGATCGCGGCGTCCCGCGGTGGCGACGTGCGCGACATCGGCCATCTGGGCGTGGGCGAGTTCTACGTCACCAGCGACGAGCTGCCCCTGCAGAAGGTGCGCACGCGACTGTGCCTGACCCATCATCCCCCGAGCCCCCTCACGGAGGAGGAGGTGATCGCGCGGGCTCAGAGCGCGCTCGGCTCGTAGATGGTGCCCCAGGTGGCGGGCAGGGGCGCATGCTCCACGGGGCCGTGGGCGAAGATGCTCTGCAGCACCGCGCAGCGGTCGGTCAGGCTCGTCGCACAGGCCTCCGTCTGCTCCTCGAGCCAGTCGATGCCCACCAGGGTCTCGGTGGCCGGACGCAGCGGCCGCGACGTGAAGCGGCCCGGCGCCACCTCGCGCTCGGCGGCGTGACACAGCCCGCAGTGCGTGCCGCCGGAAGATCGCGCCACCTGCTGGAAGGGATCGTCGAGGGTGGGTGGCTCGACCAGCGGGAAGTGCAGCTCGGCCTTGACGGTGCTCGCGGCGTCGCCCTGCCGCTCTCCGAACTCCAGCAGCGGCCTGCCGGGGCCCGCAGGCACCACCGACAGCACCAGCGGACCCGACTGCACGAAGATCCGGGGCGAGAAGGTGGACGTGGCGGGCTGAGCGCTGAACACGTCGGAGGTGGCCTCGAGCTGCAGCGGTCGCGGCAGGGCCTGCAGGAAGCACGGCAGCGTGACGGGCACAGCCAGCCCCTGCAAGATCCCCACGACGTCGTCGATGCGCTCGGGAGCCGGCTCGTCCGTGCTGCAGACGTCGTCCACGCCCCCACATCCCAGCAACCCCGCCAGCAGCCACAGGCGCATCCGCTTCCCCCGAGGCCCCCAACGTAGCTGTGCGAGGATGCGACATGCCATTCGCCGTCGCCATCCATGGAGGGGCCGGTCTGATCCGCCGGTCGTCGCTGACCCCCGAGCGCCAGGAGCGCTGCCTCGTCTCCCTCCGCCGCATCACGATCTCCGCCGCCGAGGCGCTGGAGCAGGGTGCGTCGGCGCTGGACGTGGCCATCGGGGCCGTCGTGGCCCTGGAGGACGATCCGTTGTTCAACGCCGGACACGGCGCGGTGCTGGCCTCCCACGGGGAGGCGGAGCTGGACGCGGCGGTGATGGAGGGCACCCACCGCGCCGCCGGTGCCGTGGCGGCGGCACGAACGCCGCGCAACCCGGTGCAGCTCGCACACGCCGTGATGGTGCACACGCCCCACGTGCTCCTGGCCGCCGAAGGTGCCGACGCCTTGGCGGAGGAGCTTCGGATCCCCCAGGTGGATCCCAGCTACTTCGTGGTCGAGGCGCGTCGGGAGCAGCTGCAGCGCGCGCGGGCCTCGGGGCGCTTCCACCTCGATCACGGCGGCGCCGACAAAGACGTGTACGGCACCGTCGGCGCGGTGGCCTGCGACGCCACGGGGGCGGTGGCCGCCGCCACCTCCACCGGGGGCATGGTGAACAAGCGCCCGGGACGCGTCGGCGACACCCCCGTGATCGGGGCGGGCACCTTCGCCTGGAACGACACCTGCGCCGTGAGCGGCACGGGCCACGGAGAGCCCTTCCTCCGGCTGGGGGTGGCGAGCCGGGTGAGCGCGCGCATGGAGCTGGCAGGCGAGTCGCTGGCCACCGCCGCCGAGCACGTGATCCATCGGGAGCTGCCAGGCGTGGAGGGTCAAGGCGGCCTCGTTGCCGTGGACGCCCAAGGCAACCTCGCGCTCCCCTTCAACACCGCAGGCATGTTCCGAGGCTGGGCACGCCAGGGGCAGCCACCCGACGTGGCCATCTGGTAGGGGGGGATCATCTCGCCGCTGCTCGCCCTCGTCGGATGCGTCTCCGCCCCACCTACCGTCTCCTGGGCCCCCGACGCCGTGCACGACGCACCGGTGGTGATGAGCGCCAACGTGGTGAAGCTGGTGGCCGACGCCCACGGCGCGCTGTGGGCCGTTCCGGATCGCATGGGGCTGACCCGGTTCGATCCCGCCACGGGCAGGACGCGCCACTTCACCAAGCGGGACGGCCTACCCGCCCGCAGCATCCGTAGCGCGGCTGCCGCTCCCGACGGCGACGTGTGGTTCGCGACGATGGCAGGGCCCGTGCGGTATCGACACGACCTGGATCGCCTGGATCTCCCCCTCGGCCCGCCGCGCAGCGGAACCGTGATGACGGTGGTGGGGCACGATGCGTCGGGTCGAGTCGCCGTGGCCGCGTCGCAGCGGGGCGTGGGCCGGGTGACCGAGGCACGGGTGGACTGGGTGGCGCCTGCGGCGAGCCTGCCGCGAGCGCTGCAGTGGCGCGCGCTGGTGCTGGACGACGACGGTTCCTTCTGGCTCGCCACCCAGAGTGGAGGCCTGTGGCGCTACGACAGCGAGTCGAGCACCGGAGACTGGAGCTCGGCCCTTCCCGACGTGCCGGTGTTGTCGCTGACGCGCGGCCCCGACGGCACGCTGTGGATCCCCACTCAGGGCCACGGGCTGTGGCAGGTGCCTCCAGACCACGGCACCCCTCGACAGGCCCCCTTCTCCGACGAGCTTCCTCGGGCGCTGTGGGACGTGCAGGCGCACCGAGACGGGAGCCTGCACGTCGCGAGCGAGTGGGACGGCGTGTTCCGCGTGGACCGAGACGGCCGGGTCGTCGATCGCATCACCGTGCCCCGCCTGCCCGTGGTGGACGCGCTGTCGCTGGCCCGAACGCCAGCGGGGCTGTGGGTCGGGCACGCTGGGGGGGTGTCGGTCGTGTCGCCGACGGACGGCACCGCACGACATGTCCTGCGACAGGCCCAGGGCATCGGAGGCGCCGTCCACGATCTCGCCGCCACCCAGGGAGGGGTGGTGGCGGCCGTCGGCGGTAGCGGGGTCGTCAACCTGACCAGCAAGGGCTTCACCACCTTGGGCCGAGCGGAGGGAGTGTCCTCCAACGAAGTGTGGGACGTCGACGTGGCCCCGACCGAGCACGGGCACCAGGTGTCTTGGGCGGCGACCCTGTATGGGCTGTCCCGTCAGGTGGGTCGACGAGATCGGCACGAGCGCGTGGAGATGCCCACCGCCGAGGCTCCATCGCTGCGCCTGATCACCGTGGACGAAGCCCAAGACGAGGTGTGGTCGGCCTCCACCGAGCAGCTCTACGTGACCGACGCCGCAACCGGCCAGACGCGCGCGCTGCTGCGGGGATGCCGCCTCCCCGCCACCCCCACCGCCCTGGTGCTCGACGACACCTCCATCTGGCTGGGCACCAACGCACCCGACCTGGGTCTGCTCGAGCTGCCGCGGCAAGGCCGAGACCCGTGCCGCTGGCGATCCTACGCCGAGACAGGTCAGGTGGAGGCGCTGGCTACCGGCGGAGCCCGAGGGGTGCTCGGCATCGGCCCCACGGGCCTGTGGCAGCTACCAGGATCGGGACAGAAGGTGCAGACCGTGCGACGCGCTCGGGGCTCGGCGCTGGGCTACGACGTGGCCCGCGACGTGCTGTGGGTGGGCGGCGCGCGGGGGCTGTCTCGGCTTCACGACGGGGACTCCGTCGACATCGAGCTGGGCGCCCACGTCAACGCGCTGCAGACCACGCACACGGGTGTGTTCGCAGCAGCGGGATCGCAGCTGTGGCTCGTGCGCTCCGCGCCCCACAGCGTCAGCGCGATCCGGAACAACGCCCGGCGGCTGCCCCACACCACCCTCGTGGGCACCCACCTCGTGCGCGCGCGTCTCGACGCGATGTCCGTGGAGGATCTGACCACGTCCGAGGGGCGCTCGATCCCGCTGCGTGGCCAGCACGTCGACGCCATGCTGCCCCTCGACGACAGGTCCGTCCTGCTGGGTCTGGCCGTGGGCGGCCTGGTGTCGGTCGACCTGGAGAACGGCCAGGTGGAGCGCTTCCCCGGGCTCGATCCCTGGAACGGGATCCGGGCGCTGGCGCAGGGCCCACGGGGCATCTGGGCGGCCACCACGTCGGGACTGTTCCACCTGGATCCCGGGCAGCTGAGCGAGGGGGTGCCCCTGGACGGGGGCATCCCCTTGGTGGCGGACCACGTGCTGGCCTCCCCCACGGGGGTACTGGCGGCCACTGGCTCCACCGTGGTGCACCTCGACCACCCCGGCAACGAGCTGGGTCGAGCGGCACTGCCGGCACCCGTCACCGCCCTGCTGGTGCAGCGCGGGCGAGCCTGGATCGGCACGTCGGAGGGGCTGTTCACCACGCGCCTCGACGCGCTCGACCCGCAGCCCGCCGAACGCGTCACCCCCCTACACGACGCGGACATCGCAGCGCTCGCCTGGGCCAGGGGTACGGTATGGGCCCTGGTGCGAGACAGCCCCACGCCACTGGTGGCGCTGCGCCCTCATCCCTTGGACCCCACCGTCGGCCCCCACTGGTCGCTGCCCCTCGGGGGCTGCCTGGGCGCGCCCGAGACCCTGGTGGTCGAGGCGGGACGCCTGTGGGTGCCCACCCCCTGCGGAACGGCGTCGCTGCCCCTGCGGGCTCCTTCCTGGCGGCCTCGAGACGTCGCCCCCGCGACAGCCTTCGGCGGGTCGGTACTCCTCGGGATGGTCCTGCTGCTGCGCTGGCGACGCTCCACCGATCCCGAGGACCTCCGTTCGCTGGACGGACACCAGCGCATCGCCGCCCTCCGCAGGCTGGATCGAGCCGGGCAGCTACGAGCGACGCTGCGTGCCCTGCGCCTACCGCCGGATCGCGCCCTCGTGGTGTCGCAGCTCCTGACGCCGAGCGCAGACGCGGCTTCGCGCCTCGAGGCGCTCCTCCAGCTGCTCGAGGCCCAGGTCTCCGAGACCTCGTCGGATGCGCGAGTGGCGGGGGTGCGTGCGATCCTGTCGCGTCCCGGAGGCGCTGCGCTGACGCTGACGGTGCTCTGCTTCGACGAAGCACAGCTCGAGTCCCGCACGGCACGTGCCCGCACGCAGGAGATCGACGACGTCGCTGGGCGGCTGGACCCACAGCTGGCCACGGTGCGCATGGTGTTCGTCCATCGGGTGGGCCGGGCACGCACCCTCCTGGCAGATCCCGAGTGGTGGGTGCTCGGTGACCGCCAGCTCGCGACGCTGCTGCTCAGTGCAGATCCGCGGGCCACCCTCGCGGGAATGCTGTTTCGCCAGGGCATCGCCCGTGAGCTCTCGCCCTATGGCACCACCGGCGCGGTGAAGCGCCCCGACATGTTCTACGGGCGAGCCCGAGTCCTCAGGCGAATCACCTCGATGCAGCCTCCGTCGGCCTTGGTGGTGGGCCCGCGGCGCGTGGGCAAGTCCTCGCTACTCGCCCAGCTGAAGCGCATCCTCCAGGCCCCGGATCACCGGGTGATCAGGCTCCACCTGCAGGGCCTGTCGTCACCCGACGACATCGCCGTGCTGCTCGCACGCGCCGCCGAGCTGTCGCCTGGGGAGCACCCGTCGCTGGACCAAGTGCTGACGGCGTTGCTCGCGGGCGGACAGGTCACCTTGCTCCTGGACGAGGCCGACACCGTCGCAGGCTCGGAGGACGGCGCCGAGCTGATGGGCCTGCTGCGCCGCCACGCGTCGAACGGCCCGCTGGGGGTGGTGATGACGGGCTACCAAGATCTGTACCTGGAGGCGCTGGATCGGCGTAGCCCCGCTTACAACTTCCTCGAGCTGGTGCAGCTCGGCCCCCTCGACCCCACCTCTGCCGTCAACCTCGCGGTGGAGCCGATGGGTCGCCTCGGGTTGTCCTGGAGCGACGAAGCCCTCGCTTCGGAGCTCGTCGAGGCCGCGGGAGGCTACCCGCACCTGATCCAGCTGCTGTGCGACGAGGCACTGCAGCACCTGCCCCCCACCGGCGCCTCGGAGCTGACGCGGACGGAATGGGACGCCGCACGGACGTCGGTGCGGGTGGTGGAGGATCTGCTGCTGTTCGTGCTGCGCAACACCTCCCCCGCCACACGGTGGCTGTGCCTGCGATTCTGCGAAGAGGAGGTCCTGCACACCACGGAGATCGCTCGGATCATGGCCCTCGAGCTGCAGCGCCCCGACGCCATGCAGCTGCTGGAAGAGGCCCTCCGACCGCTGCTGCTCTTCGGCTACGTCTGCCGGATCTCCCCGTCGGCCTATCGCTTCGGCGCACCCTTGTTCGCCTCCCTCATGGCGACGGATCCGGGCCGACAACGATCGCTGGCACAGCTGGTCACGGAGCTGTCGACACCCACGCGTCCATCGTCGGACTGAGGGCCACGGAGGTCCAGCGCAGACCGAGCTCGCGACTGCGCGCCCGACGAGCGACGGCACTCGCTCCCAGCTGCTCGATCAGCCCGTCCGCAACCTCGCGCAGCGCCCGACGACCCGCTTGGTGGCTCGGGTCGAGGCTGCGCAGCTCGATGGACTGCCCTTCGTCGAGGAGGCAGCGACACACCTGGAGGAACAAGCGGGAGGCGCTCCAGGCCACGGCCGATCCGTCGTGGACGTGCCAGGGCCACAGCCACGGCTCGTCCGCTCCGCGGCTGGCCACGAGCTCGGGATGCGCCTGCATCCACCCATGCACCTCTCGCCAGAACTCAGGCCACATGGCCAGCGACGGCATCACGCGGGCGGCGAAGTTGTCGGCGGTCTGATTGAGCGCGAAGGCCAGCGCGGCCGACACCCGAGGACCGTCGGGCAGCGCGGGAGTGGGCGCAAGGGGCCCCGCTCCAGCGGCCTTGCGATCGGCGATGACGGCGCTCACCCAGCGCATGCGACCCTCGCCCTCCGCGATGGCCAGCGAGCCGTCGCCCCGCTCCCACAGCGCACGCTGCACCGACAGCTCCCCCCGCCAGGCCCCGTCTGCGGCCTGCTGGAGCGCGGTGGCCGCCTCGAGGAGCCAAGCGGTGGCGGTGCGGTCGCAGACCTCGCCCTCCAGCCACAGCCACGCCGCGAGGAACCGTGCCATGGGCAGCCCTCGCACGTCCCGTCGCTCCCACGCCTCCCTGGGCCGCAGCTCCTCCCGACCCAGCTGGGCACGCAGCAGAGCATCGAAGTCGAAGGGCTCGGACACCCGCGCGAACAGGCGCTGAGCGAGGTCCGTCGCAGACCACAGGCAGGCCGGTCTGGCCGTCAGCGCCAGGATCAGCTGACCGTAGTGGTGGGCTCGACCCGATCGGGAGCGCCCATGGACCCAGCGCAGCCAGGCGTCTGCTTGCGCCTGACCCGGCCAGCCGACAGCAGCGCGCACCCCGGCGAGCGCCTGCCGCACCTGTCGCCAAGCCGCGAACCGCGACCGGGTCGCTGGCGCGTCGACCCCCTCCTCGGCACACAGGACAACCACGGTGTGCGGGAGGTCGTCCCCGCCGGCGACGCCGGCACACAGCCGCTCCCCCCAGGCTCGCCACCGCCCCTTGGCCACGGGCAACCCGAGCGCGCGAACCCCGTGGTCGAGGCACCAGACGGCCCCCACGAGGTCGCTCACCACGCCCTCCTCGAACCCCTGCAGCTCCAGCCCCAGCCGCTGTGGCAGGGGATCGAGGGTGGCTGCCAGCTCCCAGGCCCTCACGCCGACCCACCGAAGGCACCGCCCAGCGCACCGGCCACGAAGCAGGCCACATCTACATCCGCGCAAACCACCCAGCCCGGTTCCGGACGGCGGAGGCAGGCCTGGTGACGCTCCGACGACGCCGCGTATCGACCCGAGGCCCGGGCCACAGAAGCTCGCGCGGCCAGGCCGTCGCGCACGGCGGCCCCCGGAAGCGCCGCGCAGGCCTCCCACACCACGCGCTCGAGGGAGGCCCGATCCGCCGGCGCCCACAGCGGCTCGTCCAGGAAGCGCCACAGGGGCTGCAGCAGCGCGTCGTCTGCGTCCGAGACGCGCGCCTCGTGGGCCAGCACCCGCACGGCCCCCCGCGTGGCCTGCACCCAACGCTCCGACGGTGCCACCGGGAGCGCGTCGGCGAGCCGGGAGGCCTGCACTCGGGCGAGGATACCCGTCAGCCCGTCTTGCAGCGGAGGTGGCACGCGCCTCACCCGTCGCTCCACCTCCTGCAGGATCCGGCCGTGCAGTCGAGCCACCCACTGCCCCCTCGCCAGCGGCTCCGCCAGCGCCGTGTCGCGCTCGAGCCAGCTCTGCAGCGCCTCTCCCTGCACGACCACCGCGAAGTCCACCAGCGGACCTCCCGCCGCCAGCTGCACCGTGAGGCAGGCGTCGTCCGGCGAGTCGCACCACGCGCACGGGAGCATGCTGGGCAGCGCGGACACCGCCCTGCGCAGGGCCACGACGTGGTCTTCCCCCGCCCCGTGCGCTTCGAGGTACAAGTCGATCATGTGTGAGCTCCGAGGACCCCGACGGTGGATCCTACGACCCCGTGAGTGCAGGTGAACCCCGATCTGCTGTACCGGGTGTCGGGACCCGACGCCGCGTGGGGCACGCTGTGGCCCATCGCGCCGGGGATCGGCGTGACGGCAGCGCACGTGGTGGAGGGACTCGAGGGCGCATTGGACGTGCATCGACCTGGCGTCTCCTCCAAGGCACGGGTGCGGGCGCTCGAGCCCGAGTACGACGTGGCGATGGTGGATCTCCAGCTCCGCGATGCCCCGACGGCCCGATGCCACCGACCCGAGCACGGCGCACCGGCCCGTATCGACGGCTGGCCCGCCTTCGCCGAAGAGGCGCCGGCGTGCCTGCAGGGCCACCTGTCGCAGACGGTGGACGGTAGCTGCGTGCTCCAGGTGGCGGACACCTCGCTGCAGGATCGGTCGTGGGCGGGGCTGTCCGGTGCACCGGTGTGGTCGAACGACGGCGTGGTGGGCATCGCCACCCACGTGCACCCGGGCCGTTCGCTGGTGCGGGTGTGTACCGTGGAGCACTTCAACGAGCTGCTGCCCCCACACCTGCAGCCCCTGCCGCCCTCCCCCATGTCCGATCCGAGGCGCGCGCAGCTCGCAGAGGCGCGCAACGAGCTGCTGCGAGGCAGCCGCCACCGTGGACTGGCCTACGTGGGCGCGGCTGGCTTCGAGGCGCGTCGATTCGGACGGGCCCTGGCCACGGAGCTCGCCCATCACGCCCATGCGTGCTTGGTGATCCCCTCGGGCTCCCTGGGCGGCTCCCAGCCATCGGTGGCCGCGCGGCTGCTGCGCGCCCTGTCGACGCGGCTGGCCGACACCCCGCATGCCGTCGTTCGCAGTCGTGGCTCGGACGCCGTCAACGTGCAGCTCACACTCGACGCGCTGACGGACCACCTCTCCCGGGAGGGGCGCCGCCTGGTTCTGTACCTGCAAGGGCTCACGCACCTGTCCACCGACGAAGCCGTCCTGTTGGGCAACGTACTCGCCGGTGCGTGCCAACACCGGTGCTTCCGACTGTTGGCCACCGGGGGGCGGCGTCTGCGCGAGCTGCAGGCCATGGAGTTCGAGCAGCACAGCGCCTTCCACGAGGTGTCGTATCCGACGCTCATGGGCCTCAAGACCCACCAGTGCGATCGCCTCACCGATGGCCTGGGCCTCCCCGATGGATGGATGTGGCCCGTGACCGAAGGGCATCCGGCCCTGAGCCGGGAGCTGGCGGAGCTGCTGCATCGAGGGTGCGCCCCCGACGGCGCCGCGGACGAGCTGCTGCTGCACAGCGACTTCCTGGCGGCCACCCGCATGCGCATCCAGCGCACACCAGCGCTGCGGGAGGCGTGCGGCCACCTGGCGCGGGCCGGAGGCTCCCTGCGAGGTCACGGCTTCGATCCTCACCTCGATGAGTTGCAGTTCCTGGGCCTCGCCCGTCGCACGGTGGATGCCTGGGAATGGACCGCGCCGTTCCTACAGCGCTGGAGCCACTGGTCGGGGCTGGGCTGACCTGCACTCACGGGGGTGTGGAGGCTGGACGACACCAGCCCCCACTGGAGCGAACATGACCCCCCTTCGGTTGGCCCTCTGCCTGCTGGTCGCTGCGTGCGCCGGCGACGACGCCACTTCCCCCACCGACACGGACACCTCCACCACGGACACCTCCGACACCAGCCCCCCCACCGACACGTCTGCCGACCTGGACGTGACCGTGGAGGTGTCGGGTGCACAGCCCCAGGCCCGCGTGGCGCTGCTGCGCGGGACCTTCGACGGGCTCTTCGTCTTGGAGGAGGTGGTGGGCGACGAGCCCGCGGCCAACACGCTCACGGCGACGCTCGACGAGCCCGACAGCACGTCGCTCTTCCTCGCCGTACTCTACGACGACGCCGACGGTAGCGGCACCTACGACGGCGATCCCATCCACGGCGTCTCCGAGATGACCCGGTCGTGGACGCCCGAGGACGGCTGGGTGGCCAACCAGTGGTCCTCCGACGAGAAGACCCCGCCCGCCGAGCTGCCGCTCGACTCCAGCATAGAGCTGCCCTCCATGTACGCTCCGGCCCCCACGGTGACGGCACCCGTCGACGTGAGCAAGCTGTCCCAGCCCGATCGCCTCACCACGGTCTCAGCCTTCGACGGGGTGCGCACCGATCTGGCGGGCGCGATGTTCGACCTGCCCGTCGCGGGGGTGAAGGTCTCGGCCACGCCTCCCGCCCAGCCCGATGCCACCCGGTTCGCCAGCCCCGACGGGCTCCCGCTGGTGCTGGAGTGGGTGATCGCCATCGAGGACGTCGACGACTCCAAGAGCTACACCGCTGGCGACGCCCTGGCGGCGTGGATGTGCGCCGGATCCGATCCGGTGGGACTGCTCTACGTGGAGCCCGAGACGGATCCCGGCGTGGCCTTCTTCCACGCTCTGTTCGGCGTGCCCTACGGCTGGCGCGCCATCCGCGGCTTCGGACCCGATGGCGAGGTCCTGGCCCTCGACGAGACCGAGCTCGCTGCCCTCGTGATCTCCGACACCGCATGCGGCTTCTAGCGCATCAGTGGGGTGCCGCGGGTGCCGTGCGCAGGCCGATGGCGAGCCTCCCGGGAATGGTGCCCGCCCACCACCGCCACGACTCCTGGGCCTCCGCCACCGCCACCAAGCTCGCTCGAACGCGCTGGGTGCGCGCACGCACCAGATCGCGCGACGGGCCCGCGCCACTGAGGGCGTCTTCCTGGGCCTGGAGTGCGCGCACGTAGGCCGCCGCCGCCATGATGCGTGCAGGCTCCCCCTCCGCCAGCTCGAAGCGCTCGTAGAGCCCGTCGAGGTGCTGCAGCTGGCCCTGGCGAGCTCCCAGCCGGCCCAGATCCGCGAGGATGGTGCGCTCGGTCTCGAGCACCTCGTACAGGGACTCCTGAGCCGTACGCGCCGAGAGCTGTGACGACCGCAGCGCCAGGGATCCCGCCACACACGACAACAGCAGCACCACCCAGGCGAGGATCGCCGCGACGGCCAGCCCGATCACGGTGAACCGACGACGCTTGGAGGGTGGCTCCAAGAGGTCCGCAGCCGCCGGCGCAGGTCCTGGAGCCACCTCGACCCGCACCACGGGGGGTACGGTCTCGGACTCGAAGTCCACCACCGGGGGCAGGGAGGGTGCCTCGGGATGCCGCAGCGCCGCAGGCGACGTGGACTCCATCGACGCAGACGGCGGCGCATCCACCCGCTCCATCAGCCACGACGGTGTGGCCACGGCCAGGTCGCGCGCAGCCGGGGGCACCTCGGGCATGCGATAGGGCAACACCTTGGCGGCGGGCGCAGGCTCCGGCGTGGCCTGCTGGTGGGTCACCAGCACGGCGATCTCCGGAAAGGGCTCCGCGGCTCCGTCGTCGGGGGCCTCTCCCTGAACCGGGATGGGCAGCGGCGGCGTGTCTCGCGGATCAGGCGGGAGCAGGCCGCGGATCTCCATGAGGGTGGAGACGAAGGCCTCGGTGTCGGGGAAGCGCCGATCCCGGTCGTGGAAGCAGGCCTTGATGATCAGCTCGTGCAGCGGCTCGGGGATCTCCTCGAGCAGGGACGGCTCGTGCTCCACCAGGAACAGATCCGACACGATGCTGCCGGTGAGCAGCTTGTAGAGCATGGCGCCGAGGCTGTAGATGTCCGCCCGGGCATCCACCTGCTTGGCGTCGGAGCGCTGCTCGGGGGCCATGTAGCCGATGGTGCCCATGGTGGACCCCGTCCGCGTCATCGCCTCGCCGCCCTCGGGATCGGGCACACGCGCGATCCCGAAGTCCGTGAGCTTGCAGTCTCCGACGTCGGAGATGAGCACGTTGTGCGGCTTCACGTCGCGGTGGATCACGCCAGCGGCGTGGGCGGCTCCCAGTCCGGAGGCCACCTGCGTGAGCACGGAGCACGCCAAGGCAGCAGGCATGCTGCCGTAGCACTTGAGCCACCCCACGAGGTTACCGCCCTCGGCAAGCTCCATGACCATGTAGGGCAGCGCCTCGTCGGTCACCACGTCGTACACGCGGATCACATGAGGGTGCTCCAACAGGGCCATCGCCGCAGCCTCTCGCTCGAAGCGCTGGCGCAGACCCTCCCGCTTCGCGTACTCCGGAAGCAAGACCTTGACTGCACGCCAAACCAGCAGCTCGGAGTCCCAGGCTCGGTAGACCCCCGCCATGCCGCCTTCGGCGATCTTCGCCACGAGGCCGTAGCGCCCGCCCCCGATGCTGGGAGCAGCGCGCCTCACTCCACGTGGAGGGCCTGGGGAGGTGGAATCGTCAGCGCGCTCGTACACCCCCTGAGTGTATCACCGGAAGTGGCCACTCACGGTCACACGAGGGTTTGCTCCAGAGGCACCCCAGGCCCCAGCAAGGGGCCTACCCGGCCGAAGCCAGGCGCCGAAGGACGGTGTGAAGGATTCCGCCGTTTCGGTAGTAGTCCACCTCCACGGGCGTATCGATGCGAACCACCGTGCGGAATGTACGCACGGTACCGTCCTCCGACGTCGCCGTGACCTCGATCTCGTCCATCGGCGAGACGTCGTCGTGGATGGGAATGGAGAACGTCTCCCGACCCGTCAGCCCCAGCGACGTCGCCGACTCACCCGCCGCGAACTGCAGCGGCAGCACGCCCATGCCGATGAGGTTCGATCGGTGGATCCGCTCGTAGCTCTCGGCGATCACGGCCCGAATCCCGAGCAGGTAGGTGCCCTTCGCCGCCCAGTCGCGGCTCGACCCCATGCCGTAGTCGCCTCCGGCCAGCACCACCAGCGGGATGCGATGCTTCTGGTACTTCACGGCGGCGTCGTAGATGAAGCAGACGTCGTCGCTCTTCGGGTCCTCGTCCGAGACGTAGTGCAGCCACGGGAACGGGCCCGCCGGAGTCTCGGACGGTCCGAAGTAGGTGGTGAAGCCTCCCTCGGTGCCCGGCGCGAGCTCGTTGCGGATGCGGATGTTGCCGAAGGTGCCGCGGGTCATCACCTGGTCGTTGCCACGGCGCGAGCCGAAGCTGTTCCAGTCTCGCCGCTCCACGCCTCGTGCCGTCAGGTACTTCGCGGCGGGGCTGTTGGGCGGAATGGCGCCGGCGGGGCTGATGTGATCGGTGGTGACCGACACGCCGAGCTTGGCGATGCAGCGCGCCCCCTCGATGGGGGCGATGGGCGCCACGTCGCGGGGCATGTCGGTGAAGAAGGGCGGCTCCTGGATGTAGGTGCTCGCCGCCTCCCAGGCGTAGACCTTGCCCGTGGGAGCATCCAGCGCGCGCCAGTCCTGTGGTCCCTCGAACACGTTGCGGTACTGCTCGATGAACTGCTCGCGGGTCACCGATCCCGCCACGGCCTGCTGGACCTCGTGGTTGGTGGGCCAGAGGTCGCGCAGATAGACGGGCTGGCCGTCGGAGCCGGTGCCCAGCGCATCGGTCTGCAGATCGATGTCGACGGTGCCGGCGATGGCGTAGGCCACCACCAGGGGCGGCGAGGCCAGGTAGTTGCCACGGGTGTGGGGGCTCACGCGGCCCTCGAAGTTGCGGTTGCCCGACAGCACGCTGGTGACGAGGAGCTCGCCCGACTCGATGCTGTTGCGGATCGGCTCCGACAGCGGCCCGGAGTTGCCGATGCAGGTGGTGCAGCCGTAGCCCACCGTGTAGAAGCCCACGGCCTCGAGATCGTCGGTGAGGCCCGCGCGGTCGAGGTAGTCCGTGACCACGCGACTGCCGGGGGCGAGGCTCGTCTTCACCCAGGGCTTCGAGGTCAGGCCGCGCTCCCGCGCCTTCTTCGCCACCAGCCCGGCGGCCACCATCACGGCGGGGTTGCTGGTGTTGGTGCAGCTCGTGATGGCTGCGATCACCACGTCGCCGTCGTCGAGATCGAAGTCGTGGCCGCGATAGCTCGTGGCCACGCCCGGGTTCGGGGTCTGCCGGCCCAGGTCCTTCATGGTCAGGTGCCAGCCGCCCTTCATGTCGGTGAGCAGGATCCGATCCTGCGGGCGCTTGGGCCCGGCCAGGGAGGGCTGCACCGTGCCGAGCTCGAGCGACAGGTCCGACGAGTAGGTGATGCGGGCGCTCGGGTCACGCCACAGGCCCTGCATCTTGCAGTAGGCCTCCACCACCGCGATCTGGTTGTCGGAGCGACCCGACAGGCGCAGGTACTCCACCGTGCGCTCGTCGATGGGGAAGTAGCCCATGGTGGCGCCGTACTCGGGGGCCATGTTGGCGATGGTGGCGCGATCGGCCAGCGACAGCGCCGCCAGCCCCTCTCCGTGGAACTCCACGAACTTGCCCACCACCCCGTGCTCGCGCAGCATCTGGGTGACGGTGAGCACGAGATCGGTGGCGGTGGTGCCCTCCACCAGGGCGCCCTTCAGCTCGAACCCCACCACCTCGGGGATCAGCATGTAGATGGGCTGACCGAGCATGCTGGCCTCGGCCTCGATGCCGCCGACCCCCCAGCCCACGACCCCCAGGCCGTTGATCATGGTGGTGTGGGAGTCGGTGCCCACCAGCGAGTCGGGCAGCAGCACGGTGTCGCCGCCCTGCTCCGCCTGCAGCACGCAGCCCGCGAGGTACTCGAGGTTCACCTGGTGCACGATGCCGGTGGCCGGCGGCACCACGGTGAAGTTGTCGAAGGCCTGCTGACCCCACTTGAGGAAGCGGTAGCGCTCGTTGTTGCGCTCGAACTCACGGCGCACGTTGTGAGCCATGGCATCGGCGTTGCCGTAGGCGTCGATCTGCACGGAGTGATCGATGACGAGGTCGGCGCGGATCAGCGGATTGACCTTACCGGTGTCGCCGCCCCAGCGCTGCATCTGCGAGCGCAGCGCCGCGAAGTCCACCACGGCGGGCACGCCGGTGAAGTCCTGCAGGACCACTCGGCCAGGCTTGAAGGCGATCTCCTGCTCTGCCACGTTGCGCGCATCGTAGGAGGCGAGCGCCCGGACGTGCTCCTCGGTGACGACGAAGCCGTCACAGTTCCGCAGGCAGCTCTCGAGCAACACCCGGATGGAGTACGGCAGCGTGGAGACGGGCCCGATCCCCTGCTCCTCGAGGGCAGGCAGGCGGTAGACGGTGTAGCTCTGGCCCCCGACTTCCAGCGTGGAACGTGCAGAAAACGCATCTGTCGACATCGGTGATCCTCCCCCGGTCGGTGCTTGATCGGCACCTATCTTGGTTGCCAACATCGAGCGGATGAATCGTTTGGATGGCAACCATCAGAAGCAGTGATGACAACGTGAGGTACGGGCCTCCGTGCGCTGATCGGGGTTCGAAGAGCCCCAATGCGCATTCGCGGTGAGCCGAGCCCTCGCCGATGTCGGTCAGGGCTGCCGCCGAGATCGGTCGTGGACGGCGTGTGGAGCACCGAACGCGACGTCGTCGAAGCCATCGCCGTCGATGTCACCAAGCACGTACACCCCGCTGTGAAGGGGTAGATCCCACGTCGCCAAAGCGATGTGGCGGATGTCGATGATGCCAGCATGGTCGGCGAGATCCGCCCCCCGCACCACGGCCAGGTAGTCGGCGTCGGTGTCGTTGTCGGCCCATCCCCGGAGGAGCACGTCGCCGAAGTCGTCCGCGTCGAGATCGGCGCCGAATCCGTAGATTGGGGTGGACTCTGCGGTGCCGGACCAGGTGAGCGCCACGTGCGGCTCGGTCACCGTAGGTGTCAACCGAGATCCGTAGAGCATCCAGACGTGCCGGCCCCGCGCGTCGCCACGGGCGGCGATCCACAGGTCGTCCGTACCGTCGCCATCAACGTCGCCAGGCGTCGACACCTGAACTCATCGATGCTTGGTATCTCACTTGGGACGAATGGATACACCCTGCGCGAGACGGTCACCTGTTGCAGGTCCAAGGGCGACTTCGGCGAACCCTCGCGCGTTGACGGAAATCACAGCAGCGCTGAATGCGTTCGACTGACACTTCCACCTTGCCTGCGCTCCCGCAGCAAGCGGCGGGAAGGCCCAGACGGCATCAGTGGTAGCATCCGCGTGCTGGAGGGACACGATGATTGCAGCCACCTTGATCGCCTTGGGAGCGCTGTCGTGCTCTGGTGATGATCCGACGGACGACGTCACGGACTCGAACACCACGGACACCGACACCACCCTGACGACTCCAGCGCTCAGCTACCCCCAGCTCGACTGCGATCCGCTGGTGCCCGAGTTCTGTGGCTACCCCTTTCCGTCCAACGTCTACACCGTGGAAGACGACTCCACCCCCACTGGTCTGAAGGTGGCGTTCGGTCCTGGCTTGCTGCAGGGCAACCAGAGCAGCAGCTGGGACGACAGCGACGGGTTCTCCGCAGGCACGCGGATCCTCACCCAGCTGCCGGGCGCCGTGGGAGACGGGCTGCCGAGCGCGGCCAACTTCGAGGACTCCCTGCTGCCGGCCTCTCCCACCGTGCTCATCCACGCCGACTCCGGCGAGATCGTGCCGCACTTCGCCGAGGTGGACGTGCGCGCCGCCGACGACGCGGAGCGCTCGCTGGTCATCCACCCCGTGGTGAGGCTGCAAGACGCCTCGCGCTACGTCGTGGGGATCCGCGGTGTGGTGGACGCAGACGGCACGACCGTGGCCCCCAGCCCCGTCTTCGCAGCCCTCCGCGACGGCACCGACAGCGACGAGCCCTCGGTGGAGTCGCGCCGCGACCTGTACGACGACATCTTCGGCCACCTCGAGGCCGCGGGCTGGACGCGCTCCGAGGTGCAGCAGGCGTGGGACTTCACCACCGCCAGCGACGAGAACAACACCGCCTGGATGCTGCACATGCGGGACGAGGCGATGGACCTCGTGGGCAGCGGGCCCGAGTACACCATCACCTCGGTCGACAGCGATCTCGATCCGAAGCACATCGCCTTCCGCATCGAGGGCACCGTTCGTGTGCCCCTCTACATGACGGCCGACCAAGCGGATTCCTTGCTGATCTTCGGTAGCGACGGACTGCCCGAGATCAACGCCGATGCGCCGTGGGCCGAGGTTCCTTTCGAGGTACTGATTCCGAACAGTGCACTGAAGGAGCCTGCAGCGATCATTCAATACGGTCACGGACTGTTCGGGTCACGCAGCCAGATCGAGAGCAGCCACTTCCGCTCGTTCCTGAACGAGTACAACTACGTGATGATGGGCGTGGATCTACAAGGCATGTCGAGCCCCGACGCCACGGTGGTCGGTCTGTATCTGACGCTCGGAAACTTCAACGCCGTCCGGCGCATGTGGGACCGGCTGCACCAAGGCATGCTGAACTCGCTGGTGGCCATGCGCATGATGAAGACCTCCTTCGCCGACGACGCGAAGTTCGGTCAGTACATCGACGCAGACGAGGCCTACTACTATGGCATCAGCCAGGGTGGAATCTCGGGGGGCGTGTATCTGGCCCTGTCGCAGGATGTGCAGCGCGGAGCGCTGGGCGTGCTGGGTCAACCCTACACGGTGCTGCTGATGCGCAGCGTGGACTTCACGCCCTTCCTGGAGATCATGGCGAACACCTTCGACGACCCTCGCCAACAGCAGCTGCTCGTCGCCCTCACGCAGATGCCGTGGGACCGCCTGGAGCCCAACGGCTACGCCCATCGCGTCACCCAGAACCCGTTCCCGAACACCCCCGTCAAGGAGGTGCTCATGCGCGCCGCCATCGGCGACCATCAGGTGCCCACCATCGGCGCACACACCATGGCGCGGGCCATGGGGGCTACGCACCTCACCAGCGGGCTGCGCGACATCTGGGGGATGGAGGCCGCAACCAGCACCTCGTCGGGCAGCTTCTACACAGAGTACGCCTTCGGCCTTCCCGAGGTGCCCGACTGCGGCGTGCCCATGGACCTGTGCGACGATCCGCACGGCAAGGTTCGGAGCCTCGAGGCCGCCCGCATGCAGCTCGACGAGTTCCTGCGCAACGGCACGGGCACCAACCACTGCCCGAAGGGCGTCTGCTCCTACCCCGACATGTCGGGCTGCGAGCCCGGGGAAGACGAGACGGCCAGCGAGGC
>JAHQVJ010000083.1 GCA_019634415.1 Myxococcales bacterium
CCCGATCCCATTCCGAACTCGGAAGTTAAGCCCTAGCGCGCCGATGGTACTGCAGGGGTCACCCTGTGGGAGAGTAGGTATCGCCGGCCACCCCTTCCCGAAGCCCCGTGGGCATTGCCCACGGGGCTTTCGTGCGTCTGGGATCAGAAGCGAGCCCGCAGCCCCAGGAGCGGGAGCACCCCAGGTCCCACGACCCAGCCTTGCTCTGTGAAGTCGTAGTTCCAGGTGGGGTAGAGCTGGTTGGCCGAGGGCGGTACGTACCAGATCTCGGCCACAGCCGACAGCGACCAGCCGCGTAGCTCCCAGGTGTAGGCCGCTCGAACATCCACCTTGTGGTAGGTGGGCATGCGCGCGGTATTGATGCGCCCTGGAAGTGCCACCCAGTCGTCACGGCCCGCGTCGTACAGCGAGCCGTCGATGGGGGTGAAGGGGAGTCCCGTCGCGTATCGGTAGCGCGCTCCAAAGTTCCAGCGGCCCACATCCCAGGAGGCCACCAGGCCGCCCGATAGCAGCTGGTCGCCGTCTGCGGCGAAGCGAATGCCGTCTGCGTCGGTGAGGCGAGTGCGCTGAACGGCGATCCAGCCCCACAGGAAGAACAGCTCTCGTAGTCGATAGCGGGTGAGCAGCTCCACTCCGGTGGCGTGGCCGCGGGGAACGGAGAGGGCAGGGCCGTCGATGGGGAACAGCAGCGGATTGGTGAGCGTCTTGTAGTAGGCGTCGAGGCCGACCTCGAAGCGTCCGGCGATGGCTTGCTCCCAGCCCGCCGATACCTGCCAGGAGGTGGTGGTGGGGAGGTCGGGGCTCCCCGTTCCCTCGAACAGGTGTTCGGTATCGGGGCGCTGTGTGTAGCGGCCTCCGCCGAGCTTCAGCATGCTGTCGTCGGAGAGCTCGAGACGTACGGCGGCCCTGGGCTCGAGCTGTAGTCCGCCTCCGGCGGTGTCTCCGCCGATGCGCACCCCTGGCATCAGCTGGAGCGGGCCTGCGGCGAGGTGGCCGGTCCCGTAGATGCCTCCGCGGGCACGGGTGCGCGCATCGTCGACGTTGGCGCCGCGCGCGAGTGCGGGGGCTTCCTCGGCCACGCGGATCCCGGCGGGACCGGCGGCGGCCACGGTGAGGGAGGTGCGCTCCACGTTGATCTCGTAGCCGGCGTCGATGCCGCTACCGCCCTCGGTACGGGCGGAGGCGTCGGTGCGGCTGGAGAGCGTGACGGTCTGGAGGTCCTCGGAGCCGAGATCGGCGAGGATCCCGCGGCGTCGATGGCGCACCACGGCTGCTACGGAGCGTCCCTGAAAGCGCGGCTGGGCCCACTCGGCCCGCACGCCACCGACCTGGAAGCCTTCGCTGTACTGCAGCGACGGTGTGACGGTGGCCTCGAAGGGATCGAGCACGTCGAGCTCGCCGGTGGCGCGAGTGTAGGCGTCTGCTGCGCCGACGGCGAACACCCCGAGGCGGCTGGTGTCGGTGGTGCGCTCGGCTCGAGCGACGAAGTCGTAGAACGTGGGCCACGCAGTGAACTGCTCGGTCTGCTCCCCCGCGAGATCTTGGTAGGAGCGGCGACCCGACGCCGACAGCCACCACTTGTCACCCAGGGGGGCTCGCACATCACCGCCGGCCATCACGAAGTTGATGTGCGCCCCGCCGTGCAGGGCGTTCGGCCGCTCCTGACGAGATCTCGCCTCCACGATGGCGCCCACGGCGTCGCCGTACTGTGCCCCGAAGGTCGACGGAAACAGCTCGAGCACGCCCACCTGGCTGGCCGGGAACACGCTGGCGTACTGATTGAAGTGGTAGAGGTAGGGGATCTCGATGCCGTCGAGGTAGTAGCGGCTGTCTCCGCGCTGGGAGCCGCGAACCGACAGATCTCCGGAGGTGGGGGAGTACTCTCGCTGCACGGTGACGCCGGGCAGCGAGGAGGCGAGCCGGATGGCGTCGTCTAGCGTGCCGGGCGTCTCCATGGCCTGCTCGCCGTCCACGGCGTGGCGAGTGGGGTGGGGGGTGCGCTTGAGCCCTTCCACCACCACCTCGAGGGCGGCCTCTCCACGGGGCATCCAGATCCGCACCACGCGGGAGGTGCTGACGACCTCGATGGTGACCGATGTGCGGCCCTCGGCTTCTGCCACGAGCACCCACGGACCGGCGCCTGCCACGGAGACGGTGGCGCGGCCATCGGCCGAGGTGACGACGGGCTCGGCGTCAGCGACCCGGACTCGGGCACCCGAGATGGGATCACCGTCTTCGCGCTCGACCACGCGGATCTGGACGGGAGCGGCCAAGGCATGCGCCGCCAGCCACACGCCGATCATCGGACGTCCGTGGGCAGGAGCGCGACCGTGGCCCCGATCAGCGCAGAGCGGGAGCACCACTGGGTCAGCAGCCAGCTCGGATCGAAGGGCCCGGACACCGGCACCAGGCAGTCGAGTCCGGAGGTGCCCCAGCCTCCATCGGGGATGGTGGAGGCGTCCTCCGCGACCGCCGCCGTGAGTCGAACGCCGACGGGGGAGGCGTCGTCAGCCTCCAGCACGCCGCGCAGGGCCTCTCCGGGACTCATCGCGACCGGACCATCCGTGGGCATCCAGCGGCCGTTCACCCACACACCATCTTCCGCGTCTCCCACGTGCAGCTCCGTCGCGAGGAAATGTGTGCCGCCACCGTCTCCGAGAACCAGGCCGAGGACGGTCACGGTGGAAGGCGCCATGGCCACGGGATCCCGCTCGAACTCATCGGAGTCCAGCAGCACGTCGCTCGCGATCCAGTCGGCGACGGTGGGCGACAGCTCGAAGAAGGTGCCACCCGTGGCCATCCATCGAACGATCCCAGGGTCGCCCTCGGTGAGGCGCGCCGTGAGTCTGAGTGTGCCGCCTGGGGCTGTTCGATCGGTCTGCTCGCCAGGAGTCAGCTGCCGGCGCGCCTCGAGGAGGAGATCCTCTGCCGGCGCTCCGGGAACGGTCAGCGAGAGGGTGGCGGCATCGATTCCCTCGACCCGGACCGCCTCCGGTGGCACCGGTGCGATCTCGACGAACGCTCGCCGTTGCTGGTCCCCCAGCCGCGCCACCAGTCCCAGCACCGTTGGCTCGTCAGGCACGTCCACCACGGGGGAGGGTCCCAGTGCCACGGCCGGTGACAAGGGATCCAGCTCGGCGACGTCGCGCGGCGAAGCCACCTCGAACCAAGCGAGATCCACGGGCTCTTCTGTCCAGGCGCGCCCCTGGTCCACCACCGCAGCACTCAAGGTGAGGGTGTCGTCGGGGGACGGCTGCAGCGCGATGGCAGCGACTCGGAAGCCCACCAGGTCGTGTCGGTCCAGGTCGAAGGGCTCTTGGCAGGCGAGTAGAGTGAACCACAGCATCGTCGCGACCCTATCATCGGGTCGCGGGCATCGGAGCACGGCGGAGCGTGGATCTTGGACTCCATTGGACAGATGCAGGTGTTCGTGAAGGTGGTGGAGCTAGGAGGCTTCACGGCCGCCGCGCGGGAGCTGCAGATCCCCAAGTCCACGGTCAGCCGGCAGATCGCCCGGCTCGAGGATCGCCTCTCGGTACGGCTGCTGGACCGGACGACTCGCGCCCTCCGAACCACCGAAGTGGGCCAGGTGTTCTACGAGCGATGCGCGCAGATCGTGGCGGAAGTGGAGGAGGCCGAGGCGCTGGTGACGCGGGCGCAGGTGGAGCCGCGAGGTGTGCTGCGCATGAGTGCCCCGGTGTCGCTCGGGTACCACTTCCTGGGTGAGCTCGTGGCGGCCTTCATGACGGAGTTCTCCGACGTTCGTCTCGAAGTCTCCCTGACGGACCGAAAGGTGGATCTGGTGGAGGAGGGCTACGATCTCGCCATTCGTGCCGGCAACCTGGCGGACAGCTCGATGATCGCGAAGCGCCTCGCACCGCTGGATCGGGTGATCGTGGGAAGCCCTGCCTACCTGGAGCAGCGCGGCGTACCTCGGAACCCCGATGATCTGCGCGAGCACGTGTGCCTGCAGTACATGCACTCCAAGACCCCGTCGAGCTGGCGCCTCGGTCCCGACACCGTCGTGCCGGTGTCCGGGCCGCTGGTGTCCGACAACGGGGATCTCCTGCGCGCCGCGGCGGTCGCGGGGCACGGGTTGGTGATGTCCCCGCACCTGATCGTGGCCGCGGATCTGAAGCAGGGCGATCTGGTGCGCGTACTGGACGATCACCTCGACCAACACGGCGGGATCTGGGCCGTCTATCCACACAACCGGCACCTCTCCCCCAAGGTGCGCGCATTCGTTGACTTCGCCTCGACCCACTTGGCCGAGTTTTTCTGATCGAATGCGATGGGTGAGGGGCATTGTGATGGCAGAGGTGATGATGACTGGGTTCCTGCTCATGGCCTTCGGGTCGGGGTGCAGTGGCGAAGCGCCACCTCCCCTCCCGGGAGAGCCGGTTGCCGCGAAGACGCTCCATCGCTTGAACCGTGCGGAGTACGACAACACCATTCGTGCTCTGACGGGTTCGAGCTTCCAACCCTCCTCCGCTCTGCCGCCTGATGAGGTGACGTTCGAGCTGGACAACATTGCGCAAGCGCTGACGACGTCGGCCACCCATCTGGGGGGCTACGAGACTGCTGCAGACTCGGTGCTCGACGAGATGATGGGCCGGATCCTCGAAGAGACCATCGAGTATCCGCGCGTGGAGGCCGACGACCCAGGTGTGACCTACCTGGGAACGGGTACCCTGAACAATCAGGGGTACACGATCGAGGAGGGCGAGCTCACGGGCACCGCCATCCTCGAGTTCGACGGCCAGTTTCGGATCACGGGGCAGATCTACGGCCGCAGCGATGCGCTGATGGGCCTGTACGTGGACGGTGAACAGGTGGCGATGGCCGAGGTGGATGCGATCCCCAGCGCCCCCATCGAGGTCACCCACGAGATGTACCTCGACGCCGGACTGCACCGGATCGCCTGGCGCCTCGAGAACCCCGACAAGAGCACGGACCGTCGGGGCGGTGTGAAGAGCTACCAGTTCACCGGTCCGCTGGATCCGGTGAACGGCCCGACGGAGGCCTACGACCGGTTCGTGACCTGCGCTCCCGAGGACGCGGGTGCCGACGCCTGCGCCGACGAGGTGCTGAGCAACTTCCTGTACGAAGCCTGGCGTCGCCCACCCACCGACGAGGACGTGGCCTGGGCGGTGGGCGTGTACGACCTCGGGATCGCCGAGGGAGAGGAGTGGGACCGAGCGCTGCAGCACGCGCTCAAGGCCGTGATCCTGCATCCGAACTTCGCCTACCGGGTGGAGCTGGACCCCACGGAGGGGGAGCCCGCCCGCAGGCTCGATGGCTTCGAGACGGCGAGCCGGCTGTCGTACTTCCTGTGGTCGAGCATGCCTGACGCCGAGCTGTTCGCGGCCGCGGAGTCGGGTGAGCTCGACACGGTCGAGGGTGTGCGCGCCGCTGCGCAGCGCATGTTGGCAGACGAGCGAGCTTCAGCCCTGGTGAGCAACCTGGCCGGGCAGTGGTGGAACCTACGGCGGCTGGAAGACGTGAGGCCGCTGTCGGACGAGTACCCACAGTTCGACGAGTCGCTGCGAGCCTCCATGCAAGGTGAGGTGAGGCTCATCGCCGAGGACTTCTTCTCGGGCCAGGTGGACCTGCGAACGGTGCTGGTGCGGCAGGAGAGCTGGATCGACCAGCGGCTTGCCGAGCACTACGGCGTGTCTTGGCCCGATGGGGACGATGGCTGGGTGCTCACGGAGACCGACCCGACCCGTGTGGGCTTGCTCGGTACCGCCGGGTGGATGACCACCACCAGCAACGCGGACGGCCCCAACGCCGTGCGCCGAGGCAAGTGGGTGCTCGGTAGCCTGCTGTGCGACGAGCCTCCGCTGCCGCCCGGCGACGTGGATGCGATGCAGCTGCAGGACCCCAAGCCGGCCAACGGGAGCGTGCGGGAGCAAGAGGAAGCCTTGCGCGCCGATACCTACTGCCAGTCCTGCCATGCTGTGATGGATCCTGTGGGCTTCGCCATGTGGGACTTCGACGGGGTCGGGAACATCCGCGCCGAAGACGAGCTGGGCTTCGACATCGACACCCAGGTGACGGTGGAGGGCATCGACATGAGCTCCCTCGGCGAGGTGATGAGCTGGGTGGCGGACGATCCGCGGCTGCTCACCTGCGTGACCGAGAAGGTGTTCACCTATGCCATGGGTCGTCCTCCGGTGCATGAAGACGACGTGCATCTGCACTGGGTGGCGTCGCAGTTCTCCACCTCCGGGATGACCTTCTCGTCGCTGGTCGAGGGCATCGTGACCAGTCGTCCCTTCCTCTTCCGCTCTGCCAACGACACGGAGGTGTCGCAATGACCGTCAAGGCGTCTCGACGTCAGTTCTTGCGCTCTGCGGCGTCTACGCTGTGGCTGCCCTTCCTGCCCTCCATCGCGCCGAAGAGTGCGTGGGCTGCGCCAGCGACCGATCCGAAGCGGCTGCTCATCTACTTCGTGCCGAACGGGTTGATGATCGGAGACACGGATCGCTCCTCCGTGGTGGACCCTCACGGTCTGCTGACGGCCCTGGACCCCTTCGACAAGCGGCGGCTCATCGTCACGGGGGCGACCAACACGGTCGACTTCTGGGACCACGAGGCCTGCACGCCATCCCTTTTGTCGGATGTCGAGCCCAAGAACTTCTTCAATGGACCCTTCGACGTCGGCATCACGTGTGACCAGGTCGCTGCCCGTCAGGTAGGGGGAGAGACCCCATTTCCGTCGCTGCAGCTCGGTGCCAAGACGCAGTTCGAGCCAATCTCTCCCCATGGGCGCACCTACTCGGCTCGGCTGTCGTGGTCGGCCGCTGAGACCCCGCTGCCTCCCACCGAGGTGCCCAAGCAGCTCTTCGACAGCATGTTCGCGGGCTACGATGCCGAGGCGACTGCCGAGGAGCTGGAGCGCCGAGCGAACATGCGCAAGAGCGTGCTCGACTCGGTGGTCGATCACGTCGGGGATCTCGAGCGTAAGCTGAACCCGGCGGATCGGGCGAAGCTCGATCAGTACACGACCTCGGTGCGGGAGCTGGAGCAGCGCCTCGAGCAGCTCGAGGAGAACGCCTGCCCGGTGCCCGAGCCGCCAGGCACGTCGCTGTCCTACAAGGGCACCGTCGAGGCGATGACGGATCTGATGGTGGTGGCACTACAGTGCGACTACTCGCGGATCATCACGTTCATGTCGGCGCCCAGCAGCTCGTACATGGTGTACGACTTCGCCGACGACACCATCCGTCGCAACCACCACGAGATCTCCCACAGCTGGCGGGGCAACGACAACATCCTGAGTCAGCTGCACAACATCATGCGCTACCACGTGGATGTGGTGGCGAACCTGTGCGACCGTCTGCAGGAGACCCCGGCCAACGGCGACGGAGATCTGCTGTCGAACACCCTGGTGGTGCTGACCTCCGAGTTCACGGAGCCCGACTACCACGACTCCCAGCCGCTTCCGTTCGTGCTGATGGGCGGTGAGTCCGGGGGCGTGCTGTCTGGCCGGCACATCGACTTCCCGGAACGGCCGCCGCACTCCAACCTGCTGCGGTCGCTGATTCGCTACACGGGCGCAGATCCGAGTGGCTTCGGACCGAACGCCACGGGTGAGATCGATCTGTCGGCCTAGCTAGGGCACCACGTCATCTGCCCCGTCGTCGCAGGGCCCTTCGTGGGCGTAGCGGGCGCCGGGGCAGGTGCCGCTCGACGTGAAGGTCACGTCGTCGCAGCCACAGTACGGCCGAGCATCGGCGGTGCAGGGACGGGTGGCTTCGGCACAGATGCCGGGGCTCGCTTCGTCGCACCCTTGCCCCTCGCACACGCCGGACGCGCAGTCCTCGGCGGCGAGACAGGCGGATCCGGCCAACAGACCCTCCGAGTCGTCGGATCCCTCGGGCTCTGCATCTTCCGTGGGCTCCGGCGGCTCGGGCTGGGGCATCACCTCGGGCGCGGGCTGCTCCGCTGGGACCGGCTCGGGCTGTGTCGGCGGTTGCTCCGGCATCTCCGGCGTGGTGGGGGTGGGTCCCGTACAGGCGAGGAGGAGGACGATCATCGTGTCGCCGCCCGGTCCAGGCCCGCGATGGCTTCTCGGATCCGTTGCTCCACCGGGTCCTTGCCCATGATCACGGGCATCCAGCGGAGGAGGGGATTGGACAGCTCGGCCTTCTCGACCCAGGTGACCTGCGTGCCCTGTGGCTGGCCCGATAGCGTGATGGTGCGATCCACCTCGAAGGCACGGAAGTCGATGGCGTACTCCACGCGTGTGGGAGGTCGCTGAGACATCAACGTCCACGTCTCGAGCAACAGCGACGATGCGGTCACGGTGAACTGGACCTCGCAGCCTGCACCTTGGGTGGGCCCGTTGGTGTGATCCACCGCGAACCCTGGGTATCCCTCCGTCTCGGCCACCTCGAGCCACCAGCGCTGCAGGCCGTCGGAGGTGCTCAACAACGGGAACAGCTCCTCGGGCGATGCCTCCACCATGGTCTTGGTGGTGAGCTCGATCTGTGCGGGCAGGAACATCCCCGCGCCCGCCATACCGAGGCCGAGCCCGACGGCTCCAACGGCCACCACCACGACGCCCCTCAGGAACCCTCTCATGGTGCCTCCCTCTTGCCTCGGAGTTCTACCGCACCTCGGGCGCCCGCGTGCGATAAGCCGGCGGGCATGGATGCCATTCGTCTTCCGGCAGAGCGTCGGTTCGCGGCCGAGCTCGCAGCCCTGCGTGCGAACGACACGGCCCCTCGGCCCGAGGGGTGGCAGCTCTCCCCCCGTGCGGTGCACACCTTCGTAGTGGGCTCCGACGGTGTGGAGCTGGCGTACAAAGAAGGGCGAAAGAAGCACCAGATCGCCATCAGCCAGAAGGTGTTCGGCCACGACGTGCTGGTGCAGCGATCCATCACCACCCTGGCCAGCGACCGAGCGCTGCTCCTGATCGGAGAGCCGGGCACCGCGAAGAGCTACCTGTCGGAGCACCTGGCGGCGGCCGTCAGCGGGGACAGTCTCCTCGCGATCCAGGGCACCGCGGGGCTGACGGACGACCAGATCAAGTACGCCTGGAACTACGCGATGCTGCTGGCCGAGGGGCCCTCGGAGCGCGCGTTGGTGCCGGCGCCGCTGTATCGGGGCATGCGCGAAGGCAGCATCGTGCGCTTCGAGGAGATCACCCGTGCCCCGCACGAGGTGCAGGACACCCTGCTCCAGGCGCTGTCCGAGAAGGTGCTGCTGGTGCCGGAGCTGTCGGGGGAGGCCTCGGTGGTGCTGGCGAAGCCGGGCTTCAACCTGATCGCCACGGCCAACACGCGCGATCGGGGGGTCAACGAGATGAGTGCGGCACTGAAGCGCCGGTTCCACTTCGAGACGGTGCCGCCGCTCGACGATCCGGAGCTCGAGGCGCGGATCGTGCGGACACAGGTGGAGGAACGACTCCAGGGAAGCCCGGCTCAGGGAATGGAGATGCCAGACGACGTGCTCGAGCTGCTGGTGACGACGTTTCACGAGCTGCGGCAGGGCAAGACGACGGACGGCACCCAGCTGGGGCGGCCCGGCGCTGCGATGTCCACGGCCGAGGCGGTGTCGGTGGGACTGCACTCCACCCTGCATGCTGCCTTCTTCGGGGAGGGCAGCGTGGATCCCGAGCACGTGGCGATGCAGCTCGCGGGCACCGCGGCCAAGGCGGACGCAGACGATCGCAAGGCGCTGCGCGACTACTTCGAGGTGGCGGTGAAGCCGCGGGCGGCGCAAGGCATTGGCCTGTGGCAGGCGTACTACGCGGCGCGCCACCTGGTGGACTGATGCCGCGGCGGCGCGCAGCCCCTCCCGATCCGTTCGATCCGCTGGGCGCTGTGGACCGCATCTGCGCCGACGAGGGTGTGGTGTGGCTGGGGATCAAGCACTACAGCCCGGCGTGTGCGCTACACACCGCTGCGCTGATCCGTGAGCGGCGGCCCGTGGCGGTATTGGTGGAGGGACCCGACGACGCCAACGACCTGATCCCTTGGATCGTGCATCCGGACACCCAGCCGCCCCTGACGCTGCTGTCGAGCTGGGTGGACCGGCGCAACAAGCTCGGCAACAACGGTGTGCTCTCGCCGTCCGAGGACGTGCCCGCTCGCTACCGGGGGTGGTGGCCGTTGGTGACCTACGGACCCGAGTACGCGGCGGTGTGCGCGGGCCACGAGGTGGGAGCGACGGTGCGGTTCATCGACGCGTCGCTCAAGGCGCAGCTGCCCGCGATGCACGGCCTGGAGCATCGGGCCAGCGACCGCGATCTGGCGGAGAGCCAGTATGTGGCTGCGCTGGCACGGAAGGGAGGGTTTCATAGCTTCGACCATGCCTGGAGTGCGCAGTTCGAGGCGGGCGCGCACGAGCTGGCCACCGAGGACTTTCGTCGCCGGATCCTGACTTTCGCCTGGTGTGCACGGCACGTGGGCTCGGGGGCCATCTCGGAGAGCACGGTGCTGCGCGAGGCCCACATGCGGCACTGGGTCGACGCGGTCCGCAAGCAGCACCCCGATGGCGAGATCGTGGTGGTGGTGGGGGCCTACCACGCAGTGGCGCTGCCGTTCATGAAGGGCAAGCGGGCGCCGGGCAAGCCGGATCGCGACACGCGAACGCTGCTGTGTGCCCACTCCCATCGGGCGCTGTCGCGCATCGGTGATCCGTTTCCGGGTTGGGGGCGCGCGGTGCACGAGGCAGCGGTGGGCGGGCAGGACCATCCGCGGGATGCGGCTGCGCTGCGACTGCTGGTGGAGGCCGCGGCGGTGGCGCGGGAGGCGGGCGCCCCAGTGGGAACGGCGGACGCGGTGGGGGCGGTGTCCGTGGCGCGCCACCTCGCAGCACTTCGGGGGGCCGCCGAGGCGGGGCCGGAGGAGGTGCTGGACGCGGCCACCACGGCCTACGTCAAGGGCGATCTGCGCACGGAGGGGCGCGCGATCCTCCGCGCCGTGCGCCGGGTGCTGGTGGGGCGGCTCCTCGGCCGGGTGGCTGCAGGGGCAGGTCGTCCACCGCTGATGGAGGACTACTACGGGGCGGCCAAGGGCCATCGGCTGGATCTGTCGGGAGAGCACCGCATCGTGCGCTGTGACGTGCACAAGCAGGTGGCTCACCGGCGCAAGTCGGCGTTCTTGCATGCCTGCCACGTGCTGCAGGTTCCCATGTTCGGCGAGCTCGCCGACACTGGTGCGCCCTACAAGGGGCCGGATCTCGCGCAGGGCACGCGACTCGAGCTGACCACGGAGACCTGGGCGATCCGCTGGAACGAGGAGGTGGACGACCGGCTGGTGGAGCTGTCGGACCGCGGAACCACCGTGGCAGACGCGGCCTCCACCGTGCTCCGCGAGGCCCTCGAGGAAGCCGGAGACGACGTGGCGGAGGTGGCGAGATCCGTGCTCCACGCAGCTCAGGCGCGCGCGGTGACCGTGCTGCCGGTGGCCCTGGATCGACTGGAGCAGGTTGCCGCGCGCGATGGCGCCTTCGCGCACCTCGTCGTGGCCCTGGAGCAGGTGGCCCTGTTGCAGGGATACCGTGAGGCGCTGGGAACGGTGGGGGATGCGCGTGTGGGGCGTGCCGGGGCCGTGTTGTACGAGCGGGCCTGCCTGCAGCTGCCCTCCGTTCGGCATGTCTCCGACGAAGTCGCCACGGAGATGGTGGAGGGCCTGCAGTCCTTGGTCCGGCTGGCGGTGTCGGGTCCGCTGGCGGACACACAACCCCTGGACCGGGCTCTGCTGGTTTCACGGTTGCTCGATCTCGTGCGTACCGACGACGCTCAGCCCTTGGTGCGGGGGGCCGGCTTCGGGATCTTGCATGCGTTGGGTGCTGTGCCGGAGCGCATCTTGGTGACCACGACACGATCGTACCTCGACGGCCCCATCGAGCGGGTGCTGAAGGGGGGCAGCTTCCTGGAAGGGGTCCTGCGGGTGCAGCGCAGCGCGTTCCTGGGCTCGGTTCGTCTCGTGTCGGCGGTCCACGACGTGCTGTGTCGCCTCGACGACGAGTCGTTCCAGCGGATCTTGCCCGACCTTCGGCGTGCGTTCGCCGTGTTCGTACCAGCGGAGCTGGACGCCATCGGAGACCGGGTGGCAACGGAGCTGCTCGAGATCGGCGGCCGGAGACCTGCTCCCGTGGAGCCCGACTCGGAGGACATCGCGCTGGCGCGCGACATCGATGCAAGGGTCCGAGCGCTGCTCGAACCATGGCTCACTTCTGCAGGTTCCTGAAACAGGGAGGTTTCAACCCGAGAATTTGGCCTGCAATGAATTGTGGCAGTACCTTTCTTGTGCAGTGGTTTTGCCTGATTCGCGCGGTTTGCTAATCTGGTGTTCGGTGTCCCTCCCACGGCTAGAGGAACCGTGCCATGCAACACGATCACTCGCTCGGCAGCGTGCAGCTCGCCGATGGTCCTACATCGCGAGATCTCCTCGCATTGCTGGTGTTCTCCCTGGCGGCGCTGGGAGCGTTCTCTGGTGGAGTGGTCGCTGGAGGGCTGCATGCCATGGATGCAGACTCCGACGTGCCCGTCGCCACCCGACACAGAGCCCCCGCACCCCTCGAGCTGCCCGTCATGATCGTCGAGCCCGTTGCCGACGAAGGGGTCAGCCATGCGCAGCTGCCCTTGCTCGTCGAGTCTGGGGAGTCTCGCGTCGAGGCGCTGGGTGTCTCCGACCTCGAGTCCGAGGTTTCCGTCAATCTGTGGTGAGGTCCACCACCACAGGTAGGTGATCCGACGCCACCCGCGACGTCTCACGCGGAAGCGCTGATCCTTCCTTCGCCAATCCCGTGCCGAAGTCTTCGTCGGTGCTGTCGTAGATCTCGGATCCAAGGGCGCGCAGGGTCCCGTCGATCAGGACGTGGTCGATGAGTCGGCCGGAGTCCCGCGTGGCGCTGCGGCCGTCGAGCTGTGCCGCCGGGACGCGATCGAGACCCCACTCCGCCATCAGGGCGAAGGGGTCGTTCGTGAGGCCCGTCTCCATGCGATCCGCGACGTCGTCTCCCAGCCGGTAGCTGGACGGCAGGAAGGCAGGGGAGGTCTGGAAGGACGGGGGAAAGAGAGGATCGCTCTTTCGCTCCAGGGGATCTTCGTTGATGTCGCCGACCGCCACGCTGTGGTCGGTGGACAGCTGGTCTGCGGCCTGGGCGAGGCGCCAGGAGTCGACGGCGCGGCGGAACTCGTCGTCGTCGTCGAACCCTGACTTGCAGTGTTGGGTCGCCAGCCCGAGGGTGGTGCCCCACGGGGTCCGGACCACGGTGGATACGATCAGCCGGGTGATGTCGTTGGCTCCTGGATCACCCGAGAGTCCGGCGCTGGTCCACACGTCGGTCTCGACGGTGTCGAGGCGGGTGAGCACCGCGTTGCGGAGGTCTCCGAAGGGGGTGTCTGGCGCGAAGGTGACGGTGTCGTAGCCGAGGGTGTCGGCGAGATCGTCGAGGATGGCGCCTTCGGTTTCTTCCACCTCGTTCAGCGCGACCACATCGGCATTCAAGCGGGCGAGCACATCGAGCACGGCGGTGTGGTCGTCCGAGCCTGGTGTGCCGATGCCCCGGATGTTCCAGGTGACCACGCGGATCCGTGGGGTGTCCACGTCGGCATCGGTATCTGCGTCGGCATCAGCGTCTGCGTCTGCGTCTGCATCGGTGTCGAAGGCATCGGTGGTCATGGGGGGCTGTCGCTCGCAGCCTCCTGCCGCCAACCACACGATCGCCCAGCGCGCGTCCTTCATCGCTCCCCCAAGGGGCACCTGTCGTGCCTGCGACGATGTTAGTCGCCGGCATGGGCGACGTCGAAGACGACGAGGAACGAATCACTGCCGCCCTGCGCTGGCGGCTCGTGCTCGGGAGGCACAGCGAGCGAGCGCTGAAGCTCGGGGAGCTGGCGGATCGGGCAGGGCCGTCGGGGCAGCAAGCTGCGGCCGTCGACCAGACCCTGACCTACCTGTACGACCGGGAGTTCGCGAAGCGCGGCCACCGCCGTGCGGGGGCAGGGCAGGGGGATGGCTTGTCCGTGCCCGCCTGGCTCGCAGGGGTTCGGGTGCTGTTTCCGCGGGAGGCGGTCCAGGTGATCGAGCGGGATGCGCTCGCGCGCTACGGCATGACCGAGCTCGTGACCGATCCCGAGGTGTTGGGCTCCCTCGAGCCCTCGGTGGATCTGGTCAAGGCGATCCTGCAGTTCAAGCACCTGATGACGCCGCCGGTGCTCGCGCAGGCCCGACGCGTGGTGGCGGAGGTGGTGGAGGCGCTGTCGGCCAAGCTGCGCGCCGAGGTCAGACCAGCGCTGTACGGCCCCACGGATCCCGAGCGCACCCGACCGGTGCGCACGTTTCGCAACGCGGACTGGCGCCGTACCATTCGGCGCAACCTGAAGAACTGGGACCGCGAGCGGCAGCGGCTGGTGGCGGATCGCATCGAGTTCCGGCACCGCCAGCGTTCCCGGCTGGCGTGGCGCGTCGTGGTGGCGGTGGATCAGTCTGGCTCCATGCTCGACAGCCTGATCCACAGTGCCGTGATGGCGGCGATCCTGGCGTCGCTGCCGGCGGTCACCGTGCACTTGGTGCTGTGGGACCATCGCATCGTGGACGTGAGCGCTGATGCGCACGATCCTCTCGCGGTGCTGATGGGCGCTCAGCTCGGGGGCGGCACCCAGTTGTTCCCCGCCCTGCGCTACTGTGCGGACCTGATCACCGAGCCCGAGCGCACGGTGGTGGCTGTGGTGAGCGACTGGTACGTGTACGACGATGTCGACGCCACTGTCGCCCTCGCCCAGGAGCTGTCTGCCGCAGGCGTGAAGGGGCTGGGGCTGTGTGCGCTGGATGCAGATGGACACGCCGACTACGACGAGCGGTTCGCCCGTGCGCTGGCGGGAGCCGGCTGGTGGGTGGGAGCCGTGACACCGCGTCGGCTCGCAGAGCACGTGAGTCAGTTCCTGGGACGCTAGCGCACGCTCACACAGCGCCCGAACCAGCTGGGATCGTCTAGGCAGGTCACGGCGAAGACCGCCAGATCAGCGATCGAGACGCGGGTGGTGGAGGCGGTCCGTACGTCCTCGGCTGCCACGACGGACCCACGCGGCGGTCGCTGAGCCAGGATGGGTGGGCGCAGGATGGTGTAGCGGATCGGGCTGTTCATCACGAGCTCGTCTGCCACGGCGTGGTCGGCGAAGGCCGGGCGCAGGTTGGACAGCGCCACCAGCAGCCGGAAGCCGAGGCCTGCGCGAGGGGCGGAGTCGCCCACCCCTTGGGCCGAGATCTTCACCAAGCGATCGACGCCGTGGTGGGCCATGGCCTCGAGGAGGAGTCGAGCGGACCGGCTGTGCAGGTCGGTGGGCCCAGTGACGGGCGCAAAGGGGGAGCGGCTGCTTCTGGGGATCGACAGCGCCGTGATCACGGCATCGACGCCGGCCACCGCTCGCCCCACGGCGTCGGCGTCCACCGCACTGGCCGCATGGCGCTCCACCCCGTCGGGCAGCTCGGCGGTGTCGGCGGAGCGCGCCAGCACGGCCACCTGGTGTCCCGCGTCGACGGCAGCCCGGACGATCTCCAGCCCCGTGCGCCCCGTGCCTCCCACCACCAGCAGCTTCATGCCTCCGGCGTATCAACGCCAGGTGGCGACTGGCTCAGGCGGGGCTGAACTCGCGCACGCGCACGCGGATGTAGCGGCGTCTGCGCTCGATGAACCACGGATCGAAGCCGGCCTTCTTGATCTCGGAGCGGAGGCGGTGCACCAACACCTTCAGGCGGTTGGCACCATCGGGTAGGCCGGATCGACCCCATACTCCGACGATGACGTCGTCGTCGGGGAGCCAGCCGATCTCTTCCTTGGCCGTGCTGTTCTGCCGATCCTCGGCGACGCGGCGACCCAGCAGGAAGAGGAGGATCGCGCGCGTCTCGGCCTCGACTCGAACCCGGTTGCCGGTCTGCAGGTTCGAGAGCTCCGCGACCGGTCCCGTGGGGCCGTCCAGCGTTGCCATCAGCGCGTAGGGGAAGCGATCCCGCTGCGGCTGGATGGTGGGGGCGCGCGGCTGCTCGTTCGTTCGGACGAGGCGAAACTCCATCCCCGCGACCTCGAAGATGCTGCCGACCTCGAGGGGCCGATCCTCCGTGTCCACCATCACCCAGATGTCGTCCTGACCGTGCAGAGCGAACTCGGCGGCGTAGGGGATGGCGCCGGGGATCCTCAGATCGGCATCGGCGGCAGAGCCGATCACGAAGCGGGTGCTGCGAAACGGATGGCGCAGGCCCGACTGCACTTCCTCGAGGGCGATGGACTCCCCGGTCTGGACCTCGATGGACGGGTTGCCGTGCAGCTGCAGGTGGAGCTGCAGCTTGTTGCCCACGGTGATGCGGTCACCAGCGTTGATCTGAACGGTGCCCCGGATGCGCGATCCGTTGACGAACGTGCCGTTCGTGCTGCCGGCGTCAGAGCACCACACCGTGCCCCGCTCGGCCCACACCTTCAGATGTTCCCAGGAGACCATCCCGTCCGGCACCACGAGATCGTTGTCGGGACCCCTCCCGATGCTGAAGGGCTGCTTCCCTACCGAAACGGAATGCGGAGGGACGCCCTCCCCTTCCACTACGAGCTCGTAGACCGCCGCCATGGTCCGAACTCTAACAGGCTGCAGACTGTTCACGGTAGGTTCCACCCCAAGGGGGGCGGTCGTGGATGCAGCTCTGCCGGGCGAGACCCATCCTCGCGGGTGGAATGTGTCGCAGCGGTTACAAGGGGGTTACCCGTGACGACCGGGGCAACGGCCGTCGATGCCAAGCTGGCTCGCATTCGACCAGCGTTGAACCAAGTCTCTAGCGCGCTCCGCAGCTTGGCCGAGCACGGGCTGCAGCGTGCCACCCAGGCGACGGTTCGCGAGATCTCGGCGGTGGCTCAGACGGCGCATCATGCACGTCTGGTGCGCCTACAGCGCGACCTGGACGCCTTGGCCACGGCGGTGCGACGGTACCTGGAGAGGGATCCAGCGTTCCGTCCTGCCAAATTTGTTGAATTGGTAAGCCGCGTCTGGTTGTTGCTGGGGGCGATCGAGCGGGCGTTGTCCACGGCTCGCGCGGTGGCGGATCTCGAGCCGATCACGGGAGTGCCACGCCGCCGCTACGATCTCGTCGACGAGGAGCTACACGTGGTCGCGGTGGCGGCCTCGGGATGGGTGACCGACTCCGGCTACGTGGGGGTGACGTCGCATCTGTACGACCTGCAGCATCAGCGGTTCCTCCAGGCCTCCATGGTTCGGCCGGATCGCATGGTCGGCCCGGATCCGACTCGGATGTTGTCCATGACGGTCTCCGACGTCACCCCCACCACGATGCAGGAGCTCTGCCATGGCGCCTGGACACTGGGAACCGTCAAGCTTTCGTCGGATCTGCGTGTGTCGCTCCACGGGGAGCTGGTGATCGTGCCCACGGCTCCCGTGGGACGGAGCGCGCTGGATCCCCTCGTGGTGACACACGCGGCGCAGATCGTGGATCGGCTGCAGTCGAGCCAGCTCGATCCCGTCGCTGGGGTCGGGTCCACGCTGGTGCTGTTGGAGCCCGTGGTCGTCTCCGACGTCGTCGTCGACGACACGCAGGCGAGGGCCACGGCGGTGATTCGCGACGGACAGGGCGCGCGCCTGTCGGTCACGGTGTCCATCCGCCCGGAGAACGATCTGCTCATCGACAACCTGCGAGCGTTGATGGACGAGCAGTGGCGACCGGATGGGCTGGTGGCACGTGCGACGGTGGCCGGCCGCAGCTTGCTGCTCACGCCGTTGACGGCGGTGTATGCGCAGCCCGTGACCTTGGGGCGCCGGGTTGGGTCCACCCACCTGGTGCACCTCACCATCGAGTCCCTCGCGCGGGCGTCGCGATGAGCGTGCCTCGGCTGCTCGATGACCTGCAGGAAGAGGTGGCCGCCGTGTGGGGATGTGGGATCGCCCTGCCTGGCCCCGATCGGTCCGCGTCGTTGCGCTCCCTCGCCGACGAGCTCGATGGCTGCTCGTTGTCCTGGGCGAGCGAGCAGGTCCGCGATCTGGCCCGTCACCTAGAGGTGCCTGCCGAAGAGTCCGTCGAGGATCGTCGGGCGAGAACGGCCGCCGCCTACGTTCAGCTACAGCGGGTGGCCGCCTGGGTGCGCACCTTTCGGGTGAGCTGGGGCATGGAGGTGGCGCGCGCCCGTCTACAAGCGGTCGACGAGGACGATGCGGCGGTCGCTCGTCGACCGAAGGGCCTGACGAGCCGTGTCCGCCCCATCGGGGTGGAGCGCGCGGGCACGCGGCTCATGATCCATGGGCTGGATCCGTCGGGAGGGTGGGTCGTGCTCGCAGACGAGGTCGCGGATCTGGATGTCTGGGACCCGATGCGGCAGCTGGCCACGAGCCGCTTGTTCCAAGACCGCGTGCGCCTCGCGGATGTCCTCTGGGGAGAGCTGCACCTCGAGGACCAACCCTTCACCCAGACGGGCGGTCGTCGGGTGGTGAGCCCATCCTACTATGCACGCCCGGCAGTGCGTCGGGTGACCGAGCCCGTCGAGGCGGAGCTGCCGGGGGGCCGGGCGCCGGGATGGGTGACCGTGGGTATCCGGCGAGTGCCGGATGGCTGGGGGCTGTCTCGTGACGGCGAGGCGTGGCCCGTGGCCGTGAGCGACGTGTTGGAGCTCAACCTGGCCAAAGCGGCGGCGATGGGGATCGATGCGCTGCGCGCAGTGGGGCTGCCTCGCGGAGACGGAGCCACCTTGCTCGCAGCCGAGGACGCGCTGGGGCTACTGTGCTTCCCCGACCTGGATCCGGCCGCCCTGCGGTGGCCGTCCGAACGTGTGCGCGAGCGCGGCGAGGGGTCGGTACTGGGGCGCCTCGCGCTGGCCTGTCTCGGGCTGATCGACCCCGCCCAGCGGCTTCCACCGGGCGCGAGTCCGGTAGCGCAGGTGTTGTCTTGGTGGTGCACGGGGCGCGTGCAGCCGCTGCCGGTTCCGATGGAGGCCGAAGGGCCGATGGCCGGCTTCTTGTCGGTGTGGTCCCACCTGGTGGCGGAGGAGCCCATTCCCGACGAGCTCGTTTCGCGGTTCACGCGGACCGCACTGTCCAGTCGTCCTCCGCTGGAGGAGGTGGCGGCGCGTGGTCTGTGCGCGGGTGTGGAGGGGCGCACCCTCCTGGTGGCCCACCTGTCGGCGCTCAAGCGTGGCGTGCGCCACTCCGAGATCCTGCCGCCCGCGATGTCGTGTTGGGCCTTTGCGGAGGCGCTGGCTGTGCTCCGCACACCCGGAGCATCGACACCACACCCGCTTCGGCTGCTGGAGATCCCCCCAGCACTCGTGCGCACCGCCGCTGTCGAGCCCCTCTGCGCCTGGATGCGCGGCGGAGAGGTCGACGAAGACGTGCTCGAGGCGGTGTTGTGGGTCGTGGGGTCCGGGGACGTGGATACCTGGGTCACCCCTGGCGCCACACCTCGATCGAGTAGGTGATGCGAACCTCGGCTCCGGGTGCGGGTGCCGCACCCAAGAACTGCACGGCGTTGCTGACGGGGTCGTAGCTCCAGTCCACACCCTCGAAGAAGGGGACCTCTGTACCGTCTTCGAGGACCAGGACCGCGACGTCGTCCCGGTAGGGAGTGCGGGACAGGAAGAAGTCCGTCTTGGGCAGGGTCATGTTCCGCCCCAGGTCGTCGAGCACGGAGACCCAGCTCTTGTCTCGGATGTCTGCGCGCGCACCTCCCAGGGTCTCGCTCACGTGGACGTAGGTGTCGGCTCGAAACTCGCCTCCCGTCTCCACGATGGCGCTGAAGGTACGTCGATCGGGTTGCTCCTTGAGCTGTCCGTAGAAGGCGACGAAGTCGTCGGCATCGGTGAGCTTCTCGGGTGTCCCGTCGTCCTCGTCGCTGATGACGATGGTGTGCAGCGAGGCCTCGGGGCGCAGGAAGCCCTTGTTGGTGTCGAGGATGCGCACACCGAGGGCCAGGTAGGCAGAACCGAGGCCCGCTTCCCGCTGGGTACCGGTCGAGCCCACCGTGGCCATCTGCCGGAACGCCGTGAGCGGATCGTCCGTTTCGGGGGTGAGCCAGCGGCCGCCCTCGAACGGTCGGAGCACGCCGCCCTCGCCACCCTCGTAGGCGTCCGTGGTGACCACTCCGATGTGGTAGTCGAGGTTCTCGTCCAGGAACCAGTCCATGAACTGGGGGAAGTGTTGGGCCAGCGCGTCCTGGTTGTTCTCCATCGAGCATGAGTTGTCGACGATCCAGAGCACGTCCACCAAGGCCTGATCCGGCTGGAAGATCACGTCCGTGACGGTCTCGACGCTGAGCTCGGGCTCCACCACCTCTTCGCGTGGTTGTAGGTCGTTCTCGGGGACGCAGCCCACGACGACGGACAGAAGGATGTGCATGCCCCATCATGACCGGTGAGGTCGCTGGTCGTCATCCGACGATCGTCGACGACGACCGTCGTCGGTGCGCGATGGGGTTCCTTCCGGGGTTGTCGAGGCTCCCGACCTTGCGGCTTCCGTCATCGGCGTGGCGATGCGAACGGGACAACCGTGGTTCTGAGCGGCACGCATGTCGCACGAGGGGGCATGGAGGCGCGGATGGCCGTCACGGTGGTCTCGGGTGCGCTGAGTGGTGTGGATGCGGTTCCGATCGAGGTCGAGGTGGACCTGCTGCGTCGCTTGCCCAGCGTGTGCATCGTGGGGCTGGCGGCGTCTGCGGTGAAGGAGAGCGCGGAGCGGATCCGCAGCGCGCTGCAGAGTGCGGGGGAGGCCTTCCCGCGGAAGCGAGTCGTGGTGAACCTCGCGCCGGCGGACGTGCGCAAGGAGGGCACCGTGCTGGACCTACCGATGGCGCTCGGGATCCTGGCTGCAGACGGGCGGCTGCCCTTGGGAGCCCTGGAGGAGGTCGTGGCCGTGGGGGAGCTGTCCTTGGGGGGGGTGCTCAGGCCGATTCGTGGAGCGCTGTCCTTGGCGATGCTCGCCCGTCGTCTCGACCGAACGCTCGTGCTGCCGAGGGCCAACGCATCGGTGGCTTCGTTGGTCCCGGAGGTCCGGGTGATGGGGGCCGAGACCTTGAGCGACGTGTTGGCCTGCCTTCGTGGGGAGCGTGTGCTCGAGCCCGTCGAGACGGCGGTACAGGCTTCCGAAGGAGGGAGCCACCTGGTGGATCTGGCGGAGGTGCGGGGTCAGGTCGTGGCCCGTCGCGGCCTCGAGGTCGCTGCTGCTGGGGCCCATCACCTGTTGATGATCGGCCCGCCGGGATGCGGAAAGTCGATGCTGGCGCAGCGACTCCCCACCATCTTGCCTCCCATGTCCTTCGAGGAGGCGCTGGCCACCACCCGGGTGCACAGCGCGGCTGGCTTGCTGTCGGAGCCCACGTTGGTGGTGTCTCGACCCTTTCGCGCGCCCCATCACTCAGCCACGGTGGCGGCGTTGGCGGGGGACCGCCGCCTGCGGCCGGGAGAGGTCAGCCTCGCCCACAACGGGGTTCTGTTCTTGGACGAGGCGCCCGAGTTCGGTCGATCGGTGCTCGAGGTGCTCCGTCAGCCACTGGAGGATGGGGTGATCCGGCTGTCGAGGGCTCGGGGGTCCATCGAGTACCCCGCGTCGATCACCCTGGTGATGGCGGCGAACCCTTGTCCCTGTGGCCTTCGTGGGTTGGATGCGTGCCGTTGTACGGACTTCGACGTGGCTCGGTACCTGCGACGCCTGTCTGGGCCCATCCTGGATCGGGTGGATCTGCACGTCTCGCTCCAGCCCATCGACTCGGGAGATCTGTTCGGAGCCGCTGACGGCGAATCCTCCGAGGAGGTGCGTTCGCGCGTGGTGGCGGCTCGGGAGCGTCAGCGGCGGCGCCAGACGGTCCCCAATGGTGGCCTGTCGACCTCGGAGCTGCACCAAGTCGCCGCGCTGACTGCTGAGGCTCGGGAGGCGCTCGTCCTCGGCGCGCGGAGCTACGGCCTTTCGGGTCGGGTTGCGACCCGGGTGGTGAAGGTGGCTCGCACCCTGGCCGATCTGTGCGACGAGGTCGAGATTCGCGAGCCCCACGTGACCCGAGCGTTGGCCTTTCGTCCCTCTCTGGAGTGACTTGCTCCGAGCGCGGGGCGAGACTAAACGCATGTTCAGTGCCCACGGCAAGCCACACCTTTCGAGTCTCGGAGCCCATACGAGAGTGGGATGGGACGTGGTGGGTGTTCGTGGAGGGGCGAACGCTGCGGCGACATGGGCCCTATCGCAGCGCAGACCACGCGATACATGGTCTACACCAGCTGTTCCAGCGGTGGCGTGGACGTGCGCGGAGGCTCGGTGGGTGGTCGTGGAAGCGTACACATCGAGAGTGGATTGTGACGCTGCCCGCAGGGGTTCCGTGTGGGGGGCGCCCGTTCGTGACCCTTCCGGTGAGTCGCCCCATGCACTGAAGGAGTCTCGATGCTGACGATGATGATGTGGAGTGCGGCGTTCGGGGCCACGGTGGCGGAGGTCTACGACATTCCTGCCGGATTCGAGGAGGTGCCGCCCACCGCCTTCGGGGCTTGGCTGGGTCGGCTGGAGCTGGCGGATGCTTCCGAGCCCGTGCGTACCCACGCCGGGGACGTGGTGAGCCATCGTGCGCGCGTGATTCGCCTGCCCATGACGTCGGGCGACCTGCAGCAGTGTGCGGACTCGGCCATTCGACTTCGTGCTCAGTGGCTCAAGGAGACGGGTGGCTCCATCTCGTTTCATGCCACCAGCGGCGATTCCATCGGCTGGGACCGCTTCGTCGGGGGGGAGACGCCGTATGCCGTGGGCAATGGGCTGAAGTGGCGCCAGGGATCCAGCGGTGCCTGGGAGGACTACCTTCGCCTCGTGTTCACTTGGGCGGGCACTTGGTCGTTGCAGACCTACGACACGCGGAGCGTGTCGGAGGCGCGTGCGGGAGACCTGCTGCTCCAGGGGGGATTCCCCGGCCATGCGGTGGTCTTGCTGCGGGTGGCCGTGCGTGAGGGGCCGAGTCCCGAGGTGCGCGTGTTGATCGGTGAAGGCTTCATGCCCGCGCAGAGCTTCCATGTGGAGCTCGGACCCCATGACGGCTGGTGGACCCTGGCGTCCACGGGGCTCGACTTGCCGCACTGGCGCTTCGGGGCCGATTCCCTTCGGCGCTGGAAGTAGGGGAACGACGTACGGGATTTGCGGTGGAGGAGACGAGCCCGCTCCGCGCGAGCTGAAGTGTCGCGCCATTTGATCCGTGCTTAGGGTCATCTGGCTCTGCCAGATGCCTCTTCACGGTGCGGCCGGGATGGTCCCGGCCGCGCCCTTGGAGGATGCCAAGCCCTTGTGCGGAGGGTATCTGGCTTCTTCGGAGGCGCAGCGTGAACCAACGTTCTGTTGTCTGGGTGGCCCTGTTCGGTGGTGTTTCCCTGATGTTGCTCGGTTGGTTGTTGCTCTCGAACACCGATCCCACCACCGAGGCCGCCTTGGATCGTGCGGTGAATGGTGGGGAGGGGGCGGGCGATGGCTTCAACGCAGAGCCCGGGGAGCCCAAGGAGCACGGGCCGCTGTTGCGGACGAAGCTGGATCCGGATCTGATCCGCTCCGCGAAGCGTGGTGATCATCTGGCAGTGCGAGGGCCCCTCATGGCGCGGCTGCGCACCAAGGACGGGAAGGGCCTGATCCGCAAGGTCCGACCTGCGGTGACGGGGCCGTATGCGCTGGACAGTGAGGGGGTGGCTGCGGCTGTGGCTGCGCTGCAGACCGATCTCGACGGATGCTTCAAGACAGCACGGTTCCACACCCCTGATCTGGAGGGGGAGCTCGTGCTCACCCTGACCGCCGAGCCAGCCCCCGACGATGGTGGAGACGCCGCGAAGATCACGTCCGTGGGAACCGATGCGGAGCAAGATGCGGCCGTGCTGGAGGGGTGCCTCAACACCGTCTTCGCCGATGTCAGCTTCACCGGGGTCGAGCCCGGATCCGGGGCCACCACCATCCGGTACCCCGTTCGTCTCTCCGCCACTCCCTAAGGAGCGGCCAGTGGATCGAGGAAGCGGAACCGTCGCCGGATTCGGTGGACATCCCGTATTCGTCCGGTGGCTCGTGCCCGACGGGGCTCGCGGAGGTGTCCTCGTCAGCCATGGTTACAGCGAGCACTCCGGTCGGTACGAGCACGTGATGGAGCAGCTCGCCTCCGTGGGCCTGGCGTCGATGGTTCCTGACCATCGCGGACACGGTCACACCGCGACCGTACCCGGCTACATCGAGGATGCCGAGCTGGTGATCGCCGATCTCGGTGTGGTTCACCGGGCCCTGATGCAGCGCGTGCGTGGACCGATCTTCGGCTTGGCGCACTCCATGGGAGGGCTGTTCTTCCTGCGCTATCTGGAGCGCTACGGAGACGAGTTCGCTGCGGCAGTGCTGAACGCGCCTGCCTTGCGGGTTCCCGACGGGGTGCCGCGCACCATGCATCTGGTGGCTCGTGCCGTGGCCAAGGTGGCGCCCACGCTGCCCCTGCAGCCGTTCTTCGAGCCCGAGCGGAGCACCAGCGACGAAGAGGTGCTCGAGGAGGTTCATGCCGATCCGCTGGTCTACAGCGGCTGGATTCGGGCCGGCACCGGCGTGACGGTGTTGAAGCTGATTCGGCAGACGTTGCGCGACCTGCACCAGATCCGCATTCCGCTCCTCATCACCCATGGGTCGGCTGATCTGCGGGTTCCCCTCACAGTGTCACAGGAGGTTGCCAAGCGCGTCTCCTCCACGGATGTCGAGGTCGTGGTGTTCGATGGATTACGACACGAGACCCACAACGACGTCGACCGGCAGGCAGTGCTGGAGCGGTGGAGTGGCTGGCTGGAGGAGCGCCTGTGACGTGGTGGTGGGTGATGCTGTCTTGTGGGCGTTCGCCGGTGCCTGGTGTTCCCGAGGGTGCGGTGCACGTCAGTGTGCGTGGCCCGTCCCTGTCGGTGGGGCGTAGTGCGGTCGGCCCGTGGGCGGAGATCGGGGAGCAACCCACGGCGGGCACCTACGAGCCACTCACCCAGGCGCTGGAGCCCCACCGCGGGAAGGCCACGTGGCTGGAGGTGCCCGGAGCCACCGAGTTCTTCGTGCTGCGCAAGCTGATCGGCTCCGCACAGCACGTCGAGGCAGCCTCCGTCACCCTCTCACGACAGGGAGCGGAGCATGCCTGGACCTTGGCCGCACCGCCGTCCTATGGCCTGAAGGGAACCTGTCCGGATGGCCCGCTGACCGTCCATGGTGCGATGCCCCTCGTCTCTCTGTCGCTCCAGACGGGCGAGGACGGCACCTGGCTTCTGGGGACGGCGCGCTTCCTGCCGGTGGTGGACCACCAGGGGGAGCGTACGGCGGTGGATGGACTGCCGGAGGCTTGCCTGAAGCCGGTGGACTGTGGCGCGTTGCATGCTGCTGGCTCGATGCAGCACGGAGTGTGCGAGGCGGCTCGCGCTGGGGAGGTCCACGCGCCGGAGCGCGTTCGGCTGGGCAACGAGACGGGATGCCTCGCTCCCATCGTCCGCAGCGACGAGCAGCTTCCCGCCTGGCGCGAAGGTTGGCAGAGCACCGTGCGTCAGCTCGGGCTCGACAGCCAGGAGTTGCTCTTGGTGATGCCGGAGGCTCGCGTGAAGCTCGAGGTCTTGCTCGCGGTACTGGCGGGGTTCGCGCGTCAAGAGCCACCAGCCGTCGCGACGATGTTGCTGCTGCAGGGCAACGATGGGCCGCCGGTGTGCAACGCCTCTGTACGAGACCGCTCGTCCCTCGACTATGCCATGGCGGCCTGGCTCGGAACGCTGGGGGCCGAGCCTCCCGGCTGAGCTACGCTGCCTGGGTGGGCTTGCCCGACAAGAGGTGCCGGCCCGTCGGGCGGCCGTCGACCACGCGGCCTCCCTCAGCCACGAGCTGCCCCGCCACGAAGACCATGTCTGGCTTGGGCGCAGCCTCGCGCTCGAGGTAGGGCGACCATCCCGCAGAGGAGACCAGGTCGGAGACGCCCACTCGTGTGACCTCGCCCTCGGAGAAGAGCACGAGGTCTGCGTCCGCTCCCTTCACGATCCGTCCCTTTCGCGGGAGGTCGAAGATGCGAGCCGGCGACTCGCTGCACAGGGAGACGAGCAGCTCCAGCGACAGGCGCCCGTACTTGACCGCCGACAGCATCAGCGGGAACAGTAGCTCGGTGCCTGGTACCCCGGGCGTGTCGCCACCAAAGGGAGACGGGTGGTGGTCCGATGCGATGCAGTCCAGTCGACCCCGCTTCACCGCGGTCCACAGCGTCCTGCGATCATGCTCGGGACGAACAGGGGGCTGGCTGACCACGACGGCGTCGTCGTCGTCTTCCGACAGGAAGAGATGGTGCGGGGTGACGCCCGCGGTGAGGGGGAGATCGCCGCGGACCGGATCGATGAGATCGAGCTCGGCCGCCGTCGACAGGTGCACCATGTGCATGGGGCGCTCACAGGACCGGGCGACCTCGAGCACGGCCGCTGCGTCCTCTGCGACGCCATCCTGGATCTGTACACCCAACACGCCGGGAACATCGAGCCAGCGGCCCAGGTCTGCGGCCGCGATGCCCCGAGTGGGGTCGTCGGTCAGGTAGGCGAGGGTGCCGGTGATCAACCCCTGGTCGAAGGCCTCGGCGAGTGCTGCCTTGTTGTGGCCTCGCGCTGCTCCCCAGATGCCGAAGTCCACCCAGGAGGCCTTGGAGGCTCGCTCGAACCGCTGCCGTGCAGTGGACACGTCGACCACTGGTGAGGCCCCACCCGGCAGCTCCACCACCGTGGTGACGCCACCGGTGACCGCCGCCCTGGACTCGCTCTCCCACAGGTCGGGAGGGGCCTCGATGTCGAACTGGACGGCCGTGTCGACGACGCCCGGGACGAGGAACTTACCGATCGCCGAGATCTCCTCGCGACCAGGGCGCGGTGGGCGCGGGCCGACGTAGGCGATGCGCCCGTCTCGTACAGCGACATCTGCGACTTGGCGCCCGGCGGACGACACGATGGTGGCGTCCCGGATGATGAGGTCGAACACGTTGAAATCCCCACAGGTGGTTGCCCCAAAAAGGGGGCAGTCCTTCAACCCCGGGCAACTAGTCGTTTTTCCATGGTCGGACAACAAAGTCGGACAGCACCTTGGAGCACCACCGCGACACGGGTGTCGGGGTTCTCGGATGCCGACGAATGGCTGATTGATCAAGGTAAATACATGATTATGGTGGCTTTGGGTCGGGAGGGCATCGCGAATGCGCCTTCGCGGTGGACTCGCGAGGCCCGCTTTCGGCCCCACCGTGACACGAATGTCGTGATCTGGAGGCGAGCGGCGGCGTCGGTCTCGCCCGTCGGATTCTCGGAAAAGCTAGAACCTGGACAATGGGGTGATTGGGCTCTTTGGCACGATGCCTGCATTGTTTCGGGGCAGAGATGCAGAGCTTTGCGGCCGCCGGCTATCCGGCACCGCTAGAGGCGCCCGGCCTGATGGAGGCCGGGCGTTCTTGTTTGTGTTAGGCGGCCAGTTCTCTCGGGGGCCGGAGCACCTTGCAGAACAACGTTCGGTCCAGCATCGAGCGCTTGGACCGCCTCGCGGCGAGTCGGGATCTCTGGCCACTGGGCACGCTGGACGGATGGCAGGGACGTCGCGGTGAGCTGCCCGAGCGAGTGTTCTGGCCCGCTTCCGCCGACGAGGTGGCCACGGTGCTCCGCGACGCGACTCGCGAGGGTGTGGAAGTGGTTCCCTTCGGTGCGGGCAGTGGCGTCTGCGGTGGAGCTGCTGGTCGGGCTGGTTCCTGGGTCCTCGACACCAAGGGGCTCGATGCGATCTCGGACGTGGACACCGCGTCGTGGAGCGTGACCGCTGGGGCTGGGGTGCTGGGTCAACACCTCGAGGATCACCTGCAGTCGCAGGGCTTCACCCTCGGCCACTCGCCCTCTTCGCTCGCATGCAGCACGGTCGGCGGGTGGGCCGCAGCCCGTAGCGCTGGGCAGTTTAGCTCTCGCTACGGGGCGTTCGAGGACATGGTGCTCGGCCTTCAGGCCGTCAGTCCCACCCGGGGTGTGTTCGAGGTCGGGGCTGGTGGGACCGCTCCCGACCACTGGATGGACCTGCTGTTGGGGAGCGAAGGCACGCTCGCGGTCATCACGCGCGTGACGATGCGGGTGTGGCCGGTGCCTGGTGCTCGCTGGCTGCGCGGCTACCATTTCAGGCGCCTCGACGATGCGCTCGACGCGATGCGGCGCGTGGTCCAGGGGGAGCTGCATCCAGCCGTGCTCCGACTGTACGACCCCGTAGACACCCGGATCGGCGGTCGCACGCGACCCAAGCGTGCGGATGGACGGTCGGGGCTGGCGGCGAGGTGGCTCTCCGCAGCACTTGCCCGGATCGACGCAGCTCCTGGCGTCAAGCCACGCACCTTGGCGCTGCCGCTCGCGCTGCCCGGGTTGCTCAACCGAGTCGCGTCGGGCTTGTCCTCGGGATGTCTGCTCATCGCTGGCTGGGAGGGGGAGGCGGAGGGCGTCGAGGCGCTGTCCGAGGAGGGGCACCGCATCCTCTGCGAGCGAGGCGCGGACCTGGGTGAGGAGCCCGGCGAGCGCTGGTACCGGTCTCGGCACGCGGTGTCCTACAAGCTGATGCCCATCTTCGAGCGAGGCGGGTTCGCCGACACCATGGAGGTGGCTGCTCCCTGGTCGCTGTTGCCCGAGGTGTATCGCTCGGTGCGCGCCGCGCTGGGACGGACCACCGTCGTCATGGCTCACATGAGCCACATGTACCCCGAGGGCGGCTGCATCTACTTCTCCTTTGCCGGCCGAGGGGACCGCGATGTGTACGGTCAGACCTGGGAGGCTGCACTGAGTGCGGTGCTGGCCGCTGGCGGCACCTTGTCGCATCATCATGGTGTGGGACTGTTGAAGGCTCGGCATGCAGCCGCAGAGATCGGGCCAGCCATCGCTGGCTGGCGAGCACTCAAGGAGGATCTCGATCCCGACGGGCTGCTGAACGCGGGCCGGGTCTTCGTCGATGCGGGGCTCCAGGCGGTCGAGCCCTCACCACGGCACCCACCCGAGGATCACCTCGCACGAAGCGCATCGACGGCCAGCGTGGAGGAGCGCAGCTCGGTGGCCGAGCCCAGCTGGCCGTGGCGTACGTTCCCTGGGCTGCCTCGGTGGCAGCGTCTCCCGTGGCAGACCCCGTGGGTGGAGGTGGCTGGCTTCGTGGACGGCGTGTTCTGCCGCTTGGGTCGTGGGCCGCGATCGGCGGTTGGGCCAGACCTGAGGCGCTGGCTCGCCGAACATGCCGACTCGCGTGTGACCTGGGCCACGGCCCCCGCGGGCGACCGCTGGCTCGGAGTGGGCACGCCCGAGCAGCCATGGGAGGTGGCCCTCGCCTTGTTGCGCTCCGATCTCAGACCGGCCATCCTCACGGTCCGGGCAGGCGAGCTACTCGTGGGCTTCCGCGGGCCGGCTGCGACAGCTCTCGGGGCCATGGCGGCGAGACGTGTGCCCGGTGGGCTCGTGTCCACGCCGTGGCGGCTGGAGCCGCTGCCGAGCGGACCCATGTGTCCCTGTGACAGCGATGACCCTCGCGCTGCGCACGTGACGACCCAGGGGGTCTTCCGTCTCGTCGAGGAGGAGCTGTGACCGCCTGGGACACGTGTGCGCTGTGTCCTCGCTTGTGTCGTTCCGCCTGCCCCGTGGCCAGCGGGTCCGGAAGGGAAGCCTCGGTCCCGGCCACGATTGCCTGGGTCCTGCGGGAGTGGGAGCACGGCCGGGTGAGCGAGGGAGATGCACGGAGGGTGGCGACACTGTGTACGGATTGCGGGGCCTGTCAGACGCACTGCCACATTCACGAGCCGCTCCCGGAGAGGCTGCGGCGAGTGCGGGCCGCATTGATTCCGTTCGTGGAGCCACAGCCCATCGGGGAGGTGGAGGGCGACGGAGAGCACGTGGTCGTCGAGGTCGACGAGCGACCCGTCGCGACCTGGTTGGCTGCCTCTGTCGGTCGGGACGTGCGACGACTCGTGACCTCCGATCATCTGGGGGCAGTGCAGATGCACCATCGAGCGTTCGAGTCCCATCGGGACGTGCTAGCGCAGCGGCTGGGACGGGAGGCATCCGTGGTCGTGACGGATGGTCGTGTGGCGCGCGTGCTGCGCTCCGCTGGCATCGCCTTTCGCTGGCTACACCAGGTGGTGACGCTACCAACAGATCCCATCGTCGGGAGCTGTGCGTCGCCAGGAGAGCGACCCATGGCGTGCTGCGGTGGAGCGGAGCCGCTCCGGAGCCACCACCCAGAGGATGCACGGCGTGTCGGTGAGCGGTTCGGCCAGCGTGCGGTGACGTCGACGTACGCAGATGGCGCATGTGCCAGCCACCTAAGGGAGTGTGGCCTACAGGTGGTGGACGTGGTGGAGGTCTTGCGGCAGGAGGTGGGGGCGTGACTCGACGCGTGCTCCTCATCGCCAATCCTGCGGCGGGTGGTGGCATGACCGCCGGGCGACGAAGGGAGCTGGCTCGGGTGGCGTCGGCGGTGCTGCCTCACCACGAGCTGGTCTGGACACGAGAGCCAGGAGATGCCACTCGTCTTGCTCGGGACTGTGCTGGGTTCGATGTGGTGGCTGCCGTGGGTGGCGATGGGACGGCCCACGAGGTGGTCAACGGTCTCGTGCAGGAGGGGCGGGCGGTGCACCCGGGGGTGGCCTTCGGTCTGGTGAACCTGGGTACGGGTGGGGACCTGGCCCGGACGCTGAAGGTGCCGAGCCGCCTGGATGCAGCCCTGGCTCGGCTCGCCGAGGGACCCGTACGGCCCATGGATGCCATCGATGTGACGCTGCAGTCGCTGGATGGCGAGGGGGAGGTGCGTCGCACCTGCATCAACGTTGCTGGGATCGGCTTGAACGCTCGCGTCGTCGAGATTGCCAACGCCTCGGGCAAGCGGTGGGGAGGTCGCGTCACCTTTGCGGCGTCCACCGTGCGGGGTCTGTTGCGGTTTGGCCCCACCCCCGTGCGCCTGGAGTGGGCGGACGAGACCGGGTTGCGCAACTGGGAAGGTGAGTTGCTATCCGGATTTCTCGCGAACGGGCAGTTCTGTGGCGGTGGAATGTGGGTGGGACGTGGAGGATCCGTCGCGGATGGTCGACTGGACCTCACCATCGTTCCCCGACTTCCCTGGTTTACGCTGGTGAGAAACGGCTATCGGCTCTTCACCGGTACTATCGGGAGTGTCAAGGACGTGTCAACAGCCCGAGTTTCCGACAGGTTGCTCGCTTTCGCCGCTGCGTCAAAGATTGTCCTGGTGGAGCTGGATGGGGAATTGTCGGGTCAGCTCCCCGGTATCTTCCGCGTCACTCCAGATGTGATGCTTGTAGCAGCATAATGAGGGCCGCCTCTCAGGCGTAAGGTTCTACCGTACGGAACCGGTGAAAGTCCTAATTCTCCAATGCTGCCGCGTCAGACAAAAAAACCCAGCTTCGACTGTGGCGTCGTTACAGGTCTGCCTCTTGCGTCGTCGTTCGTTTGCCTCTAGAAAGCATCCGTCAGACCGACATTGTATGTGTTGGACGCCAGATACCAGAGGCGGTGCCGGCAGGCTCGGTCGAGAGCTGAACCGTGGCCGTCTCCACACCCGTTAAGAACGATTTCAGAATTTTCAGTATTCTGCGATTAGGTTCCCCCAAGCAAGGAGAAGCCATGAACAAGGCCGACCTCACTGAAGTGCTCGCGTCTCGCGGCGGAATTCCCAAGGTGCGCGCTGCGAACTACATCAACATCCTCACCGAGGCCATTCAGGAGGCCCTCGTCCGCGACGAGAAGGTCACCATCTCGGACTTCGGCACGTTCACCGTGTCGCAACGCTCGGCATTCGAGGGTCACAACCCCAAGAATGGCCAGCCGATGTTCGTCCCGGCCCGCCGGATTCCGGTGTTTCGCGCTGGAAAGGGCCTCAAGAACGCTCTGAACCCGGACTGATCATCAGGCGGGTGCGGCTGCTTCCCGACGGTTGGGGGAGGGCAGCAGTCGATTCGGCCCGTCATGCGATGGTGGTCAAACGACCTCAAGTGCAAAGCCGCCGCGAGTCATCGCGGCGGCTTCTCTATTCTGGGGCTCGTCCACCACCGGACCGGAGGGCGCCGAGGCCCGCTGCCACGGCCGTGTCGCTTCGCAGCACGTGCGGGCCGAAGCAGGTCGCGCGCCAACCTGCTCGGGCGAGGATGGTCGTCTCTGCTGTGTCGAATCCTCCTTCGGGGCCCACGGCCAGCGCAGCAGGTCCCGACACCGGCGGCAACGTAGGTGCGTTCGGGGCGCCGAAGAAGCGTGGCAGGTCTGGCGGCACCTGCTCGAGGGCCTCGGGCAGTGTTCGGACGGGATGAAGTGTCGGGATGTCCGCTCGACCGCATTGCTGGCATGCGCTGTGAACCACGCGCTCCCAGCGCGGCCGCCGCTCACCGCGGAGGACGCTGCGCTTGGCCAGCGCAGGGTGGATCTCGGTGACCCCGAGCTCCGTGGCCATTCGCAGTGCGCGCTCCAGAGCCGGACCCTTGGGAATGCCGATGATCAGGTGGGTTGCCGGTGCGGCGTCGACTGGAGCGGGGGCACTCGTGATCGTGAGGATGGCGGCTCCATCCCGAACGTCCGTCAGCGTGGCTGTCTGACGAGCGCCACCGGCGAACAGCTGTACGGGCTGCCCACGCGGATGTCGGCACACCACCAATAGGTGGTGGCTCGCTTCGCGGTCGAGCTGAAGCTCGGTTCCGGGTTGCTGCAGCGCCGCTACGCGGAAGCGCCTCATCGGATCTGCAGCTCCAGGCACACCCAGGGAGCATCCACCTCTCGTCGAACGAGCTCGGTGTCTGCGTCCAGCACGCCTCGCACGAGATGCTCTCGATCTTCGAGGATGCCAGCGATCACGAGATGGTGCGTAGCGCGCTCCAGCAACGGGCGAGCCAGCTCCACCACGAGCTCGGCGTGAAGGTTCGCCAGCACGAGATCGAAGGCGCCCGTCAACCGGTGGAGCGGTGTCGTGGACATCGAGATCGACATGCCGTTGCGATCTGCGTTTCGCTGGGCCTCGGCGACTGCCAGCGCATCGACGTCGATGCCCGTGACCTCCAGACCCAGGTGAGTGGCTGCGAGGGCCAGGATTCCAGAGCCAGTCCCGACGTCGAGCGCAGTGCGGGCCCCATCAGCGAGTCGATCCAGCGCATGTAGGGCTTGGCGGGTGGTCGGGTGCTGGCCGGTTCCGAAGCCCTGACCTGGCTCGACGATGACGGCACCTTCGGGGTGGTTCCAAGGTGGCGCCATCACCAGACGCTCGCTGATGACCAACGGCTCGAAGGAGGCTCGGTAGCGCGCATCCCAGTCGACGTCGGGCGGCGCGGACCAGGCGAGATCGAGCCCCCAGGAGGCGAGCCGGGCGGTCACCTCGCCGTGTGCCTCTGCCGAGAACCCAGCCAGCAGCTCCACGGGATCAGGCTCTGGCGGCGGGGTGGGGTCCCACGGTTGTGGGGGTGGAGGGGCTTGACCGTCGGGCCAGGACTCCTGGATTCCAGTGGCTCCCAGCTCGAACAGTAGCGAAGACAAGGTGTCGAGCTGCTCTCTGGGCAGCGCGCGTACACGCAGTTGCAGCCAGGTGGACACCCCGGATCAGGGGTAGCAGGACGATTGCGTGGGGGTCGGAAGGTCTACACCCTTCCGCGCGAGGTCCACCAGAGCCAGCACGGCCTCCGGTCCCCAGCACACGTCCACCCAACGATCACCGGCCACGCCCTTGACGAAGAGCGCCGGAGTGCCCTTCACGCCTGCTCGAGCGCCAGCGAGGGAGTGCTCCACCACGGCCTCCACCGTCTTGCGGTCGACCATGCAGGCGCGCCAAGCGTCCAGGTCGAGGGACGTCTGCTGCGCCGCGTTGAGGAGGGCGTTGTCGGACAAGTCGGGTTGCCCTTGGAAAACGAGGGAGGAGTAGTCCCAGAACTTTCCTTGCTTGTTCGCACACTCTGACGCCATGGCCGCGCGACACCGCTCCACGCCCTCTTGCCCCTGCAGGGCCGGATTGCATGCGCCCGACAGCACGAACGGTCTGAAGCGCACCTGAACCTCGGGAACCTGCTGAACCAGCTGCTTGAGCGCCACGGAAGCCTCTGCGCAGTGGGGGCAGCCGAAGTCGGCGAACTCGACCACCATGTAGGGCGCGTTCGGATCGCCCAGCACGGCCTCCGTGCCCGACAACTCCACGGGGCCCTGCGCATAGGTGAAGGCGCCGGCCAGCTTCTCCACCATGGCGGGATCCACCGCTGAGGAGGGGGCGGGTTGTGGGGCAGGTGCTGGTGCAGTCGCCGCCTGCTCGGTGGGGGCAGCAGTGGGGGCAGGAGCGGGCTCCTGTGCTGGAGCAGGATCGGGTGTGCCGGTGATCTGGGGCAGGTCGGGCGTGGCGCTCTTCGTGTCGGACCAGGTGGACAGACCCACGAGGGTGACGATGAAGAAGGTGGCGGCCACGGTGATGAAGCTCGAGGAGCCCGGAATCTTCTCGGGCTGTTCGCTGAAGACCTGACCCACCTCCTTCATGCCCTTGAGGCCAGCCCACACGAGGATGCCGTTGCAGATGTAGATCGTGATGCACATCACGCACACGGCGCCCAGTCGAGAGGACTCGAACGCGAGGTACAGCGAGTACAGACTTCCCAACCCAGCGAGGGCCGTGATGGTGGGGTAGAGGCGGGCAGCGGGTTGGCGCGCCACCTGCGTGGCGATGGCCACACCCAGGAAGAAGCCGGATCCGAGAAGGGCGATCGGCACGCCGAACATCTCGGATGCTGCGGAGTTGTTGACGACGTCACAGTTGATGACGTCGTTGACGTTGCAGAGCGCTGGCCCACCTGCGGACTCGAGCTTGCGGCTGAAGAGGTAGGCGCTGCTGCCCAGCCCCAACACCGACGTGGCCAACACACCCCACCGCGTGTCCAGCTGCACCACGCCGCCACAGGCGATGGCAGCGGCCAACATGAAGGCCATTAGCCGCCAGTCGCCCAGGGCGAAGCCGATCACACCGACCAAGACCGCGACGCCGAAAGGCGCGTATTGCTTCGTGTCCATGGGGGCGGGGACTATCGCCACGTCGGCCCGACGGCAATCGGCCGTGACCTTCCTTGAATGGGGCTCGATCATCCCCGCCTGGCGCGCTGCATCTCTCGTCGGGCGTCTCGTTCCTTGAGATCCTGGCGACGGTCCTGGTGCTGCTTGCCCTTGGCGAGTGCGACCTCGAGCTTGATGCGGGCTCCCTTCAGGTACAGCTTCACGGGAACCACGGTCATGCCCTTCTGCCGGACCGAGCGGTCGAGCTTCAGGATCTCGTGGCGGTGGAGTAGCAGCCGTCGCTGGCGAGTCGGCTCGTGGTTCTCGCGGTTGGCCTCGGTGTAGGCGGGGATGTTGCAGCCGACCAGCCAGGCGCCGTCCCGGCCGATGCGCACGTAGGCCTCGCTCAGGTTGCCCTGACCGAGCCGCAGCGACTTGACCTCGGAGCCGAGCAGGGAGATCCCGGCCTCGAAGCTCTCCAGCAGGCGATAGTCGTGACGCACGCGTCGATTGTCGATGAGCACACGAAGGTGCGTTGCGTCCCTGGACATGGACCATCCCTTAATGAGGGGGAGCCTCGGCCGCCGGTGGGGGAAAGTGGGGAAGGGGGCGGGAGGGGGTGGGCGGAGGCCCGGTGCGGTCTCCTCCACCAGGTCGGGCTCGATCCACTAGAATGTACCTGGCGGCTAGATTTTTGGTGTCGTGTGGCGTCGTTCGAGGCCTGGGGTATCGGACCCTGGTGGGCGCGGTGGGGGAAGGTGTGGGGGCCGTGGGGTGCGGAGTGGGAGAATGTGGGGTATAGTGGCGACGTCACTTAGAACCTAGATGATTCCCTCCTTCCCCTCGGTCTCTCCCCTTGCTTCGCGTCCGCTGCCAGCAAACCGTCACCATCGATGCCAAGGGGCGTCTGGCTCTGCCTGCGCCCATCCGGCGTGCGCTGGAAGGGCTCGGTCAGCGGGACTTGGTGCTCACCTTCTCCAGGGGCACCGACGGCGACTCCGTGTGGGCGTGGCTGCCGGAGGACTACGAGCAGCTCGAGGCAGAGGTCAGCACTCAGGACCGCTTCTCGGAGGAAGTTCAGGACTTCGCCCACTCCGTGCTGGCCACCGCTCAAGACGTGGAGCTGGATGGGCAGGGCCGCGTCCGGATCCCGCCCATGCTGCGGGAGCAGGCCGCGCTCCAGCGAGAGTGTGTGGTCTTCGTGGTGTTGGGGCAGATCCAGATCTGGGACAAGGAGTCGTGGGCTCGTCGCTCGGAGCGCGCCAAGGAGCGCCAGCTGTTGCGGAAGGGCACGCCAGGAGCGTCGCAGTGACGTTCTCCCACGAGCCGGTGATGGTGGATGCCGTGGTCTCGGCCATCGACCCCAGAGACGGCGACGTCATCGTGGACTGCACGGTGGGGGGCGGCGGCCACAGTGCTGCGTTGCTCGCCCGAGCCGAGTGCCGAGTGATCGGTCTCGATCGGGATCCCGCAGCGATCGAGGCAGCCACGCTGCGCTGTGCGCCGTTCGCGCCGCGCTTCGAGGCCGTGCGCAGCGCCTTCGGCTCCTTCGGGCAGGTGCTGGACGACCGAGGCATCTCCAGCGTCGACGGTGTTCTGGCGGACTTGGGTGTGTCGTCGCATCAGCTCGACACCGCCGAGCGTGGGTTCTCCCTTCAGCGGTCCGGTCCCGTGGACATGCGGATGGATCCGGACGCCCCGCTCTCTGCGAGCGACATCGTCAACACCTACGAGCAAGCAGACATCGCCGACATCCTGCGTCGCTTCGGCGAGGAGCGTCGCGCGAAGCGGGTCGCAGCCGCCATCGTGGCGGGTCGTCCGTGGTCGGACACCCGCTCCTTGGCGACCGCGATCGCGTCGGCAGTAGGGGGAGGCGGACGGCGGCGGATCCACCCCGCCACGAGGGCGTTCATGGCCTTGAGGATCGCCACGAACGGTGAGCTTGCCCAGCTCGAGTCGCTCCTGCCGGAGATCGTGGAGCGGCTGTCCGTGGGGGGGCGCGTGGCTGTTCTCACCTTCCACAGCCTGGAGGATCGCATCGTGAAGCGGTTCTTCGCTGCGGCCGCGGGCAAGGGCCGCGATCGAGACCCATGGGGCAACCCGGTCGGAGATGTGTCCCTTGCCGTGTCAAAGTCTCTGAAACCCGATCCCGACGACCCCAACCCGAGGGCGCGATCCGCGCGGTTGCGCTGCGCCGTGAAGGTGCCATGAACGCCCGTTCCGCCATGCCAGCAACGTCCCAGAGTCCAGCTCCTTCCATGCTACGTTCGGCCGCTTCCACAGTGGCTCCCTACGTCGTGTGGGGGGTGGCGCTGTTCGTGGTGCTGGCGTGGTGGGTGCAGGTGCGGCTGGAGGTCAACCAGCTGCGCCAGGATCTGCACCGCAACTCTGCCGCTCATCGCGAGGCCGCGCTCTTCAACGAGCGCCTGAAGCTCGAGATGGATGCACGGCGTCGCACTGTGGCGATGGAGCGGGCGGCCACACGGATGGGCCTGTCGCCGAAGGCGGCTCCCACCGTTCGTGTGCAGGGGGTGCGTTGAAGGATCGGATCCGAGTTCCACGCATCGCCTTCGTGGTGGAGTCCGAGGAGGCCGTTCGTGCCCGCGGAAGCCGCCGGTTGCGGTGGCTCAGCACCTTGCTCTTGGTGCTGCTGGCCGGCGTGGGCCTGCGCAATGTGCAGCTGGCTCTGGTGCCGTCGGATCGCACCCTGCGCGCCGCGGCCGTGCAGCGCTGGAACACCGTCACGCTGGAAGCCCGCCGGGGCGAGGTCCTGGACCGCGATGGGCATCGGTTGGCGACCTCCATGGCTACGCCGCGCGTGGTGGCGGATCCGTTCCACATCGCCGAGGAGGAGGTACCTGGCCTCGCCAACACCTTGAGCCACATCCTGGCTCAGCCCAACGTCGACGCCATCTCGGCCCGCCTGACCCGCAAGGGTCGCTGGTCTCAGCTGGCCAAGCGCGTGCACCCAGCAGCAGCGGCTCAGGTCGAGGCCATGGACCATCCTGGTGTCTGGGTCGATCGTCCGCTGCGGCGGTACTACCCGGAGGAGGGTCTCGGCGCGCACATCCTCGGCTTCGTCGACGGGGATGGAGAGGGCAAGGCGGGCGTGGAGGCCACCTTCGACCGCGACCTGCGTGGGAGCGCCGTGCTGTTGCAGCGCCGCCGCGACCGGCACGGGCTGTCGGTGGACGACCCGGCTCGCGCGGCCCAACCCAATGTCGGCATGAACGTGATCCTCACCATGGATCGTGCCATCCAGCACGTGCTGGAGCAGGCTCTGGCAGACGCGCTGGAGCGCTCCGAGCCCCGCTCGGCCACCGCGGTCGTGGTGGATGTTCGTACCGGCGACTTGCTGGCCATGGCCAGTGCTCCCACCTTCAACCCCAACCGGCTCGACGAGCGCCACGAGCGCCGTCGCAACCGCGCCGTGCAGGATGCGGTGGAGCCGGGATCGGTGCTCAAGCCCTTCACCTTCGCAGCTGCCATCGAAGAGGGGCTGATCACACCGGACTCTCCCATCGACTGTGAGAACGGCGCATGGAGGGTGGGCGGCGAGGTCATCCACGACGACACGCCCCATCGTGTGCTCTCCGCAGCCGAAGCGCTCCAGCACTCGAGCAACATCGGGTCGGCGAAGCTCGCGTTGGAGCTCGGTTCGGTGCGGTTCCTCGCCTACGTGGACGCCTTCGGCTTCGGAAAGAAGACCGGGATCCGGCTGCCCGGTGAGCGGGCAGGTGTGGTGCGGAGCCCCGATCGCGTTCGAACCATCGAGCTGGCGACCACGAGCTATGGGCAGGGGATCACCACCACTGCGCTGCAGCTCGCCATGGCCACGGCTGCCCTCGGCAACGACGGTCTGTTGATGAAGCCCCGCTTGGTGTCTCGCATCGAAGACGTGCACGGTGTTCCCGAGGCCGTCATCGAGCCGACCGCCGTGGGCCGCGTCGTGTCTCGGGCCACGGCGAGGCAGGTGGTGGACATGATGGTGGGTGTGACCGCGCCTGACGGCCACGCTCCGCTCGGTGCGGTCCCTGGCTACACCGTCGCTGGCAAGACGGGAACGGCCCAGAAGGTGGTGGATGGTCGCTATGGAGAGGCGAGGCTCGCTTCCTTCGTCGCCATCGCTCCCGCTGACAATCCGTACATCGCCGTTGCGGTGCTGGTAGACGAGCCTTCGAAGGGAAGCCACTACGGCAACCAAGTAGCTGCGCCTGTGGCCGCCGAGATCATCGAGGGTGCCCTGCGGCACCTCGGCGTTCCACCAGCGGGTGCAGCGCGCGGTCCGCTGGTGGGCGATCTGCCAGCGTGGCCTGCCGCGCTTCGGAAGCGGGGCCTCGTCAAGGCCGCCGCCGGCGCGCGCGACCTCCATCTTGCTTGGACCGGTGAGGGGTGGCGCATGCCCGACCTCCACGGTCGTCTCCTCCGCGAGACCGTTCAGACCCTCACGCTAGCCGATATCGGCGTGGACGCGTCGGGTTCGGGCCGAATCGTGGAACAACGTCCCACCCCGGGGGCGACCTTGCGCCCCGGAGACCGCGTCTCGGTCATCTTGCGCTGAGGCGATTCCGGCCTGCGCTCTTTTTCATCTCACCAATCGTCCACCGCCCGCCGGGCGGGTAGAGGCCACCCCTCCCCAGGGTGGCGGGTTCCCAGGTTCCCATCCTGCGACGTCGGCCGCGTTCCCCAACGCAGCCATCGCAAGACCTAGGTTCCAACTCTCTGCTCGCAATCCCAGCGGCATCCAGCCCGCCTGGCGGCGGTGGTCGCCCACCTTGTAACCAGTGATCACGCGGTTGGCGGACGACGCCTCTGCGAGACACTCCCCTCATCTTTGCCCGAAGGGCAGGAGGAAGCCGGACCAGGCACGCGGGACAGCGCGCGTGAGTTTGGCTAGATTCCTGCCCTGCCACGGGAGCCCGATGCAGCTCGATCGCCTGCTGCAGCACCTCGACGTGATCGAGGTGCGCGGCCCCACCGATCGTGACGTCGACCACGTCACGCGAGACTCCCGCCGCGTGGGTCCTCACTCCATCTTCGTCGCCATCGTGGGCGCCCAGGTGGACGGCCACCAGTTCGTCGGAGCCGTGTCGGCCCCGGTGGTGGTCACTCAGCGACAGATTCCTGTCGGATCGGGCGTCACCCAGATCGTCGTGCGAGATACCAAGCGGGCGCTTGCGCAGCTCGCTGCGGGGTTGCATGGCCATCCGTCCCGCCAGCTCGCCGTCGTGGGGATCACCGGGACCAACGGAAAGACCACCATTGCCTCGCTGTCGCAGGCGGCGATGCAGCAGCTCGGGTGGCGAACCGGTCGGATCGGCACGACGGGCAACGTCGTGGCCGACGTGCAGCGGACCTCGGCCTTCACGACTCCCGAGGCTCCGCAGCTGCAGGGGCTGTTCGCCGAGATGCGAGAGGCTGGCGTCAGCGTCGTGACGATGGAGGTCTCCAGTATCGGCCTCGATCAACGTCGTGTAGACGGTACCGACTTCGCACTCGCCGTGTTCACCAACCTCACTCCCGATCACCTCGGCTACCACGGCTCCATGGAGGCCTACGGGCAGGCGAAGGCGCGGTTGTTTCGCGAGCTGCTGCGTCCGGTGGGAGGAGCTCCACGGGCGCTGCTCTACGGCGACGATCCGGCCTGGCGTCTCATGGAGCCGCCGGACGACCATTGGCTGTACGGGCTGTCCGAGGCGTGTCACGTGCGCGCGACGGAGCTCGTGTCGGACGCCTCGGGGATCCGAGCCACGCTGCACAGCCCCCGGGGGACAGCGTCGCTTCAGAGCACGCTGCTGGGGCACCACAACGCGCTGAACCTCATGGCGGCCTTCGGCATCTTGGTGCTCCTCGGCGTGCCTCCCGATCAGGCTGCGGAGGCGTTGGGCCGAGTCCCCGGAGTGGCGGGTCGGCTCGAGAGGGTTGCCGATCCCGCGGGCCGACTCGTGGTGGTCGACTATGCCCACAGCGAGGATGCGCTGGACAACGCACTGCGCACCCTCGTCCCCCTGACTCGGGGGCAGCTGTGGGTGGTGTTCGGGTGTGGGGGCGATCGCGATGCCTCCAAGCGCCCTCGGATGGGGGCGGTGGCGGCTGGTGGGGCCGATCACGTGGTGGTCACCTCGGACAATCCGCGCTCGGAGTCACCCACGGCCATCATCGATGCCATCCTGGCGGGGATCGATGGCCATGACCACGTCACGGCCATCCCAGATCGCGCTGACGCCATCGCCCACGCGCTGCGTGGCAGCAGCCCCGACGACACCGTGCTCATCGCGGGCAAGGGGCACGAGTCCTATCAAGAGATCGACGGGGAACGCCTGGCCTTCGACGACCGGGCCGTGGCACGCACCATCCTGGAGGGGATGTGAAGTTCGATGCACGACGGATTGCAGCGGCCACCGGTGGACGCGTGGTGGGTAGCGGCGCCGCCCCCGCGGGTCCGGTGGTCACCGACACGCGAACCCTCCGTCCTGGAGACTGGTTCCTGGCGCTGGTGGGAGATCGCTTCGACGGTCACACCTTCCTCGAGCGCGCGTCGGCGTCGGGGGCCGTGGGGTGTGTGGTGGACCGCGAGCCGGGTGGCGCTTTCCGGGGCGACGCGGTGATCGTGCCCGACACCACCCGTGCGCTACAGGATCTCGGCCGACACGCCCGGCAGCAATTCCGTGGCCCCGTGATCGGGGTCACCGGGAGTTCCGGCAAGACGACCACTCGCGCCCTGCTCGCCTTGGCCCTGTCACCCCTCGGAGAGGTGCACCAGACCAAGGGGAACCTCAACAACCACCTCGGCGTGCCCATGACCCTCATCGCGGCTCCCGAGGGGGCTGCGGCCATGGTGGTGGAGATGGGCACGAGCTCGCCAGGCGAGATCGGCTTCCTCGCTGAGCTCGGGGAGCCCGATGTGCGCCTGATCGTGAACGTGGGTCCGGCTCACCTCGAGGAGCTCGGGGGGCTACCCGGAGTGGCCCGAGAGAAGGGCGCCATGTTCCGGACGGCGCGCCCCGGTGACGTGTGCTGCGTCAACGTCGACGATCCCTACGTACGTCAGATGGAGCTGCCAGCCGGGGTGCGTCGGATCGCCTTCGGCACCGCCAGCGGGGACGCCAGCGACGCAGTGCGCCTCACGGAGGTGCGCATCGACCCTGCGTCACTGACGACCCACGCGCGCTACCAGACACCGCAGGGAGAGGTGGCAGCCACCATTCCGGCGCCCGGTCATCACGTGGCGCTGAATGCGGCCGGGGCGTTGGCGGCAGCAGTGGCCCTCGGCATCGATCCGGCCGCCGCCGCCGCGGCGCTGTCGGGCTACCAGCCCGTGGGGATGCGGATGCGTCCAGAGCTGCTGCCGAGTGGCGCCACCGCCCTCAACGATGCCTACAATGCCAACCCACAGTCGATGAAGGCGTCGCTGGGCGTGCTCGCGGCCATGCCAGGGCGACGGGCTGCCATCCTGGGCGACATGCTGGAGCTGGGTCCCGACGAGGCCGAGTGGCACCGGACGGTGGCGCGTGAGGCAGGGGAGATGGGCCTCGATCTGGTGGTGTTCGTGGGACCGCGCATGTCCGCGGCGGCCTCGGCGTGTGTGGGGCCCGAGGTCTGGTCCTTCGCTGAGGTGGACGACGCCATCCCCGATCTGTCGCGATGGGCGGGCCCCTCGGACGTGCTGCTGTTCAAGGGCAGCCGGGGTGCGAGCGTGGAACAGATCCTGCAGGGCCTCCTGCGCCACGCGTCGCCAGCCGATGACAGGAATGGCGGAGGACATCACTGATGCTGTACTGGTTGTTCGTCGATCCGGGCCCCTTTGCGGATGCTGCCCCTGGAACCAACGTGTTCCGCTACATCAGCTTCCGCACGGCCTGGGGCATGATCACCGCCCTGATGATCAGCTACCTGGTGTTCCCGGCCTTCATCCGCTGGATGAAGCAGCAGAAGGTCAACCAGATCATCCGCTCGGACGGACCCGAGAGTCACCTGCTCAACAAGGTGGGCACCCCAACCATGGGGGGCGTGCCCATGCTCGCGGGTGTGGTGGTGGCCACCCTGCTGTGGTCCCGCATCGACGAGGCCGCCACCTGGATGGTGCTGGTGGTACTCGTGGGGTACGGCGCCATCGGCTTCGTGGATGACTGGAAGAAGGTCATGCAGAAGTCGAGCGACGGCTTGGCTGGTCGCATGAAGCTGCTCTTCCAGATCCTCATCGGCGGGGGTGTGCTGGTCTACGGGTACGTGGCTGGAATCTATCCGGTGGACCTCTCGTTTCCCTTCGTCTCGGGGGTACGCCTGGACTTCACCGAGCTGTGGCCTGGGGCCCCCGACACGCTGGGCTGGGCCTACGTCGGGATCGCGCTGTTCATTGTGGTGGGAGCGTCGAACGCCGTGAACCTCACCGACGGCCTCGACGGTCTCGCCATCGGACCGGTGATGACGTCTGCTGCGACCTACGGAGTGATCGCCTACCTCACGGGGCACATCGCCTTCTCCGAGTACCTCGACATCCAGTACGTCGCGGGTGCGGGAGAGCTGACCGTCATCGCCTTTGCCCTGGTCGGGGCTGGGTTGGGGTTCCTCTGGTACAACGCGTACCCTGCGTCGATCTTCATGGGCGACGTCGGCTCGCTGGCCCTGGGGGGCACCCTGGCCATGCTCGCGATCTTGTCGAAGCACGAGGTGCTGCTGGCCGTGGTGGGCGGGATCTTCGTGCTCGAGACGGTGAGCGTGATCCTGCAGGTCGCCTCCTTCAAGCTGACGGGTCGTCGCATCTTCGCCATGGCTCCCATTCACCACCACTACGAGAAGCTCGGGTGGTCGGAACCCAAGATCATCGTGCGGTTCTGGATCATCAGCGTGGTGCTCGCCCTGGTGGCGCTGTCCACCCTCAAGCTCAGGTGATGGCGTGGACCTGACCGGCCGTCGGGTGCTCGTGATGGGCCTCGGTCGCTCGGGTCAGGCTGCCGCGCGCCTGGCGGTGGCGTCTGGCGCCGCGGCGGTCACGGGCATCGATCTGCGCGAGGACACAGCGGCCATCGAGGGTGTGACCATGCACCTCGGGCCGCATCCGCAGGCTTGCTTCGACGAGGCAGATCTGCTGATCGTGTCGCCGGGCATCCCCACCACGCAGCCACAGCTGGCGGCAGCGGTGGACCGAGGCACTCAGGTGATGGGGGAGCTGTCCTTCGCCGCGTCGTTCCTCGACCTGCCGATGGTGGGGGTCACCGGGACCAACGGAAAATCCACGGTCACGCACTTCACCGGTCAGCTCCTCGCTCACGCAGGGTTCCGGACCTTCGTGGGCGGCAACCTCGGCAACCCACTCTCCAATGCCGTGTCGCAGGCCAGCCAGCTCGATCGTCTGGTGGTGGAGGTCTCGTCGTACCAGCTGGAGCTGGCCCGTGCGCTGCGACCCCAGGTGGCGGTGATCCTCAACCTGACGCCCGACCACCTCGAGCGCCACGGCACGATGGAGGCGTATGCTGCGGCAAAGGCACGGATCTTCGACGGCATGACCGACGAGCACCTCGCGGTGCTGCCGGTGACCGATCCGTTGCTGCGGAGCGCCGCCCGACACGTCGATGCCAGGCGCCTGTGGCTCGGCCATGACTCGGAGGACGGGGGAGTCGTGCGGCGCGGCAGAACCGCCTGGATCATCCTGCCGGGAGCTGCGCCCGAGCGGATCGATCTCGCACAGCTGTCGGTGCGGGGATCTCACAACCTCGACAACGCGGCGACGGCCGCCCTCCTGGCGCGTGCGGTGGGGGCACCCATCGACGCGGTTCGGGAGGGAATCGGCCACCTCGAGGCGCTCCCTCATCGGATGTGTGTGGTGTCCCGTCGCGACGGCATCGTCTGGATCGACGACTCCAAGGCCACCAACATCGACGCTGCGCGGGCGGGGATCCGCGGTCTCGAGGGCGCGGCAGTGGTGCTGCTGGGGGGGCGCGGCAAGCGCCAGCCCGACGGCACGCTGGGGTTCACTGCCCTCGCCGAGCCTCTGGCACGCCATCGTGGCGTGGTTGCGTTCGGGGAGGCCGGCCCGGCGATCGCGGACGAGCTACGTGCAGCTGCCGTGACGTGTTCCGTCGCCACCACCCTCGCTCGCGCCGTCGAGCGCTCCCTGCAGCTGGCTCGCCCGGGTGACGCCGTGCTGCTGTCGCCTGGGTGTGCCAGCTTCGACGAGTTCGACGACTTCGAGCACCGAGGACGCGTGTTCGAGCAGCTCGCCAAGGGTGTCGCTTCGTGAGCGAACGGGTATCGGTCGCCAGCGCGTCCGACGTCTCGTCGCAGCGGCGCCTCGTGCGGGTGACGTGGGACTGGCCACTGATCGTCTGCACCGCTCTGCTGGTCGTGTTCGGCTTGCTCATGATCCAGAGCGCGAGCGCCGAGTTCGCCGATGCAGCGTTTCGCGATCGGCTGCACTTCGTGAAGCGACAGTCCGTGGGCCTGGGCATCGGCCTGGTGGCGTCCATGGTCTTGATGGCGCTGCCCTACGAGGTGCTGCGTCGGCTGGCCATCCCCGCCTACGGCGTCACGCTGTTCCTGATGTTCTTGGTGATGACGCCACTGGGGCACTCGGTCAACGGAGCCACCCGTTGGCTGTTGTTCGGGCCCATCACCGTGCAGCCCTCCGAGATCGCCAAGCTGGCGCTGGTGATGGTGCTGGCCGACTACCTGACCAACAACCGTGGGCGCCTCCACGACGTCGTGGGAGTGGGCCTTCCCGGTGTGGGGCTGCTGCTGCCCATGATGGCCATGATGGTCTACCAGCGCGACTTCAGTACCACCTTGATTCTACTTGGGCTAGCAGCCGTTCTATTCATCATCGCAGGGCTGCGGTGGGGCTACGTCGTCGGGGGAATCGCCGTTGGAGCGGTGGTCCTGGCTGCGCTCGTGCGCATCGAGCCGTACCGGATGCGCCGGCTCGCCGGGTTTGCCGACCCCTTCGCTGATCCGGGGGGGGCTGGGTACCAGGTGGTCCAGGGCTGGATCGCGCTGGCTACGGGAGGCGCCACGGGCACTGGCCTCGCCAACGGGGTGGCACAGCGGGGGTTCTTGCCGGAGCCCTACACCGACTTCATCATCGCGGTCATCGGCGAAGAGCTGGGGGCCGTGGGGGTCGGTCTGGCCATGCTCCTGTTGCTGTTGTTGGTGTGGCGTGCCCTCGTCATCGCGCAGCGCGCGCCCGATCTGTTTGGCATGCTGGCTGCAACCGGCCTGGGAGCCATGTTCGCTATCCAGGCCATCATCAACGTGGGCGTCGTCGGGGGCTTGTTCCCAGCCACCGGACTCGTCCTACCGTTCCTGTCCTACGGGGCCTCTGCTGCGGTGATCAACGTGATGGCGGTGGGGATCCTGCTCAAGGTCAGCTCGATGCGACCGGCGGGTGGCTCGGCGCAGGGGAGGAGCTGATGTTCCGGGGCAAGGTGCGTGGCATCCACTTCGTGGGGATCGGGGGCATCGGGATGAGCGGCATCGCCGAGGTGTTGCTCAACCTGGGCTTCGAGGTCTCGGGGTCGGACCTGAGGGCCTCAGCCACCGTGGAGCGCCTGCGCGGCCTGGGGGCCCAGGTGTTCGTGGGTCACGATCCCGACAACGTGCGTGGCGCCGACGTGGTGGTCCGCTCCACCGCCGTGGGGCAGGAGAACCCGGAGTGCCGAGCTGCGGCCGATCGCGGGATCCCCGTGATCCGTCGAGCGGAGATGCTCGCGGAGCTGATGCGCCTCAAGTACGGCATCGCTGTCGCCGGAACCCACGGGAAGACCACCACCACCTCGATGCTGGCGAGCTGCTTGGCCGCCGGGGGGCTCGATCCCACGGTGGTGATCGGAGGACGTCTCGACAGCCTCGGAGGCACCAACGCGAAGCTCGGTACAGGCGAGTACCTGGTGGCCGAGGCCGACGAGTCCGACGGGACGTTCAACGAGCTGTCGCCCACGGTGACCCTGGTCACCAACATCGATGCCGAGCATCTTGATCATCACGGCTCGGTGGAGCGTCTGGAGCAGGCCTTCGCCGACTTCGCGAACCGAGTGCCCTTCTATGGGTTCTCGGTGTTGTGCTTGGACCACCCTCGCGTCCAGGAGCTGATCCGCAGCGTGCGACGCCCGATCGTGACCTACGGGTTCGCGCGTCATGCCGACTATCGGGCCGGGTCTCCGGCGTTCGACGGCGTGGAATCCCGCTTCGCGGTGTATCGACGGGACGAGCGGCTGGGCGAGGTCACCTTGGCGATGCCCGGCATGCACAACGTTCAGAACGCCACTGGGGCCATCGCAGCGGCCCTGGAGCTGTCGATTCCCTTCGAGCACGTGGCTGCGGGGCTGGATCACTTCACCGGGGTGCAGCGTCGCTTCACCATCGTGGGGCAGCCGCGGGGCGTGATCCTGGTGGACGACTACGGCCATCACCCGGTGGAGATCGACGCCACCCTCGCGGGCGCGGAGGCCGCATGGCCAGCGGCCCGCATCGTGGCGGTGTTCCAGCCGCATCGATTCACACGGGTGCGAGATCTGTGGCACGACTTCTGTGCGGCGTTCAATCGCGCCGATCTGGTGGTGGTCTGCCCGGTGTACGCCGCCGGAGAGGCACCGCTGGACGGCGTCGATCACGAGCGGTTGGCGGCCGACATGCGCGAGCGCGGTCATCGTGGAACCACGGCGGTGGACTCGCTGGACGCAGCGGTGGACCAGCTGGCAGCGCTCGTCCAGCCCACCGATGTCGTGATCTCGCTCGGTGCGGGTGACGTGAACCGTGTCGTGCAGCAGCTCGACGAGCGGCTGACGGGATGAGCCCGCAGGATGCACCCGCGCTGGCAGCTCCTTTCGTGGAAGAGGGAGCCTTGTCGTGGCGTGGCTCGGAGCCGCTCTCGCGGCACACCGCGCTTCGCACTGGAGGATGCTGCGAGGCGTGGGCGGTGGCCCACACGGCGGAGGCGCTCGCGGCGCTGGTGGATGGTTGCCGCAAGCAGTCCCATCGCTTCCTGCTCCTCGGTGCGGCCACGCGGGTGCTGTTCCGAGACGGACCTGTGGCCGGCGTGGTGGCTCGGCTCGGGGCCGGCTTCGCGCAGCTGCGGGACGACGGCGAGAGCTGGCACGTCGGGGCTGCCTGTCCGGTTCCGTCCCTCGTGGCCAGGGCATGTGAGGTCGGGGCAGCGGGGTTCGAGGCCCACGCGTGCACCCCTGGCTCCGTCGGCGCCTCGCTGCTGTGGGACGACGACTGGGAGGGCGTCGAGGCCGTGGAGATCTTGCGGCGCGGGAAGGTGGTGGAGGTGCCCCACGAGGCCGTACGGGGGAAGCGGACGGTGCTCGTCCTGGGGGCTCGGCTCCGGGTGACGCCTGCCGATGCCGCCTCGGTCCGTCGGCGCGTGGTGGACCGGCTGCGACATGGAGAGCCCGTCCCGCCCGGCAGCTGGTACCGGGCGACGAAGCCCGATGCGATCCGCGACGTGTTTCGCTCCGTCCGTCTACAGATGGTGCGGCTGCGGCAGGTCGCCATCCCGCAGGCGGCTCCCGAGACCTTGGTGAACCTCGGTGGGGGCACGGCCGCCGACTTCGCGCTGTTGCAGAAGTCGGCTGTGGAGCGGGTCAAGAAGGTCCGAAACGAACAACTCGAGGGGCGACTGCGCCCGATGGGTCAGGCACTGCAGCAGTGAGGGGTGAGCCATGGTGGAAGAGGGCAGCAGGGTGGGGGTGCTCCTGGGGGGGCTGTCCACCGAGCGTGAGATCTCCCTGAAGACCGGCGCGTCGGTGGCCGCTGCGCTTCGCCGGCGAGGCTGGGATGTCGAGGAGATCGATGTGGGGCGCGATCTCCCGGCCAAGCTCGTGGCGGGCGACATCGACGTCGCGTGGATCGCGCTGCATGGCCGCTTCGGTGAGGACGGCTGCGTGCAGGGCTTGCTCGAGGTGATGGGCATCCCCTACACGGGGTCCGACGTGCGCTCCAGCGCCGTGGCCATGGACAAGCTCGCCACCAAGCGGGCCTTGCGGGGCACGCCTGGGGTCACGCTGGCGAAGGACGTGGTGGTGGTGCGAGGAGGACCCTTGCCCCACGACGTGGGGTTCCCGGTGGTGGTGAAGCCCCTGGTGGGCGGGTCCACCATCGGCATCTCCCTCGCGCGGGATGCCACCGAGCTCCAGACGGCGGTGGCCGCGGCGCTGGCCCTGCATCCGGAGGTCCTGCTCGAGCAGTTCGTGGCAGGGGAGGAGATCACGGTCTCCGTCATCGACGGCCAGGCCCTGCCCGTGGTGCGCATCGTCCCCGAGTCCGGCTTCTTCGATTTCGAAGCCAAGTACACCAAGGGCCTGACGCGCTACGAGGTGCCCGCGCCCATCGACGCCGAGGCAGCAGGTGCCGCACAGCGAGCGGCGGTGGCCGCCTACCGACTCCTCGGCTGCGGTGGCCTGGCCCGCGCGGACTTCATCCTCGGTGCCGATGGGGTTCCCGTCTTCCTGGAAATCAACACGCTGCCGGGCATGACCGAGACGAGCCTGGCGCCCATGGCCGCAGGCGCTGCGGGCATGTCCTTCGAGGACCTGACGGAGCGCATCCTGCTCGGAGCGACGTGTATGCCCTCGGAGGTGCAGAGCGGACAGTCCTAGGGCGGCCCGCCTTGAAAGGCAGTCGTGGGACAGGTAGAAAGAGGATGGACGTCTGTCCAGCCCGTGCCGCGCGCGTCCTGCGCATTCCTGGCGCACTCCCTCTCTCTTCCTCTCCTTCCTCGGCCGAACCATGCCACCTGCAACCCCCCCCGTTCGGAGTGCGGTGATTCTCCGGGCCGCCGTATCTCTCGCCGTCGCGGCGCTGGCTGCGTTGGTGGTGGTGCTGGTGGTGCGGCCCGATCTGTGGATGGTCGAGCGCGTGGTGTTCGAGGGAGCGAGTCGTGCATCCGAGGCACAGCTGCGACACCTGGCGGAGATCCGAAACGGCACCGCGGTGTGGGCGGTCCGACCGTCCGATGTGTCTCGAGGGGTGGAGCGCCACCCGTGGGTGCGTCGGGCGGCGGTTCGGGTGGAGTGGCCCGACACCGTCCGCGTGAGCGTGCAGGAGTACAGCGTCGCTGGGATCATCCAGTACGGCGGAGAGCTGTTGTACGTGGATCGCAAGGGCCAGCCCTTCCTCGAAGCGCCTCCCACGGACGTGGACTACCCCTTCGTGACCGGGATCACCCACGCGCTGGACGACCGCCATCCTCGCCTCGGGCGATTGGCGCTGCGCGATGCCGTGTCGTTGGTCGAGCAGCTCGATCGTCGCGGACTGGTGGCTCGTCGGAGCGTGTCCGAGGTCGCCTTCTCACCCACACTGGGCTTCACCGTCCATACGGAGGGTGCGCGCCTCGTGTTCGGCCATGGCGAGATGCTGAGGCAGCTCGGTCGATTGGAGACCCTCGTCGATGCGGGCTTGGACCTCGGCTCTCCCACCTACGTGGACCTCGCACCCGCCTCGGTCGCCATCGTGCGGCCCCTGACTCTTCCCTCCGTTCCTCCCCCCGCCGAGCCCAGTGTCGCAGCGGGCGGCTGAACTCCCTTCCTTTCCCCCTCGAGAGCCCCGGAGGCTCCCATGATCGAAATCGTCGAAGAAGATGAGGACATTCCTGCAGGTGCGCGCATCAAGGTCATCGGCGTGGGTGGCAGCGGAGGCAACGCCATCAACACCATGATCTCCGCTGGGCTCACCGGGGTGGAGTTCATCGCGATGAACACCGACCAGCAGGACCTGAGGCGGTCCCTCGCGGAGCGGCGATTTCAGCTGGGTGCGCAGCTCACCAAGGGGTTGGGGGCCGGAGCGAACCCCGAGGTGGGCCGCGAGGCTGCGCTGGAGGACAAGGACCGGATCGCCGAGCTGGTGGTGGGGGCGGACATGGTGTTCGTCACGGCTGGTATGGGAGGCGGCACCGGCACGGGTGCCGCACCGGTGATCGCACAGGTGGCCCGAGAGGCTGGAGCCTTGACCGTCGCTGTGGTCACGCGGCCGTTCTTCTTCGAGGGGAAGCGACGTCGCCGCCAGGCCGAAGACGGGATCGACGCGCTCAAGCAGAACACCGACACCCTCATCACCATCCCCAATCAGCGGCTGGTGTCGATGGCGTCGGAGCGCACGTCCATGAAGGAGGCCTTCCGCATGGCGGACGAGGTGCTGCTGCAGGCCGTGCAGGGTGTGTCGGACCTCATCAACTTCCAGGGCATGGTGAACGTGGACTTCGCCGACGTGCGCACCGTCATGCGCGACAAGGGCGTCGCGCTGATGGGCGTGGGGTCGGCGACCGGCGAGCACAAGACGGTGGAGGCTGCCCAGCGGGCCATCAGCTCTCCGCTGCTCGACGATGTCTCCATCGTGGGGGCCACCTCGCTCATGATCAACATCACGGGCAACGCCAACCTCACCATGTACGAGATCCACGAGGCGAGCTCCCTCATCCAGGAGGAAGCACACGAGGACGCCGAGGTGATCTGGGGATGGGTCATCGACGACACCATGGAAGACGAGGCAAGGGTCACCGTGATCGCCACGGGGTTCGAGGAGTCTCGCCAGGTGCTCCAGCCCCAGTCCGTGGAGCGGCGGGTCAACGAGCGTGCCGTGCGCAGTGTGGGCCGTTCCCAGCAGCGTCCGCGGGAGCCGCAGTCGGGGATCGATCCCATCTACGAGGACTACGACATCCCGACGTTCTTCCGCAGCGCCGACTGAGCGAGCGTAGGACGACGTTTCGCCTCGATCTCCGTATGGTGCCAGGACCCAGCGGCGGTGCCTGGGAGCCGCCTTGGACGCCTGGCCGAGGAGTCCTGCGAGGATTCGCGCAGAAGCGGTAAAAACCGGGGGAGGGCCCGCCCATAGACCACACCGAGGAGGTTCGATGCTCGGGAACCAGTGGTACGCAGTGTTACCGATGCGCTCCGTGGGGCGCCGTCCCGTCCCGATTCGCCGCTTCGGGTCCGATCTGGTGCTGTGGCGCGGGTCTGATGGCGCCATCCGCTGTGCGTTCGATGCGTGCCCCCACCGGGGGGCTGCGCTGTCGCGGGGGCGCATCGTCGACGGCGCACTGTCGTGCCGCTACCACGGCCTGTCGTTCGCCGACGATGGTCGGTGCCGTCACATCCCCGCTCACCCGAGCAGAGATCGCTCGGATCTCTGTCTGCGTATGTTTCCCGTGAGAGAAGCGCGGGGGCTGGTGTGGGTGTTCAACGGGCACGACTCGTCGCTGCCCGAGCTGCCGTGGACCGACGAGATCGACGCCCACCTGCAGTCCGATGGTGCACCCACCTTGGACATCACGGACCGTTTCGACGTCTCGTACCTGCGCGTCATGGAGAACCTCACGGACTACCACCACGTGCCGTTCGTGCATCGAGGCCTGGTGCCCATCAAGCCCGAGGTGACGCGGTTCGAGGCTTGGCGTGAGGGGCAGCACGTGCACACCGAAGGGGCCATGGGGGGACTCGAGGCGGAGACGGACATCTATGGTCCCTGTTTCGCGGTCCTGTCCTTCGCCGGTACGGCGCGATTCGCCGTCTGTGCCACACCGATCGATGAAGGCAATACCTGGCTCTTCGCTCGATACAGCCAGTGCTTGGTGCGCTTCCCTGGCCTGACGTTGCTCGCGACGTGGCTGCTGGGGCAGTTCGACTATCGGCTGCTCCAGAAGCTCCAGGACGCGCCGGTGTGGCGCTCCCAGCGGTTGGCGGATCCTGCGGACATCCGGCGCTACACGCTGCTGCCAGCGGATCAGGGGGTCCGGCTGTACTTCGAGATGCACGCGGAGCTGGCCTCGTGAGCGTCGATGCCGCAGTGCGCCGCGTCCAGCGGGCCGTGGTGTTCATCGAGACGCGGCTGTTCAACCCGCTCACCGCACCCCAGGTGTCTGCTGCTGCAGGGTGCTCGGAGGGAGAGCTACACCGTCTCTTCCGCACCGTCTGTGGAAGCTCGATGATGGCCTATCGGCGTGGCAGACGTCTCACGGAGGCGGCTCGCATGGTCGACGAGGGACGGGATCTACTCGAGGTGGCGCAGCGCTGTGGGTACACCAGTCAGGCGAGCTTCACCCGAGCGTTCACGCGGCACTTCGGGCTCCCCCCAGGGGCCTACCGTCGCTCGGGACCGCACACGCTGGGGTGGGTGGACATGCCGGAGCTGGAGGTCCTGGCGCATCGCCGGAGCCTGCCCGAGCCTCGCTTGCAGTGGGTACACCGACCGCGTGTGCTCCGGGGAGCCGTCGGGTCCCTCGACATGCGCTCCGATGATGGGGTGATCGAGCTCGCTTCCAAGCTGGACGTGCCCGACGACACAGCGCTGTTCGGTGTGCTGCTCTCGGAGGTGGGCTGCTCGATGCCCTACTTCCTGGGGGTCGAGTCCGAGGGCGGAGCCGAGTCCCTCACGCTGAAGCCCGGCCTGTATGCGGTGTTTCGACACCATGGTCCCAAGCGCATGGTGCGCCACACCATCACCCACGCGGTGCAGTCGATGCGCAGCGATCTGCTACGTCCCGCGCAGCGTCCCAGCTGGGAGACGTTTCGGAAGGGAGGGCTGCGCCAGCCCGAGCTCACCGTGGAGCTGTGGCTCGCCGTGGAGTCGGGCGGGTAGGTGCCCCCTCCCGCAGGAGGGGGCAGCCAGATGGCCGTGAGGGTTGGTCCGACCCCCTGCCGCTCAGCAGGTGGGCATCGTGTCGTCGCTTCCGGCTTCCCTTGCAGAAGGGCATGCACTCCACGACGAGGGACTGACGTCCGAAGTTAGCACGTACTCAGGGGGACCCATGGACGACCCGCAACACGCACCGTCCAGCCTCTGAGATCCTAGACACAGATGCGTCTGGGGGCAAGGACGAACTGACCCGAGCTGCAGACAGGGGCGTGCAACGAAACGGCTCCGAGGGATACGGGGGTCGTCCTCCGGAGGGTCGATGGACTGGCACCAGGGCGTGCTCATCGCGTACTTGAGCTTGCTCGGTCTGCTTTCGATGAATGGGCTGCACCGACTGTGGATGGTCTGGGCTTGGTTTCGGCGGAAGGAGCTCCCCGCTCCTCCGGTGCCCCAGACGTGGCCGCGCGTGACCGTGCAGCTTCCCGTCTTCAACGAGCGCTACGTGGTGGAGCGCTTGGTGCAGTCCTGCGCTCGCCTTCGGTACCCTCGCGATCTGCTGCAGATCCAGGTGCTGGACGACTCCACGGACGACACGCGGCAGATCGCTCGACAGGCCGTAGAGAAGGCTGCGGCCGACGGGCTCGACATCGAGTGGGTCCATCGCACGGATCGCGTGGGCTTCAAGGCAGGAGCGCTCGACGAGGCGCTGGAGCGTGCTTCGGGCGAGGTGATCGCCATCTTCGACGCGGACTTCGTGCCCCAGCCCGACTTCCTGGAGGTCATGGTGCCCTGGCTGATGCAGGACGGCGTGGGGATGGCACAGGCTCGCTGGGGCCACATCAACGCGTCGGACTCCTGGCTGACCCGAGCCCAGGCCACGCTGCTCGACGGTCACTTCGTCATCGAGCACACGGCTCGGAACGCGTCGGGCCGCTGGTTCAACTTCAACGGCACGGCGGGGATCTGGCGGCGTCAGGCGATCGCCGACGCTGGAGGATGGCAGCACGACACCCTCACGGAGGACCTGGACCTGTCCTACCGATCCCAGCTGGCGGGATGGAAGTTCCTGTACCTGCCCGAGGTGGTGGCACCCGCCGAGCTTCCCCCGGACATGGCCGCCTTCAAGAGCCAGCAGCACCGGTGGGCAAAGGGCTCCATCCAGACAGCCAAGAAGCTGTTGTGGGCCATCTGGCGCTCCAAGGTGGCGCTTCCCATCAAGGTCGAGGCCACGGCCCACCTGTGTGCCAACTTCTCGTACCCGCTGGTCGTGCTCCTGTCGTTGCTCCTCCCGCTGGCCGTCATGGCTCGGATCGAGGGGGGCACTGCGATGCAGGCGCTGCTTCGGATCGACATGATCCTGTTCGGTGCGGCATTGACACCCTTCGTGCTGTTCTACGCCGCCGCCATCTTGGGGGCGCGGGCCGGAGGGGAGGGGCGACGCCTGATCCAGCTGCCCTCGGTGTTGGCGCTCGGTCTCGGCATGGCGGTCTCCCAGAGCCGGGCGGTGTTCGAGGGGCTGTTCGGTGAGGTGGGCGTCTTCGTTCGCACACCGAAGTCCGGCGGGGTCACGGCGTCGGTCTATCGAGCCGCCACACGTGGGCTGGTGGGGGTGGAGGCGCTGATGGCACTGTACCTGGGTGCCGCGTGTGTCTACGTGGTGTTCGCTGGCTACATCGCCTCGCTCCCGTTTCTGCTGCTGTTCGCGGCTGGGTACGGAGCGGTCGCCATCCACTCCCTGCGGTAGTGCGTCCAGGCCAGAGCACCGATGGCGGGGGGCCAGGTGATCCACCACAGCCAAGGTGCTTCTGACCACGTGCCCGTGGTGGGATCGTAGGCGAACAGAACGGTGTAGCTGGCGAGCAGCGGCACTGCGGCCAAGCTCCAGCCCCACCGCTCACAGAGCAGCGCTGGCACCATGGCCCACAGGACGTACCAGGGATGAACGGTGGGAGAGAGGAGTACGAAGGCAGCTCCTGCCACTGCCCACACCGCTGCGGGGTCAGTGGATCGGGCGAAGGCCCAGAGGCCCACCGCGGCACCGACGAGCACCAGCGCCCTTCGGGGAGGCTCGTCCCAGTCCTCCACCCAGGAGAACACGAAGCCGTTGAACGACCAGTGATCGGCGTAGGTCTGCACACCGGTGAGCAAGGCCGGACCTGCATCGAGCACGGGAAGGGCTAGCAGGAGGACGGACACGACGGAGGCGACGAGGAGGCCAGCGAGTGCGATCGGTGTCCAGCCTCTGCGGCGGAGCTGCACCAGCAGCGTCGGGAGCAGCACCACGGGCAGGAGCTTCGCGCAGGCCCCCGCCAGCACGCTCCACCACGCTGCCGTCAGGGCGCCTCGACGCCACAGGGCGACCCCGAGGGCCGCCAAGGCCACACCCAAGACGTCGAGGTGGGCCCCTTGAGCCGCCTCGATGGCAGGCAATGGATGCAACGCGTACACCCAGGCGGGCCACGCGCGGCGAGTGGCCACTGCGATGGCTGCCGGTGTGACCAGATCCGCCATCACCGTGGCTGCTTGGACCACCCACGGCGATCCCCCCAAGGCCACACCACGGAACCACCACAGGGCCACGGGGGGGTACACCGTGGACACTTCGGGGTGGTTCACCTCGACCCGCAGGGCCTCCTCGAAGCCAACCAGGTCGGCGGGTGCCTGGAGAAAGGGGTTGTGACCTGCGTTCAGCGCGGCGCCCTCGAACAGGTATCGGTACAGATCGTCGGACAGCAAGGGGGGGGATCCCACGAGGGGTAGGCGCACCACCAGCGCGACGATCAGGATCAACACGATGTGCCGAGCGTTGGGACGGGCACGGATACCAGGGGCCGAGATCATCACCACGGATCCCCACAGGAGGAGCACAGGGACTACGTTGGCGGCATCTGGACGTGCGAACGCGCCGTGGAGCACCCAGGACGTGACCACCGAACACAACACTGCAACCGTGGTCAGAGCAGCGGGAACGAGGCGATCAGCTGTGTTTGACACCATTGTGTTGCGGCCTTACACGCCTGACCGTTGGATCGCCAGCACTCGGAGGGTTCGATGTCCACACGGTTGGCACGCATCGCGTTCGTGCTGTTGCTTCCGGTCGCCCTGCTCAGCACGGGCTGCAAGAAAAAGGCCCCTGCTGCCACAGCGCCGCCACCACAACCCGTCGAGGTCCGACTGCAGGTCACCTCGATGAGCCCGAATACCTTGCTCCCGGCCACAGAGGCATCGGCCAAGATCTATGGCAGTGCGTTCGAAGACGGCGCCACCGTTCAGTTCGTGGGCCCCACCACGGTGGCCGCGAGTGGGGTGTCGGTCGACAGTGCAAACACCATTTCCCTCACCGTGCCTGCGCTTCCGGCGGGGAGCTACGACGTGAAGGTGGGCAATCCCAACGGGGAGAGCTCCACGCTTCGGGGTGGCTTGGCCGTCCAAGTGGCGAGAGACTGCAGCAAGGTGACCGTGAACTTCGACTTCGATCAGTCGCGGGTGCGGGCCGACGCACGGTCCACCCTGGACGAGCTGATGGCCTGCTTCCAGGCGTCTGCAGGAAGGATCCGTGTGGAGGGCCACTGCGACGAGCGCGGTACCCTCGACTACAACTCCTTCCTGGGCAATCGCCGTGCGGAGTCGGTGAAGAGCTACCTCGTGGCGAATGGAGTCGCCTCGGGCCGTGTTAATACGGTGTCCTATGGTGAAGAACGTCCTGTCGACCGAGGTCACAGTGAAGTTGCGTGGTCGCGGAACCGCCGAGCCGAAATCTCCGTGGTGGAGTAGCTTCTTCGCAACTGCGGTAGCGCTCGTGTGCCTGGGAAGCGTTCCCCAGGCCCAGGCTGCCGATCCCACGGCCGAGTATGCTCGGCAGGTGAGCACCGCTCAGCTGCGACTGGCGCAGCTCGAGTTGTTGCTCGTGGAAGCGGAGCTCCGCATCGAGCAGCTCGAGGAGGGTATCCGCCGTCAGGGCCGGAGCGAGCAGAGCCGCCTCGAGAACATCGACCAGGTCAACGCCGAGGTCACCAAGCTGCGGAACTCCATCGAGCTGCTGCAGCGCAACGTGGAAGACCTGACCAACGTCGTGACCATCGAGGGTGAGCGTCGTCAGCTCCACGCTGAGATGCGCTTGAAGCAGATCGAGGAGTTCCTCGGGATCGAGCCTCCCCCCATGCCGTCCGACGAAGATCTCGGCATCTCCGCTCCCGTGGGCGGATCGAGCTCTCGGCCCACGCCGATGAATGGGGGTGGCTCCGAGGAGGATCTTCCCGAGAACGTCCCCACCGACGGCAAGGGCAAGCTCGAGCTGGCCATCGAGCACATGGAGGCCGGTCGCAACGGCGTGGCTCGGGCCATCCTCCGATCCGCGGTGACGGACAACTCCGACGATCCTCTGCTCGACGAGATTCGCTACCGCATCGCCGAGACGTGGTTCAACGAAGGGAACTGGCGGCAGGCCATCAGCGAGTTCAACAAGGTGGTCAACAACCACCCCGAGTCGCCGTGGAAGTGCTGGGCGTTCCTGCGCATGGGGGAGGCCTTCGAGGCCCACGGCAAGCCGGAGGGGGCGAAGGCCTTCTACAAGGGTGCCGCCGAGCGCGAGTGCCGAGGCTCCGATGCCGCGAAGCAGGCCAAGAGCAAGCTGTAGCGACATCCGCCGGGCTCCGGTGTGCGTACTGGGTCAGCAGAGGCCGTGAGGGTGCGCCTTTGATTCTGGGTTGTTAGGGGTCCGAAACAACAGCGAACCCACTTCGGGGGAGCGGTCCATGCGACCGGTCCCCTTTTTGTTTGGAAACCATGGATCCCACCACCCTACAGGGCCGGATTCGCACCCTCCTGGAGGGTGCCATCGACCGTCTCGGCTTCGATCTCGTCGCAGTCGAGGTGCTCGGTGGTCGCCGAGGGCCGCTGCTGCGGCTGTCGGTGGAGGCTCTGGGTGGCGTGACGGCGGACGACTGTGTCCGTGTGTCGCACCACGTGTCGCCCTTGCTCGATGCCGAAGACCCCATCGACGGGCCGTACACCCTGGAGGTGAGCAGCCCCGGGATCGACAGGCCCGTCCAGCGCGTCGAGGACTTCGAGCGCTTCCAGGGCTACAAGGTCAAGATCCGGCTGTCCGAGGGGCCTCCTCGTCGGAGGTACACGGGCACCATCGGTCCCATCGAAGACGGTGAGCTGAGGCTGCTGGTGGACGGCACCGAGCATCGAGTCCAGGTGGACCTGATCGAGCGGGCACGCCTCGTTCTCAGCCTCGACGAATATCAGAAGCTTGCGGAGGAGCTCCGATGATCACCAGCGATCTCGAAAATCTGATCGAGACGATCCAGAAGGAGAAGAACATCCCGCGTGACGTCGTCATCGAGATCCTCGAAAGCGCCATGGTGGCCGCCGCGCGGAAGAAGTTCGGCATGACGCGCGACATCGAGGCCATGTACAACGGCGAGATCGGCGAGGTGGAGCTGTCGGAGTGGCGCACGGTGGTGGAGGAGGTCGAAGACCCCGACATCGAGATCGAGCTGGAGGATGCCAGGGAAGAGGATCCCGGATTCCAGATCGGCGACTCCTACGGCAAGATCATGGATGCTGCGGCGTTGGGACGGATCGCCGCGCAGACTGCCAAGCAGGTGATCATCCAGAAGATCCGGGACGCCGAGCGGGAGCTCACCTTCAACGAGTTCAAGGATCGCAAGGGTGAGCTGATCACCGGGATCGTACGGCGGTTCGAGAAGGGCAACATCATCGTCGACCTCAACCGGGCCGAGGCGATCTTGCCGCGCCGGGAGCAGGTCCCCACCGAGACCTATCGGCCTGGTGACCGCATCCAGGCGTACGTGCTCGACATCACGCGAGCCACACGCCAGCCCCAGGTGGTCCTGTCGCGCACCCATCCGGTGTTGCTGATGAAGCTGTTCGAGATCGAGGTGCCCGAGATCTACGAGGGCATCGTCACCATCGAGGCGTGTGCACGCGAGCCCGGGCACCGAGCCAAGATCGCCGTGTCCTCCACCGACGCGGACGTGGATCCCGTGGGCGCCTGCGTGGGCCTCAAGGGATCACGCGTGCAGGCCGTGGTGAGCGAGCTGCGCGGCGAAGCCATCGACATCATTCCCTGGCATCCAGACCCGGCGCGCTTCATCGTGTATGCAATCGCACCGGCCTCGGTGACGCGCGTCTACATCGACGAAGCCAACCACACCATGGAGCTGATCATCGGGCACGATCAGCTCGCGAAAGCGATCGGTAGGCGGGGCCAGAATGTGCGCCTGGCGGCGCAGCTGACGGGCTGGCGGATCGACATCTACAGCGAGACCAAGCACATGGAGATGCTCGACGTCTCCCGTGCGGAGCTCGGACGGATCCCCTCCATCGACGAGGGGCAGGTGGAGATGCTGGTTCGGGCAGGCTTCCAGAAGGTGGTGGAGGTGTCGGAGACGGAGGTGGGCGAGGTCGCCGCCATCCTCGGCGTAGAGGAGGACTTCGCCCAGGTGGTCGTCCAGGAAGCCGACGGCGTGGTGGAGGAACTCATCATGGAGGAGGCCGAGCGTCGGAAGGGTGGGGACCGGGACGGCCCTGCGATGACTCAGTCGCGTCGGCGAAGCCCAGCGGGAGCTCCGCGCAAGACGGCAGCACCTGCCCAGAGCGACGGCGACGATGACCTTCCGCCCGAGGCCGACGATGCTGGCCAGGACGTCGGCGACGCTGCGGAGGAGTGAGTCCGGGACGCCGAGGGGCCGAGCGCCAGTGCGTGGCGTGTCGGCGCAGGGAGGAGCCCGAGCGTCTCGTGCGCGTGGTTCGTTCCCCCGACGGCAAGGCCGTGGTGGACCTGCGAGCCAGGTTGCCAGGCCGCGGTGCCTGGGTCCACTTCGAGGGAGATTGTCTCGCCGCGGCGGAGAGCAAGGGCTCCCTGCTCCAGCGGGCCCTGCGTGGGACGGTGGATGCGGATGGACTGCGGAGCGAGGTGGTAGCAGCAGTGAATCGTGCATTGCTGGACGGCCTCTCGCTGGCGAGTGCAGGGGGAGGTCTCGTGGGGGGGCGTGATGCCTTGGTGACGGCGTTGCAGGCTGAGGAGGTCGTGGAGCTGATCGCTGCCGACGATGCCGCCGAGCGCACCCTCAGGGAGCTCATCCGCGCCGCGGGATCGGGGCTTCCCTGCACCACGCTTCCGCTGGACCGGGATGCCCTGGGCGCGCAGGTCGGTGCTGGAGCCAGGGCTGCCCTGGGCGTTCGGCCCATCCATGTGTGTACGCACCTACGAAGACAGTTGCAGCGACTGAGGCTGTTGGGTTAGGGGCGACTTCGGTGGTGGGTCAGCCGTCGGCTCCACCCGCAGGATGGCGTTTGCCGTGATTGCGGCAGGCCCCTTTCACGTGTTCCGGCTCCGAAGCTGGTCGCGGTGGTCCTGCCGCATTACTCGCCTCCAGCCGCGCCCACGCCCGCACTCCATCCGCCGATGGATTGCCAGCCGCAAAAGGATTTCATGTCGAAAAAGGACCTGCTCGAACGACTCAGCCGAGCCCCCTCGGAGCCGATTCGCCCCCGTCGGCCCCCAGAGGAGGAGCCACGCGTGCGTCGCACAGAATCCGAGACCACACGCGTGGGACGAGGCGGTCGTGTGTTGCGGCGTCGGTCGGATCGGGCTGAATCCGCGCCGGACGGTGAGCCGACACGAGCGGTCATGCGTCGGCGTCCCGCGCCCACGCCGGAAGAGCCGCCGGCCAACGGTGCGGCGGCCACCGAGCCGACTGGCACCGATGCCTCCGAGGCAGCACCCGAGCCTTCCGCTCCTGTGGAGGCTGCTGCGCCTGCCGCAGTCCAGGAGTCGTCTTCCCCTCCCGAGGTGGAAGCTGCACCTCAGGTGGTCGCCGAGGCGCCCGAGCCTCCGGCTCAGGTGGCTTCGCCCGAGCCCACCGACACACCGGCGCCAGAGACGGCGAACGTCGCATCCGCCGAGCCGGCGCCGGTCGTCGAGGCTGCTGCACCCGAGCCGGCCCCCGTTCCGGAGGCCGCTCCACCCGCGGCGCCGGAGCCCCCTCCGGCCGCGCCGGAGCCGGTCCAGCAGGCCGAGCCGCCGAAGTCCGAGCCCGAGCAGGCGAGCGCGCCCGCTCCCCAGGCGCCCGCTTCCCCGGAAGCACCTGCTGCCGAGCCGGTAGCTGCGAAGGCCGGCGACGACAAGGTAGCTGCCGATGCGCCCAAGGGTGAGGAGGCGAAGCCAGCTGACGACAAGGAGAACACCCCACGCTACCCGGGGCTGGGGCCTGCCGTGGTCATGCCTCCTCCCGGGTACGACCCCACCAACCCCATGGCGTTCCGACGTCAACAGGATGCCGCCGCAGCACGCGCTGCGCAGCAGGCAGCCACGGGCGCAGGTGGACCTTCGCGCACCCGCGGCAGGCGCCGCGTGGAGCCCGGTGGAGACCGCAGCGACTTTCGAAATCGTCGCGGACGGGGCGGGCGGAACAGTGGTGGTCCTGGTGGTCGTGGCTTCGACCGCCGGCGCGGTCGCAAGGGGCGTAAGTCCAGCGGGCCGAAGCAGGCGTCGCCGACGCCGAAGGCGGCCAAGCGCAAGGTGAAGGTCGACAACGTCATCAGCGTGCGCGACCTGGCCATGCAGCTGGGTGTGAAGGCGCCGCTGGTGATCCGTCACCTCATGGATCTCGAAGATCGCATGTTCAACATCAACGACATGCTGGATCTCGACACCGCGCAGCTCGTGGCGAACGAGTTCGACTACGAGGTGGAGAACGTCGGCTTCCAGGAGGCGGACTACCTCGAGTCGGTGGAAGACGAGATCGAAGAGGGCAACCTCGAGGGACGTCCTCCGGTCGTCACCATCATGGGCCACGTCGATCACGGAAAGACCACGCTGCTCGACACGATCCGGAGCAGCCGCGTGGCAGCGGGCGAGGCCGGTGGCATCACTCAGCACATCGGTGCCTACCAGGTCGACGTGGATGGCAAGGCCATCACGTTCATCGACACCCCCGGTCACGAGGCGTTCACCGCCATGCGGCGGCGGGGTGCCAGCGTCACCGATCTCGTGATCCTCGTGGTCGCCGCCGACGACGGTGTGCAGCCGCAGACGGAGGAGGCCATCCAGCACGCCAAGGCCGCTGGGGTTCCGGTGGTGGTGGCCGTCAACAAGATGGACAAGGCTGGTGTGACCGCCGAGGCCATCATGACTCGGATGTCCGAGTTCGAGCTCGTTCCCGAGGAGTGGGGTGGAGACACGATGTACGTGCCCATCTCCGCACTGAAGAACGAAGGCATCGACGCGCTCCTCGAGGGGGTCCTACTGCAGGCCGAGTTGCTCGATCTGCGGGCCAACCCGCAGCGCTCCGCCGAGGGCATCGTGCTCGAGGCCAAGATGGAGCGTGGGCGTGGCGCCGTGGCCTCCATTCTGGTTCAGCGCGGAACGTTGAACCAGGGTGACCACGTGGTGCTCGGCTCAGCGTTCGGGCGGGTCCGCGCCATCATCGACCACACAGGCTCGCGCATGAAGAGTGCGGGTCCCTCCACGCCCGTGGAGCTGTTCGGACTGTCTGCCCTGCCCGAGGTGGGGGATTCGGTCAATGCCGTGCAGAGCGAGAAGAACGCTCGCACCTTGGCGGAGCACCGCGAGGTGGCCAAGCGGCAGGAGCAGATGGCCAAGAATCGCCGGGCCGACATCGATACCCTCATCGCTCGCGCGGCAGAGGAAGAGCGCGAGACGCTCCTGGTCATCCTCAAGGCTGACGTGGGCGGATCGCTGCAGGCACTCAAGGCGGCGGTGGAGGACATCGACGTGGGCGGCGCCGAGGTTCGCTTGCTGCTCACTGGCGTAGGCGACATCAACGAGTCCGACATCAACCTCGCCGCGTCCGACAACGCCAAGGTGATCGGCTTCAACGTGAAGCTGGATGCGAAGGCGCGCAAGGCCGCCACGCAGCTCGGCGTGGAGCCCGAGATCTACACGGTGATCTACGAGGTCCTCGACCGCATCGAGCGGGAGATGAAGGGACTGCTGGCTCCGGTGTACGAGCAGGTGCGTCAGGGGACGGTCGAGGTTCGACAGCTGTTCCGCATCTCGCGAGTCGGGGTCGTGGCAGGGAGCTACGTCATCGACGGCAAGGTGGGTCGCAACCACTCGGTGAAGGTGCTCCGCGAGGGGCAGGTGATCTGGGAAGGGGCGGTGGACACGCTGCGCCGGTTCAAGGACGACGTGCGCGAGGTGGCCGCTGGCTACGAGTGCGGGATCTCCTTGGACGGCTACGACGATCTCCAAGAGGGCGACCTCATCGAGACCTACGCGGAGCAGGTCGTCGAGCCCGAGTAGGCGATGGCACGCTCCACGGCTGAATCCGACGATCGAATCTACGTTGGCGTCGTGCGCTTGGTGATCCAGGTGCCCGGCGCCCGCACGCGCAAGGACCGGCGCCAGGTGATCTCCTCTGTGCGGGATCGACTGCGCCACCGGTTCGAGGTGGCGGTGCACGAGATCGGAACCTCTGGCGATCCCACCCACCAGGTGATGGTGCTCACCACCGCGGGCAACGATGCGCGCGTCGTACGCTCGGTCCTCGACCGCTGTGTGGGCACGGTACACGACCATCCGGTGGCCATCGCCATCCAAGTCGACGTGGACGTCTCTCGGTGGCAGAGTTCGGCGGATGACTGGGCTGCTCGCATGATGGACGAGCTGTCGGAGGACGACGATGGGTGAGCTCGCACGGCAACGACGCGCACGGCAGCTGTGGGTGTCTCGCGGCCACGTGGCCGCTGCTTGTGTGCTGGCCGCACTGTTGTGCGTGATCAGCTTCGGCGTGGGCTACGGTCTGGGGCGAGACGGCCGCGCCATGGAGGTGGCGGAGCAGCCCGAGGGCATCGTCGCCGACGTACCCGACGAGCAGCTGCTGGATCTGCTGGCGAGATTGGACACGCTGCCGAGCAAGAACGGTGGGGTCGAGGTGCTGAAGGCCACCGAGCAGCTTCGGGAAGAGGCTGCGCCTGGTACTCCGCGAGCTCCTCTGGGCAAGGGCGTCGCCAACCCCATGGTGGATCCGCGGCCGGCGGGAGCCTACACCATCCACCTCGGAGACTACGATGACCGAGAGGCGCGTGAGCTGCAGGCCGCGCTGCGCGACCGACACATCGTGGGCTACCGATCCTCCAAGGTCACTGCGGGCCGGGTGTCGGTGGCCATCGCTGTGGGCGGGTTCGCCTCCGAGCAAGCCGCCACCCAGGAGCTCGAGCGGATCCGTGGGACGTTGCTCGCCCTGGGGGTAGACGGCCCCAGCGTACAGGCGCTCACCCCCTGAAGGCTTAGCTGAACAGCAGGGGCCAGTCCTCTTCGAGCACTGGACCCGTGCCTTCGCCCCCCGGTGGGAAGAGCAACATCGCAGCTGCCCGGCGCACCAAGCCCAGATCGATGCGATCTCCCTCTACTTGGAGATCAGCGTGCAGGTTGGCGGCGGCCATCACGAGCTGGTCTGCTCCGGCGATATCGACGTGGCCGAAGTCCTGAAGTAGCTGGATCCAGCGGGTGGCCCGGCCGGTGAGCTTGAGAACCACCTGGGGATCATCGTGGATCACGCACCTCCGGCAGCTCCGTAACGGCCGCCGGGGAGCCGAACCACGAGACCTTGCAGCTCCATACGCGTAAGCTCCTCCAGGACGTCGAGTGGTGTGGAGCCCCGCTGCCTCGCCGCTTGCTCCAGCGTTCCGCCAGCGAGGACGATGCGGAGCCACTCTGGTCGCTCCGATGGCGCGTGGGCCGAGACCCTCTCGGCCACGAACGTGTCCACGTCGAGGAGCGGCTCCGCACCGGCCGCAAGTAGCTCGTTGGAGCCACGACTCGCAGCGATGCCGATGGGGCCGGGCACCGCGTACACGTCGATTCCCATGTCGGCAGCGTTCCCCGCTGTGATCAGCGCTCCGCTCGACGAGGGGGCCTGAACGACGATCACGGCCTCGGCCATGCCAGCGATCCATCGGTTTCGGCTGGGAAACGTCCACCTCGCTGGGGGGTGCTCGTCTGGGAACGCCGTGATGAGGGCGCCTCCGCCATCGAGGATGGACTGGCGCAGGCGCTTGTTGGACGGAGGGGCGGTGTGCTGGAGGCCGTGACCCAGTACCGCCACTGTGGTGTCCGACGACAAGGCGCCACGGTGGGCGTGGGTGTCGATTCCCCGAGCAAGGCCGCTCACCGTCACGATCCTCGCACTCCCGAGCGCAGTGCCGAGGTGCCGGGCCACGGCGGCTCCGTACGGGTTGCAGCGGCGAGTGCCCACCACGGCGATGGCTCGCCTCGTCAGGACCTCTACCTGACCATCCACGAACAGCACGGGCGGGGCGGGATGTCGCGCGGCGAGCAGCGGAGGGTAGCAAGGGTGGACCAGGGTCACCGCCTGCCACGCGGTGCTGCGTGGGGGCGTCGACAGCCACTTGCGCGCGGCCGCGTGGGGTAGCCCCAGGTCCATCAGGTCGCTGACGCCCGCTTCCGACAGTGCCTTCCATCCGCCCGCTCGCTCCGCCAGGCTCTGAAGATCCAACCGCTCCGCCAAGTCCTGCGCACCCGCCCAGAATCCGCTGATGGTGTCCATCCGACCTCCGCTTGGAGGGGCCCGTAAGCGGCGGCGCGTTCGCGCTGTGCGACCTAGCGCTCTAGATTTCCGCTCGGAGGATCGGAGTGGCCGAGGATCAGCTCCAGCGCTTCATGGATCATCTGAGGGTGGAGCGAGGTTGCTCGCCGCACACCCTCCGGGCCTATCGACGCACGCTCGTGGCACTGCACACGCACCTGCAGGAGCGGGAGGCGAACGTGGAGGAGGCGCGCCTCGCCGACCTCCGCGGCTTCCTGTTCGCGGTGGGGCGAGGTCGCAGCGCCGCCACGCTGGCCCGACACGTGGCTGCGGTGCGTGCCTACTTGCGCTGGCTCGAGCGGCAGGGGGTGTCCACGCACGTGCACGCCTCGTCCATCTTCCCGCCCAAGGTCGCAAGCGCGCTGCCGCAGGTGCCGAGCGAGACTCGCTTGGGCGAGCTGCTCGACGCCGGTGCCGCCCGTAGTCGACGCGACCAGGCGATCCTGGAGGTGCTGTACGGGGCGGGCCTCCGCGTGTCCGAGGTGTGCGGCTTGGACGTTCCAGATGTCGATCTCGACCAAGCGTCGCTCCACGTTCGTAGAGGCAAGGGAAACGTGGCCAGGCTCGCACCCATGGGGCCGCCCACCGTCGCAGCCCTCCAGAGCTGGCTCTCCGAGCGACCTGAGGTCGACGATCTGGCGCTGTTCCTCAACGCTCGGCTGCGGCGGATCTCGGACCGCACGATCCGTCGCATGGTCGCCGAGCAAGGGGCGCTCGTCGGGGTGAGCGGCCTGCATCCCCACGCGCTGAGACACGCCTACGCGACGCACCTGCTCGATGCCGGAGCCGATCTGAGGGCGATCCAGGAACTGCTGGGTCACAGCAGCCTGTCGACCACTCAGCGCTACACCCACGTGTCGGCTGCAGGCGTGTTGGCGACCCATCGCCGTGCTCACCCACACGGCGAGGGAGACGCTGACCCCCAGGATGGTTAGCTGAGCGGCTGGTTCGCGGGTGGTGCAATGCCCAATGTCGTGTTGGTCGGAACCCAGTGGGGTGACGAGGGGAAGGGGAAGGTCGTCGACGTCCTCACTCCCCAGGTGCAAGCTGTCGTGCGCTTCCAGGGAGGCAACAACGCTGGTCACACACTGGTGGTGGACGGAGACAAGATCGTGCTCCACCTACTGCCGTCTGGGGTACTGCACCCAGACTGCGTCTGCGTCATCGGCAACGGGGTCGTGGTGGATCCCGAGGTGCTCCGCGAGGAGCTGCGATCGCTGGCTGCACGGGGACGAGACCTGCAGGCTCACGAGCTGGTCGTCAGCCCCCATGCACACGTGATCATGCCGTACCACCTGGCGCTGGATCGTCTGCGGGAGGCGTCGCTCGGTAACAACCGGATCGGGACCACCTGCCGAGGGATCGGTCCCTGCTACGAAGACAAGGTGGCCCGGAGGGGCGTGACCGTCGCCCATCTCCTGGATCCGGCGCAGCTGCGTGCCCACCTCGAGGTGGTCCTGCCCTGGAAGAACCAGGAGATCGTGCAGTGGCACGGTGGTGATCCCTTCGAGGTGGACGAGCTCGTGGCTGCCTACGTCGAGCACGGGGTCGCGTTGGCTCCCTACGTGCGAAGCTCCACCTCCGTGCTGCATCGCGTGCAGCGCCAGGGGGGGAGCGTGTTGTTCGAGGGGGCCCAAGGGACCTTCCTCGACGTCGACCATGGCACGTACCCCCACGTGACCTCCAGCAACACCGTGGCTGGGGCAGCGTGTGCCGGAAGTGGAGTGGGGCCCACCGCCATCGACGAAGTGGTCGGGATCGCCAAGGCCTACACCACCCGGGTGGGTTCCGGGGTGTTTCCCACCGAGCTGGACGGGGCCACCGCCGAGCACCTGCAACGAGTGGGGGCGGAGTTCGGGGCCACCACGGGTCGGCCCCGCCGCTGTGGCTGGTTCGACGCTGCGCTGGTCCGGCACGCCGTTCGCGTGAACGGGGTCACGCGGCTCGCCTTGACGAAGCTGGATGTGCTGTCCGGGCTCGACGAGATCCCCATCTGCGTGAGCTACGAGGGGGTCGACGACGATGACTTCCCGACGTCCCTGGCCACCGCCGTGCCGGTGTACACGTCGATGCCAGGCTGGTCCGAGGACATCTCTGGATGTCGACGCATGGCCGAGCTGCCCGAGGCATGTGTGGCCTACATTCGCCGGATCGAGGCGCTCGTCGGCGTGAAGGTGGAGCTGGTGTCGGTGGGGCCGGAGCGGGAAGCCACGATCCGCATGGGAGATCTGTTCACCCGCGATGGCTATCCGCGCGCAGTGGGCCATTGACAGCAGCGGGCGTGCCCACTAGAAGCTGGTGTAGCGGGTCGCTAGCTCAGTTGGTAGAGCACCGGCCTTTTAAGCCGAGGGTCATAGGTTCGAGTCCTATGCGACCCACTTGGTGAACCTCACCGACCCCATCGTCTAGTCAGGTCCAGGACACCGGGTTTTCATCCCGGCAACACGGGTTCGAATCCCGTTGGGGTCACCACCCTCGAAAACCACGCCTCAAAGCGTGGTTTTCTTGTGTGCGCCAGCGGGCGCCCGAGCCTCGGGGCAGGTCATCGCGACCATCAACGCGGTTGATTGTCGCGATGCTACAGGTTGCCGCTCCGCGCCTGGACTTGCAGCACTCTCTGCACGCGCTCGCACGCTCGCTCGTTCCAGTCCCACTGCAACCCCGGATCAGGCGCGCTCCGCTCGATCGCGACAATCAAGCCACCACTGCGGTCCCCGCTCAGAACGTGATTCGGTACAGCGCGACCGCGTCATCCGTGACCACCTCACCGTGTGAGGTGAGGGTCGGGGGTGAATTGCCGCGGCGGAGGCTATCTGGCACCGGGGGTTCGATGGCGACCCATCTGCTCGTGAGTCCCTTGGCTGACGGTGCCTACTTCGCGGATGTCGACGATGTGGTGTTGAGCGAGGTCCGTGCCGTTCTGGGGTGTGATGGTGAGCTGTGGGAGCGCGGGGGGATGCGCTTCGTCACGGTGGCGGCCGGATCCGCAGAGATGGCCCGACTGTCCTTCGTGTTGGGGGCCTTCGAGGGAGACCCGGAGGCTGGGCTGAAGATCGCCGCCCTCGACGCGGGGTGGGCCCTGCCGCCAGGTCTGGTGTGGGGCACCAAGTACCGAGGAAAGACCAACGAACTCGTCACGCAGCTCGCCATCAACCTCGCCCTCGCGCACTGCACTGCGGATCGGAGCGCGGGCACGCTGCTGTGCGATCCCATGGCTGGCCGTGGCACCACGCTGTGCTGGGCGGCTCGCTACGGCCTCGATGCCATCGGGATCGAGCTGGACCCCACGGCGCTGGACGACTTCCACCGCCACGTGAAACGGCAGACCAAGCTCGGGCGGATCCGGCACACCGAGGAGCGGGGTTGGGTCACCAAGAAGAACAAGGACGGGGTGGGGCGGTACGTGGGGTTCGCCTTCGGGGAGGTACAGCTGCGCCTCGTGGCGGGAGACGGCCGACGGGCGCCGGATCTGGTGGGGCGCTCACGAGCACATGTGATCGTCGCCGATCTTCCCTATGGCGTGCAGTTCGGAGGGCGCCATCGGCGCAATCCCATCGACGACGTACGTGCCTGCGCCGAGGCTTGGGGCGACGTGCTGTGTGCTGGAGGCTGTGCGGTACTGATCTTCAACCGGCTTCAGCCGCGGCGGTCGCGACTGGAGGAAGTGTTCGCGGGCACGGCCCTGCGGGCTCTGCCCCTCGAGCTACCGCACCGCATGAGCGAGTCGATCGAGCGGGACGTGATGGTGCTCATCCGGGAGGGGTGAGGGCGGCGTCATCGGGCAGCATCCCGAGTCCCCTGAGGCGTGCCCTCGACAAGGCCCACAGCTGACGCTCGGCCTCCGGCAGGTCGAAGGGCTCACCGGTGGCCCGGGCGAGACGAAGGTGTCGGACCAGCACTCCGAAGTAGTCCACGAAGAAACCCTGGCTAGCCAGCATTCGTGCGTCTGGCGGCGCATCGGGCATGCTCGATGCCAGGGTGCGCTCGACCTCGACGACGAAGGACTGGAGCTGGGTCTGCAGCTCGTCCCCCATGGCGCCCTCCAGGAACAGCGTCTGCTGGAGCAGGTGCGATGCGAGGACAGGATCGTCGGCGTACCAACGATACAGGGTGCGGGCCACGTGGAGCAGGCTCGCGAGCGCGTCACCCTGTGGCAAGGTGGTGAATGCTTCGCGGACCCGGTCCGACAGCTCCGCGTGAAAGGCCGCTGCCACCAGCGAGGCCTTGTCGGGGAAGTGGCTGATCACGGTCCCTGCCGCCACCTGCGCGCGCTTGGCCACGCGGGCGATGGTGGTGGCGTCGTAGCCGAGCTCTCGAAAGCAGAGGCGCGCTGACTCGAGCACACGGGCGCGCGTCTGGCGCTTCTGGGTAGCGCGACGCGTCACGCCTGGGCGGGGGCCGTTGCGAACATGGCCAGCACGGTATCACGGAGTCTAGCGGCGCCCCCCGTGGCTTGGCCGAGTGCGCCCATCCAGCGGCTCGCCAATGCGATTCGTCGGTTTCGACCTCGTCGGGCTCCGGGGTAGCGACCTGCACCCTGCAGGCACGCTGCCAGGTGCTCGGCATCGAGAATCGCCTGGGCAGCGCCCTCACCGAGGTTGGGGGTGAAGCCGTGCGCAGCGTCGCCCAGCAGCGGTACGCGGGGATGCCCCCAGCTGTGGGTGTCGAGCTCCTCGAGGTCGTGATGGGCCCAGTCCGACGGCGGGACCGAGCGGAGCAACGCCGGGGCATCGCATCCGAAGTGGTCGAACCGGGCGAGGGGAGGCGTGCTGCGCTCCGGTGGCGCTGGCTGGGTCGACGTCAGGTACAGGTACGTGCCCTCGAGGAGCGGAACGATCCCGATGCGCAGGCCGTCTCCCCACAGCTCCACCGGGTGGTCGTGGGGCGACTCCTGCTGAGTGATGCCTCGCCAGCAGGTGGCCCCAGCGTAGCGACGGCGCGCTGGGAGGCCGAGCTGTCGCCGAACACCGGAGCCGAGGCCATCGGCACCGACCATCACGTCGACCTCGAGGGTCTGCCCGCTCGAGAGTGTGGCTCGAACACCTCCATCGCAGTCGTCGAACGTCTCCACCACGCACGAGGTGTGCAGATTGGCGTGGGCAGCAGCTCGAAGGAGTGCGGCATGCAGCGCGGGCCGACTCACGGCGCGACCTGGCTTGGCGGCCAGTGGCAGGAGTCGCCCGTCGGCGAGGCCTAGGCTCAATCCCGGGTAGGGGCGACCACTCACCCGGACGCCGACGCGCTCCAACGCGTCGAGTGCGCGCCGGTGGAGCAGCAGTCCGGCGCCGATGCCCGTGGCCTCGGGGCGGCGCTCCACCAGGGTCACCCGGTGCTCTCGGAGCGCACTGGCCAAGGTGAGTCCTCCAATTCCAGCACCGACGACGAGCACGTGCATCTCTACTCCAGTGAATATGTTCAATGAATGTATTCACTATCGTGGAGCTGTCCAGGCCGCGTCGTGCCTCGGGCTCACTTCAGCAGTGCTCGGGCCACCATGCCGACCGTGGCCCAGTCGACCAGACCGGTGTCCAGCAGGCGGCGCAGGGTGGTGATCTCCACGACGGTTCGCTCGGCCTCGCGCTCGTTGCCGTGGATCGTTCCTTCGGTGGCGAGCGCGCGTGCCGAGGCCATCTCCGACTCGGTGAGCTCGGCGGAGAAGACGTGTACGTGGTGGGTGGACACCGTCGCTGCGGCCTGACGACTGCCCAGCGCCACCAGCCGATCGCCAGCGATCTCCAGGCTGGTCTCCTGGAGCACTTCCTCGGCGGCGGTCCGGCGCGGATCCGTGCCGCGACCGACGCTCGAGCCCCCTGGGACCTCGTGCACGAACCCGTCTTCGGTGCGACCCGGGGAGCGAAACTCGCGCACTAGCACGAGCTGTGTGTCGAGGAGCTGAACCCCCTGCTGGGGCCGGCCATACAGCACCACGGCGCTCATGTCGGATCGGCCGAAGACCCACTCGTTCGAGTTGTGCCTGCCCTCTGCCTCGACCCACACGTCGACTCGCAACAGCATCGAGAGGAACTCGTCGACGTGGGGAAGCTTGAACACCCAGCGGACGCGGGCTCCGTCGAGGCGGTTGCCGGCCTTGCGGAGGTTGGTGTACCACCCCTGGAACAGAGGGGTGGTCCACAGGAACAAGGGTACGTGGCGCTCGCCGCCCTGCCGCTTCGCTCCGTCGCCGATGAGGCGAAGGACCTCGTGGAGGGTGTCGGGGGAGCGTGGCGTGGGCTCGCTGTCCAGTGACTTCCTGCAGCAGCACGTCGATGTAGCGCGTCTTGGGGGCATCGGGTGGATGGCCGACGACGATCTTGTGGCTCGTCAGCCAATGACCGAACTCCACGTTGGTGGTGAAGCCAGGTAGCGTGTCGAGATCCCGAGGGATCCAGAACAGGATGACGTCAGCGAGGTGAAGCGCCTCGAGCTCCCAATGGATCTGGGTCTCGTAGTCGGTGCCCCACTTGCCGTTCTCGGCCTCGGGTAGGAACACGACGCCGTCGTAGCCTTGCTCCTCCAGGAGCCTCACTGCGTCGTCACGCCAGGAGGGCACGGGACGGCTGGCCCTCGGGGTGGGGCCGGCTAGGAAGATTGCCTTCGACCAGGAGTGTGGGAAGGGCTGTTGGGCATGGACGACCTGCATGGTTCGGATGTTCCTGATGGGGGTTGGCGTCGATGCACCGTGCACGGAGGGCTGGGCGTTCAGGTGCATGGGTGCGGTGGCCTCGCCGATGATCACACTCGCTCGCATTGCTCGACCGGTGCCGAGGGGACACGTGTGGATCCGGGTTCCTGTCCAAGACCGGGATGCTCGCACGTCGTAGTGTGCCGCTCGGACTCATCGAGCGAGGCAAGGGAGTGACTCATGGCCAAATACCTGTGCTTGCAGCGAAGCCTTCCCAAGACGGACGCCCCCACCGGTGAGGGATCCTCTCCATCTCAGATGCAGGAGATGTACGCGAAGTTCGGGGCATGGATGGAGACCTTCTCAGATCATCTGGTGGACACCGGGGGCAAGCTGGGCGAAGGCCAGCTGGTGACGGTGGACGACGCCAAGGATGGACCCTTCGTGGAGGTGAAGGAGCTCGTCGGTGGCTACATGATCGTCGAGGCCGACACCCTCGAGTCGGCGATCGCGGTGGCACGTGCTTGTCCTGGCCTCGTGCGGCCTGGCTCCGGCGTCGAGGTGATCGAGATCCACACGCCCGGGTGAGCTGTGCAGCTCGTCGAGGACTTCTTCCGCCACGAGTACGGTCGCCTGGTGTCGATCCTGACCGGTCGCGTGGGCACCCAGCACGTGCAGGAGGTGGAGGACGCTGTCCAGGCAGCGATGGAGGCGGCGCTGACGCGTTGGCCGGCCGCAGGGCCGCCGCGCAACCCCTCTGCGTGGCTGTTTCGGGTGGCTCGAAATCACCTCCTGGGCACGCTGCGCACTGACACAGGGCGCCAGCGACTGCTACGCGACAAGGTACCGCCGGCCTCGCCGCCGGAGGTGCCCGTGGTGTTCCTGTCGGGTGAGGTCCGCGACGATCTGCTGCGCATGTTGTTCGTCTGCTGCGATGAGGCGCTGCCGACCGAATCGGCATTGGTGTTGGCGCTCAAGACGCTGTGTGGCTTCAGCGTCTCCGAGATCGCGGTGCGGCTGTTCACCACGCCCGAGGCGGTCTACAAGCGATTGGCTCGGGCGCGCGATCGACTGCGCGCGTCTCCGCCGGACCTGGATGCGCTCAGCCCTACGGTGGTGGAAGCACGCCTGCCGGCTGTTCAGCAGATCCTGTACCTGCTGTTCACCGAGGGCTACCTGTCGTCGCACCCCGAGGCCGCGATCCGGCAGCAGCTGTGCGACGAGGCCGTTCGGCTGGGCACGTTGTTGGCGGAGCATCCGCTGGGGCAGACGCCGCGCACGTGGGCTCTGCTCGCCCTGATGCACTTCCATGGGGCTCGCATCGCGGCGCGGCAGGACGGTGCCGGCGGGTTGCTGTTGCTCGAAGAGCAGGAGCGCGAGCGATGGGACGCTACGCGGATCCGTACGGGGCTGGACTGCCTGGCGCGGTCGGCTGAGGGCCCTGCGTTCAGCCGCTACCACGCCGAGGCCGCGATCGCGGCCGAGCACTGCCTGGCGCCGTCCTTCGCACAGACGCGCTGGCAACGCGTGGCTGCGCTGTACGAGGTGCTGGAGGGCATGACGGGCTCTCCTGTTCACACCCTGAACCGTGCGGTGGCTCTAGCCGAGGCGCAGGGCCCGGAGGAGGGTCTGGCGGTCCTCGCCGGGTTGCAGCCCCCCACCTGGCTCGTCGGCTCCTACATGTGGTCCGCGGTGCTTGCTGATCTGCACGGGCGCGCAGGCCATGCGGCCAAGGCCGCGCGCCACCGTCGGGCGGCGATGGATCTGGCTCCGAGCGAGGCGGTGCGGGCGCTGCTGCAGCGCCGCCTCGGAGCATGAAGATCCGGCTCGGCATGCCCCGGAATACGGGTCGTCATGAACGTCGCTCTGCTCAGTTGTGCCCGGCTACCCGAGCCCGATCCTGACGAAGCTCCCTTGCTTGCAGCGCTGAAGCGGGTGGGGGTGGAAGCGCGGGTCGTGGCGTGGGACGCTCCCGAGGTGGAGCCGTCGAGCTTCGACGCGGTGGTGATCCGGGCCACCTGGAACTATCCGCAGCACATCGACGCCTTCGAGGCGTTCCTACAGCAGACGGCGCGTCACACGACCTTGATCAATCCGTGGCCCGTGGTGCGACGCAACCTGCACAAGCGCTATCTGCTCGAGCTTCGAGCGGATGGCCTGCCCGTGGTCCCCACGCAGCTCCACCTCGAGGGAGGTCGGATGTCGGTGGCGCCTGAGGGACCCGTGGTGGTGAAGCCCGCGGTCTCTGCGGGGAGCTGGCTCACCCGGCGGTTCGATGCCGGAGACGAGGAAGCCACCGCGTTCCTCGAAGCGCAGCTGAAGCAGCGTGACATGCTGGTGCAGCCCGTCGTGACGGGGTTCATGGATCCGGGTGAGCGCTCGTGGATCTGCATCGACGGGGAACTCGTCTACGGCGTGCGCAAGATCCCTCGCTTCGCTGGTCAGCAAGAGGCCGTCCACCCCCTCGGCCCGCCCTCCGACGCCGACCGACACCTGGTTCGACGGGCCCTGGACTGGATTGGTGAGCCCCTCGTCTTCGCGCGTGTGGACGTGGTGGAGATGGCGGGCCAGCCCGTGATCTCGGAGCTGGAGTGCGTGGAGCCCTCGCTGTTCCTCGAGACCCATCGAGGGGCTGCAGACCGGCTGGCACAGGCCATCGTCACGCGACTGTACCCCTAGCGGCAGTGGTGTCGGTCACGGCCCCCGATGTACATGGTGTCTGTAGCGCCGAGACGAACGGGAGGACGGTTCTGCTACTGGGTCTGCTGGGTGGTTGCATCATCGGTGTGGTGGGCAGCAGCGTCATCGACGAGCCCTTCGACCGGGTGCGCCTGTCGGTGGGGGAGGCGGACGTCCAGGTGTTGGCCGTGGATGGACCGTCGCAGATCGACGTGACGCTGCGTGGCTTCGGAGGCAGCGCGCTGGCACCGGTGGTGACGGACGGAGAGCTCCGGCTGGACTATCCCTGTGACGAGCTGTGTGGAGGGGACGTCACCCTGCGGATCCCGCCGTTCGTCCCGGTGGACGTGGTGGTGGGATCCGGAGATCTACGGCTGGTGGACATGGGCGGCAAGGTGAGCGCCGAGGTGGGAGGGCGCATCGGGTTGGAGGGCTTCACGGGGCCCGAGGCGGTGGTGCACTCCACCGCCGTGGGGCGAGTGGAGCTGTGGTTCGCCGAGGCACCCGATTGGGTGGAGGTGCACAACGCCCAGGGGCCCATCTCCATCGGACTGCCCATCGGGGCCTACGCGCTGGAGCTGGAGGCCACCCAGTCCATCACCTTGGATCCGGCGATCGAGGTGGACCCCACCAGCACCAACGTGGTGACGGGCGTGGCTGAAGACGGGGCCATCGCGGTGCAGGCGCTGTAGCTCAGAAGGTGAACCGCAGCGGGCTGTGGAACACGATGCCGTCGGGCACGGCATGCGCGGGGAAGCCACCATGGCCGAGGGTCTGCTCGAGGCAGCCAACCACGGCAGCTGGGAGCCCAGCGTGGGCGATCACCGACGACGAGGACACCCGCCCGTCGCATCCCACGACCATCTCCACCGTGACCTCGTGCACACCGGAGGTCCCGTCCGGGAAGCAGGCCACTGCATGGCCCGAGATGGGGTTCATGCCACCGTTGATCTGGGCCACCGACAGCCCCAGGTTGGTGGCCATCGCGGCCTCGCCCTCGACGTCGGTGGGTGGAGGAAGGCAGCGCTTCGCTGGGGGCATGGGGAGGGTGGGAGCCGACACCGCGCCAGCCCCGATCGCAGGACCGTCGTTCCGCGGCTTGGCGAGAGGCCCCGGTAGGTCCACGGACTCCGCACTTCCTTCGCTGCCCAGGCCTCCGCTGCGTTCGCCGAGGCCGCTTCCGTCTGCCGACGTGCTGTCGTGCTTGGTGAGGCCCTTCGCACTGCGGGCCAGATCCTCCATGTCGGTGCCGCCGATCTCCACGCCGAGCACGCCCACGGGAGCAGGGGTCTGGATCACGACACGATCCGTGGCATCCACCTCGGTGACGGTCACCATCGGAATGGCGTCGGCGCCAGGCCGTGCAGCCACACGGGCCCCCTTGGAGACAGGGCGGCGGGCGGCCGTGCCGCTGGCTTGCTTGCCTGCCCAGATCACCAGCACCTGGTCGACCTCGATGAGATCGCTGGACAGGCCGTTCCAGGACTTCAGCTCGGCCACCGTCACGCCGTGGCGAGAGGCGATCTTGGCCAGGGTGTCGCCGCGTCGCACGGTGTAGCGCGTGGGAGCGGCGAAGCCGGGCAGCCCCGACAGTGGATCGAGCCCGATGTCCGTCGGGAGGAGATCACAGCCGGGCGCCGTGAACAACAGGATCGTGAGGATGGGTGAGACGGGCCCCTCGCCAGCGAGGGCGAGAGCCTACCACGGTCATTCGCGGGCCAGCTGGACCAGAGCGTCGACGTCCACGACCTTGTCCCGGATCTTGCCCTTGGCCTGTCCAGCAGCCACCTCGTGCTGATCGATTCGCTGCCAACCGTCCCAGTCCACGGCATCGGCGTAGGGCAGATCGGGTCGCTCGATCGCTGGCAGCGCCGCGACGTCCTCGAGCATGGCCGCCACGGTGGCCTTCGAGTCGGCTCGGTTGGTGCCGATCAGCCCGGAGGGGCCTCGCTTGGCCCAGCCCACCACGTACAGTCTGGGGACGGGCGTGCCGTCGGTGGTCACCCGGCCCTCCACGTTGGGGATGGTGCCGCGCCGATCGTCGAAGGGCACGTCGGGAAGCGGGACCCCGCGGTAGCCGACGGCCTCGAAGCTGATTCCCGCAGCGACTCGGGCGCGCTCGCCCGTGTCCACGGCGCGGAAGCGTCCACCATCGGTGGCTTCCAGCCGGTTGGTGCCGAGCTCCACCTGAGCCAGCGCGCCGTCGCCCAGGAAGCGCACCGGCGAGGTGTGGAGGCGTACGTGCACCCGACGGGGAGCTGTGGAGGGTCTGCCCACGTGCTCCGCCAGCAACGCGCAGTTCTGCTTGGCCTGCTTGTCGCCGTGGGCCTCGAGCCAGGCTGCAGATGCGGGATCGAGGGCCGCGTCCTCGGGTCGCACGATCAGATCGACGCCCTCGAGCTCGCCAATCTCCTTGATCTCGGAGGGGGAGAATGCCGCCTGAGCAGGCCCGCGGCGTCCAAGCACGTAGACGTCGCGGATCTGGCTGGCTCGGAGGGCGTGCAGTGCGGTGTCCGTGATGTCGGTGCTCGCCAGTCGCTCCGGATCCTGTGCGAGGACCCGAGCCACATCCATGGCCACGTTGCCCACCCCCACCACGACGGCGGCCGAGCAGGACAGGTCGAACGCATGGTGCTGATGGTCGGGATGGCCGTTGTACCAAGCCACGAATGCCGTGGCGGTGTGGGTGCCTTCGAGCTGAGAGCCTTCGATCCCGAGGCGCCGAGCCGACTCGTTTCCCACGGCGAGGACCACCTGATCGTAGGCCTCGAGCAAGGCGGGCACGGTGACGTCTCGCCCGACGTCGACGTTGCCCATGAACCTGAATCCGTCTGCGCCGGCTGTCTTGTCGTAGGCTCGGACCACGGACTTGATCTTCTGGTGGTCGGGGGCCACTCCTCCCCGCACCAGCCCGAACGGGGTGGGCAGGCGATCGAGGAGGTCCACTCGGACGTGGCGGTCCGAGCCGAGCAGTGCGGCGGCGGCGTAGAAGCCCGACGGGCCCGACCCGACGATCGCGACTCTCAGGGGACGGTCCGCAGTGCCGATGCGTGTCAAAGGTGACCTCCTGTGTGCTCGTGTGGCGTAGGCGACGTCGTTGTCCTACGCGTCGTGTCTTGGTGCTGTACCCTGCCGGGGGGGAGGGGTGATGCCCGCTTTGGCTGGATGGTTGCTGGGGGGTGCGCTGGGCTGTCTGGGGGGAGCGTCCACGACGGCGTCCGACGTCTCCGATGCCGACACGGACACCGATGTCGACGCGGACACCGATGTCGACACGGACACCGACACCGACTGGACGCCTGCAGATCTGGCTGGCTGCACGGCGGAGGTCCGCACCGACGAGGGGGACGACGAGTCGGTGGAGATCACGCGCACGCTGCTCTACGACGCGCGAGGCCTGGTGATGGAGCAGCTGTCCGACGATCCGGACGAGCCAGCGCGACTGGAGACGGACCACGACGATCTGGGCCGCATCGTCGAGTGGCGCCTCGATCATGACGGCGATCAGATCTTCGACGAGGTCTGGACGCGCACGCTGGGAGATGCGCAGATCTCGGATGGCCTCGACGGGGGCATCGGCGACGTCACGTCGTTCTGCCGCGACACGGACGCGGACGGGATCTGCGACTTCGAGGAGCGCATGTCCCACGACGCGGACACGGGACTGCGCTCGCTGTACGAGCTGGACGTCGATGGGGACGGGGCCTTCGACGGCACCTGTACCTACGACTACGACGATCGGGACCGGCGCGTCGCCTTCGAGTGCACCGACCTGCTGATCAGGTCGGCGCAGTACACCTATGGAACGGGCCCCCTCGACTACGTGGTGGCGGTGGATCTGGGTGACGACGGCACGGTGGACAACCGCAGCGAGCGCCACTACGACGCGCAGGAGCGCTTGGTCTTCACCGCCGAGGATCTGGATGCCGACGGCGTGTGGGACTCCGACGCCGCGACCACCTTCCGTCCCGACGGCACCATCGAGCTCGTCGAGGGCAACGTGCGTCAGCCTGCTACGGGCCGCTTCCGCGAGGAGTACACCTACGACGCTGATGGCTACACGGCCGAGGCCCTGTTCGGGCTGGACGTGACGGGCGACGGGGTGCCCGACACGCGAACGCGCCGCACGTGGTCCTGGAGCTGCCCGTAGCTTCTACCAGAAGCGCCGCAGGTACTTCACGACCTCTTCTCGCGTCAGTCCCAGGCACTCTCCGGCTTCCTTGAGCACCCGCATCTCCCGCGCGTCCAGGCTGCCGTCGGCGTAGCAGGCCGAGAAGAACAGACCGATCAGCGCGAGCTTGTCGTGGTGGCCCAGGCGGCCGGCGAGACAGGCCTGTGCTGCCTGGAGGTACTCGCCCTGAGCGGCTGGGCCGTCGAGGCCCAGGCTGGCGATGAGCTCTGCGGGAAACACGCTGTTCATGAACTCCTCCTCGCCCTCGCGGACGACGCCGTCGGCTTCGACGATGCGCGTGGAGAAGTGGCGCGCGAAGGCCAGGCGCATGCGCTCGGTCTCCCGCTCGGCGTCGCCGTAGGGAGCACGCACGCCGAGGATCTGGCGAAGCTCGCCGGCCAGGTGGTCGGAGGAAGCGCGATTCGCATCCACGCGGGCGGGCCGAACGTGTCCCTCGGAGAGCTCCAGGCGTCGACACCACAGACCCTCGCTGTCGCGCGCCATGGGGAGGAACGGAGTGCCTCCGTGCAACAACGCCGCGTTCACTCCGTTGGAGGGCACCCGCTCGATGCTGCCCGCCGCATACAGCTCTGGCTCCGCGTCCATGGCAGCGTCGAGAGCGTCGAGGTGGCTCGACGTCGCTGGGCCATCGAACACGAAGTAAGTGGTGACCTGCGTGTGGCGCTGGTTCTTTCGATCCAACGCCACCCGCCAGCCCATCCCCACCAGCACCGGAAGGGCCGACGCGTCGTGGAAGGGGGTGGCGATGCGCACCGCCATGCGCTGCACGTCGGCCCAGCTGCGCCGCGCCAGGATGTCGATGGCGTCGGCTGCGAAGGACACACAGTTGGGATTGCTGGGGAGTGGAAGCTCCGACGTCACGTCGGCATCATCGGTCCCAGAGTCGACGTCCATCGGACAACGATACCGCACCTGGACGCGTCCCCGAATCGATCCGAGCAGAAGAAGGCGGAAGCGGGGTCTGTCGTGTGGATGCTTGCGGCGTTGTGGTGCTGGATCGCGGGAGCACAGGCTCAGAGTGTGGGCGGCGGGCACGTGCACGCGATGCTCGGTGCCATCGACAGCGACGGGGATGGACTCGACGACGCAGTGGAGTCGCTGCTCGGCACCGATCCCAACGACTCGGACTCCGACAACGACGGCTTGCTGGACGGGCCCGAGGTCAACGTGCACAACACCGATCCTCTCGTGCGCGACACCGACGGTGACGTGCTCACGGACGGAGAGGAGGTGCTGTTCCTGTCGACCGATCCCACAGACGCCGACACGGACGGAGGTGGGGCCTCGGATGGAATCGAGATCGTGGTGAACAACACCGATCCGTTGGATCCGTCCGATGACACGGTGGCCTCCGACTCGGACTCCGACGGCCTGGCGGATGTCGACGAGACGACGGTGCACGGCACCGACCCGGCGAACGACGACACGGACGGCGACGGGCTGCAGGATGGCTTCGAGGTGCTGCTCGCAGGGACCGATCCCCTCGACGACGACAGCGACGACGACCTGCTGTTGGACGGCGCCGAGGTGTCGCTGGGCACGTCGGCGCTGGTGGCCGACACCGACGGGGGCGGGATCTCCGACGGCACGGAGGTGAACGTCGATGGCACCGATCCGCTGGATCGCGCCGACGATCTGCTGGACACGGACGGCGACGGGCTGCTGGATCGCGACGAGACAGACGTGCACGGCACGGATCCGTTGCTGGCCGACACGGACGGCGACACGCTGACGGATGGCGCGGAGGTGACGGACCACGGTACGGATCCCCTGCTTGCGGACACCGATGGCGGCGGGATCTCCGACGACGTGGAGCTGCTCGAGGACGGCACCGATCCCCTCGACGGGCTCGATGATCTGCTGGACACGGACGGCGACGGACTGCTGGACCGGGACGAGCTGACACAGCACGGCACGGATCCGCTGGAACCCGACACCGACCACGATGGCTTGCTGGACGGCGCTGAGGTGCACGAACACGGGACCGATCCGCTGTCGTCGGACACCGACGGCGACGAGCTGTCGGACCTCGACGAGATCGAGCTGCACGGGACCGATCCGACGGAGCGCGACACCGATGCCGATGGGCTGTCGGACAGCCAAGAGCTGGTGGTGCGCGGCACGGATCCGCTGCTGTGGGACACCGACGGCGGGACGGTGGAGGACGGCGCCGAGGTGACGCATGGCACGGATCCGCTGGATCCGAGCGACGACGTGCCCCCGCTCGACACCGATGGGGATGGGCTGCCAGACGTGGTCGAGGAGAAGCTCGGCACGGATCCCCTCCTCGCGGACACGGACGGAGACGAGCTCGACGACCACCTCGAGCTGCGGACACTGGGCACGGATCCACTGCTCGCCGACACGGACGGAGACGGACTGTCGGATGGAGCAGAGGTGACGCTGGGTACCGATCCGCTGTCGTCGGACACCGACGGGGGCGGGGTGCCGGACGGCGACGAGGTGGCGGCGGGCAGCGATCCCCTGGACCCCGATGATGACAGTGTGATCGAGCCGATCCCAACGGAGCCGGGCCCGCCGATGGGCGAGCCGTTGGGCCCCCTACAGGGAGGCTCGGGGTGTCGCTGTGGTTCCGAATCGGGAAGGGCAGGCTGGCCAGTCGTGTTGGCCGTGTGGTTCGTCGCTGTGGGGCGGCGACGTGCCTGGCCCGTGCGCTGACCCAGAGTTTGCCCAGGTTTGCATCCCGACAGGGCAGCCACTAGGCTCGCCCTCAACCCTCTCGTTCTCATGGAGGACGTCCAATGCGTCGGTTCATCGTGTTCGCTGCCACACTCGCTCTCACCCTCGGCCTGTCGGACGTGGCAGAAGCGGGCAAGCGCGGGAAGAAGGGCAAGGGAAAGAAGGCCCAGACCGAGATGGCGGCAGAGCAGTCGGGGCCATCCACCCGTGCGCTGCAGATCGAGCGAACCGGTGTCGATGATGTCGACGCCGTGTTCATGAAGGCGAAGGACCCGGTGGACACTGTTCGGCGCTCGCGCGCGAAGGTGAACTCCGTCAGCACCAACCTGAACACCGCGCTGGGGCTGGCCGAAGGCACGTCCTTCGCCGACGCGCTGGGGGACCTCAAGCAGCGGGCCGAGGGCAAGATCCAGATGGTGACGTCTGGTGAGGGCTTTCCGAAGCTCGAGGCTTCCGATGCCGTGCCCGAGGACGTGCAGCGAGGCATCACCGCCGTGAATACCGGTGTGGACGATGCGGGGAAGGCCAAGACCCACCTCGAGTCCGTTCCGGACAAGCTCACTGCGGTGAGCGACGAGGCCTCCGAGATCTCGCTGGAGTCGCTGACCAACAGCGGCGTGAGCCCATTGAAGGCGCCCAAGGTCCTCAAGCAGATCAAGGGCAACCTGGACACGCTGTCCATGGCGAAGGATGAGCCCATGGCGTTGACCGACTCGATCAACGGGCTGTTCCAGGATATCCGGACGACCTTCGCCGACGCCGAGGGCTGATGCAGGTCCACCTGATCGATGGCACCTTCGAGCTGTTCCGCTGCTACTTCGGCTCGCCCAAGGCGCAGACGGCGGACGGCACGGAAGTGGGGGCGGTGCGTGGGTTGCTGCGCACTCTGGGCTCCCAGCTGGCGCGCGACGAGACGACCCACGTGGCCGTCGCCTTCGATCGGGTGATCGAGTCGTTCCGAAACGACTTGTTCGATGGCTACAAGACAGGGGCTGGCATCGAGCCTGCGCTGCTGGGGCAGTTTCCCCTGGCGGAGCAGGCCGCTCGCTCCCTGGGTGTGGTGGTCTGGCCCATGGTTCGCTTCGAGGCCGACGATGCGCTGGCCACGGGAGCCGCACGCTACGCCGAGGGGTCGGACCGTGTGCTCCTGTGCTCTCCCGACAAGGATCTGGCGCAGTGTGTGCGTGGCTCGAGCGTGGTGCTCTGGGACAGGCTGCGCGACCGGACCTACGACGAGGCTGGGGTCATCGAGAAGTTCGGGGTGCCTCCGGCATCGATTCCAGACTGGCTCGCACTCGTGGGCGACTCGGCAGACGGTATCCCCGGGATCCCGCGCTGGGGCGCCAAGTCGGCGGCGGCGGTGCTTGCTCGGTACGGCACCATCGGTGCGATCCCCCTCGATGCGGAGGCCTGGGACATCAAGGTGAGGGGCGCTGCGAGCCTGGTGCGAGAGCTCGAGGGCAGGCTCGGTGAGGCTGATCTCTACCGGACCCTGGCCACGCTCCGCACCGACATTCCGCTGGAGCAGGACCTGGAGGACCTCGAGTGGCGAGGTGCACTGCGGGAGCCGCTGGCGGATCTGTGTGCTCGAATCGAGTTCGATCGCTTCACGGATCGGGTGGCCTACGCCTGAGCGTCCACGCGCCCAGGATCACAGTCCAGATGGAGGCGACGAGGAGCCCGAGGGTTTCTCGGATCACCTCCCGATCGAGCAAGCCCGTGGCGTGTTGTCCTGCCATGTCCCTCGGGTCGTCGCCAGCGGACAGGTACAGAGTGGCCGCCAACACCGAGGTCAACAGGCCGAAACCGATGGCGGGTCGGTGGGGCAGACGCCCTGCAACCGCTAGCCCGCAGCACGTGGCGGCGGTGCCGTACATCACGATCCACGGCACGGGGTCGGGGTCGTTGAGCTGCACGATGGCGGCGTAGGCGAACATCGCGACGCCCAGGGCGGCGAACAGGCGGTACAGCAGGCGAACCTCCGAGGGGAGCGTAGCTCGCTACCGTGCCGAGCACCGAACCCGGGTCTGTTAGGTGTTTGCCGTCGCCGGAGACCCTCGCCATGCTCGCGCATCCCCCCCTGCTCGTGTTGCTCGTCGCCTGTGGCGGGCCCGATCTGGCCAAGCTGGAGGTCGAGCAGCAGGCGCTGGAGCGCGAGGTCGGCGTATTGCGCACGGACGTGCAGAGCATGCGGGAGCAGATGCAGGCCATGGGGATGCTCCCGGAGGGGCCCGCGAACGGGGCTGTGGCTGGGCCGAGCGCCGGCCTGGATGGGCAGCTGACCTTCACGGCGACGCGGGAGGGGCCGCTGCCGGCGCTGCCTTCCTTGCCCGAGCCGCAGCGCCGTTCCGGCACGAAGTGCGGCTGGCGCTTCTTCGCGCCTTGGCTCGATCAGGTCTCCGACATCTCGCTGGACCGGACCGGAAGCGGCAAGTCGTCTCCGATCCTGTTGCTGCAAGCGGGCGAGGAGCTCACGGCCCACGCCAACCTCCCGAAGTTCGAGCGCTCGTGCTCCGGTGCCTTTCGCGTGCAGCCTCGCTACATCTTCTTCTCTCCCTTCGACGACGAAGATGCGGTGTCGGGCCCCTGGACGCTCGCGCTGGACGATGCGGTACCTCTGGCGCGTGGCGGAGACGGGCAAGGGATGTACTGGGTGTTCCCGGGCACCACGCTCACGTTCACGTTCGACGGCGACTGGGTGCCGGAGTGGGGCGCCTTCGGTGTGACCGTGGATGCCCGCCTGCTCACGGTGGGCACCCCCGAGCAACCACAGCGAGCGCCCACGGCGATGGCACAGCTCGAGGTGCTCGGGAAGCGAAAGTCGGGGAGAGAGAACCGCTTGGGGCTCGTGCTCGAGACCGATCCGCCCACGGAGGCCTGGACGGTGCGCGTGGAGTCCCCCGCGGACGGACCGTGGGTGCTGCTGCAGACCCTGTGGGTAGGCAACGAAGAGCAGGCGTTGGTGGTGGCGGGGGAGCGCGGCTGATGATGGCGCCGGCTTGGGTGGTGATGACAGCGCTCACGGGGTGCCACACACAGCGCGAGCAGCGTCTGGTGGAGCGAGTGGGTGCGCTGAGGCAGGAGGTGGCCACCTTGCAGGCCGAGGCCGATGCGCTGAAGGAGGTGCTGGCGCTTCAGCCGCCTCCCACCCAGTCGGTGCGCGTCGACAACGATCCGCCGGGCTTCGATCTGCGGCGACCGCTGCCGGCAGGTCACCCTCGCCGACCCGACGTGATCCTGCTGTCGATCGACACGCTGCGTGCCGATCACCTGGGTGCCTATGGGTATGAGCGAGACACGAGCCCCTTCCTCGACGAGCTCGCGGCGGAGGGCACGGTGTTCGAGGCGGCGTGGTCTCCCAGCCCGTGGACGCTGCCCTCCCACGCGACCATGTTGTCGGGTGCGCTTCCGGCGCAGCACGGGGCGATCGAGGACCACCTGAGGGTGCCCGACGACGTGCCCCTGGTGCAGTCCACGTTCCGTCGTGCCGGGTACGGCACCTTCGGGGCGGTGGCCACGCTGTTCGTGTCGAGCCGCTATGGCTTCGAGCGTGGCTTCTCCACGTTCCAGGACTTCGGCATCTTGGATCGCGAGCAGAACAACCTGTCCACGGTGGACGCCGACCATGTGTTTCACCACGCGCTGCACTGGGCTCAGGAGCAGCCATCTCGACGGCCGCTGTTCCTGTTCCTGCACGTCTACGACGTCCACTACAACTACGACGCGCCGCCTCCCTTCAACGAGCGCTTCGATCGGGCGCCACAGTGGGGCGACGAGCTGTACCGCAACTACACGGCCTACCGGCGCCAGATGATCTCCGCGACCCAGCTCGAGCACCAGGTCGCTCAGTACGACGAGGAGATCGCCTTCGTCGACGACCGCTTCCGAGCGTTCGTGGAGACGTGGCGAGCTGCGGGTCGGCAGGCCACGATCGTCGTCACCTCGGACCACGGAGAGGAGTTCGGGGAGCGGGGTAGCTGGGGGCACGCCCACACTTTGTGGCCCGAGCAGCTACGGGTGCCACTGATCGTGCACGGATCTGGGGTACGGGCTCAGCGGGTGGCCCAGCGCGTGGGCACCGAGGACATCGCGCCCACCCTCGCCGGGTTGGCCTCGTTGTCCTTTCGGGCTCCGCAGGGAGTGGATCGCACACCCACGCTGCGCGAGGGGCTCGAGGTGCGCCCCGAGGCGTCGGCCGCCCGGTTCGCCGAGACGTCCCGCTTCGACAGCCTGGTGCTGCGCTGGCATCGGTGGCCCTTCGATCTCCATGTCGACATGGTACGAAAGAGCCGGTCGTTGTGTCAGCTCGAGGTCGATCCCACCTGCTCGAGCAACGTCTACAAGCGCCACCTGTCCGACGCCGAGGACCTGTTCGCCGAGATGATGGGCCACGTGGGGTCCCCCTGGCGTGCCGAGGCATCTGGATCGGTGCAGGTGGTGGACGGCATCGCCTTCGTCGAGACCTCGCGCCACAACCAGCAGCTGGAGCTCGAGGCAGGGGAGGCGTTCACCGTGATCCCGGGAGATGCCGAGGTGTCCTTCGGGCAGGAAGGCGGCTCCTCTCAGGGGCCCTGGAGACCCTTCGGAGGCATCGTGCCGGGTGCTGGTTGCCCGCTCTCCTACGACGGACGCTTCACCGTGGGCAATGCCCTCGTGGTGTCGGACGAGGACAAGGAGATGCTGGAGGCCCTGGGCTACCTTCAGGCCGATCCGACGGACGTGCCCGAGCCGGGCCCTACGGGGCGACGAGCCTGCCGCTAGGCCAGGGCGGCAACGGGGCTCCGGAACATGCCGAAGGCCGTGTTCACGACCTCCCACAGCACCTCGCGCGCCTCGGTCATGCGCCCCAGATCGCACAGGGTGCGCGCGTACGCCAGGGCGTCCGTGGTGGACAGCTCACCCTCCACGAGAGACACCATGGCCTGGTGTGCTCGGCCGCCAGCCGAGCGAATGAGGTCCATGCAGGCTTCGTCGTCTGCCTGCAGAACGTCCCAGATGGTCTGAAACCAGAGATCGAAGTCCATCACGTCCACCCTGGTGATCAAGGTAGCGTGATTTCCGACTGACCGTCCAGAATGTTTTGCGAGTGTGCCGCTAACGCGCACACCGCCTACCTCAGCGCTCGATGGGCACCCAGGCGTCCAGGTTCGGCCACGACTGACGTCGGCCGTTCACCACCTTGGACTCCCCACAGGAGGGGCGGTCGTCTTCACCGATCTTGTAGATCTTTCCAGCGTGGAAGTAGTTGCCCGTCTCGAAGAAGGCCGACGCCGTGCTCTTGCCCTCCAGTGCCCAGACTCGCTCGATCATGTAGCCCTCCTGGTCGTCGAACAGGCTGACTCCGATGAGATCGGTCTCGTAGTGGACGGTGCCCACGCGGGTCATGCCGCGCCCGATGCTCTGCACGACGACGTGGCCCTTGTACTGGTTGAGGTAGTGAACCAACATGTTGGACCCGAGGTTCCCGGGCTGACCGTCGGGCAAGGGCATGGTCATCAACGAGCTGTTGTACTCGTACCACTTGCCCTCGTGCAGCTGGTTGTAGCGCTGCAGCTTGAGGTTGTAGCCGACCACCAGCCGGCTCATGATCTGGCGCAGGGTCTCGTTGGCTGCGCCCTGACGCCGGTTGTTGCGCGGCAGGCCCTCGAGGTCGATGTTGAGCACGCGCCCGTCGTCGGCCACCTGCATCTGCATCTTCGCGCCGTGCAGCTTGGCATCGATCTCGGCGAGCACGGCCTGAGCTCGCTCGATGTCCTTGTCCTTGATCCGCTGCTGCGCGATGTTGGCCAGGATGCCGAAGTCCTCGATCTCGCAGCCCACCTCGTACTTCCGCTTCGACAGCTTCCAGTCCTTGGAGCACGCGAAGATGGCTCGGACCTGCATCTCCCGAGTCTGGAACTCCAGGTTCTCGTCCTTCGCCAGCGTGAGCACGAACGGTGTGGCGATCTCGGTGGTGATCATCCACCGGGTGTCGTCCCACCGGGCGAAGAGGTCGCCCCAGACCACGACTTCTTCGGCGGCATCGAAGTCCGATTGGGCCAGGGCCTCGATGGGTGTCCAAAGCATCCAGGATAATGCGAACATCGGTGCCCCCGTCGGATCGAGGAGTGTGTAGCACGCCTCCCTTCCTCGGTGCGTCGAAGTCGGTCAAAGTACAGCTCTGGATTTTCTATGCTCCTTCTTCTCTCTCTGTCTGCATGTACCAACAGTGGCCTCGGGCGGACCGACGATGCCACGACGACCTCCACCACGCCCGTTCCGACGTGTCCCTGGGTGGGGGTCTACGATCTGGACGAGGTGTTCTGCTCGTCCTTTCCCTTCGACCCATGGTTCGACGATCACGACGTGGCCGTGCTCCGCATCGCGCAGAACGACACGGTGGGCTGGTGTGACGTGGAGGTGGAGCTGGTCGGCCCCGACTGCCTCGAGCGAGAGCTGATGAGACTCGTGGGGGCCGACGACGGGACCGACGACGTGGCGGTCACCTACCGAGGGATCGCGGAGTGTGATCCCGCGGCGTGTGTGTTCGGAAGCGGAGATGACTCCTGCATCTTGGGGGCGGGCGAAGGAGAGACGGACGCCTTCGAGCTCACCGTGGATGCCGACGGGGCGCTGGAACTGACCGATGAACAGCCCGATGGGGCCTTCGTGCGCAACGCCCCCGACTGCACGCTGAAGGTCGTGACTCGCTGGATCCCCCGGTGAGCCGCCGGCAGGAGACCACGACGGGGCGAGGGGCCCCGTTGGGGCACCCGCGGATGTTACGGTTGGGCCAGCCGATTTCAGCGCCCCAACGCCTCGACGTGGGATGACGGATGAGCCAGGTTCACCTTTACGAAGTCTGCCTTAGGGATGGGCTGCAGAACGAGACGGCGGTGCTGCCCACGCCGTTCAAGCTCGCCTTGGCCCAACGTCTGGTGGATGCTGGCTTCGTCGATATCGAGGTCACATCCTTCGTGCGGCCGCGCTGGGTGCCCCAGCTCGCAGATGCCACCGATGTGATTCGGGGCCTACCCCATGCGCCTGGTGTGCGCTTCTGGGCGCTGGTGCCGAACATGCGCGGCCTGGAGCGGGCCGTGGAGGCGGACGTCGGGCACGTCGCCACCTTCTTGTCGGCCTCGGAGACGCACAACCGCAAGAACGTCAACCGGACGGTGAAGGAGTCGCTGTCTGGCCTGGGCAAGGTGGTGGAGTCGGCGAAGGGCGACGGGATGGGCGTGCGCTCCTACATCTCGACGGCCTTCGGCTGTCCGTTCGAGGGCGAGGTGGATGTCGAGCGCGTGCTCTCCCTCGCGCTGTCCCTCCGCGATGCGGGCGCGGACACGATCGCGCTGGGAGACACCACGGGGATGGGCCATCCCGAGCAGGTGAAGCGCATGCTAGAGCGGTTCACCGAGGCGGGCATCCCGCTCGAGGACATCGCGCTGCACTTCCACGACACACGTGGCACAGCAGTGGCCAACGCCTACGCTGCGTGGCAGTTCGGGGCCCGTCGCTTCGACGGGTCGGTGTCGGGAGTGGGGGGATGCCCCTATGCTCCGGGCGCCGCTGGAAACGCGTGTACCCAAGACCTCGTGCACTTGTTCGAGCGCCTCGACGGGGCGCAGGAAGTGCCGGAGGGCTTCGCGCCGGTGACGGGCGTGGACCTGGAGCGGGTGGCAGAGGCGGGCCTGATGCTCGAGGGGGCGCTGGAGCGGCCGTTGTCGGGTCGGTACCACGAGTTCTGGAAGGGTGATCGCGAGCGCCAGGCACGGACGGCCTGATGGCAGGTGGAGAGCAGGCGTTCCTGCAGGTGGTCAGCGGTGTTCGTCGCGGCTTGAACGTGCCCCTGAGGGCGGGCACGACCCTCGTGGTTGGTCGCAAGCGCGGAGACCTGATCCTCGACGACCCACTGGTCAGTGGAGCGCACTGTCGGATCCTGCCCAAGCAGGACGGCTACTTGCTCCAAGATCTGGGCAGCACCAACGGGACCATGGTGGACGGGCGCATGGTGCGCGAGACCATGCTCCGGCCCGGGGCCGAGATCACCATCGGTGGCTCTCGAATGATCCTCTACGTGGGCGAAGATCCGCAGGAGCGGGCGGAGTCACAGGGCCGGAGTCCTTCCGCGCAGCTCGAGATCGCCTGGCTGCTCGACGAGGAGCTGGTCGAGGTGCGGGGCACGACGGATCGAGGGCGGTCCCAGGCCGATGTGATCAGTCAAGACCTACGCTTGCCTCCAGGCCTCAACGCCGTGATCGAGGTGGTGGCTGGTCAGGACGCCGGCAAGGTCTTCCGGTTCACCCGAGGCAACGTGCAGGTGGGGCGACGACTGGGAGACGTGCCGCTCACCGACGTCGAGGTGAGCCGACACCACGCGGTGGTGGAGATGTTCGGCCGCGAGATGATCTTCATTCGCGATCTCGGCAGTACCAACGGCACCTACCACAACGGGCGGCGCATCCAGGTCAGCCAGCTGCAGTCGGGTGATACCATCGGCTGTGGCAAGACGATCATGCGGCTACAGGTGTCCCGCTAGATCTTGAGCGTTGCGCGGGGATCGGTGTCGTAGGCGCGCTCGATGCGCTCCGCTGCGGCCAGTACCTCGGGATCCGTGGACTCGGGAACGGTGGGCCGTAGGATCACGAACAGGTCGCCGGGTGCGCCCTTTCGCTGGATGCCACGTCCCTTCACGCGCAGACGTGCCCCGCTCTTGACGCCAGCTGGCACGGTCAGTCGGATGTCTCCCATGGGGGTGGGGACGGTGATCGTGCCGCCTCGGAGCGCTTCCAGGATCGTGATGGGCACCTCGATCTCCAGGTGATCACCGTCGCGCTGCAGCACAGGGTGTGGGGCGACCTTGATGCGGACCACCAGGTCACCACACGGACCGCCGCCACGTGGAGGCAGGCCCTGGCCCTTCAGCCGCACCTTCCCTCCGTTCTTGGCGCCGGCGGGAATGGGAACGTCGAGCGTGTCGCGGGCGCCATCCGGGCGGCGGATCGTGATGGTGCGCTCTCCCCCGAGCACCACGGTGATCAGATCCACCGTGAGCTCGAGCTGCTGATCGGCACCACGCCGCGGCCCTCGCTCGAAGCCGCCGCCTCCGAAGATGGAGCCGATCAAGTCGTCGACGTCGACGCCACCACCGAAGGGTGCCGAGCGGCCTCCTCGACCGCCCCAGGCGCGTGCTCGTGCCGCGTCGAACCCCGGACGCGTGCTCGCTTCCCCGAACTCGTCGTACAAGCGGCGCTTCTCTTCGTCGCCGATCACGTCGTAGGCGGCATTGACCTCCTTGAATCGCTCGGAGGCTCCGGCGTCGTGGTTGACGTCGGGGTGCCACTGGCGAGCCAGCTTTCGGTAGGCCTTGCGGATGGTGTCGGTGTCGGCGCTCCGATCCACGCCGAGCACCCGGTAGGGGTCGCGCATGCTGCTCACTATAGGTCGTCCTTCACCCATCCGACGATCTCCGACGCGTCGCGGGTGACGCGCAGCACCCGCTCGTCGGCGATTCGAACCCGGGCTCCCTCACCGGGGATCGCGCGCACGTCGCGCACCCGTGCGTATTGCACGTCGGCCGCGTCCCCCTCCGGGACCTTGGCGTGCACCAGGGCGATCTGCGCGGCTGCGAGCAGGTGTTGCAGCGGAGGCGTCTGGCCGCGGGTCATGGGCAGCACCAGGTGTGCCCCTGGACGGCCCCGAATGTGCATCCACCAGTCCGTTCCCTTGGCCACCTGAAAGGTCAGCCGCCGGTTCCCGCGCTCGTGGCGACCCACCAGCACCCGCTCCCCGCGCGGGCCCGTCCACGTCGACCACGGCAGGACCACCTGGGCATCGCTGCCGCGACTCGGCAGGGCAGGGAGCCGTCGCTCCAGCTCTTCGAGGGACTCCAGATCCGCTGTCGCCAGCTCCTTCAGGCTCGCAGCCCACTGAGCCAGCTCCGCCTCCACGTCGTCCATTCGCTGCAGCACCCGGTCCGCCACCCGCTCCATCCGGGAGGCCCGCCGATACAGCTGCTCGAGGGTGTCCGAGGCCGGGCGCCCTGGATCGAGCTCGACGTGCACGGGCTGCCCCGTCTCCCAGTCCTCGAGCACGATGCGCTCGGCGCCGCGCTCGACCCGATGGAGGTTGGCAGCCAACAGATCGGCGCGTCGACGATGTTCCGGGCCCTCCTCCGCGCGGGAGAGGTCCTGCTCCAGGTGGCCAAGCAGTCGCCGTCCGCGCTGGATGGCACGCTTGAGGCGGCGCTCCACGAGTCCGCGGCGCTCACGAGCCCGAAGGTCCCGCTCGAGGGCGGTGAAGTATCGATCCGCAGCGCGGTCCATGGAGCCGTCGAGCGGTTCGAAGCGCGGCTGATCCTGACGGTCGGGACGCACCGCCACGGGAGGGAGCCGCGCAGGAGCGGGACCATCGTATGCGGCCACCACTTCCTCGTCGTCGAGGAGCCACAGTCCGCCGCTCCGACCTGTGATCCGCAGCTCGAGAGTGCCCGTCGTGAACTCGAGGCGCACGATGCGATCGCCGGGCACCTTCAGCAACGACACCAGCCGTCCTCGCAGGCGACTCCGGCACGCGCCCTGGAAGCTGAACGGTCGAGGTGGGTTCTTGGGGCGCCGACCGATGCTGTGGATCCGCGCCACGGGTCCGCGAGGCACGAGCAACAGCAGCGGGCCTCCGGACAGACCCACCACCACGCGGTCCCTGGCCGGCTGCCAGAGCCCCGACAGGGGTGCGCCGATGGCGGACTGCAGGTCCTCCACCACGGCGGCGAGCTCGGCTTCGTTCATGGACATCGGGCGTCCTGTCGCTCCCGTCGGCTCGTCGAAGAAGTGGTGACGTGCCGCACGGACGTGGGGTTGTCATAGCACCGATCGCGTTTCCTGCTAAGGACGTTGGCAGTGGATCGCGTGATTGGTGAGCAGGGAGCCTTGATGTGGTGGATGTGGATGGCGTCGGCCGGGATGGCGGCGGACTTCTACCTGGAAGGACCCCACCTCGCGGATCGGTCCGAGGCGGTCCGCATGATGCGCCAGGTGGGTACGGACGGGCGTGCGCGCGTGGTGAAGCGCTTCCTCGAAGAGGGTGGGTGGGCGTACCTGGTGCGCGTCGAGGGGTATGCCGAGCAGCGGGCTGCGCTACAGGCGGCCGAGCGCCTCACCGTCCTGGTCGGAAGTGGCTTCGACGTGCTCCGAAGCGATGGCCAAGGGGTGACCTACGTGAGCCACGTCGACCCGAGGGATCAGCAGACCGTCGCCGTCCCCGAGGCGGTCCTCGACGAAGAGCCTCGAAGCCAGACGGAGGCCGCGCAGTGGCTGTCGCGCGCGGCTGCCGCCCATGGCGTCGGTCCCGACACCCTCACGGCGTGGATGTCTGGGCCGACGCTGCTGAGGCTCCGGCGCACGTTGCCCGACGATCTCGTGGTGGAACAGACCTTCGCAGCGCGGGAGGGCGGCGTGCTCGTCGAGGTGGTGCCCGTGCGGGGACAGGCCACGGCGTCGCGCCTGTTCGTGCGAGGGGACGAGGCCTGGCTCGCGGTGGACGGAGGTAGCTGGCAACGTACGGACCGACAACGTGCCGGAGCCGTCGTCGCCGACTTCAGCCCCGTGGCGGTGGTGCCGTTCCTCTTCACCCTCGGGCGGGCTCCCCAAGCGCCCGATCTACAGACGCTGCGTGTCGTGGGGCGCTCGGACGTGGGAGGTGTGCCCACGGTGCTGCTCGAGCGAGACGCTGGGGGAGGCCTGACGTCGCTCTCCATCGAGGTCGGGGAAGGGGATGGTCTGGTGCGCCGAGTGACCCTCGGGGAGTCCGACGTGGAGCACGTGTTCGCTGACTTCGCCGAGCACGACGGGGTCACCCTGCCGAGCGTGGTGGAGACCCAGCGTGGCCACCGCCGATCGACCGTCCGACTCCTCGAGGCGCGGCGTGGAGACGACGTGTTCGACGATGCCTCAGAGCTGGGACCCCGATGAGGGGGGAGGGGGTGCACCACCAGCCCTTGACACTCGCGCTGCTCACCCTTAAGGCACGCACCGATCCTCGGGCGCGAGGGTCGATGCTGGCGTAGCTCAATTGGTAGAGCAGCTGATTTGTAATCAGCAGGTTGTGGGTTCAAGTCCCTTCGTCAGCTTGCGTTCTCAGTCATCGTCAATCTTCGGGGGGATGCCCGAGCGGTCAAAGGGAGCGGGCTGTAAACCCGCCGGCTTTCGCCTACGTTGGTTCAAATCCAGCTCCCCCCACTCTTTTGATGCGGGAATAGCTCAATTGGTAGAGCATCAGCCTTCCAAGCTGAGGGTTGCGGGTTCGAGTCCCGTTTCCCGCTCTCGCGATGCCCCATCGACCGCCCATGTAGCTCAGTGGTAGAGCACGTCCTTGGTAAGGACGAGGTCACCGGTTCAAGTCCGGTCATGGGCTCTCTCATCACACCACTGTCCGCCTTGGAGATGCCGCGATGGCCAAGGAGAAGTTCGAGCGCACCAAGCCCCACGTGAACATCGGGACGATCGGTCACGTGGATCATGGGAAGACGACGCTGACGGCCGCGATCACGAAGGTGCTGTCCGAGGCTGGCGGTGCGGAGTTGATGAACTACGAGGACATCGAC
>JAHQVJ010000084.1 GCA_019634415.1 Myxococcales bacterium
CTTGCGGAGGGTGTTGACCACGAGGGTGGCCAGGGCATCCCCTTCGATGTCCTCGGCGATGATGAGGAGCGGACGGCCCGCCTCGGCGACCTTCTCGAGGACCGGCAAGAGGTCCTTCATCGAAGAGATCTTCTTCTCGTGGAGCAGGATGAGCGGCTTCTCGAGCACGCACTCCATCCGGTCCTGGTCGGTCACGAAGTAAGGCGAGAGGTAGCCGCGATCGAACTGCATACCCTCGACGACTTCGTACTCGGTCTCCATGCCCTTGGCTTCTTCGACCGTGATGACGCCGTCCTTGCCGACCTTCTCCATGCACTTGGCGATGATCTCGCCGATCTCGGCGTCGCCGTTGGCCGAGATGGTCGCGACCTGCGCGATCTGCGCGTGGTCGGAGGACTCCTTGGCCTGGCCCTCGAGGTGCGCAGCGATCGCGCCGACGGACGCATCGATGCCGGTCTTGAGGTCCATCGGGTTGGCGCCCGCGGCCACCATCTTGCTGCCGGCCTCGAAGATGGCCTGCGCGAGCACCGTGGCGGTCGTGGTGCCGTCACCGGCGATGTCGCTGGTCTTGGAGGCGACCTCCTTGACCATCTGCGCGCCCATGTTCTGGAAACGCTCCTTGAGCTCGATCTCCTTGGCCACCGTCACACCATCCTTGGTGACGACGGGGGCGCCGAAGCTCTTCTGGAGCACGACGTTTCGGCCCTTGGGGCCGAGGGTGACGCGTACGGCGCTCGCGAGCGTGTTCACGCCTCGGAGAACCTCGCCGCGAGCGGACTCGCGGAACTCGATGATCTTCGCTGCCATCGATACCTCCTAGGACTCGACGATCGCGAGGATGTCGGACTCGCGCAGGATGATGTGCTCTTCGCCGTCCAGCTTGATCTCATCGCCGGCGTACTTGCCGAACAGCACCCGATCTCCGGGCTTCACGATGAGGGGGACGGTCTCGTTGTTGTCGGTCAGGCGCCCGGTGCCGACGGCGATGACTTCGGCCTGCTGCGGCTTCTCCTTCGCCGTCTCGGGGATGAACAGACCGCCCGAAGACTTCTGCTCACTCTCCACGCGCTTCACCAGGACTCGATCGTACAAGGGACGGAAGTTGGCCATGGCCTCCTCCGGAAGATGGGGTTTGTGGGTCGGTAGGGGGTCCGACGACGCATCGCGTCATCCCGTCCCCCAGCGGCCGCTTCCCGTAGGCACCGTCGCAGTGGCGTCAAGCGCGCTGCTGCATGTTCAGCTCAAAGAACAGCCTGTACGCTGCCAATACGGCTGGCGTCGAGGTTCGCCTCCGGAGGATCGGTTGACGGTGTGAGCGCGGCGCTTAGCTTCGCTTCGAAGGCCGAGACCCGCGGTGTGTCTCGGCAACAATCGAGGATCAACCATCAAAGCATGGCCCTTCGTCGGCCAGGCCTGGGGGTGGACGAACATGGGCAAGACCATCGGCATCGATCTTGGGACCACCAACTCGGTGGTGGCGGTCATGGAGGGCGACCAACCGACCGTCATCGTCAACGAGGAGGGCGCTCGCACCACGCCCTCCGTCATCGGCTTCGGCAAGGACGGTGAGCGCATGGTGGGCATCGTCGCCCGTCGCCAGGCGATCACCAACGCCGAGAACACGGTCTACTCGGCCAAGCGCTTGATTGGGCGGAAGTTCGACGAGAGCGAGTCCGAGGTCACCCGACTGCCATACAAGATCGTGCGGGCCAGCAATGGCGACTGTCGCATCAAGATCGGGGACAAGGAGTATTCGCCTCCCGAGATCTCCGCGATGGTGCTGCAGAAGCTGAAGCAGCAGGCGGAGGCCTATCTGGGCCAGCCCGTCACCCAGGCGGTGATCACGGTTCCCGCCTACTTCAACGACAGCCAGCGCCAGGCCACCAAGGACGCGGGCCGCATCGCCGGCCTCGAGGTCAAGCGCATCATCAACGAGCCCACCGCGGCTGCGCTGGCCTACGGCCTGAACAAGAAGGAAGACGAGGTCATCGCGGTCTTCGACTTCGGTGGCGGTACCTTCGACATCTCCATCCTCGAGGTGGGTGACGACGTGGTGGAGGTCAAGGCCACCAACGGCGACACGCACCTCGGCGGCGACGACATCGACGACGCCATCATCCAGTGGCTCATCGCCGAGTTCAAGAAGGAGAACGGCATCGACCTGGCGGGCCAGACCATCGTGGTCCAGCGCCTCAAGGATGCCGCCGAGAAGGCCAAGATCGAGCTCTCCACGGCGCAGAGCACCGAGATCAACCTGCCCTTCCTCACCGCAGACGCCGCGGGTCCCAAGCATCTGCAGCTCACGCTGTCGCGGGCCGACTTCGAGCGGATGATCGACCCCATCGTGGAGCGCACCCTGGCTCCGTGCCGTGACGCGATCGCGGACTCGGGTGTGGACGCGGCCGATATCGACGAGGTCATCCTCGTCGGTGGCTCCACCCGCATCCCGCTGGTGCAGCGCAGGGTGAAGGAGCTGTTCGGCAAGGACCCGAACCGCTCGGTGAACCCCGACGAGGTGGTGGCGGTGGGAGCCGCCATCCAAGCAGGTGTGCTCGACGGTGACGTCACCAGCATGCTGCTCCTCGACGTCACGCCCCTGTCCCTCGGCATCGAGACGTTGGGCGGCGTGCACACCAAGATGATCCCGCGCAACACCACGATCCCGCACAGCAAGACGGAGATCTTCAGCACGGCTGCCGACAACCAGACCGCCGTGGACGTCTACGTCTTCCAGGGCGAGCGGGACATGGCGCGCGACAACAAGCTGCTGGGCAACTTCCGCCTCACGGATCTGCCGTCGGCGCCCCGCGGTGTGCCGCAGATCGAGGTGACGTTCGACATCGATGCCAACGGCATCCTGAGTGTGTCGGCGAAGGACAAGGCAACCGGCCGCGAGCAGAAGATCACCATCGAGTCGTCGTCTGGGCTCTCCGAGAGCGAGATCAACAAGATGGTCGACGAGGCCAAGGCGCACGAGTCCGAGGATCGCGAGAAGCGGACCCTCATCGAGGCGCGCAACCAGCTCGACACCCGCATCTACGAGGTGGAGAAGACGCTGTCGGAGCACGGCGACAAGCTGCCCGACGCGGAGAAGGCCACGCTGGAGTCCGAGCTGGCCAAGGCCAAGGAGGCCAAGGACTCGGACGATCTGGAGCAGGTGAAGGCTGCGCTGGAGAGCCTCACGGCCGCCAGCCACAAGCTCGCTCAGGTGATGTACGAGGCCTCCGGCGGCCAGGCGCCTGCCGGTGAGGGTCCCGACGGCGACTCCACCCCCAAGAACGGGGGAGGGGACGACGACGTGATCGACGCCGAGTACGAGGACGCCTAGGCTCCGACCCTCGGTTCCGCCCCCTGCCGTCGTCCGAGGAATCCTCGGCGGCGGCTTCCGTTCTTCAGGAGACGAGACGTGCCGCGCGACTACTACGAGGTCTTGGGTGTCCAGCGATCGGCATCCGCCGCAGAGATCAAGAAGGCCTACAAGAGCGCCGCGAGGAAGTACCACCCCGACCTGAACAAGGAAGAGGGTGCCGAGGACAAGTTCAAGGAGGCCACCGAGGCCTACGACGTCCTGTCCAGCGACGACAAGCGAGGGATCTACGATCAGTTCGGGCACGACGGGTTGAAGGGGCGCGGAATGGGCCCCGACATGACCCACGTGAACGTGCACGACATCTTCGAGAGTCTGTTCGGCGGAGGATTCGCCGACCTCTTCGGAGGCGGAGGGCGCGGTCGGCGCGGTCCGAGGCGTGGGGCGGATCTGGAGTACCCGCTGAGCATCTCCTTCATGGAGGCGGCTCACGGGGTCACCAAGGAGATCACCGTTCCTCGGCGGGTGGACTGCGTCACCTGCGACGGCAACGGGACCAAGGAGGGCAAGAGCGCCACGACCTGCGGTACCTGTGGGGGCGTGGGTCAGGTCATCAGCGCACAGGGGTTCCTGCGCATCCGCACCACGTGCCCCACCTGTCGCGGGCAGGGCTCGTCCATCGCGGCCAGTGACCGGTGCCCTGCGTGCAGTGGCAGCGGTCGCGTGCGCGAGAACACCGACATGGAGGTCCGGATCCCCGCGGGATCCTACTCGGGCCTTCAGATCCGGCACACCGGAGAGGGGGAAGCCGGAGAGCCCGGGGCGCCCCCCGGAGATCTCTACGTGACGGTTCAGGTGGAGCCTCATCAGCTGTTCAAGCGAGATGGCCCCGACGTCTACGTGACGATCCCCGTGCCGTACCCCATCATGGCGCTTGGGGGAGACATCGTGGTCCCCACGGTGCACGGCGAGGAGCAGCTGCACGTCAAGCGTGGCTCGGAGAGCGGCCACGTGTCGGTGCTGCGCGGCAAGGGTGTGGACCACCTGCGGCGCCGGGGCCAGAAGGGCGATCAGCACGTCCGCCTCGTCGTGGAGGTGCCCACCGATCTGTCCGAGGAGGAGCAGGAGCTGCTGCGCCAGCTCGCGGACATGCGCGGAACGGGCGTGCAGGAGCCTGGCTTCTGGAAGAGCCTGTTCGACAAGATCACGGGCTGAGGGGCCGCTAGACAGCCCGCTGCGGAGGGCGGTCGCGAGATGTAGGGGGATCTCCACCCCTGCCCCCTCCGAGGCTATTGGCTACATCGCCAAGGGTCACGCACCAGGAGCTCGTGGATGTCGCAGCAGACCGTCGACCAGGTGGAAGCACGGATCACCCAGGTGGGACCTGTGCTCGAGAAGGCTCGGGCCGAGATGGCTCGTGTCCTGGTGGGCCAGCGCTACATGGTGGATCGGCTGCTCATCGGCATGCTCGCCGACGGCCACGTGCTGCTGGAGGGCGTGCCGGGGCTCGCCAAGACCACCGCCGTCAAGGCGCTCGCCACGGCCATGCGCCTGGACTTCAGTCGGGTCCAGTTCACCCCCGATCTTCTGCCGGCCGACGTGATCGGCACGCAGATCTACGAGCCCAAGTCCGGGGAGTTCCGGACCCATCGCGGGCCGGTGTTCGCCAACGTGGTGCTCGCCGACGAGATCAACCGGGCGCCGCCCAAGGTCCAGTCCGCGCTGCTCGAGGCCATGCAGGAGCGGCAGGTCACCATCGGCGACTCGACCCTCGCGCTTCCGTCCCCGTTCTTGGTGCTGGCCACGCAGAACCCCATCGAGCAAGAGGGCACCTACCCGCTGCCCGAGGCGCAGGTGGACCGCTTCATGCTCAAGCTGCGGGTGGACTACCCGTCGCTCGAGGAGGAGCTGGAGATCATCGCGCGGTCCGCCAAGCCGGAGCCTTCCCTCGAGGGGATCGTGGGAGCCGAGGCGTTGCTGGATGCCCAGGCGCTCACGCGAGAGGTGAAGGTCACCGACGTGCTCATGCGCTACATCGTGGACCTCGTGCGGGCCACGCGCGACCCAGCCACGGTGGTCCCCGAGCTCGCGCGCGCCATCGAGTTCGGCGCCTCTCCGCGCGCCTCCATCGCGCTGGCGGCGGCCTCTCGCGCCCACGCCTTCCTGGACGGACGCGGCTACGCGCTGCCCGAGGACGTCAAGGCGGTGGCCCCCGACGTGCTGCGGCATCGTATCCTGCCCACCTACGAGGCCGAGGCCGACGGTATCGACGCCGAGCAGCTGGTGATGCGCATCCTCGAGAAGGTGGACCAGCACTAGATGGCTGCCACGCTCACGCCCGAGGAGCTGCGCGAGCTCCGGCGACTCCACATCTCGGCTGGTCGCCGGGTGGACTCACTGTTCTCGGGGGAGTTCCGCTCGGCCGTCCGCGGTCAAGGGATGGAGTTCGAGGAGGTCCGGGAGTACGTGCCCGGCGACGACGTGCGGCACATCGACTGGAACGTGACGGCGCGGACCGGCGATGCGCACGTGAAGGTGTTCCGCGAGGAGCGGCAGGCCACCGTGCTGTTGGTGGTGGACGTGTCGGGCTCGTCCCACGTGGGATCGGGAGGGCGCGATGGTCAGACCGACAGGCGCCTGCAGATCGCGCGGATCGCCGGTGGTCTCGCCTACGCCTCCATCCGCAACCAGGACCGGGTGGGGCTGCTGACGTTCACCGATCAGGTGGAGACCTTCCTGCCCCCGCGCAAGACGCGTGGCCACGTGTGGGCGGTGATCCGCGAGGCCTTCTCCTCGCGCGGCTCGAGCCGAGGGACGGATCTCGCCGAGGCGCTGGGGTTCCTTCAGTCGGTGCAGCGCCGTCGGGCCGTGATCGTGCTCGTGAGCGACTTCATGGACGATGGCGCCTGGGAGCGCGTGCTCGGTCCCTTGGCGCGCCGTCATCGGGTGCATGCCACCGTGGTGCACGATCCCCTCGACGAGAGCCTGACGGGGCTTGGGCTCGTGGAGGTGGTGGATGCCGAGACCGGAGCGGCGCAGCTGGTGGATGGCTCCACCGTCTCTGCCACGGTCTCGGTGGAGGAGCGCGTGCAGCGATTGCGGCGATGTGGGGCACGCGTGGTCCCCATCTCCACGATGGAGGACCCCTACTCGGCGTTGATGAAGCACTTCCAGCGCGAGGGTGCGCGCCGATGAACGCCTTGATGCTCGCGACGTTGTGGTGGGGGTGTGCGTCCGAGGCGCCACCGGGCGAAGCACTGGAGGTCTCCGAGATCCAGGTGCGGGTCTTCCTGGAGGGTGCACCTCGCTCCGGCGGTGGCAAGCTGGTGGTCCAGACCGAGTACGACGCGCGAGGGGAGGTCCGGGTGCCCGAGCTGCAGGCCGAGGGCCTGGAGTTCGAGCTGGATGGCCCCCCCACCGCCGAGACCATCGGCGACCGCGACGTGGTCACGCAGCGCTACGTGTACCGGGGAAGCGACGGGCACTACGAGATTCCACCGCTCACGGCCAGCTGGACCAGCCCAGACGGCACCGTGGTGGAGGGGAGCAGCACCCCCGTCTTCCTCGACGTGGCCGTGGAGCCGCTTCGAGTGGGTGAGCTCTCCGACATCGTCGAGCCCAACGCACTGTGGACCATTCCATGGGTGCCCGTGCTGTCCGTGGGGGCGATCTTCGTGGCGGGCCTCGCCATGGCGTTCTGGCCCCGGCGAGAAGAGGAGGCGACTCCAGAGCGTCGGCTACCGCCCCACATGGCGGCGCTGAAGGCCTGGGAGGCCATTCGGTTCGACGGAGCGCTGACCGACGAGGACAAGGCCCGGGAGCTGTCGGTGATCTTCCGTACCTACCTCGAGGGGGCCTTGCGGTTCGAGGCCTCGGCCTGGACCACCACGGAGATCCTCGCGCACCTTCGGTCGCTGGTTCAGCTGCCCGAGGGCAACGTGCCCCGTGCCAAGCGGCTGCTGCGGGCCACCGACCGCATCAAGTTTGCAGAGGAGCGCCCCTCCGGAGAGCTCATCGAGGAACTCGACGCGGATCTGCGCGCGTTCGTGGATGCCACCCGACCCACCTCCTGGCAGGCCAGCGAGGAGGAGTCACAGGCCGTGGCACCCGCTCCCGCCCGGTCGGCGAGCGGATGGGCGCTCACCGTGCTGATGGTGTCCCTCGGGGCGGCTGTGGGGATGGCCGCCATCGAGGTGGCCGCGATGGCGCTCGGGATCGCCGACGGCGTGCTGCACTGGGCGGCGCGGCTGTCCCTCGTCGCGCTCGCGGCGGCAGCCGCTTCCATTCTCCGCGTGCGGAGGTAGGCCGTGGAGTTCGCTCACCCCTGGGTCTTCCTGCTGTTGATCCCGGTCGTGTTGCTCCCGCTGCAGCGTCGCCTCACGGGGCGGAACGCGCTGGCCGTGGGGAGTCTGTCGGAGCGTGAGCGCCGCTGGTCGCTGCGCTTGCTGCTGGCGTGGCTGCCCGGCGTGTTGCGCCTGGCAGCGCTGATGCTGGTGGTGATCGCGCTGGCCCGACCGCGAGTGACGCGTCGCGACGTGATGGTGGAGTCCGAGGGGCTCGACATCGTGCTCGCAGTGGACACGTCCGGCTCCATGCGCGCCGACGACTTCAGCAAGGGGCTCACGCCGGTCAACCGCTTGCAGGTGGCCAAGGGCGTGATGCAGGAGTTCATCCAGCAGCGTCCCCACGACCGCATCGGCGTGGTGGTCTTCGGGGAGGAGGCCTTCACCCACGTGCCCCTCACCCTGGATCACGACACCTTGGTCGACATCCTCGACCACGTGGAGATCGGCGTGGCGGGCGCGCAGGGCACGGCCATCGGGAGCGCCATCGCCGTGAGCGCCAAGCGGCTGAAGGACCTCGATGCCCCGAGCCGACTGATCATCCTGCTCACCGACGGCCGCAACAACGCCGGCGTGATCTCCCCGGTGGATGCGGCTCAGGCCGCAGCGGCACTGGACATCAAGGTCTACACGGTCGGTGTGGGAGCGCAGCGTCCCACCCCCTTCGGGATCCTCTCGGACGGCCTCGACGAAGGGGGACTGACCTACATCGCCGACATTGCGGGCGGGAAGTTCTTCCGGGCCAACAGCGCCGACAGCCTGCAGCAGATCTTCGAGACCATCGACGAGCTCGAGCCCTCGCCCGCCGAGGTGATCCAGCTCGTGGACCACGAGGAGCGCTTTCGCCAGTTTCTGGTGCCCGGAGTGGCGCTGATGGCCTTGCAGCTGCTGTTGTCGGGGACCTGGCTTCGGAGGGGCCCGTGAACATCGCCGTCGGGTCTTGGTTGTGGGGGCTTCCCCTGGTGGTGTTGCTCGCCGCGGTGTTCGCGGTGGGTGGCGTGCTGCACCGTCGACGCCTGCACACCGTCTTCTCGCCGATCGTGTACGAGCGCGTGTTGCCCACCAGTGTGCGGATCCGGCGCACCCTGCGCGACGTGTCTGCCTTCCTGGGCCTGGCACTGGCCGTCGTGGCCTTGGCCGAGCCCCGTTTCGACAAGCAGATCCGCACCATCGAGACCAGCGGCACCGACATCGTGCTGCTCCTCGATCTGTCGCGCTCCATGGACGCGCGCGACGTGGATCCCTCTCGCATCGAGCGGGCGCGCCGGGAGGTCCAGGACCTCGGGCGTCTGGCCGCAGGCGACCGGGTGGGGCTGGTGGTCTTCGCGGGTGGCGCCTATCCGCGGCTGCCGCTGACCGAGGACTACCGCGCCCTTCAGCTGGTGGTGGAGGAGATGAACACCGAGAGCTTCCAGAGTCAGGGGAGCGATCTGGCAGGGGCCATTCGGGCCGGCCTCGATCTGCTCACTCGGAGCCAGTCGCAGGCAGGGCAGGCCATGGTGGTGCTGTCGGACGGGGAGACGCACGACGCCACCGCCGCACGCGAGGCAGCTGCCGCCTCGGTCGACGCAGGAATTCCCGTCTATGGAATGGGCATCGGCATCGAGCCATCGTCGATCCCGCTACGGGACGGCACCCGGCTGCTGCACGAGGGCAAGGCCGTCATCACCACCCCCGACTTCACCGTGCTGGAGGAGGTGGCTCGCATCACGGGTGGGGGGTTCGTGAGATCGAATGCATCGGATCGTGACATGCGCAGCTTGTACGACGACTTGAGGAGCAACGTCCGCGCCGTGAAGCGCGAGACGCAGCAGCGGGAGACGTGGCGCTCCGCCTTCCAGTGGCCCCTGTCCGTTGCGGCGCTGCTGCTGCTCGGTGCTGCGTGGCTCGGCGACGGGCGACGCCTGTTCGGTGCCGCGGCCGCTGCGCTGCTGGTGCTGGGGGTGATGCGCCCAGCGGAGGCCTTCGCCGATCCCGTGGTGGAAGCCGACGAGCTGTACCGTGCGGGGGAGTTCGAGCAGGCCGTGGAGCGGCTCACGGAGCTCTCCCTGGAGCGGCCCGACGACGCCGAGATCTTCGACCGTCTCGGAGCGGCTCGCTACCGCGCCGAGGACTGGGAGGGGGCGGCGCGCGCCTACGACAACGCAGCGCGACTGCGAGGAGAGCACGCCGACGCGCTCTTCAACTCGGGCAATGCCCACTACCGCGCAGGGCGATTGGAGGAGGCCGCCGAGCGCTTTCAGCGAGCCGTGGATGTCGAGCCCGACCATCCGGCCGCCGCCCGCAACCGGGAGGTGGTGCTGCAGGAGATCGAGGCGCGCAGGCAGTACCAGCCGCCACCGCCCCCGCCTCCGCAGCAGGGAGGCGAGGGGGAGGACGACTCCGAGTCCGACGAGCAGCAGCAGGACCAGCCGCAGCCGCAGCCTCGAGGCGAAGGCGACGAGCAGGATGCCTCCCAGGAGCCCCAGGAGCCCTCCGAGGAGGATGGCTCCCCCTCAGGATCGCCTTCGGAAGCCGATCCCGACGAGGAGGGATCGAACCAGCAGGTCAGTCCGCAGGAGCTCGACGAGGGCGACGGCTCCGAGGGAGATCCCACCGAGGTGCCCGCGGGCAGCGAGATGGGGGAGGATCAAGGTCCCATCACGGAGGGCCAGGCGCATCGGCTCCTCGACGCCATCGACGAAGGGAACCGTCCCATCACCATCCGCGGCAGGAACGGAGACAAGCCGTGGTAGCCCTGTTGTGGAGCATGGCGGCGTCGTGGGCCACCCAGGTGCAGCTGAGGGTGGAGCCCGACCGACTGGTGGCCGGCCAGACCGGACGGGCTCGTGTGCTGGTGGTCTCGGGCCAGCAAGGAGACGCTCGCGCGAACCCCAGCCGCCCGCCGGTCCTGCCCTCGGAGCAGGGCGTTCAGGTGGACTTCCACGGCCAGATGCAGCAGTTTCAGAACCTGAACGGTCGGATCCGTCAGATCCACACCTTCGACTACCGCGTGGCGGCGCTTGAGGAAGGGACCTGGTCCGTGGGTCCTGTGGAGATCCCCCTTCGGGATGGCTCCGTGGCCCGAACGGAGGCCATCTCCGTGGTGGTCGTTCCGCGGGACCAACAGCAAGCCGAGCGGTCCGAGGTGGACGTCACCGCGTCGTTCGAGGCGGAAGAGGCTTGGGAAGGCGAGGTCATCCTCTACCGGTACCGCTTCGAGACCACCATCGCGGGCGCCACCGCCGAGTGGGAGCTTCCCGCGTTCGAGGGCCTCAGGCCTGCCACGTCGGGCCCTGCGACGCAGTCGCAGTACACCGTGGACGACCCCGACGGTGCCATCACCATCCAAGAAGGGGTGCAGCCACTCATCGCGACGGGAACCGGACGGCGTGACCACGGCGTGGCCATCGCCCACGTTCGGATCCCCATCGGACGAGCCGATCCCTTCGGCTTTCGGCGCCATCGGCGAGATCCATGGGTGAGTCGTCCCAGCGCCGTGCTCACCATCAAGCCCCTTCCCCCTGCGCCACCCGGCTTCTCTGGCTTGGTTGGAGATTTCCAGGTGGAGTCTGCGGTGGACCGCTCCGAGGCTGCGGTCGGACAGTCCGTGGCGTGGTCGCTACGCATCGTGGGAGATGGAGCGCTGGAGGGGTTCGCGCTGCCCGCCTACGAGGCGACTGGCGCGAGCGTGTACGAGGACGCGTCGCGCGTGTCGGGTCGGGTTCAGGGGGAGGAGTACGTGTCGGTGGCGAGCTTTCGCCGCGTGGTGGTGCCCACCGAGGAAGGACAGCTCGTGCTGCCGCCCTTCGAGCTCGTGACGTTCTCGCCCACGTCGGGCAAGTACGAGACACACACCGTGCAGTTCGCGCCGATCCGGGTGACGCCGGGTCGAGAAGGCGACGGGGAGGTCACCTCCTTTGCGGGTCCGGCCCCAGAGTTCGACCCAGATGCCATGGACGCCTTGGCCCCGCGCCCCGTGCTCACCTCCGGGGCCGCCACGGCATGGTCGGTCTCGCTGTGGCTGCCGCTGCTGCTGCTGGGCGCCGCGGCACCCGGGCTGTCCATTCTGCTGACGCAGGCCAGCACGTGGGGCACCGAGAGGATGCGCGCCTGGGAGGAGGCCCGGCGGGCGCCTCCGACGATGTCGGACCGGCTCGCGTCGCTGCCCGAGCACGGAGAGCGTAGGTGGGCAGCGCTCGACGGGTTGCTGCGGTCGGCCATGGCCGACGATCCCCAAGACGACACGCTCCCGCCGCTCCTCGACAGGCTGCAGCGCCTCCGGTTCGCGGAGGGCGAGGCCGACGAGCACCTCGAGCAGGACATCCGCCGCGCGCTGCGCGGGCGAGGAGGCTCGGCATGACGGCGCTCCTGCTGTGGGTGGGCCTGGCGCTGGCAGGGCCGGTCTCCGAGGGTGCCGCGGCCCTCGAGGAGGGCCGGCTCGACGACGCCATCGCCGCGTGGAGTCAGGTGGCCGAAGACGGAGGCGCTCCGTCGGGCAGGGTGTCGTACAACCTGGGCACCGCCTGGTACCGAAAGGGCGACTGGCCTCGCGCGGTGGCGCATCTGCGCGCCGCGGCGCGGCTGCGGCCGCGAGACGGGGCCGTCCAACACAACCTGGCCTTGGCCCGGGCGGAGCTGGGCTCGGTCCCGCCGGCGACGTCGCTGCCGGCGGCGTGGATGAGCGTGCTCACCCCCGGCGAGCTCGGTGGCATCGGCCTGATCTTCACGGCCCTGGGCTCGCTGCTCGTGGTGATCGGTCGCTCGGACCCTCGACTCACGCGTCGGCTCTTGGGGCTGGCCGTGATGATCGGAGGATTCGTCCTGGGGGGGATCGCCGTCGCGGGAGGGCGGGCGCAGATCGCCCATCCGCTCGCCGTGGTGGTGGATGGAGAGGCAGTTTTACGAGATTCTGCCTCGGTGAACGCGGCAGAACGCTTCCGGCTGGATCCTGGGGCGGAAGTGGCCATTGAAAAGAGGTATTCCGGCTTCCTGTTGGTCCGGGACGGACATGGTCGGCGTGGATGGGTGTCCTCCAGCGCCGTCGAGGTGCCTTGGTAACGACTCCTTGCCGGTTGGAAGAAGCCTTCCGACCTGCTGCGTCGTTCCCCGGAAACGCGGATCTCATCGGGTACTGGTTGCTGATTCGTACGGATCGCAGCGTGCTCCGGCTCTGTTCGTCCAATGGGGCGCTGCATGGCGCAGGGAGGGGGCACGGGGCAGAATGGGGCTACACCACGTCGTGACCCTCGGTCTGGACGGCCCGTGTCCTTTCGCTTCGCCATCATCATCGCGCTCGCGGGAATTGCCTCGGGGGCCGCCTTCGTGCCCTGGAGCAACGTGGTCCGCATCCGGGCCGTGGAGGGACTGCAGGCCGAGCCATGGCTCGCCATCGCCGGCTACCTGATGGCTTGCCTGATCTGGGTCGCTGCGGGCACCTTGGCCACGCGTGGCGCCGTGTCGCGGCCGTACCTGGTGGGCCCGGCCGCTGGGGCCCTCGCCGCGGCCATCTCTGCGTGGCTGGTGTGGCTGCCTGCAACCAACGTGTGGTCGCTGCACGCGCTGTGGGCCGCGGTGGTGGCGGAAACGGGCGGTCCCGAGACCGTGCACCAGGTCGTGGGGGAGAGCACGAGCGACCTGCTCCACTTCAGCATCCTCGGCTTCTGGGCCCACGCCTCGGTGGGGCTCGTGATGGGGCTGGTGGGGGCCGTGCTGTCGCGGGGGCGGCAGGATCCGGTGCCTGCAGATCGTCGGCGTCCCGTGCTGTGGCCGCTGCGCATGTGGCTGTGGACGGTGGCCTTGGCGTTGGCGTCCATCGTGGCGTTGCAGCAGACCGAGTTCGAGATCATCTGGTCCAAGGCTGCGGGCTTCGGGCCCTTCGAGCCCCTGGAGCTGCTGCTGATCAACGGAGCGTGCCTGGGTGGGGCTGTCGCGGGGCCCGTGGGAGCCACGGCGGCGCTGTACTGGCGCAGCCCCAACGTGGTGCTGCGTCGCTTCGGTCAGATCGTGTACGGCGGGGTGGGGTTGTTGGCCTTCGGCGTGTGGGTGGGAGCGGTGCCGCTGCTGGCCCCCGCCGTGGTGTCGCCGCTGCCCGTCTACCTGGCGTACTGCCTGGTGCCGCTGACCGCCGCCATCGTGGGGGTGCTCATGGTGCGGCGCGACCCTCCCCCACGCATTCCCCGCGCCTCCGACATGTTCGCCGAGGTCTCGGTCTTGCTGCTGCTCACAGGTCCGCTGGTGGCCTGTGGCGGGCTCGGTGCGGCAGCCTGGGCTACGCTCATGGGCCCTCAGGTCTGGAGCAACGTGATCGCCGGGTTCTCCGAGTGGTCCAACCTCCGCGTCACCATCGCCGAGGTCCTGTCGCTGCAGGCGCTGGCCTGGGTGCCCATGTGGGCCTCCGCCATCCTCGAGGGGCCCCTGGTCATGCTGCCCGCACTGCTCTTCCTCCGGTGGCGCGCCAACAAGGAAGAGCCCTTCGACGAAGTGGACCAAGGCGCCGACGACGATGGCGACGAGGACGAAGGCGGTGACGGGCCCAGCACGGACGAGGACGACATGGAGACCGTCCGGATCCGGACGGAGGACGCCACCCGGTGGGTTAGAACCGCGTCCGATGGCTAGGAGGCTGCGCATGGGCGTCAAGCAGTGGCTCGTTCCCGCGATGTTGCTGATCCTCGTTGGGGGAAAGCTCGACCGAATGTCCCCGGAGGAGCGCGCTCACTGGCGGGCGCTGCGGGTCTTCGTGGAGGACAAGGAGCAGCGCAAGTGGCTGCGACTGAAGACCGAGGAGCAGCGCAACGAGTGGCTCAAAGAACGCGGCCTATGGGACAAGTTCTACGCCAACGACGACATGACGCGCGATCAGATCGTGTCGGGTGACGTCCGGCTCGGCTGGAGCCGAGACATGCTGTTCATGTCCTGGGGCCCGCCCTTCCAGAAGCTGCGCTTGACGGGTCGTGCAGCCAGTCGCTCCGAGAAGTTCATCTACCGGTTCGAGGTGGATCGCGAGGGCTTCGCCACCTCGCTCGTCGGAGACAAGACCGACCATCGCGCGGTGGATCGCTACCAGGTCAACGTCACCCTGGACGACGATGTCGTGGCGGAGATCGTGGAGCTGGAGACCTGGGAGTGAGCAGCGGGTGCTCCCGTGGACATCGCTGACACCCGGCGGCGTCACGTCCACGATCTCGCTCTCGTCGTCGCCCTGGCGGCGCTGGGCGGGGCGGTGTGGTGGGCGTCTTCGGCCGGATTCCCTGGGCATCGGGCGGTGTGGGTGGTGGCGCTCCAGGCCGCCGCCGGGATGCTCGTGGTGGGTGCGGGGCGCAACCTGGCCCTGCACGGCGCCACCATCGTGCATGCCGGGATCACGTGGCCTGCTGCGTCGGATGCCGAGCAGCCCCAGACACTGGCAGCGATCGGAGCCATGCTCGTCGTCGCCGTGATCGCCACCGGCATGGCCACGCGTCGTCAGCACCTGCAGGAGGTGATCGCGAACCAGGCCGACGACCTGCGCGACGCCCGAGGTCGGCTGGAGCAGCGGGTGCGGGAGCGCACCCGGGAGCTCGAGCGCGAGGTGGTGCAGCGACGGACGGCCCAGCGCCAGGCCGCCGAGGCGAACCGCGCCAAGGGTCAGTTCCTGGCCAACATGAGCCACGAGCTGCGCACGCCCCTCAATGCCATCATCGGCTACTCGGAGATCCTCATCGACGATCTGGACGAGTCGGGGGATCGTCCTGGTCTGATGGAGGACCTCAACCGGGTGCTCACCTCCGCCAAGCACCTCCTCGACATGATCAACGAGCTCCTCGAGCTGGCGCGTCTGCAGTCGGGGCGCACCGCGCCCGTGGCGCAGCCCGTCGACGCGGCCGACATCCTCCGCGAAGCCGCCGAGGCCGTCACCCCCGTGGCCGCCGCCCACGGCACCGAGGTCAGCGTGGAGGTGGCGGGGGAGCTGCCGCTCGGCCTGTCGGATCCCACGCACCTGCGACAGATAGCACTGAACCTCGCGAGCAATGCCGCGAAGTTCACGCGCGACGGCTGGGTGCGGCTGCAGGCCGAGCACCAGGATCGCAGCGGCCAGCCGTGGCTGCTGATCACCGTGGCCGACAACGGCATCGGGATCGCCGTGGAGCATCTCGAGGACATCTTCGACGAGTTCATCCAGGCGCCGCAGCCTGGTCACGTCAGCGTGGCGGGCACGGGGCTGGGCTTGGCCATCAGCAGGGAGCTGTGCCAGGGGCTCGGGGGCACCATCGCCGTGCAGAGCGAGGAGGGGAAGGGGTCTGTCTTCGTGGTGGAGCTGCCCTGGAACCCGGCATGAGTCAGGCGTCGTCCTGGCCCCACTCCGCCTCGCGTCGGTAGATGGTGCGCGCCGTGATGCCCATGAGGGACGCGGCCAGGTTCTTGTCGCCGTCGCAGTAGCGGAGGGTCTCCTCGATCATGCGCCGCTCCACCACCTTCAACGGCGTGCCCACGTCGAAGGACAGGCGCTTGCGGTCTGTGCCCTCCTGGAGGTTGCGCGGTAGATCCGGCACGCCGATGCGGCTGCCTCGAACCAGCACCACGGCGCGCTCGATGGCGTTCTCCAGCTCCCGCACGTTGCCTGGCCAGCGGTGGCGTGCCAGCGCGTCCAGGGCCTCGGGGGTGAACCCGTCCAAGGGCTTGGCGTTCTTGTTGCTGAAGCGCACCATGAAGTGCTGCGCGAGCAGCGTGACGTCGGAGGCGCGCTCCCGCAGGGGCGGAACCGACAGTGGGATCACGTTGAGGCGGTAGTAGAGATCCTCGCGAAACCGCCCCTGCTGGACCTCCAGCTCCACGTCGCGGTTGCTCGCGGCGATCACGCGCACGTCGGCGCGCAAGGTCTCCGTGCCCCCCACGCGCTCGTACTCCCCGTCCTGCAGCACCCGGAGCAGCCGCACCTGGGTGCCCGGCGTCATCTCCGTGACCTCGTCGAGGAACAGGCTGCCGCCGTGCGCCAGATCGAAGCGACCCGCCTTGCGGGCCACCGCACCCGTGAACGCTCCCTTCTCGTAGCCGAACAGCTCGCTCTCGAGGAGGTTCTCCGGGATGGCTGCGCAATTCAGCGTGACGAAGCGGGCATCGCGACGCCGGGACATGCGGTGAAGCAGACGCGCCAGGCGGCTCTTGCCCGTGCCGCTCTCGCCCGTCAGGAAGACCGTGGCATCCGACGGGGCCACCTGCTCCACCTCGTCGAGCAGCGTGCGCATGGCCTCCGAGCGCCCGATCATCTCGCCCTCGCCCACCGCCGCCAGCCGCTCCCGCAGCTGCCGGTTCTCCAGCTGCAGCTCTCGCTTCTGCAGCGCCTTGCGCAGGGCGGACAGCAGCTCCACGCGGCTCAAGGGCTTGCTCACGAAGTCGTAGGCACCCTCCTTCATGGCCTCCACCGCCGTCTCGACCGTGCCGTAGGCCGTCATCACCAGGACCTCGAGGTCCGGATCCACCATGCGTGCCGCCTTGAGCAGGTCGATGCCGCTCATCCCCGGCATCTTCAGATCCGTGAGCACGACGTCCACGCGGTCGTTGCGCAGGTGCTGCATCGCCTCGCGACCGCTGCTGGCGTGGACCACCCGATATCGCTCCCGCGTGAGGATGCGCTCCAGGGTCACGCGGTTGGCGTCATCGTCATCCACCACCATGACGGTGCTCTGGACCATCTCCATACGTGCGTCGCTCCGCTGTGTCAGCCTAGCCGCTGCAGCCCGTCACCGATCGTTGACGTTGGTCACACCTGGGGGAGGGCGAGCACCAAGGTGGTGCCCTGACCCGGTGCGGATCGCACGTGGATGGTGCCGCCGTGATCCTCCAAGATCTGCCTGGTGATGGCCAGGCCCAGACCCGTGCCGCTCGCCTTGGTGGAGAAGAATGGATCGAAGGCGCGGTCCACCTGCTCGTCGTCCATGCCCGGGCCATCGTCCGTCAGTGCGATGTGGATCTCGTCGTCGACGGAGCCCACCCGGATGCTCAGCTGATGGGCACCCGCTTCGGCAGCATTGCGGACCACGTTGAGGAGGGCCTGGCGCAGCTGGTTGCCGTCCACCATCTGCGCGCCCAGTGGTGCGCACGACACCTCGATGCGGACGCCCTGCTGGTCCAGCTCCGCCCGCAGGAGCCGCACCACGTCTCCCACGAGGGCCCCGATGTCCTCGGGATTGAGCCGTGCGGGTGGACGCCTCGCCAGCTGCAGGTAGTGCCCCGTGACCTGGGTGAGCCGGTCGATCTCGCCCGTGATGGTGCCCAGCAGGTCCCACGCCTCGGAGGTGTGCGACGGATCGAACTGATGCAGCTCGTCGTTGAGCATCTCGGCGTTCAGCGACAGGGCGTTCAGCGGGTTGCGGACCTCGTGGGTGATCTGGGCGAGCATCTGACCCACCAGGGCCAGCCGCTCCGACCGAGCGAGCTGCTCCAGCGCGCCCCGTTGCTCGGTGACGTCGCTGATCACCATCACGACGCCCCCTTCGCCGAAGGGGTTGGCGCGCACCTCGTAGGCGCAGCGACCCACCCGGTGCTCGTGGAACGCGCCCCCCGCGAGCCAGGGTTGGACATCGGCGGGGGGCGGGGCGCCGACGTGAACGCCCCACAGCGTCTCGGCGGCTGGGTTCGTGAGGGTGACCATCCCCGACTCCACCACGAACAGCGCATCCTGGAGGCTGTCGAGCACGCGAGCCAGGTGTCGCGACAAGCGGTTGAGCTCCTCTGCGCGCTCCACGAGGGTGCGGTCGCGATGCTGTAGCGCCAGGATCATCCGGTTGAACTCGGTGGCGAGCACCGCGATCTCCCCGCCGCCGCGCACCTCCTCCACCGATCCCGTGTAGTCGCCCGCGGCCAGCCGCTGCACCTGAGCCGTGAGCCGGCCGATGGGGCGCAGCGCGTGCTGAACGGCGCCCACCAGCGCGAGGCTCAGCACCAGGGCCAGTCCCGTGAGCAGCAGCGCCACGCCGTTCGCCCAGCGACGCATGCGATCGGTGGACGTGGTGACCGCGAGGATCCGGTCGTCGAGCTGCTTCGATAGCAGCGCGATCTCGGCCGCCACGGCTCGACCCTGTTGCCGCAGCTGCTCGGTCAGGGACGCGGCTTGATCCACGTGGCCCGCCTCCGACAGTCCCACGAAGTCGCGCGCCCCGCCCTGCCACTCGGAGGCCAGGGTGGTGATCTGCTCCAGGTGGATGCCCACCTTGTGCAGCGCCGCGCGCTCCTGGGCGTCTGCCGCCATGTGCACGGCCTGGGCTCGGTGCACCTCCATCTCCGCCACCGTCTGCAGCAGACGCTCGCTGTAGATGGCGGCTGCACTCGCCGCACCCGTGCCGGGTCTGCGATCGGATCGCAGCAGCCGATCGATGTCGGTCTCGATGCGCTGGTGGTCGGCGGCCAGCTGATCCACCTGGATGTCGAGGGGCAGGTAGCCGTCGGTCACCAGCGCCTGCGAGCGCCCCACCCCCTGGTACTGCACCATCAGGAACACGAGCGCGAGCAGCATCATGGTCATGGCTGCGAGGAAGGCAGCCACGATGCGAAACCGGATCGACCCGAAGGTGCTCACCCGCCTCCCGCGTGGAAGCGACCCGAGCCCGACAGCTCGGGCATCCGCCCCTCCGCCACCTGCACCACGAGGGAGGCGCCACGCTGCACCTCCAGGGTGCCGTTGGCCCAGATCACCGTGCCGTCTTGACTGCGCACCGACAAGCGATGGTTGCCAGGGGCGAGCTCCACGGACTTGCGCTCTCCCTCGGTCAGGGTGATGCGCTGCCGATCGAGACGCAGCTGGACGCCACGCCCCATGGTGCGGAACTCCACCGGCACGGTCTGTGCCTCGTCGTCCGAGGCGGCGGTGGGATCGGCCGAGTCGTCGAGGGAGATCCCGGTTCGGCCCACCATCACTCGCACCTCGCCGCCCGCCGCCAGAACGAGGGGGAAGTCGGAGGCGTCGCCGTTGGTGTACAGCCGCAGGGCGTGGGCCCCGGGGATGATCTGGAAGGCCACCTCGCCCGGTGCCCAGAGCTGAGCCAGCTTCTGTCCATCGACGAGGACCTCGGCCGGTACCTTGCTGTCCACCACCAGGGTGGCCGTCTCGGTCGAGGGAGGGGGCTCTGCGGAGGCGGCCAACGCGAGCAGGGGCAGGATGTGCATGGGTCGCCCGTAACCCGGTCTCAGCCCGCATTGCCCGCGTCGGGGCCCTGGGATACCGCGCCGTGCGGAGGTCCGGTACATGGGAGGCTTGTTCGTCGCCACGGTCTGGGTTCTTTCCGGATGCCTCGGTGCGTCCAGTCCTCTCGACCCTGGTGCCCCACCCACACGGGCGCCCGACGGGGCGGTGATCGCCACGGTGGGGGATGGCCAGGTCACCGACCTGGACTTTGCCGAGGCTGCCAGCCGACGGCCCGCGGCGGCCGAGGGGCTCGATCTCGATGCACGTCGGAACGTGCTCGAGGAGCTGATCACCGACGAGATCCTGTTTCAGGAGGCCACCCGTCGAGAGCTCTACAAGGACCCCAAGGTGCGCAAGATCATGGTGAGCCTGCTCATCCGAGAGGAGGTCTTCGACCGCATCCGCAACGAGGAGATCCCCGAGTCCGAGCTGCGCAGCTACTACGAGGCCCATCAAGACGACTTCACCGTGCCCGCCAAGGTGCAGGTCCGTCGGATCTTCATGGCGGTGCCGGAGGGCGAGGATCCCGCGCCGGCGAAGAAGACCATGGAGGGGCTGCGGGCGCAGATCCGCAAGGATCCTGCGAAGTTCGGCGAGCTGGCCGAGCGCCACAGCGAGGACCCCTTCAAGCGTCGGGGAGGCGACCTCGGGTTGCTCACGCGTGAGGGCAAGCAGGGCGTGCCCACGGGGGTCGTGGACAAGGCCTTCGCCCTCCGCGCCGGGCAGCTGTCCGAGGTCTTCGAGGCGGGCGGAGGGCTCAACCTCGTGCTCACGGTGTCTCGCCGGGATCGGCTCGAGCGCTCCTTCGATCAGATGAAGGGCTCGGTCATGCGCCGCATGAAGAACGATCGATTCCAAGAGATGACAGAGCAGTACACGGCCGAGGTGCGGTCCCGGTACGGCGTGGACATCGACGAGATGGTGCTGCGAAACACCGCAGTCCAGGTGCAGGCTGCACCACCCAACGTCGATGCCAAGGAGCTGCTGGAGGTTACCTCTCCCCGAGCCGGGGCGGGCAACGCCGCGGCAGCCACCGACGCCACCAAGGGGCCACCGAAATGATCGTCACCCTTCTCGTCTCCGGCGCCTCCGCTACCTCGGTGGTGGATCGAGTGGCCGCCGTCGTCAACGACGACGTCGTCGCGCTGTCGGAGGTCTACGAGATCGGTCAGGCCTTCATCGAGAAGCGATGCCCACAGTCTGCGTCGCAGTGCATGCTCGACGCCGAGCTCGAGATCCTCGACGTGAAGATCCGCCGCACGCTGATCCGCCAGGAGCTGGACAAGCTCGACCTGACCGTCACCGCCGCCGACGTGGACCAGGCCATCGACAAGACCGTGCGGGACTACCAGCTCGAGAGCCGGTCCGACCTCAAGGCTCAGGTGGAGGCCCAGGGGCAGCGATGGGACAAGTATCGGGAGGAGATCTTCGAGTATCTGCGCACCGTCACGTTCCAGTCCCGCGTGCTGGCTCCGCGGGTCACCATGAGCGAAGACGAGGTGCGAGACCGCTTCCAGCGCGAGACGCGCAACATGAAGAAGCCCACGGCCACCGTGTCGGGATTCGGCATGGCGGTGCCCGCCGATGCGTCCGAGGCCTACGTGTCCCGCCTCACCGAGGAGGCCCGGGGCATCGTGAAGCGGCTCAACGAGGGCAAGCTGTCCTGGAGTCAGGCGGTGTCTCGCCACGACACCGCCAACATGGCGGGCAACTTCGGCCGTGAGGTTCTCCAGGGCGAGCTGGTGGAGCCCATCGACAAGGCCGTCTTCGCCACCGATGCCGGCTCCGTCACCGAGCCCGTCGCGCTGGGGCCCATCCTCTTCGTGCTGCGGGTGGAGGAGCGGGGCGAGCGCTCCATGGTGACCTCGTTCGAGGAGTCTCAGGAGCAGATCCGCAACGTCATCTTCCAGGAGAAGCTCGCGGAGGCCGAGGAGGAGTGGTACCAGCGCGCGCGCCGCGAGGCGGTGATCGACGTGAAGCTGAAATGACGCAGCGTCCGCTCGTGGTCACGCCGGGGGATCCCCTCGGAGTGGGGCCGGAGGTGGCGTGCCGTGCGTTGGTGGAGTGGGCGGGATCGGTCGTGCTCGTGGGGCATGGCGAGGCTGTTCGCTCCTGGGCCGCTCGGATCGGCGTGGACGTGGAGCCCGTGGACGACGTTCGGGCGGTGCCCGGAGCGGTGGCGCTCCTGGATCCCGGCGACGACGCCGAGCCAGTGGAGGTCGCCTCACTGCGCGTGGGGGTTCGAGCGTGTCTGGAGGGGCGCGCGCGCGGCCTCGTGACCGGACCCATCCACAAGGGGCGGCTGGCGGCCCGTGGCTTCGCTCACCCAGGGCACACCGAGTTCCTCGCTGAGCTGTGTGGCGTGTCTCGCCCCGTGATGGCCTTCGTGGGAGGTCGCGTGCGTGTCGCGCTGGTGACCGTGCACATCCCCGTGGGCCGCGTCGCTGCTGCCCTGGACGTCGACGTGATCCGTCACACCATCACCATGGCCCACGAAGCGCTCGTGCGGCAGCTCGGGCTGCAGGCGCCTCGCCTGGCGGTGTGCGGCTTGAATCCCCACGCCGGGGACGGGGGCGTGATCGGCCACGAAGACCTGGAGGTGGTGGCTCCCGCCGTCGAGCGTGCCCGCGCTGCGGGCATCGAGGCGATGGGCCCCATGAGCGCCGAGGCGGCCTTTCGAGTGGCGCTGACGGGTGGCTGCGATCTGGTGGTGGCGATGTACCACGACCAGGGGCTGGCGCCGCTGAAGGCCCTGGAGTGGCGGGATCCGACCGAGCCTCGCTCCGTGAACTGGACGCTGGGCCTCCCCATCGTGCGCTGTGGCGTGGACCACGGAACGGCCGACGACATCGCCGGGCAGGGCGTCGCCGACCCGGCGTCGATGGTCGCCGCCCTGGCGCTCGTGGAGTCGTTGACGACGCCGTGAGCGACCTCGCTCCAACGTTTGAAGATTCCTTCAAATGAGATAGACCTCCTTCAGAGGGGGCGTCTTGGGGCATCACCATGGCCACGGCCACCATCACCACCATGGTCACACCCACGGAGCCGACAGCCGGCGCGCCTTGCTGGTGGCCCTCGTCCTGAACGCCGCCTTCTTGCTCGTGGAGGTCGGGGCCTGGTGGGTCACCGGATCGCTGGCGTTGCTGTCGGATGCCGCCCACATGCTGTCCGACGTGGGGGCGCTGGCGCTGGCCTTGGGGGCGGCTCAGCTCGCACGTCAGCGTCCCTCCGCCTCCATGACCTTCGGGCTCGCACGTGCCGAGGTGCTGGGGGCGTTCCTCAACGCCCTCGCCCTGGTGGGGATCAGCGTGGGGATCGTGTGGGAGGCCGTGGTGCGCTTGTCGGGTCATCCGCCTCACGTGCCCGAGGGGCCCGTGCTGGTGGTGGGCCTGGTGGGCCTCGCCATCAACCTCGGCAGCGTGTTCGCGCTGATGGGGTCCGATCGCACCAACCTCAACGTGCGTGGCGCCTTGTGGCATCTGCTCGCGGATGCGCTGGGCTCGGTGGGGGTGGTGGTGGCGGCCCTGTTCCTGATGGCCGGGGTCGGCGAGGCCGACGCCGTGGTGTCGCTGGCCGTTGCGGCGCTCGTGGCCGTGAGCGGTGTGCGGCTGCTTCGAGATGCCGGCCGGGTGCTCATGCAGCTCCCGCCTCCCCACGTCGACGTGGCGGTGCTGCGGGACGTGCTGTGCGCCGTGCCCGGTGTTCGGGGGCTGCACGATCTGCACGTGTGGTCGCTGGACGGGCACGAGCCCATCGTGAGTGCGCACCTCGTGGTGGATGCCGATCACGAAGCCCTCGTCGTGCAGCGCGATGCCCTGCGGCTGCTCGGCGAGCATGGCGTGGAGCACGCCACGCTGCAGCTCGAGCGAGGGCAGGGGTGTGCAGCGGCCGACTGCGGGGTGATGTCACGTGTCGCCTGAGTGCGCCGACGAGCCCGAGGGCACCCCAGCGCCCGAGCTACTGGAGCGGACCGCGCAGTGGCTGGCGGTGCTCGCCCACCCCGTCCGGTTGGCGGTGCTGTGTGCGCTGGATGCGTCTGGCCCGCTGACCGCCGGCGCGCTCCAGGAACAGCTCGGTATCGAAGCCTCAGCGCTGTCCCACCACCTCCGTCCCATGCGCCGGGCACGACTGGTACGGGTACGACCGGAGGGGAGGCATCGAATCTACGCCCTCGACGATCACCACGTGGCGCACATCGTTCGCGACGCAATGCGTCACGTGTCAGAGGATGACCGCCCCGTCGGGTAAGGTTTCGACGTCTGGGACGGGCAGCATGGACGGATGGGTGGACTGGGCAGTGGGAACGGGGATCGGAGGCGCTGGCCTCCTGGTCGTCGCCTACCTCGGCCTCGAGGTCCTCTCCGGTCCGTCCGACATCGAGCGTCTCCAGCAGAAGATGGGAAGCGGAGCCACTCTCTTCGCCGCTGTGTCGCTGCCAGCTGCCGTGGATGCCGAGCCCGAGGTTCGACGGGAGCTGAAGGCCAACCGGCGCGATCTGCGCGGCATCGTGCGCTGGAGCGAAGACGGCCTGGTGGTGGTCCAGACCGACACCTTTCGGGTGCGTCTCGACGAGTCCGCGCTGTCGCACATCGACTGGGGAGGGGCGCACGCGCTCGATGACGAGCTGTTCCACATGGCGCGGGATCTGATGGCGGAGGTCCGCACCGGCTTCGCCAACTCCGAGATCGTGGCGGTGGAGCCTGGCGAGCTCAAGGGGTACCTCTGGGAGCCCCTCGTGCAGCCCTATCGAGTGGATCTGCCGCACGCCTGGGCCGAGCAGCTCAACGTGGTGATCGGGCTGTCGGCCCACGACGGTCGTCTGTACGACGTCGCGCTCACCGATGCCGAGGGCCGTCCCCTGCAGTGGCGTGGTCACGCGCTGCGCCTCACCTTCGACGAGGAGGTGGCCTGGGGCGTTCCCCTGGGTCCCGACATGGTGAAGGTGGAGAGCGTTCCCCTGAAGTTCCTCGGAGCGCGCACCTTGTGGTCGGACGAGCCGCCACAGGTACCTCGGGATCTACCGTGGCACCAGCGCGCCTTGAATCATCCCCTCGCGCTGTCCGAGGCGCGCAGCGAAGGTGTGGTCTCGGCACACCTGGGCGACGTCGTCACAGCCGAGCTTCCGCGGGCGCTGTGCGAGCCCGAGGCGGCGGGGCCGGCCACCCACGCTCGCATGCTGTGGCAGAGCGACTCCGGCGTGGCCTCCTTCAGCGCCTTGAAGGGCGCGGTGTCGTCGGAGTGCGAGCTGTGGTTCATGGCCAGCCCGCAGGTCTCGCTCGTGCTCGATGACGCCGTGACGGGTCACGTGATGCTCACGGCTGCGGTGACGTCGGCGGGGCGCACGGTGTGGGAGGAGCAGGTAGGTGTCACCCACACGGGCGGGGGCTTGCGGTTGGGGCGGCCCGTGTTCGAGGGCCAGCTTCCCTCTCGTCTCCAGGTGGAGGATCTCTCCTTCGAGCTGTCCACCACCATGTCGCTGACGTGCAACCAGGAGTCCGGCGAGGGCCAGTCCAAGGTCTACCTGACGGGCATCGCTCGTCCGCGTGTGCACTGGCGTTGTCCGGTCACCGAGGCGCCGCGGTCGGCGCTCGCGGGCATGCGCTGAGCGCTACAGCTTCATGTTCACCGGGGAATCCCGGTGGCGCGTCACCGGGAGCGTCAGCTCCAGCTCGTCCTCGTTGTTCCGCTCGTCCACCTCCTGCGGCATGCCGTGGAAGTCGCGGAAGCCGTGGCGGAGCACCCGTTGGCGCCGCAGCTTCAGGGGGAGATCCTCCACCCACACCTTCTCGTTCCAGGTCTCGATCATGGACGGGAGCATCAAGCCCAGCAGGCGGCGCCAACCGAACAGCAAGAACTTGTAGTTCATCCCGATCCGACAGCGGTCTCGCCCAAGCTGCTCCACGGTGATGGTGGTGATGGAGGGAACGCTGAACAGACCTAGGTTGAACACCTGAATCGTGTGCTCGTCGCGCTGGATCATCACGTTGAGGGACTTCGACGTGAGGAACCGGATCAGGGGCAGTCGGTAGGTGAGCAGGTAGACCGCCATCCGCTCGTCTTCGAACAGGATCTTGGCGTTCGTGTAGTTGTCGTGCACCACGTACAGGTGCTCGTGGTCCCAGTAGTTCCAGAACACGACCCCTGGAGCCACGTCGATCTCGCGCTCGAAGCTACGCTCGACGAGCTTCACGGCGCGATCACCAAGAGCTGATCGCCGTCGATCCGGTGATCGTAGGGGCGGAGGCGGCCCTTGAAGGGAAAGCAGCCCAGTGGTGCGCGGCGGCCTTCGATGATGGTTCGCACGAGCGAGCGGCTTCGGTACGCCTCCGGACGGGTGAGGCTGCGCCCGTCCGAGACGTCGAACTTCCAGCCGTGCCACCGACACCGCAGGATGCCGTCCGACGGTGAGTAGTCGAAGTCACCGCCGAAGTGGGGACACACCGTCGACAGCACTTTGACGTGACCTTCTCGGTAGAACGCCGAGATCTCGTCGCCGAGCTCGTCTATCCAGCGCGTCACGCGTCGCTCGCGCTGCAGCGTCGCGACGGAGCAGAAGGGGTGGGCCTGTGCTGGGGGCATCTCGCTCCTCGAACCCGCTAGGGAAGCTTGACAGAAGTGCACGACGAGATCCACCCTGGGTCGGGGCCGACGGTGATGAACGGGCCCCTGCAAGGGAGAGCGTCGTGGATGGAGTGCCCGTCAACAGCGAAGCCTGGTCCGAAGAGGCCGCCGTTCTGGTGGACAGCCCGCTGGTGCGAACCTACCGTCGTTGGATGCTGGGATTTGCCGAATTCGACCGCTTGGCCGCCGACCGTCAAGCGCCCCTGATCGACGTGGGCTGTGGGACGGGGCCATTCCTGACCTGGTTCCACAACGACGGCTACGACAACCTCCACGGCATCGAGCCCGATCCTGCCGCCGTCGAGAAGATTCCTGCCGTGCTGCAGGCCGATGTGCGCGTCTGTGGTGCCGAGCAGATCGACTTCCCCGACGAGCACTTCGACGTGGTGTTCATCTACTGCGTGTTGCACCATCTGGTGGGGCTCGAGGCCTACCGGCAGGCCTGTCGAGAGGTGGAGCGCATCCTGAAACCCGGGGGGCGCGTGTTCATCATCGAGCCCGGCCGCTACCGGCTCTTCCTGTGGCTGGAGCGCACGGCGCAGGTGCTCCAGTACGTGTCCAAGACCATGCGTGCGTGGTGGCGAACCATGGAGGAGGAGCGACCCGAGCAGCACTTCTTCATGAAGAACCACGACGTGATCCGGCAGACCCTGCTGGACCTGGGGCTCAGCCCGGTGGTGGACCGCTACGTCTTCTACAACTGGGTCTTCACAGCGGAGAAGCCGGGTCGCTGACGGATCGGGCCAAGGACAGAGTTGCATCGAGGGTCAGATATATCACGAAACTGCGGGATCCCTCAGATTTGGAAATCTTCCAGGGCGGCACGATGTATAGTCGGCGCTCTCTGCGAGAGGTCTCGAGTGGAAGCGCGTGGTCCCCGCACCCTGATCTTCGTTCCGACGTACAACGAGCGTGAAAACGTCGTTCTACTCGTCTCCGCCATTCGCGATCTCGCGCTGGACGTGGACGTGCTGCTGCTGGATGACAATTCCCCAGATGGCACTGGTGAGGTCATTGAACGGCTTTCGGAGGATGATCCGCGCATATATACGATTCACCGTAAGGGGAAACTTGGTGTGGGCTCTGCCCACAAGGTCGGGATCGGCTGGGCCTACGAGCGGGGCTACGAACGGCTCATCACGATGGACTCGGACTTTGCGCATCCGCCGGAGTACTTGCCGCGTCTGATCGAGGCAGCGGATGGGTACGACGTGGTGGTGGGCTCCCGCTACCTCCGTGAGCACAGCCTCGACGACTGGCAGCTGCACCGGCGCATCCTCACCCAGGTGGGGCACTTCCTCACGGTGACCCTGCTGGGCATGCCCTACGACGCCACGGGTGCGTTTCGACTGTACCGGCTGACCCGGATCCCCCGGGAGCTCTTCGAGCTCGTGGCGTCCGACAGCTACTCGTTCTTCTTCGAGAGCCTCCACCTGGTGCACTACAACGGCTTCGACGTGGGCGAGGTGCCCATCCACGTGCAGGGTCGGACGTTCGGGACCTCGAAGATGCGCACCACCGACGTGGCCACCAGCGTGCGGCTGCTGATGGAGGTGTTCGCCGCCCGGGTGCTGTGGCCTCGCCGCCTTCGCTTGCCCGAGGATCGGACCACCGTGAGCTGCCCGGCGCCTGCCGCCGCGCCACCTGCGGTGGAGGTCGATGCCGCTAGGCCGGGTTGATCTCGGGAGCATCTGCTGCGGTCCGGCCTGCAGACAGCAGGATGAGCACGTGGGAGACGTAGATGACGGCCATGGCCGTGAGGGTCACGAACACCATGGGCATGGGCTTGGGCGGTCCGTAGATGCTCACGGCGAACCAGCAGGCTGCGAGGATCGCGAGCGACCGCGACTTCGGCTCGAGCCATGCGGCGAAGGAGGCGAACACCAGCACCGGGCCCACGGCGCCGTAGGTCCAAGGTGCGAACGGCGACACGAAGGAGCCCATGCTCAGGGCTGCGAGCCACGTGGTGAAGGTGCGAGCTCGGAAGGCAGCACTCGCCTCCCAGCTCGAGGGTCGCGCCGAGTGCATCCGGTGGGCCGTCCAGACCACGAGCCCCACGACGCCGGCCAGGTACAGGTTGTTGAGCAGGCGTCCCACGCCGAACCCTTCGCCGAAGGACATTCCCAGCAGCTCGAGCTTCAGCGGCACCGCGAACAGCGAGTAGTTGACCAAGATGGCTGGCTCCCAGGCGAAGAGCCTGGGGTAGAACGTTCCTGCTCCCAGCTTCTGTAGGACCTCGCCTCCCAGGAACGCCTGGAACGGGCCAGCGCCGAACACCGCGAAGGTGAGCGCCACGTACAGTGCACCGAACGCTGCCGTCCACAGCGCAGGTACCCAGCGCCGCTGCACCAGCAGGTAGATCCCCAGGATCCCGGGCGAGACCTTGCTGACCACCGCGAACGCCAGCATGGCGCCACCGAGGCCGTTGCGGCCTCGCTCGAAGAGGAACATGGCGCTGATCGCCAGCGCGTAGTTGAACAGGTGCAGGTTGCCCAGCTGCAGCGTGACCAGGATCGGCAGCGACAACCACACCACGGGGATCAGGGTGGCGAAGATGGCGCCGGGCCGACCTCCGATGGCCATGGCGAACCAGAACAGGGCGCCGAGCACCGTGCACACGTACACGGCGTACCAGCCGGCCCGGATGGAGCGGAAGTCGTTGGTCAGCGCCAGCATGGTGCGAGGCAGCAGCAGGAAGGGGGGAGGGTAGGAGTACACGTCGCGCTTCTGGGGCGAGATCTCCAGCAACAGATCGTCGGCGCTGGAGGACGCGTAGCGGGTGGTGACGTAGATGCTCTCTGGCTCGCTCTGGGCCAGCTGGGCGGCGGAGACGTAGCCGGACAGGCAGTTGTGCTCCACCATGAACTCCACCGGAGGGGCCAGGGAGAACTCGGTGCGATGGCCGTCCAGCATGAAGACGGGCAGCCGCAGCGTGAACAGGAAGCTCGCCAGACACGCCACGATCCACAACGACGAGACCCACCGCGGTCGCGAGCGCATCAGCTCCGACCACTCCGACGGTAGGCGAGGCACCAAGGCCACGAAGGCGGCAGCACCGCCCAGCACGCCCAGGGCTCCAGCCAGCACGGCAGGGAGTCCCAGGAGCACCAGTGCGATGGCCAGAGGCGGCACCAGGTTGCCTGCGATGAAGAGCGCCAAGGCCCCGGAGAACGGATTCAGTGCGTCGCGAAAGTGATCGAGCGTTCCCACGTGGCAATCCCCCTGGACCGGCGGATGGTACCCCCGCGCTCTAGGGGGTCCGAAATTGACCAGTTGGGAACAACATCATGACGATCGTTGCTCGGCGCGCTCGCGGAGCCACGGGATCACGTCCTCGGCCCGGGGCCAGTCCTCACCCACCATGCCGACACTGGGAAACTGGTCGTCGACGGTCTCTTTGACGAACTCGGAGCGCGAGTCCAAGGCGTCGCGCACCTGACGTAGGGTGATCCAGGTGCGCGCGCCCACCTCGCGCAGGCCCACCTGCGTCAGGTTCGCCGCCACCCACTCGCCGCACCACCGCACCGGAGCGAAGCTCTGGCGCGACTCTCCGCTGGCGAACACGGGATCGTGGCGGAGCATGTCGAACAGCGAGCCCTTGTGGGTGTGATCGCCGTACATGGGGCCCAGCCGCACCACGAGATCCCGGTCGGGCACGCACAGGGCCTCGGCCGCGGCGCGGTGGCGACCATAGGCGGTGTCGAGCTGCGCCCTGGCCGACATGCTGCTGATCTGGACGAGCTTGCCGAGGCGCCAGGTGTGCAGGATCCGGGCGGTCTTCACCACCGTCTCCTCGAAGTCGGCGGCGGGGTTCTGCTCTGCCCAGAACCGGCGACCGGGGCACGCGGCGTTGATCACGATGTCATAGGGCCCCGCGGCGCCAGCCGCAGCGAAGCTGTCACGGGTGACGGGGACGATCTCGTGCTCGCTGGAGGACAGGGCTGCGCACAGCGACGAGCCAACGAAGCCCTCGCTACCCAGGATCGCAATCTTCGACGTCATTCCCCTCTCCTCGGGATGGGCACGGAGGCTGGGCCAAGGGTGGCGTGGTAGCGTCCCATTCCCGTGCGTGTGCCAACCTGATCAGGCTCGTACCTTACGGGATCGCGCAGCGATGGAGGGGGGGTATGGCAGGTGCGTCCGATTGCTACTGCATCATTGGGGCGGGTGCGGCTGGGATCGCCGCTGCCCGTGTGTTCAAGGAGGCTGGTCTGGCCTTTGATGTCTTGGAGAAGGCCGACGGGATTGGAGGCGTGTGGGACGCCAGCCGAGCTGACTCGGCCGTGAGCCAGAACACCCACACGATCGGCTCCAAGTCACGGCAGATCTTCCCCGACTTCCCCATGCCCGAGGACTACCCGGACTACCCAGGCCACGCCCTCGTGCTGCGCTACATCCGGGCCTATGCTGCCGCATACGATCTCGAGCCGCACGTGCAGCCGAGCACCGAGGTCACGCAGTTGGTCCCTTGCGAATCGGGCTGGGAGGTCACCACGGCGCAGGGCGACGTCCGAGCCTACGCCGGGGTGGTGATCGCCACCGGCCACGACCGAAAGCCCCGGATGATCCAGCTGCCCGGCGCTCCCTCTGTGGAGGTGCGGCACACCTGTCAGTACCAGGGGCCCGCAGAGCTCGTGGACAAGTCGATCCTGGTGATCGGGGCGGGGCAGTCCGCCGCCGATCTGCTCTCGGACGGCGCGGTGAGCGCGGCCAGGACGCTGCACAGCACTCGGCGCGGCTTCTACTGCATGCCCAAGTACATGTTCGGCTTGCCCACGGACTTCTGGCTCAGCCAGCCTGCCCCGCTGTTCGCCCGACGCTGGGCCTATCACAGCTTCTTTCGCTTCTTGAAGTGGCGCTCCGCGCGCATGGGCTTGCCGGTGCCGGATCTCTCGAAGGGGCTTGTGATCCCGATGCTGGGAGACCTGCCCCATCACCACTACACCCACGGCGACATCGTGCATCGACCAGGGGTGACGTCGGTCGATGGAGACGAGGTCACGTTCGCCGACGGTCAGACCGATCGCGTGGACGTGATCTACCTGGCCACTGGCTTCCTGCCCTCGTACCCCTTCGTGGATCCGACCCACCTCAACTGGGCCCACGGCGCGCTGAAGCCCACGCTGTACCTGAACATCTTCCCACCCGAGGTCCGGAGCCTGTTCGTGGTGGGCATGGTGCGCCCCATCGGCACCCACTGGGACGTCTACGATCGGCAGGCGAGGCTGGTGGTGACCTACCTGCAGCAGCGCGCCTCGGGGGGGCGCGGTGTGGAGCGCTTCGAGCAGCGACTGCGGGGTCCGCACCCTGATCTGCTGGGGGGGTTGAACTTCTACAACGCCGACGAGTACCCCCTCATCGTGGAGAAGCAGGAGTACCTGCGCTACGTCGCCAAGCACATGCGACTGCTCGGCGCCACCGGCTCTCGGACGAAGCAGCTGACCGGTCCGGGCTCCGGATCCGAGCAGCCCCGACCGCGCGCCAGCTCCGAGCCCTCAGCCGTCTCCGACGAGGCGCGCGCCATCGGCTCGAAGTAGGGCGCGCAGGATCCCGTTCACGTCCACCGTGGGTGCCCAGCCCGTTCGCTGTCGCAGGCGGGTGGCGTCTCCCACCAGCAGCGGCGAGCGGCGGCGCAGCAGGCTCGGGTCCTCCACGACGTGATCGTCGGCTCGTAGCCCCAGCATCGCGAAGGCTCGCTGCGCGAGCTGCCCCACGCTGGTGCGCTGGCCCGTGGCCACCACGAAGTCCTCGGGGCTGTCTGCGGCCAGGATCCGGACCATGGCGTCCACGTGATCGGCGGCCCAGCCGAAGTCGCCCTCGGCCGACAGGTCGCCCAGCACCAGCTGCTCGCGCTCGCCGCGCTGGATCTGGGCGGCGGCCTTGCAGATCTTGCGCGTCACGAAGCGCTCGGAGCGCAGGGGCGACTCGTGGGTGTAGAGGATCCCCACCGAGGCGAACAGCCCGCGGCGGCGAGCACTGCGGCAGTGCAGCAGACCAGCGGCCTTCGTGATCCCGTAGGTGGAGCTGGGATCGAGCGGGGTGTCTTCGCTCTGTGGCACCTGGCGCGGTGTGCCGAAGACGTGCGACGACGCGGCGTAGAACAGGCGCGCCTCGGGGCGGTGGGTGGCCATGGCGCGCAGCAGGTGGGTCACGGGCAGGGTGTTCACCTGGTACGAGCGCCAGGTGAGCTCGGCGTCGTCGAGCGCTCGATCCTGCGAGGCGTGGTGAAGTGCTGCGAGCACGTAGATCTCGTCGGGCTCCGACTCGGCCACCAGCCGATCCACGTCGCCGCTGCGTGTGATGTCCACCGCGCCCGGTGCGTGGGGCCGACCCACCGGCACCACCCGGTCCCCACGAGCCGTCAGCACCTCACCCAGCAGCCTGCCGTCCTGACCCTCCGCGCCGAGGATCAGGCTCGTACGCCTAGACAACGGCCAGATCGGGCAGCGGGAACACCAGCTTGCCCCCGCCTTGCAGGAACCCCTGCTCCCGCGCCACGATGGCGTCGCGGAAGTGCCACGGCAGCACCAGGAACTGGTCGGGGGCGAGGGCACGGGCACGGGCCTCCGACACGATGGGGATGAGGGTGCCTGGCGTGAATCGACCGAACTTGTCCTCGTTGACCTCCGCGATGCAGGGCAGGTCGGCGGTGCCGATGCCCACGTAGTGCAGGAGCACGTTGCCCTTGGTGGAGGCGCCGTACCCCAGCGTGCGCAGCCCCTGGCGGGCGGAGGCGTCGAGGAAGGCGCGTAGCGCGTCGCGGTGGTGCTGGGTGTGGGTGGCGAAGGCCTCGTAGGGCGCCGCTGTGTGCAGGCCGGCTCGATCCTCCTGCTCCCGGATCGTGGCCAGACCTCGGGTGTCGGTGGGGTGGGTGGAGTCGGACTTGGCCAGCGTGAGGCTCAGGCTGCCGCCGTAGATCGGGTGGGTGGCTGCGGACACGATCCGAAAGCCCACGCGCTCGGCCATCCACTCGAACTGCCGCAGCGCGTAGTACTCCAGGTGCTCGTGGCAGACGATGTCGTAGGCGTTGGCCTGCAGCATCGACAGCGCGTAGCTCTGCTCCAGCACCCACACGCCGTCGTCGGCCAGCACCCGGTGCACATCGGCCATGAAGGCCATCGGATCCGGCAGATCGTAGAACATGGCGATGGACGTGACCACCTTGGCGCGCCGGCCCTCGAGCCGCTCCTGCACCAGGTCGGCCGAGAAGAACTCGGGGATCAGCCGGACGTGCGGTGGGTAGAACCGCTCGAACTTGGGACCCACGGGGTCGATGCCCACCAGGGTGGGCCCTGTCGGGTACGCGCTCAGCAGCGTGGCGTCGTTGCTTCCGATGTCGATGACCAGATCGTCGGGACCGAGCTGTACCTGCTCGACCAGCCTCTCCACCTTGCCCTTCAGGTGGCGCACCATCGCCTGGTTGAGCCCCGAGCGGTAGCCGTAGTGCTCTCCGTACATCAGGCTGAAGTCGGCGTTGTGGCGCAGCTGCAGCAGTCCACACACCGCGTTCGGGTCGCCCGTGCAGCGCACCAGCTGAAGCGGAGCGGACTCCACCACCTGGTCGCGCTCTGTGGGGAACACGCCGGACAGCGGCTGGTTGCCCAGGTCGAGGATGTCGGCCAGCTCCGTGTTGCCGCAGATGCGGCATCGGTCGACGGCTTCGGTCATGGGCCCTCCCGCTGCAGGTCGCTCTGCACCATGATCTGGACCAGCTCGTCGAAGGTGACCTCGGGGGTCCAGCCGAGCTTGGCCCGCGCCTTGGCGATGTCTCCGAGCAGCAGATCCACCTCGGTGGGGCGGAAGTACTTCGGGTTGATGTCGATGAGCACACGCCCCGTCTCGCGGTCGACGCCCTTCTCGTCGAGTCCCTCGCCCGTCCACTCGAGCTCGAACCCGACCTGGGCGAAGGCCACCTCGCACAGCTCCCGCACCGAGTGCGTCTCGCCCGTGGCGATGACGTAGTCGTCTGGCTCGTCTTGCTGCAGCATCAGCCACATCGCCTCGACGTACTCCTTGGCGTAGCCCCAGTCCCGCTTGGCCTCGAGGTTGCCCAGCGACAGCCGATCCTGCTTGCCCAGCGAGATGCGTGCCGCTGCCCGCGTGACCTTGCGGGTGATGAACACCTCGCCTCGACGCGGTGACTCGTGGTTGAACAGGATGCCGTTGCAGGCGAACAGATCGTACGCCTCGCGGTAGTTGACGGTGATCCAGTAGGCGAACAGCTTGGCGCAGGCGTAGGGAGAGCGCGGGTAGAACGACGTGTTCTCCGACTGTGGGCTCGCGCCCATCCCCCCGAACAGCTCCGAGCTGCTGGCCTGGTAGAAGCGAGGCCTCAGGCCCACGTTCTTCACGGCGTCCAGGATCCGCAGCGTGCCCAGCGCGTTGGCCTCCGTGGTGAACTCGGGCGTCTGAAAGGAGATGTGGACGTGGGACTGGGCGCCGAGGTTGTAGATCTCGTCGGGTCCCACACGCTCCAGGATCCGGTTGAGGCTGCTCGAGTCGATCAGGTCCCCGTAGTGCAGGCTCAGCTGCTCGTGATCCACGAGGTGGTCGATCCGATCGGTGTTGAAGTTGGAGGATCGTCGCACGATTCCGTGGACGTCGTAGCCCTTGGCGATCAGGTGCTCCGTCAGGTAGGAGCCGTCCTGGCCAGTGATGCCGGTGATCAAGGCTTTGCGCACGTCAGCCCTCCGTCAGCGTGTGGGGAAGAGGCTCCACCTGAACGATGGGCGGATCCGAGTGGTCCCATTGGCGGGTGAGCATCGCCACGAAGGACAGCTCGGTGATGGCGTACACCGTATGCATCACGCCGATGGGGGTGCGTGTGCACATCCCCTTCGACACGTGCAGCGTCTCCTCCGCACAGTCCGGATCGTCCGGGTCGTCCTTGGAGACCAGCACTCCCTCGCCCTGCACGATCAGCAGGTACTCGATGAAGTGGGGGTGGTAGTGCATGCCCCGCACCTTGTTGGGGTGCAGGTAGATGAGGTTCCACTCCACGATGGGCTCCGGAGGAATCCAGGTGAAGATGCCCCCCCGACCGTCTCGGACGGTGGACAGGTTGCAGCTCGGGCGCAGAATTTCGACCTTCATGGCGTGCCGTTTGCCTCGTGGTGTGAGCGGGTGACGGTGAGGGACCGATCCGCCACGGCGGGCGGCTCGACGGTCAAGGCGAGATCGAGGGCCAGTCCGAGGGTGGTGCGCTTCGGGATCACCACGGCGACCACGTGGTCGGCGGCGATCCAGGCGGTGCCTCGGTACTGGCTGAAGTTGGTGAAGTGACAGGTCCAGCGCTGCGGACCCTCGGGCTGCAGCTCCGTGCACTCGAGCACCTCGAAGGGGGTCGTCAGCCCGCAGCGCAGGGCCTTCGACAGGGCTTCCTTGAGGGACCACAGCAGATTGGCCGTGCGATCGGCGTTCGGATCGGCGCGCAGGCGTGCGCGCTCGGTCAGGCTCGTCACCGAGTGGAAGACGTGGGCGCGGGTGGGGTCCAGTGGCTCTACGTCCACGCCGAGGACGTGGCCGGGATCACAGGCGACGGCGAGGGCGCCTGCGTCGCAGTGGGTCAGGGAGATCGCGGGTGGGTCGGCGTGTAGGCCCGACAGGATCGGGTGGCGGAACACGCCCGAGGCGACCTCGAAGGAGGCTGGGGGCTGGGTGACGCCCAGGGCTGCGATGGCCTGCTTCACCGCGATGCGACCCAGCAGGTAGCTGGTGGCGCGACGGGGCACGGTCAGTGTCTGCCAGTGGGCCAGCTCCGTGGGGTGGAGCAGCGCCGCCGCGCGGTCGCGCGAGGCCGCAGCCATCCGGGAGGACAGCCACCGGGCGGTGCCGGACACCAGCTCGCCGCCGCGCCGCAGCTGCAGATCGGCGGTGGCTGCATCCAGGAAGGTGCGCCCCATCAGCGCAGTCCATCCAAGCTGCGGATCAGGAAGCGGATCACGGGGTCTCGCTGCTCTGCGACGTAGAAGTGGCCTCCCTCGAAGACCTCGGGTGCGCGGGCCTCGGGGAGCAGCTGTCGCCACGCGTGAACGGCCTGCGGAGAGGCGTGCGGGTCGTTGGCCCCGGCCATCAGGAACACCGGGCAGGTCAGCGCCTCGCCCTCTCGGACCACGTAGGTTCCGAACAGCTCGAAGTCGGCACGCAGCGACGGCAGGAACAGCGCGAGCAGCTCGGGTTGGTCCCAGATCTCCGACGGAATCCCGCCGTAGCCGTGCACGGCCTCGAGGAAGGCCGCGTCGGGCAGCCGCCAGAGGGGCTGGCGCCGCTGGGGGAGCTGCGGTGCGGGCGCGCCGCTCAGGAAGATCGCCTGGGGTGGGCGGCAGCGGGCCTGCAGTCGGCGAGCCACCTCGAAGGCCACGTACGCACCCAAGCTGTGGCCGAACAGGGCGAAGGGTAAGTCGACGAGCGGCGTCAGCGCACGCTCGAGCTGCTGGACCAGGGGGCGCATCCGCACGATGGAGGGCTCGCGTCGTCGGCTGCGGCGACCCGGAGGCTCGATGGCGCAGACCTGCACGGCGGATGGGAACACCGTACCCCAGCTGGTGTACGCGTTGGCTCCGGCACCCGCGTAGGGAAAACAGAACAGACGTCGGGCTGCCTCCGCGGAGGGAGCCGTCGCAATCCACGGGCTTCGAGTCGGCTCGGCGTTGGCCACGGCTCGAGTATGGAGTGCTGCTGTCCTCTACGTCAATCATGCTCGCGTTGTGGTAGCGTTCTCGCGGTGCGAGGGGGGACGATGAACGCCACGCGACATCCACCGGGTCCCGGCATGTTCGGTGCCATGAACATCGCTCCTAGGCTGATGAGAGACCCGCTCCACACGTTGAGCTCACTGGCCGGCGAGTATGGCGACGCCTACTCCATGCGGTTGGGTCCCATTTTGATCTATGTCTTTACCAATCCCGACTACGTCAAACACGTGCTCAATGATCAGCATGTCAAGTACAAAAAGAGCTCGATGTACGACGAGTTCGGCGTGTTGCTCGGCGACGGTCAGATGACCACCAACGACATGGAGAGTTGGCGGCGACAACGCAAGTTGATCCTGCCTACTTTCGCGCCTGCCAAGCTCCAGGACTATGCGCGTGTGGTCGCCGACAGCGCCGAGTCGATGCTGGATCGCTGGAACGAGCAGGCGGCATCGGGCTCCGTCGACATCTACGAGGAGTTCGTCCGGTTCGGTCTGAGCGCCATCGGACGCATCCTGTTCAGCATCGATCTGGCCCAGGACGCGCCCCAGGTGAGCGCCTCCATGCGGACCGCCTTCGCGCACATCATGAAGCGCGTGACCGCTCCCGCGAAGCTCCCGCGCGACTTCCCGACGCCTGGCCGGGTGCGGGTGCGCCGTGCCGTGGATCGCCTCGACGACATCGTGATGCGCTTGGTCCGCGAGCGTCGGGAGTCCGGCGACGACACCGGTGATCTGTTGAGCTCGCTCGCGCTGTCGCGGGACGACGATGGGCGAGGGATGACCGAGGAGCAGCTGCGAGACGAGATCAAGACGCTGCTGGTGGCGGGCCACGAGTCTCCGGCGAACGCCCTGACCTGGGCGTGCTACCTGCTCGCGCAGCATCCCGAGGCTCAGGATCGGGTGGCGCAGGAGGCATCGCGGGTGTCGGGGGCGTCGGCCCCCGACTACGCCGACATGGAGTCCCTCGTCTACACCCGGCAGGTGCTCGACGAGACGATGCGCCTGTACCCGCCGGCCTGGACCGTGGAGCGCACCCCCCTGCAAGACGACACCATCGGGGACTACACCGTGAAGGCGGGCGCCAGGGTGAACCTGCTGATGCACGCGATCCATCGGCATCCCGATCACTGGACCGATCCGGATCGCTTCGACCCCGATCGCTTCTCGGCCGAGCGCTCGGAGGGGCGCCACAAGTTCGCGTACTTCCCCTACTCGGGGGGGCCACGGGTGTGCCTGGGCGTGAAGTTGTCCAACGTGAAGATGGCGATCGCCTTGGCGATGGTGGTGCGTCGCTTCGAGCTGCGGCTGGACGAGACCCACGAGGTGGTGCCCCTGCCCTCGGTGAACCTGCGACCGCGCGACGGGATCCGGCTGCACCTCACGCCGCGCGTCGACCTCGCTTCCGCCACGGCATGAGCGAGCCCCTGGCGATCGTCGGCATCTCCTGTCGGGTGCCGGGTGCGGACGATGTACGCATACTGTGGCAGCTGCTCGTGGACGGCCGCGAGACGGTGGCGGAGGTGCCCGCTTCTCGCTGGCCGGTGCCCCGCGAGGAGGCCTCTCCGGATGGCTGGATCCCGCGACGGGGCGGCTTCCTGGCCGACGTGCGGGGCTTCGACACCGAGTTCTTCGGCGTGTCGGCCCGCGAAGCCATCGACATGGATCCACAGCAGCGGTTGTCCCTCGAGCTGGCCGTCGAGGCGCTCGAGGACGCGGCCATCGCCCCGAGCCGACTGCGGGGCAGCGAGACGGGCGTGTTCGTGGGGGTGAAGTTCAACGACTATGAGATCCTCAAGTCGCGCCTCGAGCCCGACGCCACCACGCCCTTCACGAGCACGGGCAACGTGGACGGTCTGGTGGCGAACCGGGTGTCCCACTTCCTGGGTCTGCAGGGGCCGAGCATGGTGGTCAACGCGTCGTGCGCGGGCTCCCTGGTGGCGGTCCACCTCGGGTGTCGGGCGCTGCTCGGGGGGGAGTGCGACGCGGTGCTGGTGGGTGGCGTGCAGCTCAACCTGCTCCCCGAGACGGGCTTGGCGCTGTCGAAGATGGGGGTGCTGGCTGCCGACGGGCGCTGCAAGACCTTCGACGCCGCGGCGGATGGCTACGTGCGGTCCGAGGGCGGCGCCATGGTGGTGATCAAGCCCCTGTCCGCCGCCCTGTCGGACGGCAACCGCGTCTACGCCGTCATCCGTGGCAGCGCCACGAACAACAACGGCGTCAACGACAGCCTGCCCGCCGTCAGCCGAGACGGTCAGCAGCGACTCGTCGCCACCGCCTGTCGACGCGCGGCAGTCGAGCCGCACGCCGTGCACTACGTGGAGTGCCACGGCTCGGGCACGGCCATGGGGGACTCCGTGGAGCTGGCAGCCCTCGGGGCCAGCTACGGCGCCGCTCCCGAGCGCACCGGTCCGCTGGCCGTGGGCTCCATCAAGACCAACCTGGGGCACCTGGAGGCGGCCGCCGGCATCGTCGGCTTGGTGAAGGTGGCCCTGTCGCTGCACCACGCCACCCTGGTGCCGAGCCTGCACTTCCGCCAGCCGCCGCAGGGCACCGACCATCGCGCCCTCAACGTGGAGGTCGTGGACACCACTCGTCCCTGGCCTGCGGCCGCCGACGGATCTCGCCACGGTGCTGTGAGCGCCTTCGGCTTCGGCGGCTCCAACGCCCACGTGGTGCTCGGCTCCGCGCCCGAGCCGGTCGAGCCTTCCTCGGCAGGCTGGCGTCCTGCCGTGGTGCCGCTGTCGGCCATGGGGCCCGAGGCGCTGCAGCAGGGCGTGGCGCGCTGGCACGTGGCCCTTCGACAGCGGCCAGAGCTCGACGTCCGCGACGTCGCCCACATCGCCGGCGTCGGTCGCGACCACGGGAGGCATCGCCTGGCGGTGGTGGCAGGCTCCACGGAGGAGCTCGCCGACGCGCTGCAGCGCACGCTCGAGGGGGGCAGCTCACCGGGTGTGTGGCGCGGAGAGGTTCCCGAGGAGCCTCCGCCGGGCCCCGTCTTCGTCTATGGCGGGCAGGGCGGTCAGTGGGTGGGCATGGGGCAGCGTCTGCTGCAGGCCAGCGCCGCCTTTCGCGACGCCGTCGCGGCCTGCGACGAGGCCATGGCTCCCGAGCTCGGCCACGGGGTGACCGAGCTGCTCGCGGGCACGGGGCCCGGCGCCGCGCTCGACCGCTCCGACAGGATCCAGCCAGCACTCTTCGCGTTTCAGCTCGGGCTCACCGCGCTGCTGGACACCTTCGGGATCCGGCCCGCCGTGGTCTTGGGGCACAGCATGGGCGAGGTGGCCGCTGCCGTCACCGCCGGAGCGCTGACCCTTCGCGAGGGGGCGCAGGTGATCTGTCGCCGGAGCCGGGTGGCGCGCGAGCGCGCTGGCGGCCGCGGGGCGATGGCGCTGGTGGAGCTCGGTCCCGAGCAGATCCGCGAGGTGCTGCAGCAGACGGAGGGATGCAGCTTGGCGGCGGTGAACTCGCCGCGGTCCGTGGTGGTGTCGGGGCAGCCCGAGGCGATCGAGGCGCTGCTGCAGCAGCTGCAGCAACGCGACGTGTTCTGTCGCCAGGTGAAGGTGGAGTACGCGTCGCACGGTCCGCAGATGGATCCGCTGCTGGACGAGCTGACGGACGCGCTGTCGGAGGTGCGCGGCGCGCCTCCGCGGTGGCTGTGGGTGTCCACCGTGACGGGCCAGCTCGTGCAGCGCGCTCCCGATGCTGCGTACTGGGCGAAGAACCTGCGCCAGACCGTGCGCTTCCACGACGGGGTGTGCGCGGCTCGGGCCATGGGGCACGGCACCTTCGTGGAGATCGGTCCGCATCCCGTCTTGGTGCCTGCACTGCAGGAGGGAGTGGCGGACGGGGCGGTGCTGGCCACCGTGCAGCGGGACTCGGACCCCCTCGCCGACATCGGAGCCACCGTGGCTGGCGCCTATGTGCTCGGCCACGATCCGAGCTGGCGGACGCTGGCACCCGCCGGTCGCGTCGTGTCGCTGCCGACCTATGCGTTTCACCGTCGACCGTATTGGGTGCACCAGGACGCGCCCCCGTCGCCGACCCGCCCTCCGAAGGAAGCCGAGTCGGCACCCTCCACCTGGCGCGACGACGTGCTGGGCTTGTCCGAGCGGCAGCGACAGGGGGCGATGGAGCAGCGACTGACGGAGGAGGTGGCCGCGGTGCTCGGTATCGACTCGGCGCGCGTCTCACCCACCGTGAACTTCGACCGCCTCGCCATGAAATCTCGTGCCGCCATGGAGCTGCGTCGGCGCTTGGAAACCAATTTGGCCATTCGGCTGTCTTCGGCCGCCGTGCTGGGCCATCCCACGGTGCGAAAACTCGCTGCCTATCTTTGCCAGCGCATCCATTGACTGTGACAGTTGACGCGTGGGCTTGCCGACGAGCGTAACGAAGAAATATGCTCACGCGATGTGCGGGACCACCATGAAGCACCCTGAGGGCGTGCATGACCTCCCGAAATCCGACCTCGGACTCCTCTGATCCGTTGGGCCTCGCGCCCGATGGTGTAGGCAAACCTGCCGAAACGGCATGTTCATCCTCACGTGTTGCCATCGTGGGGATTGGATGTCGATTTCCGGGAGGTGCCGGCACGCCGGAGGCCTACTGGCAGCTCTTGCACGAGGGGGTGGACGCCGTGCGACGCGTGCCGGCGTCTCGGTGGCCCCGCAGAGCCGGCGAGGACGAGGTTCCGCGCTGGGCCGGGCTGCTCCGGGAGGTGGATCGCTTCGATCCGGGCTTCATGGAGATCTCGCCGCGGGAAGCGGCCTCCCTCGATCCGCAGCAGCGGCTGGTGCTCGAGGTGGTCTGGGAGGCGCTGGAGGATGCCGCCCTCCCGGCCATGGCCCTCGAGGGCACGCGCACTGGTGTGTACGTGGGCACGAGCTGGCAGGATTACCTTCAGCAGCTCACCCTGGGCGGCGTGGACGCGCTCGACGCCCACACCCTCACCGGCAACCTGCTGAGCATCACCGCAGGTCGGGTGGCGTATCTGCTGGGCCTGCGCGGTCCTGCGGTGTCGGTGGACACGGCGTGCTCGTCGTCGCTGGTGGCCGTGCACCTCGCGGCGCAGAGCCTGCGCTCCGGCGAGACGGATCTGGCGGTGGCGGGGGGCGTGAACCTTCTGCTGTCCGGGCTCACCACCGAGGCCCTCGCGCGCGTGCAGGCGCTGTCGCCGGACGGGCGCTGTCGCACCTTCGACGCCGATGCCAACGGCTACGTGCGCGGGGAGGGCGCCGGCTTCGTGGTGCTCAAGCGCCTCGACGACGCGCTGGCAGACGGTGACCCGGTGCGCGCGGTGCTGGCGGGATCGGCGGTGAACCACGACGGGCGCTCCATGGGGCTCACCGCGCCCAACTACCTGGCCCAGATCGAGCTTCTGCGAGCGGCGCTTCGGTCCGCTGGGCTGCAGCCCGACGACATCGGCTACCTCGAGGCCCACGGCACCGGCACGCCGCTTGGGGATCCCATCGAGGTGGAGGCCCTCGCGGAGGTGTTCGGCGGACCGCGGCCCGAGGGGGACGTCTGCGGGCTCGGCTCGGTGAAGACGAACCTCGGGCACCTCGAGTCCGCGGCGGGCATCGCGGGCTTGCTCAAGGCCGTGCTGGCGCTGGAGCACCAGGCCATTCCACGGCACCTGCACCTGCAGACGCTGAATCCCGAGATCGACCTGTCGCACACGCCCTTCGTGGTGCCCACCGACGAGCTGCCCTGGCCGCGAGATCAGCGTACGCGTCGAGCGGGGATCAGCTCCTTCGGGTTCGCGGGCACCAACGCGCACGTGATCGTGGAGGAGGCACCGGCGGAGCCAGCGCGCGCAGCAGCGGCGGCTGGGGCGGTGCTGCTTCCGTTGTCGGGGAAGACGCCGAGCGCGCTCGTGGCCCTGGGTCAGCGGCTTTCGGAGCGGCTGTCGGGGTGCGACGACGCGGAGCTCGGGGACGCGTCGGCCACGCTGGGAGCGGGCCGGAGCCACTTCTCGCATCGAGCGATGGTGGTGGC
>JAHQVJ010000085.1 GCA_019634415.1 Myxococcales bacterium
AGACGGTGACAGCCGCATCGCGATGACGGAAACACTCACTGTCGACGCCGGCAGCACCGTTGCCGATCCCGACATCCGCTTCCGCTATCAGCTGGGCAACCACCTGGGCAGCGCCGCCGTCGAGCTCGACGACAACGCCGCCCTCGTCACCTACGAGGAGTTCCACCCCTACGGCACCACCTCCTGGTGGGCGGAGAAGAGCGGCATCGAGGTGAGCGCCAAGCGCTACCGCTACACCGGCATGGAGCGCGACGACGAAACCGGGTTGGCGCTGCATGGGGTGAGGCTTTATGCGGCTTGGCTCGGGCGATGGGTGAGATGTGATCCGATAGGGATGGATGGTGGGCCAAACCGCTTCGAGTACGCACGATCATCACCTACCGTTGCCCGCGACAGGAGCGGGAAGGCCCCATCAGCCGAGGACTTCGTAGGACCTCGACCGGAAGACGCACAGACTGGCCCGCAGATGTATGCCGCAGAACCTGGCTCACTGCGCCAGCCCCAAGGGGGCGCCGGCTGGCAGATGCCCAACTGGCTGTCGATGAACATCCGGCAACTCACCGGAGGCATGCCTCCGACGGAATACTCGCGACGATGGCCGAATGACTGGATTGGTGGAAGCATCAACCACCTACTACACGCTGTTCGCACAGCTGGAGAGGGAGCCTACTTCAACCTCACGAACGACGGCCCGGTGCGCTACGACGTGAGCGAAGAGGCCGCCCTCCTTGCAGGAACCGCAATCACACTCATGACGCCAGCCGGTAAGGCTGGCGCACTTGAGACGCAAACGGCGGCACATGCCGATGAACTACTGGCTGTGGGAGGTAGGAAGACCCGCACCTTGGCGGGAGCCGCTGGCCGTCGAGTGACCTGGGCCCCGAATCGATGGGGCGCGGACCGGAGGACTGCAGATGAAGCCATCGACTTGATCGAGGAGTTCTTCGACTCCCGACTGCCATCGAATGTCCGCTTCGAGTTCGTTGCAGATGACGCCATGGAGGCTGCGATGCCCGGCGCCGACGCGTTCTACGGTCCTGCCGGGCAGCGAGAGGCAGGCGCCGCACTGGTCACGCCTGCGCGGGTCATGGAGGATGGGGTCTGGGTGATCAGGATGCGAGAAGGCCTCTTAGCCACCGATGAGGGCATCTTGTCCACGGCTGCTCACGAGTTAACGGAGACCGTGGGGCTGGATGCGGCGTTCAAAGCTAATCAGGGTGGGATGTCCGCCGACCTGTTCCAGCAGACCGTCGACAGGCTGCACCAGCGAGCACTCGATGTCGAGAGTCGATTTCGAGAGGCGTTTCGCCGTGGGGCCTTCGACGCGCGTATGAATCCGTAAGGGAGGCAGAAGCTTCATGTATCGTCTCGAAGGTCGCCCCAACGTCGATGTGGTCTTGGATGACATCGATTGGCGCGGACTCCCCACACTGCACGAGATTCGGATTGCCCCTGGACACGCCGCAACGGTTTCGCTCGACCACGTTGCGACAGTGCCCTTGGCCCATCAGCCTGGGATGCATCGAAGCATCGACCCCGGCGTAGTAATCGTCGACGGGACGCCCCATTGGGTGCCCGCTGGAGCTGATCTTGCCGAAGCGACTGCGGTGTCACCAGAGGGCGTCGTGGCCAGCTGGAGTCCCAGTTCCGTCCACGTCTACGCGATGATGCCTGGGGTGGTCGGCCACGAACCCCCGACCAGGGAAGAGGTAGACATCACTGGGCTGATCACCAGGCTCGTCACCACGGCTGGCCACTTGGAGATTGTGGAAGGATCCGTCTGCCTGCAGCGGTGGTTCCTCGAAGAGGGTGCCACGCTGTTCGTCTCGTCTGGAGCACGCTGCGAAGTAGGCACGCTCGTAGCGTCATGGCCATCCCAATCCAACCTGCAGTGGACAGCCCCCAAGATACCGCAATCCCCCAAGGAACGGCTTCGCCAGTGGAGCCAGCGCACGGGGAATGTTGTCTCCACACGCGGCTGGGGCGAACTCATCAAGCTCCTTGGTGATGGGCCCGACGTGCTGTGGCAAGAGCTTTCCGAGACGCTACGTTCCTCGCTTCAGGAGATCGCGCAGCGGCCCCATCGAGTCGAGTGGGCGATCCTGTCCGGTCGTACGTTGGGTGGCGACGTCGAGCGACGCGCTCATAGCCGCTCATACATGAGGTTCATGCGGGGATTGTTCCGGATCAGGCAACTGGCCGTGAATCGCTGATTCGATTCGCCGAGGCAGGCCCGTCGCCGATCCCCACGTCCGCTTCCGCTCAGAGAGCACTTCGCAGGACGCTTCTAGGTGAACGAATGAGCTGGTCAGAACGGACGATGTCCGCGGAGATCTTCGGAGTAGTATACGGCTTCTGCCGAGGCGCTGGGGTGTTGTCACACCCCCCAGGTTCGGACACCCCCTACACCCCCTTTCCTGTCGGCCTCACCACGGCACTACGAACCAACCTCGATGTCCCAGCTGGATCTATCTGCCGAATCGTCAATCTCAGTGATTGGACAAAAGGTCGGTTCTTCGATGTCGGGCCATGGCATGAGCCACCATCGCTCTGATCAGACCCGTGCCAGCTGCGCTGCCACTGTACGGATTGGCCGCGAGCTTTGCTCGCAGCTGATCACTGTGACCTGGTCTGCCTCCCCGAACTCCAGACCAGATTCGTGGCAGCAGCGCCTTCGAACGCGGCCACAGGCCACCACCGGCGCACCCCGAGTCTTGACGTAGACGAACGCCCGTCGCTTCTCGACGGGCTGGCACCCGATTTCGGCTATTCGGATCCCGTCATCGGTCGTCGACGGACTCCCGGCCCAGTCGCTCCTGTCGCCGACAGGCCACTGGCCGAGAGCCGCAGAGCCAGGAAGCGAGGGGGAGAGCTTGATTCAGAATCTTCGCGACGTCGCCGAGTCCCTGGAGCTGGTGGCAGAGCAACCCCTCGTCCAGCCAGGCATGCTGTACCGAGGGGGGACCGTCAACAACCTCTTCGACGAGACCGAGCTCCCCCCTGTTCGCACCGTGTTCAACCTGCGCAAAGGACCCGACCAGCCGTTCCCCAGCATCAATGGGGTGCACCACCCCGCGCAGGACCACGAAGACAACTACCTCACCACCGATCCGAGGGTTCGCCGGTGGCTGAAGGAAGGGCTCGCCAAGCTCGTCGACGCGCCGTGGCCCGTCCTCGTGCACTGCACCAGCGGTCGCGACCGCACCGGTGTGCTCGTGGGGCTGGTGTTGTTCGTGGTGGGCATCGACACGCGCATCATTTGCGACGAGTACGAGCTCTCCGAAGGTGTGACGCCCGAGCACCAGCGGCTCTTCCAGCGCAGCATCGAGGGCTTCGAGGCAGAGCCACACTGGCTCTCTGCCACCCTCACACAGCGACTCCGCGACGCGCTACTCGTCCACCCGGAACGGCCCCCCCACCCCACCGAGCCATAGGAAAACATGCACGAGCTGCGCTGGACACTGCACGCCACCCAGGAGCCGACCTGGCCCACCTCTGGACGGCACCTCCTCGCACAGGCCTCCCCCTCCGACCTGTGCGTGTACCAGGCCTACAACGCAGAGATCGCCACCTACGCCGTCGAGCACCAGCGCTTCGGGGGGCCCTGGAGCTTCGACCGGATGTCCTGGATCAAGACCAGCTTCCTGTGGATGATGCATCGCAGTGGCTGGGCCACCAAGGCAGGCCAGGAGCGGATCCTCGCCATCCACCTGAAGCGATCCGCCTTCGACGACCTCCTCTCCCGCGCCGTCGAGACCAGCCACCACCCCGACACCACCGGCTGGAGCCGCGACGAGTGGCGGCGCCGTAGCAAGCGCTGCGACGTCCGCTTCCAATGGGACCCCGACTACGATCCGGCAGGCTTCCGCCTCGAGCGGCGAGCCCTGCAGATCGGCCTGCGCCGCGACGCCCTGCGGGACTTCGCCACCCGCTGGATCAGCCACATCACGGACATCACCGCGCAGGTCCAGCAGCGCCGCGACACCCACGACGCCCTGACCACACCCGCAGAGCACCTCTACCGACCCGCCGACGAGGCGACGTGTCGCTGGATTCGCCTGGCAGCCCCGCCCGCGGTACCGCCAGATCTCACCGGGCCCTGACAACCGCCCTCGACCCGTCGGCACAATGGAGCCATGCCACGTTCCTGGCTCACCAGCCTCTGGCCCGCCCGCCTGTGCCTCGCTGGGATCCTCGCCATCAAGGCGTTCGAGGTCCTCGTCGTGCCCCCCGCCCAGAGCGCAGATGGCATCGCCTGGACGTTCGCCGCCCTGCTCATCCTCGCCATCGCACTGGTCACCGCCGCGGGCGCCTGGGCCTTCCGCCGCTCCCGCGAGGTCGTGTGGCTGGCCGGCGCCATGGCCGCAGCCCTCGCCGGCGTCGCCCACCCCACCTACTCCGCACCCGGCGCCCTGCCCCCCGTCATCGAACAGCTCGCACCGTTCGCCGTGGGCCTGCTGCTGCTCACCGCCAGTGTGTTCGACCGCGACGCACCCAAGACGGACCCAGCCTAGCGACGCTCGCTCCCGCGAAATGGTACACCCAGCCACATGTGGATCTTCGCTCTGTGGTCGTGCCAGTCCGCGCCCGACACCACCCTGCTCACCGACCCCGAGCCCACCGGCCCCAGCGGCGACCCCGCCACCGGCTGGGACGTGCTCCGCTACGGAGACTTCGTCGGCTCCGGCGTGCCCGCCGAGCTGTGGGACACCCTCATGGGCCCCGACCCCGCCAACGTGCTCGACCGCGACGGACCCTCCGCCCAGCTGTCGGCCTCCTTCAACCGCTTCGCAGCGCCCAACGGGGTACAGGTCGTGGGCGGCGTGACCTGCATGGGCTGCCACGGTGGCGTGGTCGAAGGCGACTTCGTGCCCGGCCTCGGCAACGCGCGCATCGACTTCACCCCCACCGCTGGTGACTTCCTCGGTCTGCTCGACGTCGCCGTGCGCAGCCAGTTCGGCGGCGACAGCCCCGAGTACGAGGCCTACCTGCCCTTCGGCCGCGGCACCGCCGCCGTGCAGCCCTTCACCGACATGCCCTTCGCCGGCGTCAACCCCGCCTTCAGCATCGAGCGCGCCGCCGTCGCCCACCGCGACCCCGACACGCTCGCGTGGCTCGACGAGCCCCTGTACGAGGTGCCCAGCGACAACATCTGGTCCGACACCCCACCCCTGTGGCATGTCGCCAAGCGCGACAGCCTGTACTGGACCGGCTTCGGCACCGGCCAGATCCCCCGCATGCTCATGCAGATCAGCGTGGTGGGGCTCGTGGATCTGGAGCAGGCCGAGTCCATCGAGGCGGACTTCGAGCACGTCTGGGCCTGGGCGGAGGCCCTGCAGCCGCCGGCCTACCCCGGCGAGGTGGACCCAGCGCTGGCCGACGAAGGGCGGCTCGTCTTCGAGGCCACCTGCTCCGGCTGCCACGGCACCTACGGTGAGGACGCGGCCTACATCGAGCAGATCATCCCGCTCGACGAGATCGGCACCGATCCCGTCTACGCCCGGGCGTTCGTGGACAACGACTTCGTGCAGTGGGTGGCCGACAGCTGGTTCGGCTCCGGCCACGCCCCCTCTCCCGACCTGCTCGGCTACGTCGCTCCGCCCCTGGACGGAATCTGGGCCACCGCTCCGTACCTACACAATGGCTCCGTGCCCACCCTGGCCGCCGTGCTCGATCCGAGCCTGCGCCCCGCCCTGTGGCGCCGCGACCCCGTCGACACCTCGCTCGATCACGAGCAGATGGGTTGGCCCTACACCGTGCCCACCAAGCCCGATGCCTGGACCTACGACACGACCGTGTCGGGTGCAGACAACTCCGGACACCCCTTCGGTGAGCCGTTAAGCCCCGCCGAGCGCACCGCGGTGCTCGAATACCTCAAGACACTGTGAGGCCCACCCCCCCGGTCCTCCACCAGGAGAGACGATGACCCCCTACGTGTTGGCCGGAATCCTAGTGGTATCTGTCGGGTGCAACCCCCAAGCCGCCCCCCCTCCCCAGAACGTGGACGCGCCCGTGCCGTCCCCGGTCCAAGCCCCAGCATCGGCCGACGCGCTCCAGCGGGTGGACGTGAAGGGACTGCACGACCGCCTGGAGGCCGACGAGGTGTCGATGCTCCTGGACGTTCGCTCGGCCCAGGAGTTCGCCGACGGCCACGTGCTCGGCGCCCAGAACCTGCCCCTGGACCAGCTCGACTCCAGCCTGGAGTTCCTCGAGGCCTACCGCGAGCAGCCCATCTACGTGATGTGCCGCTCGGGAGGCCGGTCGCAGCGCGCTGCCGGACTGCTCAAGGGCCGCGGCTTCCACGTCGTGGACGTCACGGGCGGCCTGATCGCCTGGCAGAACGCAGGTCTGCACATCGAGAAATGACGGGCTTGACGGCACCGAGGCGTCCACCCACAATGTGACGCCTTTTGCTGTGTGCTGTGGAGCGACGAAATGTGGTTGTTCGTTTGGGTCGGGGCCTGTGCCTCGGCCCCTGATGGGTTGCGACCCACCCCCGACGGGGACGGTCCGCGCGTAGTGGTGGACTGGGACGCCGAGCCTCTGCCCGAGATCCCCTTCCCCAACGATCTGGCGACGCGAACCGATCCCACCTCGGTGACGGGTCTGCGTCTGAACATCTCCGAAGAAGCCGACACCCACGGCGAGTCCGAGGCGCGCGCCAAGCTCAACGAGATGGTGGGCTTCGGGATCTACGCCCCCATCACGGTGGCCTTCGACGCCCCGCTGGACCTCGACGAGATCCTGGCGCGGCACCCCGACGACTTCCACACGGATCGCCCCTTCGACGACGACGCCGTGCTGCTGTTCGCCGTGGATCCCGACGGGCCCACCTACCTGCAGCCCGTGCCGTTGGACATCGGGCACGGCCGCTTCCCGGTGGACGTGCCCCGCACCGACCGGTACTTCCCCAACGATCCGCGCGCCGACAGCCCCACCGTGATGTTCGACACAGTCGACGAGGACCTCAACGGCAACGGGGTGATGGATCCCGGCGAAGACACCGACAACGACGGCTGGCTCGACGTGGCCAACGTCTGGCCCATCGGCGGGGATCCGCGCGAGGACCTGCTGTCCTGGTACGACCGGCTCACCGACACCTTGATCGTGCGTCCCGTGACCCCGCTGCGCGAGCAGACCACCTACGCCGTGGTGCTCACGGAGAACCTCCGCGGCATGGACGGCGCGCCCGTCGTCTCGCCATGGGGCTCGGTGAACCACACGCGGCAGACCGACGCGCTCCTGCCCGTGCTCGATGGGCTTCAACCCCTGGGCATGGGCGTGAACGACGTCGCCTTCGCCTGGACCTTCACCACCGGCCGCGTCACCGGCGACCTGGTGGACATCCACCGCGGACTCAACGCTGGCGTTGGTCCCTGGCCGCAGCTGCGCGACGACTTCCCGGCCGGCCTCACCGAGATGCTGCCCGTGGTGAGCGACGACGATCCCCACAACCTACCGGTGCTCACCGTGGTGGAGCCGCTGGGCGACCTCGGCCTGTTCCCCGAAGAGTCCGTCGACCCCATCGTGGATGCCTACGGTGCGTACGGCGATCGCGTGGTCGGGGCGACGTTCATGACACCCTACCTCCTCGCCGATCGCGACGACGGCGGACACTGGGACGCCGACGAGTGGTGGCAGCTCGATCCGGTGGCCGGCACCATCCACGCCGAGCCTCAGCGCGTGCCCTTCACCTGCGTGGTCCCGCGCGCACAAGGCGATCTGCAGCCTCCCTTCGACGTGGCGGTGTTCGGCCACGGCTACGGCTCCTCCCGCTTCGACGGACTCGGCTTCGCCCACGCCTTCAACCGCATGGGCTTCACCGCCTGCTTCATGGACTTCCCGGGCCACGGCCCCACCCTGGACCCCGACGACGCCGCCCTCATCGAGGTGTTGCTGGACGGCCTGGGGCTGCGACCCTTCTACGAGCACCTGCTCGACTCCCGCTACCGCGACCTCGACAACGACGGGGTCCGCGACTCCGGCGGCGACCAGTGGTCCGCCGACGCCTTCCACACCCGCGACATGGTGCGCCAAGCTGCGGTGGACTGGATGCAGCTCGTCCGCAGCCTGCGCCAGTGCGGCGAGGGCACCATGGACGTGATGGTGCGCGGCGCCAACGGCCTGCAGGCCACCGGCACCCGCACCACCTGCGACTTCGACGACGACGGCCAGATCGACTTCGGCGGGCCGGACGTGCGCTACGCACTGGTGGGCGGTAGCCTCGGAGGGATCGACGCCTCGGTGGCCGCGGCGGTGATGCCCGAGCTGTCCAGCGCCGCCATGATCGTGCCCGGCGGTGGCACCGTGGACATCGCAGCCCGCACGGAGATCGGCGGCGCGGTGGAGGCCATGTTCGGACGTCTCGTGGCTCCCCTGTTCCTCGGCTACCCCGACGGCAAGGGCGGGCTGGACGTCGTCCAGATGGTCAACTCCGTGGTGGACATGCGCACCCTGCCCGTGGGCGTGCTCGACGCGGTGCCCGCTGGCGGCACGGTGCGCATCGAGAACCTCGACAACGGCGAGGTGCGCGAGGCCACCATCCCCGCCGACGGGCGCTTCCGCGTGGGCATCCCGGCAGACGCCCTGGATCCCTTCGACAAGCGCGCCGCCTCGGGCATGCCGCTCACCGGCCCCGAGCCGGATCAGATCTACACGGCCGCCGACACCACCGAGCTCGGTGACCAGCTCGTCGTCACCATCCTCGACGCGACGGGGGCGGAGCTGGCGGTCTTCGACACCTGGCCCGAAGACGTGCTGCACGAGGGCGTGACCATGCCCGCCGGCAGCACCCTGGTGGCCGCCTCCGAGGGCACGGGCCACATCCGCGGCACCCCGGATCTGCGCCGCCTGGCGCTGGTGCTCGCCGCAGCCCTCGAGCCTGGCGACGCCATCAGCTACGCGCGCCACTGGTTCGAGGAGCCCTTCGAGGAGCTGGGCGCACAGCCCCTGCCCGTGATGGTGGTGCCCACCGCGGGCGACACCATCGTCAACGTGAACACCGGCATCGCGCTGGCCCGTGCGGCGGGCATCGTGGACTACACCACCATCGACGACCGCTACGGCATCACCGCCGATCGCTTCCTCATCGATCGCCAGGTGGTGCGCGGCCTGTACCAATACGGCCCCTACACCGACGGCAAGGGCAACCCCGTGCTGTTCGACGCTGACGACCTCGACAACGGCACCGATGGCCTGGGTGCTCCCTCCGACGAGCCGCTACGTCTGTCGGTGCCCATGGGCGACGGCCAGGTCTCGGGCCTGCGGATCCCGTACGTGGACCCCGAAGGAAGCCACGGATTCCTCCTGCCCGACGACGCCTTGCCCTTCGACATCAACGCCTTTGCAATCGCCCAGATCGCCCACTTCCTCGCCACCGACGGCACCGAGCTGTCGGACGATCCCTGCCTCGAGCGTGGGGACTGCGCGTTCCTGCGTCAGCCGGAGGTGCGCTGATGTGGCCGCTTCTCTGCATGGCCGCCCTCGCTCAGGACGAGGCCGCCACACCCACGACCGAGGCTCCTCCCGAGCCGCCTCCCCTCACCACGGCTGGTGAGCTGCGCTTCATCGGGAGCCTGCCCCCGGACTTCCCCGTGGATGCCGAGGGCACCCAGGTGGGACAAGGGCCCGTACTCGACTCCCGCCTGCGCGCCAGCCTGGACTACCGCACGGGCCGACTCCGGCTCGGCACCGAGTGGGACCTGTTCACCGGCCAGCTCGCTGGCGACACCTGGGATCTGCCCACCGGCATCGACGAGCGCAACCGCGACACGCGCACCGCGCTCACGCTGCAAGGCGTGGTGCCTCGACGAGCCAACGTGGGGCTGCGCACAGGGGCCTTCGATCTCGAGGCCGGACTCACCACCTCGCGCTGGGGCCTGGGTCTGCTGGCCAACGATGGTGCCCAGGACCCCTTGTTCGGGCGCGCCGATGCCGGCGACCGGGTGGTGCGGGTGCGGCTGACCACGGCGCCCTTCGGCGACCGCCAGAGCCCCACTCCGCTGTTCCTCACGCTGGCGGCCGACGGTGTCGTCGCCGACGATCTGGCGCGCCTCAGCAACCAGCAGCGCGCATTCCAGGCCATCGCGTCAGCGCTGTACGCACACCCCGAGGGTCGTCAGCTCGGTGCCTATGTCGTGGGCCGAACCCAGCGGGAGCTGGCCACGGACAGGCGCACCGACGTGGTCGTCGCCGATGTGTTCGGTCAGCTGCCCGTCGCTGTGGGCGCGGGCACGCTGTGGCTCGCAGCGGAGGCCGCCACCTTCCTGGGGCGCACCGACCGCGCCCTGTCCTACAACGCCCCCGACGGGTTGGGGGTGGGTGCAGCCGCCGTGGTCGCCCACAGCCGCCTCGCACTCGCCGACGACGCGGTGAACCTGCACCTGCGCGCTGGCTGGGCCAGTGGCGACGGCGATCCTGACGACGGCGTGATCCGCGACTTCACCGCCGATCCGAACCTCGACGTGGGCATGGTGCTCTTCGACGAGCTGGGCGGTGCGATCGAGACCGGAACCGTGCGGCTGCTCACCGATCCGCAGTACAGCGCCGAGGCCCCCGACGGCGTGGACGCGCTGGCCACCGAGGGCTCCTGGCGGCGCTCCGCCTATCTGCAACCAGCCGTGCAGATCGCGCCCATCGAGGCCCTCGATGTTCGCGTGGGAGCCGTGCTGGCCTGGTCCACCGGCCCCATCGCGCAGCCCTTCTACAGCTTCCGCAACGGCGGAACGCCCACCAACCACATCGATCAGCCCACCGCTGGGCGAGCGCTGGGCACCGAGCTCGACTGGGCGATTCGACTCCACGCCGACCAACGCGAACAATGGCGGTTAAGGCCGGACCTGTGGATCCAGGGAGGCCACGCGCTGCTGTCGGACAACCAGCGCGGACCCGACATGCCGAGCCGCCTGGACCTGGTGCTCGCCACCGCCCGAATGCGTTGGTGAACCAGCACTTTCGGAAATGTCTCGAAAATTGCGACCTTGTTGCGACAAACGACTCGGCTCCAACGTGCGACCTTGTGTGTGGTCGCGCGGCACGCAGTTGTCGTTGTCGTTGTCGTTGAAGTTGAGCGAGCCCGCGCGACCCTGCCCTGCCCCAGGCGGCAGCGCCCAGGAGATGCATCTCACCTGGCTCCTCCAACGGAACGTCTATTGTACCGTTCCATTGGCTAGGGGGAGCCATGATCTGGTTGTGGACGACGTCGGGGCTGGCCATCGCCGGATCCGGCACAGAACGAGCCACCGACAGCTGCGCCGCCCTGAGCGCCGACTTCGAGCCAGCTGGCGCAGCGGGTCGGCGGAGAGTGGCGCTGGTGGTGGGCTCGAGCACGCCGGTCGCCGACGGTGCCGATGATCTGCCCGGACCCGAGCAGGACGCCCGAGACGTCGGCCGGCTGCTGCGAGGCCGCTTCGCCTTCCCCCCCGCCAACGTCTGCGTCCTCACCGGTGACCAAGCCACCACCGCCGCCCACGGCAGCGCCTTCGACGCGCTGACGCGCGACGTCAGCCAGGGCGACATCGTGGTGCACTACTTCGCAGGCCTCGGCTCGAGCGGGCCCCACGGTAGCTCGCTGCTGCTGCACGACAGCCGCACTGGCGACCGAGGCGATCTCACCCTCGCGCAGCTCGACGATCGGGTGGCCGCGATCGCGAAGCGCACGGATCACGTCGTGGTGCTCACCGACGCCGCACGGGGTCCTCATCTCCGCACGAGCCCCATGGATCTGGGGCTGTCGGTGCGCTGGACGGCGCCGGCACTGCAGCCGCTGGCCACCCCCTGGACGCCCTCCACCACCGACGGCGTGGTGTGGCTGTTCGCGGCGCGCGACGGCACCGCAGCCAAGGAGCAGGCCGGCCGTGGCTTGTTCACCCAGGCCTTGATGCGCGCCCTGCACGGCCGCCCCAAGGGCACCTGGTACGAGATCCACCACGATCTCGCACGCTGGATCGCCACCAGCCACACCTGGCAGCGTCCCGAGGCCTTCGGCGATCTGAGCACGTCCGTGTTCGGTGCCACGGAGTCCCACGAGAGCTGGCAGGTGGTGGCAGTGAGCGCCGGCAAGGTGCAGCTGAAGGGCCCGAGCTTGCCAGGCTACTCTCCTGGCGCCGTGCTGGCCCTGCACCCCGATGGGGCGGCGAAGGCCGACACCTGGGTGCGCCTCGACGACGTGGACGTCATGCATGCCGTCGGCACCGTGCTGCCCCGTAGCAAGCGCGCACCCGTGGTGGGCGACTGGGGACGGCTTCAGGCACCGGGCGCCGACATCACCGCCATCCGGGTGCGCTTCGACATCGACGCTACCCTGACCCGCGCCGCGAAGCGTCAGATCCAAGACCATCCGGTGCTCGCGCGCACCGTGCTCCCCGTGCAGCGAAACCCCGACTTCGTGGTGAAGCGCGCCCCCTCGGGGGAGATCGACATCGTGGGCGCCGACGGGGTGCGCCGCAACCGCCTCGCCGGGTACACCTCCCACGGCGCCACGGATCTGGTCCACACCCTGGGCCTGTACGCCCGGCAGGCGTCGCTGCTCGCCCTGACGGGGGCCAGCTCCAGCTACCCCAGCGACATGCTCTCGCTGCGCCTACACCCCCACCCCGCCAAGCACTGCGCGCGGACCCTCTTCGAGCCGGTGGAGCCACCGCCACCCACGGTCCAGGTGCCCATGTGCAACGGCGTCACCCTGGAGGTGCGCCTCAAGGAGCGACCTCGCCAGCCCTTGCACCTCGGGATCCTCTACCTCGCCAACAACGGCAGCATCACCGCCTGGTCCGGTCCCGGTTTCCGCATGGACGGCAAGGTGTCCAGCCTGTCGGAGCGGCTCGGCTACGTCACACCGCCGCTCCAGAGCCCTGATCGCATCGTGGTCTTCGGCACGCACCAGCCCATCGACTGGCAAGGCCTGGCGGGGAGCGCCCCGCTGGACATGCCCGTGCCCACCCGGGGCAACACCGCGCAGCAGTTCATCACGTCGGCCATCACCGGCGGCCTGGGCACCGATCCGTGGTCCGACAGCGATCGGGAGTCCCTCGCCTGGACGGCGCGGGTGCTCACGGTGGAGGTGGTCGCCGATCCGCTGCTGTGGACCCCGGAGGAGCGGAACTCCAGCCAGACCTGCAGCATGCTGCGAGCGCGGCAGTGCCAAGCGCCGTCCAGCAAGGTGCGCTGGGTGCAGTCGTCGGATGGTGCGGTGCTCGACGACGCGGACTGAGGCCGCTCGCGGTCCCACGGCCCGTAATGATCGGGCCGGCACGAACACCATGCCGGCCCAGGAGGTCTGATGACCCAACCCATCGAGGTGCAGCCGCCGCCCGAGGACTTCGGGCGGGGGTCGCTGCTGAAGCGCACCACCAGCCTGTGTCCCGTCTGTCTGTCTCGGATCGAGGCGATCGTGTATGCAAGGGACACAGCGGTCTGGATGGACAAGGAGTGCGACACCCACGGTGCCTTCAGCGCACAGCTGTCGTCCGACGTGGCGCACTACTACCAGCACGACGCACGACTCGACAGCGTGGGCGGCTGCTGTGGTCCAGGCCAGCACTGTGGCGATCAGGTGGCCAACCACAGCTGCAACATGCTCATCGAGATCACCCAGCGCTGCAACCTGACCTGCCCCACCTGCTACGCCGACTCCAGCCCGCAGCGGCACGAGACCATGGAGCGGAGCCGCTTCGAGGCCCTGGTGGACCAGCTCCTCGAGCAGGGCAAGGGAGACGCCGACCTCATCCAACTCTCCGGCGGCGAGCCCACCCTGCACCCCGACCTGTTCGAGATGATCAGCTACGCCCTCGACCGAGGCGTGAAGCAGGTCTACGTCAACACCAACGGCATCAAGCTCGCAAAGCGAGCCTTCGCGGAGCGCGTCGCCGCCTTCGGCTCGCGAGTGGCCATCTACCTACAGTTCGACGGCCTGCGCCCCTCCACCATGGACCTGCTGCGCGGCCGCGCCGATCTCGTCGACACCAAGCTCGCAGCCCTGGCCCTGTGCGACGAGCTGCAGATCCGCACCGTGCCCGTGGTCACGCTCACGCGAGACGTCAACGACGACGAGCTGGCGCAGATCCTCGACGTGGCCCTGGCGCATCCTCGCGCCGTGGACAAGGTGATGATCCAGCCCGCCATGTACTCGGGCCGCTACGACAACCCACGCCTGGTGCACCGCGTCACCGTGGCCGACGTCGCGAAGCTCCTTCAGGAGCAGACCGCTGGGCTGTGGCGGGAAGAGGACTTCGGCCCGATCCCCTGCTCGGATCCGAACTGCTTCTCGATGGCGCTGGCGCTGCGCACCCCCGACGGGCTCTTCCCCGTGTCGCGGTACTTCCCGCGCTACCAGAGCTGGAGCGAGCCCGACAACATCGAGATGATCGGCTCGGTCTCCGACACCTTCGACGAGACCTCGGATCTGGACGCCGTGCTGGCATGGGCCCTGTCGTCGGATGCGCTGCAGAGCCTGCCGGAGGACGAGGTGGACGCGCTGCTCGACAAGGTCGGCGGCTGGCAGGCCCAGCGAGGCTCGGGCGAGCACGACAGCCGCTACCAGGGGCTGTTCGCCATCGGCATCAAGCCCTTCATGGACGCCTACACCTACGACCAGGACCGCATCGACAAGTGCTGCGTGCACATCATCGCGAGCGACGGCACGCCGGTGAGCTTCTGCGAGTACAACGCGGTGAACCGACCCACCGGGAGGGGCTGATGTCGGCGGTGGACGCGGCCGCGTGCTGCGCGGCCTTCTACGAGCAGGACTGGGTTCGGCTGCTGCTGGGTGACAGCTTCCACCCCGGCGGCGAGGATCTGTCGCGACAGCTGGTGGACGATCTGCAGCTGGGTCCGGGCGCCCACGTGGTGGATCTGGCCTGCGGCACGGGCACCACGGCGCTGCTGGTGCACGACGCCTGGGACGTCACGGTCACGGGCGTGGATTTCTCCGAGCGCAACCTGGAGCGCGCCCGGCTCCGGGCCACCGATCGCACGGACCTCCGCTTCGTGCAGGCCGAGGCCAGCGCCCTGCCCTTCGACGACGACTCCGTGCACGCCGTGCTCTGCGAGTGCGCCGTGAGCACCTTCGCCGACAAGCCAGGCGTGGCCGCGGAGATCGCACGGGTGCTGGTGCCCGGGGGCCGCTTCGTCATGACGGACATGGCGGTGTACGCGGCGCTGCCCGACGACATGGCCGCCTTCGGCCGAGGCTGGGCCTGCGTGGACGACGCGCTCACGGTGGAGGGCTACGAGGCGCTGCTCGTAGCGGCAGGCCTGCAGCCACTGGCCATCACCGACTGCAGCGAGGGCCTGCGCTCCATGCTGCTGCAGCTCAAGCGCAAGCTGCTGCTGGCCGGTCTCGGGCAGCTGTCCGGAGCCGCCGCGCTGGACCTCGACATCGACGAGCTGCGCGGCATGATCGCGAGCGCCCGCGCGCTGGTGGACGAGGGAACCGTGCGCTACGCCCGCCTCGACTTCAGCCTGGGCGAGCCCGCCCTCCCCGCCGCCTCTGCGCGGCGTCCCCCCACCGAGGCCTGCGACCCCAGCACCGGCTGCTGCCCGTGACCCTCGAGGCGGATCCCCACGACCAGGCCATGGTGGCGCTGGTGCGGCCGGCGGGCTGGGGAATCACAGCCGCCGCCGACTACGATCTGGTGGCCATCGGAGGAGGCACGGGCGGACTCGTGGCCGCCACCGGCGCCGCCTTGATGGGGGCGCGCACCGCGCTGGTGGAGCGACAGCTCCTCGGCGGCGACTGCCTGGTGCACGGGTGTGTGCCGTCGAAGGCCCTGCTGCACGCGGCTCGCGTGGCCCACGACGCCCGGCGCGGAGCAGAGGTGGGCGTGGACGTGGGCGACGTCACCATCGACTTCGCCCGGGTGATGGCGCACGTGCGCCGGACCCGCGCCCAGATCGCCCCCGACGACAGCGCCGCCACCCTCGCCGAGCGTGGCGCAGACGTGATCTTCGGCACCGCGCGCTTCACCGGCCCCCGCACCCTGGAGATCGGCGGGCGCGAGGTGCGCTTCAAGCGGGCCATCGTCGCCACCGGTGCGCGCCCCTTCGTGCCCGACATCCCCGGGCTGGCGGAGCACGGTCTCACCAACGAGCAGATCTTCGATCTGCAGGAGCTGCCCGAGCGGCTGGTGGTGGTGGGTGGCGGCCCCATCGGCTGCGAGCTCGGCCAGGCATTCCGTCGACTCGGAAGCCAGGTCACGCTGCTGCAGCGCGGTCCGCGCTTGCTCCCCAGAGACGATCCCGAAGCCTCGGCGATCCTGCTGGAGGTGCTGCGGGGCGAGGGCATCGACGTGCGCCTGCAGACCACGCTGGCCGCCGTGCACCGACGCGACGACGGGCTGCGGGTGCAGACCGGCGACGGCGAGCACATCTCCTGCGACCAGGTGCTGGTGGCCACCGGCCGGATCCCGAACACCCAAGGCCTGGGCTTGGAAGCGGCTGGCGTGGACCACACCCGTCGCGGGATCGTGGTGGACGGCCGCCAGCGCACCAGCAACCGCCGGATCTACGCCGTGGGCGACGTGGCGCAGGGTCCCAACTTCACGCACGCTGCCTATGCCCAGGCGGAGTGGACGGTCTACAACGCGCTGACGCCGCTACGTCGCAACCCACAGACCCGCCCCATGCCCTGGGCCACCTTCACCGATCCCGAGGTGGCCCACATCGGCCTGGACCACGCCGCGCTGCAAGCCCTGGGGGACCGCGTGCACACCGTCACCCTGGGCTTCGACCACAACGATCGGGCTCGCACCGACGGCCACCCCCTGGGCTTCGGCCGGATCCACGTGCGGCGCGGCACCGACCGGATCCTCGCCGCCACCTTCGTGGGACGAGACGCCGCCGAGCTGCTGGGGGAGGTGGCGGTGGCCATGACCCACCGCAAGGGCCTGGGCGCCATCCTCGACGCCATCCACCCCTACCCCACGCGCAGCTGGCTCACGATGTACCTGGCCAACGAGCGCCAGCTCCAGCGCCTCACCCCCACCCTGAAGACGTGGTTGGGCCGCTGGTTCCGCTGGGGGCTGCGCTAGCCAAGGCAACCTACTGGGGGGCGGCCGCCAGCGGCACCGACAGATCGGTGGCGCCCTTGGTCACGGTGACCACGCCCACCAGATCCTCGGGAGACTTCGCCATCGCGTTGCCGTCGATGTCGAGGGTGACCTTCAGCTCCATGCTCTCGGGCAGCTCGCCCGTGGCCATCGGCCGATCCGCCTCGGTGAGGGTGAACTCGAGCGGGAACGGGCCCGGTGGAAGGCGCTTGGCGGCCAGCGGCGGCCCGGGGACCGCGGGGTTCTTCACCGACACGAACACGGCCTGCGCCTCGGGGGCCTCCCCCTCGAGCGTGATCACGCCCTTGGCGATCACCGCAGGCTCGGCGGCCTCGGCGGGAGCTGGCTCCGCGGGAGCGGGAGCCGGCGCGGGCTCGGGCGTCTCGGCCGCCCTGGGGCAGCCGGCGAGCAAGGTGGAACCGAGGACGACGGCGAGGAAGTGAGTCTTCATGCCGCCAGCCTACTACGGACGGCTACGCATGGGGGTGAGGCGCGTGCCCACCACCCGAGAGCTCGCTGCCGCCCCCGCAGGCTCCGACTCCGTGGTGAAGGACACCGTCTCGCGATGGTTGTCGTTGCCGACCCACCCCATCTGCACCTCGACGGTGTAGGTGGTGTCGGGCTCCAGCGGCTGCTCGGGCAGCAGGATCGCCGTGGACCAGTTCGTTCCTGGCCAGTACTGTCCTGGCGGGATCACCCGGTGCGCCACCCGCTCCCCCGTGCCCTCGTGGGTGATGGTGCTCTGGTCCACCACCACGTCCAGCACGTTGGTGCTACCCGTGCCCAGGATGCTCGAGCCCGCCGTCAGCGTGATGGGGAAGCCCACCTCGGTGTCCAACCCGGCGAACACCTTGTCCGGGTAGGGCACGAACCAGCTGGTGGGGACCCCGGTCTGCCCATCCACCGGATAGGTCACCGGCCGCGTGCTGCGCGAGCCACTCGGGAAGTACAGCACGATGTTCATGTAGACCAGGAACGGTCCGAACTTCCCCTCCACCGGCGCCTGAGCGTAGGAGCCGGCATCCCAGCCCGGCGCCAGCCACACGTCGCGCAGGAAGGGGTCGCGCATGTACTGATCCACCAGCTCCGTCTGGTCCGTGTCGGCCTCGATCTGGGTCAGCAACACCTCCCACACGAAGGCGCTGGCCCCGACCTCCTCCACCAGGTAGCCCGTGTGATCGAGTCGCTCGAAGGCGTCGGCTCCCGTGAAGCCCTCGCCCTGTTCCTCGAGCTGCCAGAACGTGCCGAAGTCCAGGCCATGGATCGACAGGTAGCGAGCGTGGTTCTCCACGGCCTCGGTGACCCGACGGTTCATCTTGCCCTTGGCGAGCCCAGCGTAGCGCCGGTAGCAGGTGATGCGCTGGAACACCTCCACCGCCTCGGCGGACGCACCCTTGTCGCCACCCACGTTCTCCTTGCAGGCCTCGTCGATGTTCTCGTACTGCTGGCAGCCCACCAGCAACGGCAGGAGCAGCCAAGACAGGGGGGCGAGTCGGCTCATCACTAGTACTCCAGGACGCATGACGTTCATCGATCCGCCGAGATCCTACCTTAGGGCCGCGGAGGAGCGAGGTCGTACAGGTCCGAGACGAAGGTGGAACGGCCGATCTCCCGGCCGGGCCACTGCACGTCCCACACCACGGTTCCGTCGGGCGTGGACTCCCGCAGCCGCGCCAAGGATCCGGAGTTGTGCAGGGTGTTGCCGTTGCCCAGCCGGTGGGCCTCCCCCATGAAGCGGCCGAGCACCCCGTCTCCCACGCCGAAGTTGAACACCTCCTCGAGGGTCTGCGTGTCGGTGTTCACCCGGTACTCCCGCACCACGATCTCGTCGCGGGCGGCGGTGAGGGAGGAGGTGAGCAAGGTGCCGTCGTCGGTGTAGTGTGTGCCGTGCTGCCAGAAGAAGGTACTGTCCGCCGGGGAGAAGGCATAGGCCCCGTCGACGTGGCCGAACCAGCGGTTGGTGGCGCCCGTCTTGCCGTCCACCTCCACCACCGTCTCCAGCGAGTAGAAGGAGTGCAGGTAGGTGTCGCTCACCGGATCGTAGTTGACCGTGTTCGAGGCGCAGCCCTCGTCGATCTTCAGCGAGTCCAGCCACTCCCGGCAGCTCCACAGCCGACGCACGGAGCCGTCCGCGGACGCGATGGCCAGCCACTCGTCGGAGGCGCCGTTCACGGCGCGCTGGCCGTACGCGAGCTCGCCCCAGGGCGTGTCGGTGAAGGCGTGGTGATGACCGGGCATGTCGAAGCTCTCGAGCACGGTGCCATCGATGGCGATGCGATCGATGGTGGAGGAGCTCAGATCGTAGGTGCCCCCCCAGAAGCGGTTGTGGTCGAGCAGCAGGGTGTTGCCGTGCCAGCCGATGCGCGGGTGCAGGTGGATGGCGCCGCCACGCGATCGGTTGGCCCACACCACCCGCGCCTGGCGATCCAGGAGGAGCGCCCACCACCGCCCCACCCCACCCTCGAGCGAGAGGAACACGTAGTTACTGCCTGGGTCCACCCCCGACTCGTCGTGGATCGTGAGGTCGGCTTCCGGCATGCCGTCGAGGGCTGGATCGATCTGTAGGTTGACCGCCTCGCTGGTGCCCGCCGGGGTCACCAGGTTGGCGGTGACCTCCACCCCGTAGGGGATGCCCAGCAGCAGCTCCTCGTGGGGCCCTGCCTCGAGCGTGCGGGCCGGCGATCTCCGCACGTCGCCCTCCTCGAAGAAGAACTCGACATGGGCCTCACCTGCGGTGGCCTGATCCCAGCTCGCCACCACGATGGTGGCAAAGGTGTCGTGGGCCCGCAGCGACAGTCCTCCCTGCGGCGGCTGGGGAGTCGACTGTGTGGGATCCGTCGTCGGATCCACGACCTCGTCGGGCGTCGTCTGGGCCCCAGAGCAGCCAAGCCACAGCGTCGCCAGCCACACCATCGAGCGCATCGTCACCTCCGCTGCACAGGGTACTCGACCATCCCGGCTGCGCGCAGACGCTCTCGCACGTGTCGGGTGTAGCGGATCCGGCCCTTGGCGTTGAGGTGGTGCGAATCGCTGAACAGCTCGTCCTGCCCGAAGTACAGGTCGTGATGATCGAGCACCAGGTGGCCCGCCTCTCGCAGGGGGTCGAGAATCTCGCGCTGGACCGCGGCGCGCGCGCCCACCCGCTCGGCCCAGCGGTGGTACAGCTGCGTCACCGGAAACGACACGAACACCACGCGGATGGACTGTTCCTCGGCCCAGGCCACGAGCTGGTCGAACGCCCAGCGCAGCGCTGGGTCCAGGGGATCCGCGCCACGGAAGTGCTGCTGGCTGGCCATCAGCGCCTGACGCTTGCGCTGGAACTCGGGGGCCGCGCCGAAGTTGGCATTGGGCAAGTGCACCCCGAATCCAAAGCGCTTCTGCCGGATCTGGTTCAGCGTGCGCAGCTCTCCAGCGTAGGGCACGGCGCGCGACTTCACCCAGGCGCCGGTGAACTTCAGCGGCCGACCGTGCGCTCGTCCCACCTCGAAGAAGTCCACGTACCGGCCCCAGATGAACTCCGGGGCGAAGTTGTGGCTCTGCCACGACGAGAAGGATCCGGCGTCCACGGGCAGCAGCAGCGCCGACACGTCCTTTCCCCCGCGCTCCACGAGGGTGCGCAGCCGGTAGTAGGTCTTCAGGTAGTGCTCGCCTCCCACCGCGGCGTTGATGACGCGCGGGCCGAGGAGCTGGGGTGCCAGCGCCGTGCGGGGGTGCGAGTCGCCGGCGATGACGAGGTCCAGCTTCGCGGGGGCGCGCAGCACCATGCGATCGCTGCGGGTGACCTTGTGGCCGCGCCCCACCACCCGCACGTACACCAGGCTGATCACCAGGTGCAGCACGAGCACGCCGACCACGAACATGGCGAGGCGGGACCAGGGTGCACGGCGTCGAGACGACATCCGGGCCAGGCTAACCGAGGTCGGTCCGCGCCAACAGCTGCAGCGTGGCGGTGCGCGTGCGCTCGAAGCGCTCCTGCGCAGGCCCCAGCGACCACAGCTGGGCGCCGGAGCGTGGCGAGCGCACCACGGGCAGCGCCGACAGGTCCGTCTGCACTGCGGCGCCGGAGGAGCGCTCCACCAGGTGCACCACGGGTCGCGCCTGGGGACGCAAGGCCCGCCAGGGCTCCAGGAACAGCCGATCCGCCACGCCGCCATCCTGGTAGGGCACGTCCCCGTGCACCACGGGGGCGAACAGGTACGGCACCGCACAGGAAGCCGCCACGGCCAGGGGCAACGAGCCGGACGTGAGCAGCACCGGCTGCCGCTCGCGGGTGACCACGCCCGCTCCGAAGGAGCGCTGCAGCCCAGCGAAGTCCGCCGGCAGGCGCTCCTCGAGCTCCTCCACCATGCGATCGAGCCGAAACAGGCCACGCCAGGGAGAAAGGTGGGGCACCAGCCACGCCAGCGGCGGACGCTCCGTGAGCAACGTGAGGATCTCGCGAGCGGGCATCCCGGCCGCCCACAGCGCGCCCGTCAGCGCTCCCGAGGACGTGCCGCAGATCCCGTCCACGGCGAGGTCCGCCTCCTCCACGGCAGCGAGGAACCCCGCATGGCTTGCAAAGGCCAGGAAGCCGCTGGAGAGTACGAGGTCGTAGGGGGAGGCGCTCATGGTTCGCACCGAACGCAGCGGTCCGGTGACCACCGTTATCCTGGATCGGCCCGAGTCCCGCAATGCAGTGGACGGTCCCACGGCGGCAGCGCTGGCCGCGGCCTTCCGTGCCTTCGCGAACGACGACGACGCGCAGGTCGCGGTGCTGTGGGGATCGGGTGGCTGCTTCTGTGCGGGGGCGGACCTGAAGGCCTTCGCCGATCCGGAACGCCGAAACCGCCTGCAGCCCGACGGCGATGCCCCGATGGGCATCAGCCGCATGCAGCTCGACAAGCCCGTGATCGCGGCGATCGCAGGCCATGCCGTGGCGGGCGGCTTGGAGCTGGCCTGCTGGTGCGACCTGCGGGTGGTGGAGGACGACGCGGTGATGGGCGTGTTCTGCCGCCGCTGGGGGGTGCCCCTGATCGACGGGGGCACAGTGCGGCTGCCGCGTCTGATCGGGCTGTCGCGCGCGATGGATCTGATCCTCACGGGGCGGGCGGTCCGAGCCGAGGAGGCGCTACAGATGGGGCTGGCGAACCGGGTGGTGCCGCCGGGCGAGTCGCGCGCAGCAGCGGAGGCGCTGGCGCTGCAGATCGCGGGCTTTCCGGCTGCGTGCATGCGGGCGGATCGACGCTCGGCCCTCGGACAGCACGGCACGTCGCTGTCCGAGGCGATGGCGGCGGAGTGGGCGTCGGGCTCGCAGGTGCTGGAGGAAGCGGCGTCGGGAGCCGCGCGCTTCGCGAGTGGCGCGGGACGTCATGGGAGCTTCGACTGAGACCGCTACTCGTGGGCCAACTCCCAGATCGGTGGTCGAAACCGGCCGCCGGGAGAGAGGCGACGAAGCACCGCAACGTCGAAGTCCAGGGTCACGAAGCCATGACGACTCCTCCCGAAGCACCCCAGGTCCGGCCACCCCACCCGGCGATCGGCACGCAGCGCCTCGACCAAGGGCCCGAGCAGTGCAGCTAGGCCGTCTCCGCCCGTGGGTGCCACCTCCCGGCCCTCCACACACGCCTCCAGATGGTCACCGGCCAGGAAGACCGGCACGCGCTGGGCCGGCACCTCGACAGGGCGGTCGGTGAACGTCCCCGTGGTGCGGTACGCCGGTCGCGTGTGGGCCATCAGCCTGCCGAGCGGCGCCATCCCGGGCTCGAGGGGCTGCCCGGGCGCGGAGCGAGATCGGATGGGTGTCTCGGCCAGCTCCTCCACCCAGATCCCGGCAAGCTCGGCCGCTCGTGGTCCGAGCACGTCGACCACCAACGACTCGTCGGGCATCCGAGCGACGGGAACGAGCCGCTCGGACCGAGGGCTCCAAGGGTAGGCACCCGCCTCGACGTCGTCGACGACCTGCTGGAGCCAGTCCTCGAAGGAAGGGGACACGATCTCGGCGGTCAGCATCTCGGCGTCGATGCACCACACCGCGCCTTGGACGTCGAAGGCGAGACAACGCTGGCCACCGTCCGCGGCAAAGGGCCATGTCGCCTCGGGTAGGCCGAGCTCGTAGAGTCGCTCGTGCATCAGATAGCGCCGAAAGTTCTCGACCCCCGACAGCGGGAGCAGGTCGAATCCTCCGAACAGACCGATGCGGGTGTGGCCCACACACTGCACGAAGTGGCGGTACAACAGCGGCAGCCGACGTCCTAGCGCTTGCTCCGCGGAGGCGAGATGAGTGCTGGGCGCACCCGGGGGCAGCGGCTCGAGGTGGGGAACCTGTCGGTCCAACCACTCCTGGAGGCGCCGCACCTCGCGCACGTCGTCTGGACTAGTCTTGTCGACGCGGACCTCGGCTTCAGTAGAGACGAACTCGTATAATGGAGGATCGGGCAGTGCCAGGCGCCCGACATCCGGCAGCTCGGCGCCACCAAGCGCTCGATACCCTCGGATCTCGAACGGCGGGTCCCCCTCGAGTGATCCACCAGGAGCGTCGCAACGTATCGGATGGTGAGGAGGGCACGTGCCCCACACCGTTCCCGACACGCTCGGAACCCGCTTCCCCAAGATCCGGCCCGTGCTGGCCCACACCCGACGCTCGATCTTCGCCGACTCCTGGTTCGTCGGGCTGCCCCCCGACGCCCTGTGGCCGCACCTCGCCGATACGTCCCGCGTGAACCGCAGCCTCGGGGTGCCCCGCGCCACGTTCCGCGAGGTGGAGGGACACCGTCGCGGACGGTCCACCTACTTCGGGGTGGACGTGCACTGGGACGAGCCGCCGTGGGAGTGGGTGCAGCACCAGCACTTCGTGCTCACCAAGGACTACGACCGGGGTCCCATCCAGTGCCTCGGCGTGGTGGTGCAGCTCGAGCCCGATCATCAGCGGGGCATGCCCGGCACGCGGCTGTCGGTGCTCTACGCCTTCGTGCCCCGCGGCCTGCTCGGCCGGCTGCTGTGCCCCCAGATGGTGCGCTACACGCGGCAGGGCTACCGCACCCTCGTCGACGCGATGAAGACCTGGGCGGCGTCTGGAGCCTCCCCCGAGCACTCTCCGTTTCATCGACCACGACGCCAGCAGTCTCGCTCCGAGCACCTCGCCCACATCGCACGACAGCTCGTGCGCGCCGGTTTCTCCGACGCCCTCGTGGATCGCTTCGTCCACTGGGTACTGACCGCCGATCCCCTCGATCTCACGCGGATCCGCGTGCGCCCCCTCGCCGCCGCCTGGGGCCTGTCGTGGCCGCAGCTGCTCCAGCTGTCCCTCGAGGCCACCCGCGCGGGCCTGCTCACGCTCACCTGGGACGTGGTGTGCCCGCACTGCCGCGGGATCCGACTGGAGTCCCCTCGCCTGGCGGGCATCCCCACACAGCAGTCCTGCGAGGTCTGCCGAGCCACCTTCGACACCACGGCGCCTGGAGCCATCGAGCTCACCTTCCGAGTGCACCCGGGCGTGCGCGAGGTCCAGCCGCGGCTGTACTGCTCCTCGGATGCGGCCACCAAGCCCCACGTCGCCGTGCAGCTCACCCTCGCCCCCGGCACCTGGCGCGACGTCTGCCCACCGCTGCGGGAGGGCCGCTACCTCGCACGCACCGGCGACTTCACCGTGCGACGCCCCATCGAGGTCCGGCGAGGAACCGCGGACGCCCTGGCCCTGTCGGCCACCACGCCCCCTCCGGCGCTGCAGCGAGCGCAGGTGGCACCCGGAAGCTGGCTCACCTTCCACAACGAGTCGGATGCGCCGGTGCGGTGGGTGCTGGAGGCCCTCACCCGCGAGGGAGACCACGTGGCGCCGGCCGACGTGCTGTCGCTGGTGCGGTACCGCGACCTGCTGGGAGACGACGCCGTTCCCGCGGGACTATCGCTGCAGATGGGCAACCAGACGCTGCTGTTCGCCGACGTGGTGGGCTCCACCGAGCTGTACCACCGTCTCGGTGACCACTCTGCCTTCCGCATGATCACCCGCCACGTGGAGCGCGTGAGCGAGGCGGTGCGCGAGGCCGAGGGTGTCGTGGTGAAGACCATGGGCGACACCGTGATGGCGGCGTTCGCCGTGCCGCGTCAGGCGGTGCTGGCCGCGAAGGCCATCCGCGACGACGCCCAGGCCGATCCGGAGGCGGCCCCCGTGAGGATCAGCCTGCACCACGGCCCCTGCCTGGCCGTGAACCACGACACCGGCCTCGACTACTTCGGCTGCACGGTCAACGTGGCGGCCCGGCTCCTGCGGGTCGTGGGGCCCGGAGAGATCGGCGTGTCCAGCGAGCTGGCACAGGTCGCAGGGATCCGAGGCCGCCCGGTGTCCATGCGCGTGGACGAGCGCTGGCGCGAGGCACAGATCCTCGACTACGGATCGAGACCCAGCGCCACGCGCTGACGCAGCGCGGCACGCACCGCCTCGATCTCCGCGACACGCAGGCGGGTGAGCTGGGTCGACAGCTCTGCCTCCACCTGCAGCACGTCCGTGAGCGTGGCGAGCCCCTGTTGGTAGCGGTCCGACACCTGATCCCGGGCGGCCGTGGCCTGGGTGACGGCGGTGGTGCGCGCAGCCACCTCGGTGGCCGCCAGCGTCACGGCGGTGGTGGCGGCGAGCTGCTCCACCTCGATGCCCAGGGCGAGCTGCTCCCGTCGTGCCTCGGCCTCGGCGAGGCGCTGGCCCGCGGCTCGAGCGCGCGCCGGGCGGGTGCCGCGGGCGATGGGCGTCCAGGTGGCGCGCACACCACCCTCCACCCAGTCGGCGTCCACGAGGTTGTCTTGATCCGTACGCGCATAGCTGCCGTAGGCCTCCAGGCGGGGCAGCGCCTCGGCCCACACCCCATTGCGGGTGGCCCGCAGCGCCCGAACACGGTCGTCCAGGGCTGCCAGATCCTGGCGAGCCACCGCGCCGCTGGCGACCTCGATGGCAGGTGGCAGCCCGGCGGGCTCCATCGCCTCCGCACTCCCCAGGAGGCTGCCCAGCCGCAGGGCGGCGATCTGGCGCTGGCGCTGCAGCTGCGCCACCCGCTGCCGCGCGTCCAGCAGTGCCACCTGAACCCGCAGCACGTCTGCCGCCACCACCAGGTCCGCAGCCTGGCGGGCCTGCAGATCCTCGTACAGCGACGCCAAGGAGGCGACCGTGGCCTGCACCGCTGCCGTCTGGGCGTCCACGGCGAGCACGTCCAGGTAGCCCTCCCCCGCGGCCAGCGACGACAGCTGCCGGCTCCGGACGGCATCGTGCCGAGCGGCCTTGGCTGCGCGACCCGCGGGCGCCAGCGCCGCGATGGCCGCCGGATCCAGGAGCGGCAGGTTGGCCTCGGCGCCCAACGTGGTCAGCGCATCGGGCTGCTGCACGAAGGCGCCCCCGATGGGCTGTGGGATCTGGACCTCCAGGGGCGAATCCCTCCGCCAAGAGGTGATCTGCCCTCCCACGCTGGGCCCGAAGGCCGCGAACCGGGCCGCGGTGGCGTCGGCAGCCGAGGCACGAGCCGCCCGCGAGGCCGCATCGCTGGCAGGCGCCGACGCGCCACGCTCGAGCGCCTCCTCGAAGGTGATCTCGGCACCCTGGGCAGGAGCGGCCACGAGCATCAAGGCGGTGGCGACGGTGGCCGCTCGCCCGATGCCTCCGAAGCTGCCCCTCTCCCCGAGCCACAACCGGTACAGCGCCGGCACCGCCACCAGGGTGAGCGCCGTCGACGCCACGAGCCCACTGATCATGGCCCAGGCCAGCGGTGGCCAGAGGGGGCTGCTCGAGAGCGCCAGCGGCAGCATGCCCGCCACCGTCGTGCCCGTGGTCAGCAGGATGGGTCGGGTGCGCACCCGCACCGCGTCGGCCACGGCGTCCTCGATGGACGCTCCCCCCTTCCGTCGACTCTCCACCACGTCCAGCAACACGATGGCGTTGTTGACCACCACCCCCACCAGCGCGATGACCCCCAGGAACGACATGAAGCCGAAGGGCTGCCCCGACAGCGCGAGCCCCGGGATCACGCCCACCCCCGCCAGCGGCACCGTCACCAGCACGATGCCCACGCGCCGGAAGCTGTCGAACTCCAGCAACAGGAACAACAGCAGCAAGCCGATGCCGATGGGCAGCGTGCTCAGCAGCGCGTTGTTGGCCTGAACCGAGCCCTCGGCCTCCCCGCCGAAGGCCACCGTCACCGAGCCAGGCACCGCCTGCTGCAGCTCGTCGCGGCGCCCCGTCACGGCGGAGAAGGAGGCGCCCTCGGCCAGCTCCGCCGACACCGTCACCACCCGCTGCCGATCCAGCCGCCGCACGGCCGCTGGTCCCCAGCTGATGTCCTGGGCCGCCACCGCCGACAGGGGCGCGGACCGCCCACCTGGCGCGTTCACCGTGGTGGTGCCCAGCGCCGACACCGCCGTGCGCTGCCCGGCCGGCGTGGTCACCACCACGGGCACCGGCTCCCGCCCGCCTCGAGCCTCTCCAGCGTCCAGCCCCTGGGTGCGCGCAAGCAGCGACAGAGCCACGTCTCGCCGAGCGAGCCCCCGCCGCCCGGCACTCGCGTCGTCGATGTCCCACGTCAGCGACGGCAGGCCCACGCCCAGATCCGTACGCACGTCCCTGGCCTCGGGCATGTCGCGCAGGATCTGCACCACCGCATCCGACGCTGCCTGAAGGTCCTCGAGATCCGGCGACGTGAGCCGCACCTCGATGGGCGCCCCCACCGGAGGCCCCTGCTGCAGCCGACGCGGCACGATGGTGGCCTGGGGCACGTCGCGCGCCAGCCGCCGCACGTCGCTCACCAAGGCGGGCAGCCGGCCTGCATCCGCGGTGGAGACCACCAGCGTGGCCGCGTGCGGGGAGCTGGGGGTGTTGTTGAGGTTGTAGTAGAACCGCGGCGGCCCACGACCGATGAAGGACGTCACCGAGCTCACGTCGTCGAGCTCCCCGAAGGACCGCTGCAGATCCGCCACCACGGCCTCGGTGTTCGACAGGTGAGCGCCCTCGGGCAGCTCCACGGTCACCACCAGCCGAGCGCGGTCCGACATCGGGAAGAACTGCTGCTGCACCGCAGGCAGCAGCGCCAGCGCCAGCGCCAGCATCGCCCCCACCAGGCCCAGGGACTGCCACGGGCGCTGTACCACCGCCTGGCCCAGGCGATGGGCCGACGCGTCCAGCCGGCCTTCGGCCTCGGCACCAGGTCGCAACAGCAGCGCCGAGAGTGTGGGGGTCACGGCCAGCGCGAACAGGAACGACAGCACCAGCGCGATCATCACCACGATGGGAATCGCCCGGGTGAAGTCGGAGGTGGGGCCCGAGGCCAGGAGCATGGGCACGAAGGCCGCCACCGTGGTTCCCGTGGCTGTGCCCAATGGAACGGCGAGCTCGCGCACGGCCTGTCGCGCCGCAGCCGCCGGTGCCGCCCCCTCGTCGATGTGGCGCTGCACCGTCTCCGCCACCACGATGGCGTTGTCGACGAGCAGGCCCAACGCGAGCACCAGCGCAGAGATGGAGATCTGATGGAGGATCCCGCCGCCGAAGGCGTAGACCGCCATGGTGGAGAGCGCCACGAGCGGCACCACGCTGGCGACCACCACCCCCAGTCGCGGTCCCATCGCCGTGAGCAGCACGGCGGCCACGATGAGCACCCCCAGCAGCAGCGTACGCGTGAGGCTCCCCAGACGCTCCGCGACCATGGCGGGCTGCGAGGAGAACACATCGACGCGCAGATCGGGATCCAGGCTGGGAAGCACGCCCTGCAGGGTGGTGTCCACGCGCTGCCCGAAGGTGACCAGATCCTGCGGCAGGTCGGGTACCACGGCGAGGGCCACCGCGGGCAGCCCGTCGTGCACCATGCGCTCGGCGGCGGGCGTGGTGGGCTCCCGTACCACCTGGGCCAGCTCCCCGAGCGGCACCGCGCTGCCATCGGCGAGCACCCAGGGCGTGTCTCGGAAGTCGGTCACGCCCGGGAGCTCGGCGCGCGGAGAGAGCACCGCGGTGCGACCGTCCACCTGCAGGCTACCTCCGGGCAGCACCGTGTTGCGCGACTGCAGCGTGGCGGCCAGGCTCCGGGAGTCCAACCCCAGCCGATCGGCCAGCGCCGGATCCACCCGCACCGAGACCTGCTCGCCCGGATCGGCGATGCGCTCCACGCGGGAGACCCCCGGGACCGACAGCAGCGCCTCCTCCAGTGTGCGCGCCGCCTGCCTCAGGACGAGTAGATCGTCGGAGCCCGTGATCGCGAGCACGACGCTCGCTGGGTCCCCGATGTCGTTGTCGAGATCCATGGGGCCGCTACCGTCGGGCAGATCCGCCTCGGCGCGATCCAGCGCCTCGCGCACCTCGTCCCAGGCCTCGTCGGTGGCGTAGATGTCCTGACCCAGCTCGATGGTGAACACGGCCACGCCGCTGCGCGCGGTGGCTTCCAGCTTGCGGATCTGGGGCACGTCGGCGAGGGCGTCCTCGATAGGGCGCACCACGAGCCGCTCCACCCGGAGGGGATCGGCGCCCGGCCACGGGACCACCAGGCTGCCGAAGCGCTGCTCGAAGGACGGATCCTCCTGGCGCGGCATCGACCACCATGCCGCGGCCCCGACGGCCACGAGCAGCGCCACCAACGTCGCTACCAGCCGTCGACGATCCAGGATGGCGAGGAGCACGGTCACGGCAGCACCTCCACCACGTCACCAGGCAGCAGGCGCGGCTGGCCTGCCACCACCACGGACTCGCCCACCGCGAGCGCCCCCTCCACCACCACGCGATCGCCGAGCAGCACCCCCACGGCCACGGGAACGCGCTGCACCGCCCCCTCCCGCACCACGAAGACCACCGGGCCCGCTCCCACCGGATCCACCACCGCCGACACGGGGACGGTGCGCCCCTCCGGCAGCGGCACCTGCAGCGCCACCTCCGCCGTCAGCCCGGCGATGGCGCGCGCATCGGAGACGGCCACCACGATGGGAAGCAAGCCCGACGGACCTGCAGCACCGGCGACGGACCGCACCAGGCCAT
>JAHQVJ010000086.1 GCA_019634415.1 Myxococcales bacterium
GCCCGTTTCGACGGCGCCATGGCCAGGCCCCTGTGTCCTGCTCCCTCCCGGTGTCCGGTCGGCCTTTCGGCCGACCTCGATCGAGCTCAGCTCCGGAATGCTGTCGCATTCCTGAGCGGTGCTCTAGTGCCCCGAGCTGGCCTCAGATGTTGATCTTGATGGTCGCGAACAGCGACCTTCCGCGCTGGGGCAGCTCGTCCATCTCCACGTCGTTGCCGCCGGGATGGACCTCGTCCCAGTCCAGCAGGTTGCGCACGCCTACCCCGAAGTTCACGTCGGGTCGCTCGATATCGCCGGTGAGGGTGACGTCCCACAGCACGGCACCGTTCGTGTTGAAGCCGTCCTGCGTGACCCGAGGGGTCTCGCCACGCAGCTTGGAGGCCAAGGTCACGTTCGGCAGCAGCGGAGCGGCGCCCATCAAGGTTCCCAGCAGCGCCGGGCTGTTCGTGAATGGGGTGACGTCATCGCCCGAGGCCAGGAAATTCTCGCCCAGGTTGGTGGTCTGCCAGGAGACCTGGCCAGCGAACATCCACCCCGAACGCCACCAGCGCCGCACCTCGAACTCCGCGCCCACCGTGCGGACGGGCTCCAGCGTGTTGAACTTCACGGCAGCACCGTCGTCCAGCCCGTCCTCGATCAGGTTGTCGATCTGGTTGAAGTAGGCGTTGAAGGTACTGGTCAGGATCTCGTTGAAGGAGTGGGTCCACTCCGCATCGATCGTGAGGATCTGCTCCGGCCGGAGGCTACCGGGCTCGGGCGCCCGAGAGCTAAGCCCACCATCGTCGTAGAACAACTCGAACGCGCTGGGAGCCCGGAAGGCCTGTCCAGCCATTAGCTTCACGGTCTCGTCGCCGGGCGTGAGGATCAGAGCGCCGCGTGGGCTGAGGAGCGGATCGATCGTCACATCCGCGACCGTCCAGTTGTACGCGTCGACGCGACCACCCAGGTTCAAGCGCACGAGGTCGCCAGCGCGAATGTCCACCACCCCGTACCCGGAGTAGGTCGCCTGGGTGGCGTCCCTCTCGAGGAACGGCGGTTCACCCGCCTCTTCGTTCAGCGGCACTCCCCCGACCTCGTCGAACTCGAAGCTCCGCACGAGGTGGTTCAGGTCCTGCCGCGTCTCCGCACCAGCGGTCAGCTCGATCGCCGTACCGATCTGCTGGTTCAGCTGGGCCTGAGCCCCGAACCAGCTCTCTACATGGTCGTCGTTGAAGATGTACTCGCGAGCATACGGGCCGCGCCAGTTGTTGCGGTAGGTGTCGAGGTAGGCACGAACGTCGACGCTCGTCTTCTCCGCGACTCGCTGGTAGCGCCCCTCGAGGAAGCCGCGATAGTCGCCCACCTGTGCGCGCGGATCCCCCAGCACGGTGCCGAACTGTCCCGTCGGAAGCTCCTTCTCGCGACCAGCGTAGGCACCCTGCAGGGTGAAGTCGCCGACCCACGCCTTCGCAGCCAGCGACCGGGAGTACGTCTCGTCGGCGTTGGCCGACACACCCTCGTTGGGGTTGTCTGCGTACTCCGCGAAGACGTACTCGCGGCCTGGGTTGTAGATCCCACCCACGGAGGCCCAGGCGCCCATCTCCTCGTCGCCGAAGCCCACCGAGCCACGCGCGCGAATGCCACCATTGACCCCCGTGATCACCGCGTGCGGCCGAAGGTCCGAGCCTCCGTCCCGGGTGACCACGTTGAGAACGCCGAAGAACGCGTTGGAGCCGTACAGTGCCGAGCCTGGCCCACGCACCACCTCGACGCGCTCCACGTCCTCGAGGTCGGTGAAGAAATCATTGCCGAGGTACGAGGAACCGAAGACGTTCTCGTTCCAGCGGTGACCGTCCACGGTGAGCAGGATGCGGTTGTTGAAGTCTCCCAGGCGGCCGAACCCGCGCACGCCGAGGTAGTCGTAGACCAAGTCGCTGGTCTGGTACAGACCGCGAACGCCCGCAACTGCCTCGATGACGCTCTGGTACCCGAACGCGCGGATCTCCTCGCGCGGGATCAGGGTGACACTCGCGGGGGCTTCCGCGACGTTCTCTGCGAAACGACTCGCCGCCGTGACCTGGAACCGCGGCCGCAGCGCCACTCGGCCCAGATCCACCGTCTCGTCTTCGACGATGTCGACCTCGATCTCCTCGGGCTCGTAGCCGCGATAGGACACAGTCACCACGTGGTCTCCGACCTGAACGTCGGTGAGCACCGCTGGTGTGTACCCTGCAGGCTTGCCGTCGATCTCGATGAGGGACCCACGCTCGTCGGCGTCGACCACCAGCGTTCCCGTGATGGGAAGCAGGTCGGCTGCGAGCTGCACGGTTCGCCCCTGCTCGACCTCGATCAAGCTCGGAAGGCTCCGGAACCCTTCCTTCTTGAAGTAGAGGATCTGAGTACCCTCTGGAAGGTCCAAGGAACAGGGAACCTCACAGCTGGACTCGGCCTCCTCCGTGCCCACGTGCACGGTGGCTCCGGACTCCCCCTCCACCTCCACGGTACCCACGATCGGCACCATGGTGTGGGCCACATCCTTGATGTCGCCCTGACGGCGCAGGTCGATGCCCTCGGTCTCGAAGTCCTCGTGACCAGACATCTCCAGGATGACCATGTACTGCTTGGGCGGCAGCGGGATCTCCAGTGGCGTCTCCCCCACCGATCCCAGCGCCTTACGGTCGAGATACACCGTGGCCCCTGGCGGCTCCGAGGTCACTCGCAGGAGCGCTACCTTGGCTTTCAGCCCCTCGAGGCTCTCCTTGATCTGCTCCAGGGTGCGCTCGCTGGTGGGCTCATCGGAATCGAGCGCTGACTGGTACCAACGATAAGCCTCTGGGAACCGCCCCTGAGACTGGTACGTCCGGCCGATGTTGAACGTGACGGCCCGGTTCGGCGACAGACGGTTCGACACCATGAAGTGGAACAGCGCCCTGTCGAAGTCCCCTTGCCGGTACGCCTCGCGCGCCAGCTGGAAGTTGACCTCGGCTTCATCGGCAATGTTGCCGGCAAAGGCAGGAAACGAGAGGGTCTGGAGCAGGAACAGCAAGGACATGGTTCACGCCGCGGGTTCGTGGCCCCGGACGAAACTCGGAAAGGGCAATTTTGCGCGTGCCTTCCGAGCGATTGGGGGCCTTGGAATGCGAGGACTGTCCCACGTTCGCCCAGGCTCTGTCAACGCGTGTGTGCCCAACTGCAGCGGCCCTTGCAGGGTGTTCCGCAACACCCTGCTTCAACCCACTAAACCACCTCGATCACCACGAGGGTGATGTCGTCAGCAGGTCGTCGAGATCCAGTGTGACGGTGCACGGCTTCGCGCACCTTGTCACGAACGGCCTGCGCCCCGTGCTGGGCGTAGGTCTCGCACAGGGAACGAACCACCTTCTCGCCGAGCTCCTGCCCCTGCTCGTTCTCCGCTTCGGTGATCCCGTCGGTGAGCAAGACCAGGATATCGCCTGGCTCAGCGGCCACGTTGACCTCGGTGTAGGCGACGATGGCCTGAGCCCCCAGGGGCGGCTCCCGTACTCCTTGTAGCACCGTGATCTCGCCGTTCCGGATCAGCCACGGCGGATGGTGTCCCGCGTTCGTCAGCTGGATCCGCGGCTCGCCGGGCTGAAGGGTGAGGGCCACACCCGTCATCATGTACTCGCCGCGCGCCGCCTCCACGATGACTCGGTTGAGCATGCGCATGAGTTGGCTCGGCTTCAGCTCACCGCGCATGCCCATCCGCGCCAGATCGCATGCACCCTTCACGGCCCCTGTGATGATCGCGGAGGGCGCACCGTGTCCGGTCACGTCCCCCACCACCACCAGCCCCTGCGACTCGGTCAGCTCGTGGGCCGTCCACCAGTCTCCCCCACAGTCGGCTGCCGGCTGGAACCACGACTGGATGCGAGCTCCGGGAACCGCCACCCCTTCGTCCGGGGGCACCAGCATCTGCTGTACCGCCCCCGCGAGCTCCAGCTCCTTGCGGCTGGACGCCAGCGTGGACGCGCCCTTCACAAGCTCCGCGAGCGACCTCGACAGCGCCAACAGGTTCTGCTGGATCACCCGAATGGAGCTTCCCCCCTCCAACGCGTTCGGATCGTCGGAGATGGGGGTCTCGAACCACTCGGAGCTCAGCTGCAGGTTGAAGCGCTGCTGTGCCATGCGCAACGCCTCGTTCAGCGCCGCCTCGTCGCCTTGCTCGGACGCATCGTGGAACACCGAGACGGCCTTCCCGAGAGACTCCAGCGTCTCCCCCACGTCCTTGTATTGCCGCGACAGCGTCAGCCGCATGCGCGCGAGCTCCTCCGTGGAGTACGCAGCCATCTCCTCCAGCGCCCCGATCCGCGCCACATGATCATGCAGCAGCGCCCGGATCCGCGACAGGAAATGTGCCCACTGCTCGGGACTGGGGACCCCCTGGGCTGCCAGTCCGAGCTTGTCGAGCTCCGCACGCAGCATGGTGTCCACGTCCCCCGCTGGACCCGAGGTCACGCTCGCTCCCCTTCGATGTAGTACACGGACCTCGCCAATGAGCGAGCCTCCCGCTGGTTGATGGTGCGGTCGATCATCCAGGACACGAGCGTCTGTTGACCCGCAACCACCTCCACCCGTAGCACGGCGGCGGTGGAGTAGAGGTTGAACAGCCCCAATCCCGCACCGCCGTCGGACACGTCGAGCACGCTGCTGGCATGCTCGGCGAGGACGCCGGAGCGTCCTCGCAGGATTCCACCGAAGAGCTTGCCGCGGGGCAAGCGACCGAACGGATCCGAGATGTCGAGAGCCAGGTGGGAGCTGTCCACCGTCAGCCGCAGCATGGGGATCTCGTGCTCCTCGAGGTTGATGTCGCGCTGACGATCACCGGCGTACCGAGGGTGGCCCGAGGCATCCACGGGAGCGTCGTACATGGCGTTCATCAGCAGCTCGTGGGCTGCGTCCGCGGCGGCTCCAGCCAGGCGACGGCCGATCCCGAAGCGCATGGCCACGAGCTCCACGGCCCGCACGGTCTGATCCCGATCGGAGGAGGACCGCGGACGCCACGTCACCGTGCTGGCCCCCCACATGAGCAGGTGGGCCGAGTGAGGCGGTGGCTGTTGCGGCGCGACCACCCGACGCACGATGTAGGACAGCTCCCAGGGGCGCACCCCCACCGAGCGCCACGCGAGGAACCCCATCACCTGGGGACTGCGCAGGCTCGTGGCCAACAGCGCGTCGTCTACCTGGTTGGCGAGCACGGCGATGCGCGCGTCGGGAAACATGCGCGCGCTGGCGATGGTGGCAGGCAGGTGCTGGCTCCCCACCACCAAGAGCTTCAGCTGGCCTCGCACCCGCTCCATCACATCGTTGATCGAATGCCCCACCACCAACGGCATGCCGCTGGCAGCCGACGTCATGCAGCGCCCCACCGAGGGCGCGGCCGCTTCGTCGACGACCAAGGCCATGTGGGGCTGAACGGAACCAGAGGACATGTCGCTACCCTACGAGGGCCGCCAATGCGGCCGAGCCACCGAGCACCACCAGCAACAGGAAGGCCCCTCCACGGGAGGCACAACCCTTCGCCGCCGTCTCCACACTGCTCGCGTCAATTCGGGGGAGAGGAACCAAGGATCGAGGCGACGCTGCAGGGGTCGACGTCCGGTCCTTGACGGGGACCGGGCTTCGCACCTCCAAGGCACCACCGCACCGCGTACAGCCGGCCGGGATCAGGGTCACGCCGCGCCCCGCGGAGACCCGAGACACCGTGACCACGGCGCGTCGCTCGGACCCGCAGTCCTGACACCGACCGTCCACCTGTACCGACGTCACGGTCACCCGCGACTGCAGCTGGGGCATCCCGGACACGGCATCGGACAACCCGAGGGGAGCCCCCGTGAACTCCACGCTCTGCAGCTGCATCGCCACGGAGTCGAGGGCGTCCACGAAGCGCTCCACCCCTGCTGCCGACGCCGAAGGAGACTCGGTCAGATCGATGCGCACTCGCCCCTCGAGCCCCCCCACGATGCGCTTCCATCGTGCGTCCGAGCCAATGGGACGGCGCACCGTCAGGATGGTGAGGTCTTCGCGGACCGTCAGCTCCACGTCGAGCTTGCGCGCCTGCTCCTCGAGTGCCTGCAGCGCTGGCTTGAGGTGGCCGGGCACCTCCGCCTGATAGTCCTGCCCGAAGCTAAGATACAGCTGCGGATCATCGTCGAACTCGGCGAGCTGACCGCCGTCGGAGGGCGACGTCACCTCGGGCAGCACGAACTGATCTACGGCCCGCCTGCCCTCCTCCCCCTGCAACAGGATGGCAAAGCCCGCGCCCGTGCCACTATCGATGAACGGTGCTTGGAAGGACAGGATCTTGCCCCCCGCCAGCAGCGCCCGAATCATCGAGACCTGGTTGATGAAGGCCACCGAGCACCGGACGTGGAACAACCCCTCGATGCGAGGCCGCGCCTCGGACAGCAGCCCGAGCAGGCTGCGGATCCCGAAGGAGGTGATCCGCGACACCCGCGCAGTGTCCACGATCACTTCTCCGCGAAGGTGATCGGCGAGCCCCGAGGGATCGAAGCGCTCGTCGAGCACACCGGTGAGCGACAGCAAGGTCACCCCGGACACGCGTCGTACGAGCGCGTGCTCGGTCTCGGCCAGGGTGGCTCGCTCCTTGCGCTCCTGTGGAACGGGTGTCTTGCCCGCTGGCGCCACCGGCAGATCGATGGCCGCCGGCATGGGCTCGTTCTCCTGGCCCGCCAAGGTTCCCTCGGGGATCGCGCTCCGAGGCCCCAGCACCTGCTCCACGGTGGCAGCGAATCCCAGCGTCGACACGAACTGCCCGTTCCTCTGGGCGAACTGCTCGAGCTCGGAGAGCATGTCCCGGGCCGTCGGGTACCGATCCTGGGGCCGCTTGTGGAGCGCACGCAACACGATGGCCTCGAGCTCGGGGGCCACCCGAGGGTTGATCAGCCTCGGGCTGGGAGCCGGATCGTCGATGATGCTCCGCATCGTGTCGTAGGCGTTCTTCCCCCGATGAGGCACCGTTCCGGTCAACAGCTGGAACAACACCACGCCGATGGAGTAGATGTCGGTGCGACGGTCGGTCTGACCGCCCCCACACTGCTCGGGGCTCATGTAGAGCACCTTGCCCTTCAGCACCCCCGAGTTGGTCCCGCCCATGGACTGCTCGCTCTTCGCGATGCCGAAGTCGAGCAGCTTCACACCACCGTCGTAGGTGACGAAGATGTTCTGGGGCGACACGTCTCGGTGCACCACTCCCTGAGTGCGACCATCGGTCCGCGTCCGCTCGTGGGCGTAGTGCAGGCCCGACAGCACGCTGCGCACGACGTGCAGCGTCTGATCGAGGCGGAGCACCACCCCCTGTGCATGGGCCCGACGACGAAACTGCTGGAGATCGGCCCCTTCCAAGTACTCCATGACGATGATGTACTCGTCCGAGCTCTGGATGACGTCGTAGGTCTGGACGATGTTGGGATGCTGGAGGGTAGAGGCCAGCCGCGCCTCCTCCAGGAACATGGAGAGGAACTCCTGGTCGCGCGCGTGCGCCGGCAACATGCGCTTGAGGGCGACCGGCTTGGACACGCCGCCCACGCCAGAGGCCTCTCCGAGGTACAGCTCCGCCATCCCGCCCGTGGCGATGCGCCGAAGGAACCGGTACTGCGACCGACCCGAGGACTGCGGGTACGGACCTTGCTTGTCCATCAGGGTTCTTCCAGGGACATCAGCTCCTCGACCTTCGACGGCGGGGGTGGCACCACGTCCGCCGGTCGCACGAAGGGCACGTTGGTCCGCTGCCCGTCGTGGAAGACCTGCACCCGAAGGGCGCCTCCGGGACCCTTGAGCTGCCTCCAGCGGGCACGCGCGGCATCGGTGAACTCCCGCAGCGTGGTCACGGGGCGCCCCTCGACTGCGAACACCCCATCCGTCGGAGACACGTCCTTGAACCAAGACTCCGCGCCAGCGACGACCAGGGGCGTGGACCCAGACTCCCCCGAGCCGAAGTCCGTGGGGAACCGGCGCGACACGGCCAAGCCGCGGAACACCACGGTGGAGCCATAGAACTCCACGAGTTCGTCCCACTTGTCCCGAGGCAGGGTGTGCTGTGTGACCACCGTGAAGTCGGTCCCTTCTCGCTTGACCGCAGCCTGTGTGCGCTCGGCGTCCACCATGCCCGACGTCTCAGCGTCGAAGCGACTCACCACGGCCTCGGGGTCCGTGTCGGGCGGCAAGTCCAGCAGCCCGGATCCAGCGGAGCGGCCCTGCACCTCGGCTCGCAGGTTGACGACGAGCTCGTACACCGCATCGCGCCGACTACGGAAGGCCGCATCGTCCACGTCCGTTCCCGTGGCCCGCCCCACGAAGACGACCCGCTCGTCGGTCACGGCAAAGGACTTGTCCACCCAGGCAGGCGGCAGGGGGCTCCCCCCGTCCCACCCCTCGACCATCGCGCTCGTACCGAGCCCCGACGCCGCCCCGTCTCCGGAGAAGCTCAGCAGATCGGTGCGCGTCACGATGATCCAGGCCACGGCGAACAGCACGATGACCGCACCCAACAACGACATGAAGGCCGTGACGGCCGCCGCCTGCCACATCAGCCCAGCGGAGACCGGCTGACCTGCGGGAGCCAACACCGGCTGCGACAGGCTGGGCACGGTGGGTGATCCCACGGGCGCACGCTGCGTGGGATAGTCCGGACCGAGCTCCGCGGCAGCGCGGAACAGGACATCGGTGTCGGCGATGTCGAGGGGTCCGACCGCCCAGTTCGCCTCGATGGGCGGAAGGCGCTGCTGCTTGAGCACCTCGCGGCGACGATCGATGTCCACCAGCACCGGCCGGTTGATGCGGTTGGCCACGCAGCGCGCATCCACGAACATGCTCGACACGTACACGCGCTGCACGGGGTCGGTCAGGAGCACCCGGATCAGGTCGGTCGGAGCCCCGTCGAGCCACACCTCGGACACCTCGGCGTCGAGGTCTCGCAGCGCCCCCACGAGTCGATGCAATCCAGCCGGATCCACCGATGGGGTGACGGACAGGTCCAACGTGACGCGCCCCTCCAGGCCCGCAAACGCGCGCCGCAGACGCAACCGGCCATCGAGCGCCGCGTTGAACCGAATCCGGGTCTCCTGCTCGGAGATGAACTTCTCGATGGGATCGATGCGGTTGGTGCTGCTGAGGTGGTCCACCACCTGCTGCAGCTCCAGCGGCACCGAGTCGAGGAGGTGTTCGTCGATGGCGAAGTACGACCAGGGATCGTCGTCCATCTGTGCTGCCAGCTGGCAGTTGGGGCACTCGACCTTGGCCGGGCTCCGCCCGAGGATGTACTCCCGATCCGCCACGGACTCGTACAGGGCCCCGAACTCCTCGCCGCAGTGCGAGCAGGCGTACGGCACCATCAGCGAGTGGATCCGACCCGGACCGCAGAAGTTCCGCATCATCGTGATCTGATTGATCACGGCCTCGCTGCAGCGGAAGAAGTAGCAAGACGACATCCGAGCCGTCTCGAGCATCTGCAGCCAGCCCTTGACGCCGAAGGACGACACGCGGTCCACCTCGGCCAGATCGAACACCACCACACCGGTGAGGGAACGCCCGAGCTCGCCGCCGCGGAAGGACTCGTTGATGCGCCCGCGCAGCGTCACCACGGTCATGTTTCCGACGGGTCTCGCATCCACCACCACGTCGCCCGGCGGAAGATAGCTACGGCGCAGGATCCGTCGCTGCTCAGCGGCGCCTCCACCGACCTGCTCGGGAGCCACTGGTGCAGCTCTCGCTGCGGCGTCCGCCTCGCTCTGGGCGAAGGTCTCGAACTCGAAGGACGGCTCCCCCATCTCGGTCGGGCTCTTGTCGGGAAAGGAAATCTGCCGGCCGAATCCTCCGTCGTGTCCAGTGTTCTTGCCTGACATCAGGTCGTTCTCCGTTCACCGTCAAGGACGTGCTGCGTCCGAGGGACTGGATGGTACTACGTTCGTTGCGGTCTCGCGCTGAGGGCTTCCTGACGGCACTCGATACGGTACCACCAGCTGGGACGACCCTTCGAGGGTCACCGTTCGTCCATGATGTCTGGAGCATTGTTGTCGGGGACTGGTCTCACCTTGGGGGACGGCCGCGGGCCCTTCCGCTTCCGCAACGTCGCGAACAGCGGAGCACCCACCTCCTCCATGGTGACCGTGGCGTCTCTGTATCCGGGGAGCTTGAGCACGAAGGTCCGGTTGTCCGGCGCGTGCTCGGGATGCTCCACCTGACACGGTGTGGCTTCGCACTTCTTGCTTCGTCCCTCCCAGACCTCCGCACCGCTCGGCTCCGAGTCGACCCCGATCAAGATGGGGGCCGGTTCGTCGGGAGTGGCGGGCACCACCGTGGGTGCGACGGGTTGCACTGGTGTCTTCGCCGTCGTGGACGGCTCGGAGGACAACATGGCCACGACGGCAGCAAGGCCAGCCACAGCCACGATGGCAAGGAACACGAAGACGATCACCAGCGGGAGAATCGACCGACGGGGCGCGGGAGGCGGCGGAGGCAGCGGCGTCTTGCCGACTGCACGTGCCACGTACACCAGCTCCGCACCGTCCACGAAGCAGTACTCGACGTGGTCGTCGTACTCGGCCTCGCACTGCGGGCATCGCTTCATCGTTGGCTACCCTCTGACTGCACGGCAGGGAGTTTCTGTGAAGGGAGCTTGCAATACAAGTGCTTAGGTTCGCCGACTCGCGTTCGGCTGCTTGCTCGCGGGCTAGCACGCCATCGAAGAACGCTGGTACTCGTGCGACGCCGGCACGGCTCGCGCCCAGACCCCGATCATGGATCGACTCTGGTGGGAATAGACCTGGGTAGGCACCTCTGCGACGGTACGGGGGCCGCTCGAGGGAGGTAGCCATGGGCGGCGACGCCCACGTCTTCGACAAAGCAGCGTTCCACCTTCGGACCGTGCGGGCAAAGGGGCTTCACGAGCACCAGGCCTACGTTCATGTGGGTCTGTTCTTCGCCTGGGCGGTGGACCGGGGCCTGACCGCACGCTGGCTGGAGGATCGCCATCCAGAGGCCTTCGCCTCCTACCGAGCGGGAGCCCTCACCGGACCGCGCCTGCTGTACCACTGGGACGGAGCCCTCCTCGACGACATGTTCAACGACGAAGGGCTGGCCTTTGCGTCGAGCTACCTGGACCACCGGGTGGGGCGGTTCCACGAGGACTACCGCGACACCCTCGCGACGCCCTACGCCTCCGAGTTCCACGTGCCCGACACCCCGGACAGCCAACGACGCCTCAGTGCCGTTCTGGACGAGCGCCATGCGGCCTGGAGGCCCACCTACGATCCACGCGCACCTCGCGTCGATCTTCGGCAGCGCGAGCCAGAGACGCCCCTCGAGGTCCCCCAGCGGCTGGTGGCACCGGTGCTCGCCATTCCGACCGGCGTTCCCCTACCCTCTGGACCCCTCGGCATCGAGGCACGCCGAGCGACCTCCGTTGCCGCCATCGCCTCGGCTCGAGCCAACGACCACTGGCTCGGCCTGTTCCCGGTCGACGGAGGGCACCCGGCCTCCATCGGCGTGTTGGGTCGCGTCGCAGAGCAGCTGCCCGGCGCGGAGGGCACTCCGAAGGTGGTGGTGCACTGCCTGTACCGCGTCAACCGCGGGCGCTGGGTGCGCCAGGAGGCGTCGCTGGCCGAGCTGACGCGTTGGCCGGACCCCGAGGTCAGCGAAGCCGACGCGCTCCGCCTGGAGGAAATCCGCGGGGATCTGGCCACCCTGATTCGTCTCCGACGCGCACGAGGCGCGCCCCTCGGGGTCCTGGCGCTGGCACCTGCCTTGACGGACGCCTCGGTCCTCGACGTGATCGCCCGGGAGTTGACGCTCACCGACATCGAGCGCAGAACGGTTCTGGAAGCGCCCGATGTCCGCTCTCGGTGCGAAATCGTTCACACAGCGCTACGTCGTGAATCTTCGAAGCTACACTGATGGTTGCTCCGACGAGGCCCCTTTGGCGTCCGATCCCGACAAGACCAAGCAGCGCGACCGACTCAGGTACCGGTGTCCCGTGTGCGAAGCACAGGTCGGCTCCTCGGACGACAGCTGTGCAGCGTGTGGCTCCTCGCGCCCTGGCCATGGCTGGGTCCGCGTCACCGAGCTGGTGGTGCACGGTGGGCTGCCGGACGGCTCGGAGGATGGCGACGTCGAGCGAGCAGCGCCTCCCATCCTCGCCACCCCCAACGCCCCTCGGCCGCCCGTGCATCGCACGGTCTACCTGGAGGCACCGGGAGCACCCACGGCTCCTGCGGATCCGGACGGACGGCACACCCTGGGGCTGGCAGCCACGTTCCTCACGGCGTTCGCCCTCACCACCGTGGCCGTGTTGGTGGCCTGGACGGCCTTGAGCCAGCGACCCACGCAGGCCCAGGCAGCACCTGCCACACAGGCCGTGGAGTCCACGGCGGCCGTGGAGGGGATCGCCAAGAGTCAGCCAGAGGGCGAACCTCACCGCGACCCCCTGGTGCCCATCCCACACGAGTTCATCGACTCCATGGAGAGCCAGCCCACCCCGCTCGAAGCGGCAGCGCTGGACGGTGCCTACTCGGGCACGATGGACGATGCCCCGGTCACCTTCGACTTCGCCTTCGGGCCGAACGGCGAGGTGACCGCGCGGATCGCCGCTGGGGGCCTGCCCCCCGTTGATGCAGTTGGCAGCTACCGTATGAACGGCCGCGTTGCCCACGTCGTCCTTCACGAGAACGGGGGCACCGAGTCCCTCGTCTACGCTGGCGACGTAGGTCCAACGGGAGTATCTGGACGAGTCACGACGGCAGATGGCCGAGACGTCCGCTACTTCTCGGCCAAGCCTTGAGGTGTTCGTGCTATTCCCCGGGAAGTCCACTGGTAGCTGGCTGATCGACGATCTCGTCGGTCTGGGCATGCCACGGACCTACAAAGCCCGCCACGTGGAGGTCGGATCCGAGTGCCGCCTGAAGGTGCTCCCGAAGACCGACAGCACACTCGCAGCCCAGAAACGAGAGGTTCAGGCGCTGCGCACGCTGCACCACGAGGCGATTCCCGGCCTGTTGGACTACGGCGTCGACACTCAGCGCAACCTGGTGTGGACGGCCTTCGCTTGGTTCGACGCCGAGCCCCTCGAGGACCAGCTCCTCAGCGGCCCGATGCCCTGGCAGGATGCGTGCGCACTGTTTCGCGTGCTGGCCGACGCGGTGTCCCACATCCACTCGGCGGGGCTGCTGCATCGAGACCTCCGGCCCAAGAACGTGCTCGTGACCGCAAGCGGGAGCACATCCCCGGACGCGTGGCTCGCTGGCTTCGACTACGCCATGACCCAGCAGCAGCTGGAGCGGCTGTCCCACGCGCCCTTCGGCGACCTGGCCTACCTCGCTCCCGAGGTCCTCAACGACCCCACGCACCACGGCTCCAAGGCAGACGTCTACGCCTTCGGCTGCCTCATGTACGAGGTTCTGTCGGCGCAGCCCGCCTTCCCTGCGGCCGCCTTCGGGGGGGAGCGCCGCGACCAGGCTCAGCGCATGCTGGAGTGGAAGACGCGATCCGATGTGCTCGATCCGGGAGAGGACTGCCCCGACTGGCTACGCAACATGATCGCCAAGTGCACGGAGCCCTACCCGCCCCGCCGCCTGCCCGACATCGATGCCCTCATCGGCTGGCTCGACGGTGCCGAGGAGAGCTGGCGCCGCAAGCCACGACCGGCCGCCCCGGCGCAGCGACGCGCGCCCCCGCCCGTGTTGCTGCCCACGCGACCGAGTCTCCGGCCCGCTGGCAGTCTGCCTCGAGCGGAGATCTCGCGCGCCCCGCAGCCCGAGATCCCCACCTACGACCACACCTACGCCACAAACGCGCCCGCCACGCCCATCCACGTGCAGTACATGATCGCGGCGGCGTTGGGCGTGATGGGCGCGCTGGGCTTCAGCGCCCTCATCATCCTCTTCATCGAGCTGCAGAACGGCAGCATCTAACCGAGCAACCCAGATGAGCCCTTGACGGGCCCGTCCCTGGGTGCGTTAGACCTGTGCCCCACGAAGGGGAGCACTCATGCGTTGGCTGACCTGGAGCGGCATGGACCGCTATCGCGACCTCGGCATGCTGGTGGTGCGCGTCGGGCTCGGCGCCATGATCATGGGCCACGGCTGGCCCAAAGTGGCGGGCGGTGCTGCAGTGTGGGAGCGCCTCGGAGGGGCGATGGGCCACCTCGGCGTGACCTTCGCGCCCACGTTCTGGGGTGCAGCGGCGGCCTTCACCGAGTTCTTCGGCGGCGCGCTCATCGTGCTGGGGCTGGGCACGCGCCCCATCGCCGCACTGCTCGTGTTCGTCCTGTTCGTGGCCGCCCTCGGCGACTTCAACGGGGGCGCTGCGTTCCGCAACCTGTCCCATCCGGTCGAGACGGGGCTCGCCTTCCTGGCACTGTTCTTCGCGGGACCCGGAAGCTTCAGCCTCGACGGTCGACTGCGCAAGGCGGGATGAGGCCGGTCGCGTGCTGCCTAGCCTCCCCCTGGGGCCCTGGCAGGTGCCCACCTACGCCCTCGCCGTCGTGGCGTCCTTCGTGGTGGCCTCCTGGGTCCGACGCCGCGAGGTCCAGCGGCTCGGATACGACGCGCATCCTTCGCACCCCTGGGTGGGGATCGGCGGGCTGCTCGGCGGCATCGTGGGAGCGAAGCTGGGCCTGGTGCTCTTCGCCGAGCCCGGCACCGTAGCGGAGGTGCTGGCTGGAATCCTCTCCCTCGACTTCACGGGCAAGACCATCCTCGGTGGGATCGCGGGGGGCTACATCGGCGTGGAGCTGGCCAAATCCGCGGTGGGGATCCGATTCTCCACAGGGGATGGCTTCGCGCTGGCGTTGCCCATCGGGCAGGCCATCGGTCGGCTCGGGTGCATGGGCCATGGCTGCTGCTACGGCACCCCCTTCGAGGGCGCCGGCGCCCTCTTCCTCCACGGAGCCTGGCGACACCCCACGCCGCTGTACGAGGCAGGCTTGGACGTGCTGCTCGCGGCGCTACTCTTCGGACTGCGGCGGCGCACCACGGCGCCTGGACAGCTGTTCCGGCTGTACCTGATCGGCTACGCCGCCATTCGCTTCGCCCTGGACCCCCTCCGAGCGGACGGCAGCCTGGCGCTGGGTCCCCTGTCGGCGGTCCAGTGGTTCTGCGCCGCCGTCATCGTGGGGTTCGGCCTGGCTCTGTGGACGGGGCGGCGGTAGGGTTCGGAGGCCGCGTGCTGTGCGGTCGGAGGCTGTATGTCCCGTCGATCCCGGTCGCACATCTTCTACGATGTGGCGCGCTCGATCTGCTCCACCTGCCTGACGCGTGTGGACGCCAAGATCCTGATCGAGGGGGACCGCGTCTTGCTCGACAAGTGGTGCCTCCAGCACGGGCGGGAGCGCGTCCTCATCGCCGACGATGCGACCTACTGGAAGGCCGCCCGAGAGCAGTGGCTCAAGCCCGCCGAGGTGCCCCAGGCGTTCCAGACACCCATGCGGTGGGGCTGCCCCTACGACTGTGGCGTGTGCCCCGATCATCAGCAGCATGCCTGCGTGACCCTCATCGAGGTCAACGACCACTGCAACCTGTCGTGCCCCATCTGCTACGCCAGCAGCGGCCCCCATCGCATGGAGACCCGCTCGCTGGCCGAGGTGGAGGCCATGCTCGACGCTGCCGTGGCCGCTGAGGGGCAGCCCGACGTCGTGCAGATCTCTGGAGGGGAGCCCACGCTGCATCCCCAGTTCTTCGAGATCCTGGACGCGGCCAAGGCCCGTCCCATCCGTCACATCATGGTGAACACCAACGGGCTCCGCATCGCCAAGGACCCCGCCTTCGTGGAGCGGCTGGCCACCTACCAGCCGCGCTTCGAGATCTACCTGCAGTTCGACTCGCTTCGCGACGACGTGCTGGTGGAGCTGCGGGGCGCCAGGCTCGCGGAGATCCGCCAGCAAGCGCTCGAGAACCTCGAGCGCGTCGGGCTGTCCACCACCCTGGTGGTCACCCTGGAGAAGGGGCTCAACGACGACGAGATCGGCGAGATCATCGAGCACGCGCTGACGTGGCGCTGCGTGCGCGGCGTCACCCTGCAGCCCGTGCAGGAAGCCGGACGAGTGGAGGGGTACGACCCGCAGCTACATCGGCTCACCCTCACGGAGGTGCGCCGCAAGATCCACGAGCAGTCCGACCACTTCAGCCCCGACGACCTGCTCCCCGTCCCCTGCCACCCCGATGCCCTGGTGATGGGCTACGCCCTCAAGCTCGAGGGCCAGGTGATCCCCCTGACCCGCTACGCGGGGCCCGAGCGGCTGCTGGGGGGACCACAGAACACCATCGTGTTCGAGGAGATCCCGGAGCTCAAGCAGGCCGTGGTGTCGCTGTTCTCCACCGGGATCGGACCCGAGGATCAGGCGGGGGCGCTGGGCGAGCTGCTGTGCTGCCTACCCCGGCTCGAGGTCCCGAACTTGAGCTACGACAACGTGTTTCGCGTGCTCATCGTCCGCTTCTCGGACGTGCGGGACTTCGACCTGCGCTCCGTGAAGCGATGCTGCCTGTTCTTCGCCCAGCCCGACGGGCACATGATTCCCTTCGATACCTGGAACCTGTTCTACCGACCCGAGCACCGCGAGCGGCTGGAGCGTCTACGAGCGCTGGCGCTGCCCGCAGAGCCGGCACCGTGACGGCCTGCTAGAGTCCGCGACATGGGCAACTCTGCACCTCGGGTGGCACGCTGGGCCATCGCCGTTCTCGCGGTCACCTACTTCGCACTGTGGGCCTGTGGGCCCGCGACCTTCGGGCCGCCCCCCACCCCCATGGCCGACGGCAACCAGCACGAGCTCGGCGTCACGACGACCTGGCTCGAGAGCATCGGAGAGCAGGAGTCCTGCGTCGTCGCATCGGGCGTGGTGTGCCGTGGCCCCTCCCTGGCGGCGTGGTACCGCTTCCAGACGGGACGAGCCGACATCGGCGTGTCGCTCTTCGGGGGCAACTTCAACGTGGGCGTGGGGATGCAGTTCCGTGCCCGCTTCATCGACGAGCCACGGGTCTTCTGGGCGCTGCAGCTCGACGCCGGCTTTCTGTACGGTGCGGTGGGTCTGCCCGCCGGGATCGCCATCTCCGACGAGGTCTGGCTGTACGTCAGCCCACAGGTCCGCGCACAGCTCCTCGCACCCTTCCGCCTGGGCGCGGGGGTGACGTGGCGCCCCCCGGAGAAGGGCCTGCGCCTCGGAGCGGAGCTGGGTGCCTCTCACACACCGGGTGTGCCCGCCCACGTCGACCTCAGCGTCACGCTCGGACACGAGTTCTAGGGCGCCCGACCAGGCTCCAGATGCGAGCATTCTTCGCCGTCTTACGCACGTTTCGACGGTGCGAGCAAGCCCAAGGGAACTTATGTTCTCCGCCCGCGGAATTTTTCCGTCGGGTCATTGGACACGCGGCCTGCCTTCATGGTCCTCCTCTCGCTGGCTTGTGCGACGGCATCTGCAACCGAGTTCAGCCACGACACGTGGGGAATCGCGGAGGGACTTCCTCTGCGCTCCATCACGGATCTGGAGCAGGCCCCCGATGGCACACTGCTCATCGGCACGTTCGCCGGCCTGGTGCGGTTCGACGGCGTCGTCTTCTCGTCGGATCCCGGCGAGAACCCGACCACCGACCTTCGGATCACCGCGCTGCGGGTCACGAGCGAGGGCCACACCTGGATCGGCCACCAGCACGGTCAGGTGGCGAGACTCGGCCACCCTGCCCTTCCCGACGGCCCGAACCGCGTGGTCTGGGATCTGGTCGAACACGACGAGCACCTGATCGCAGCCACGAGCTCGGGGATCTGGGAGTTCGGCGATCGGTGGAGGCCCCACGCCGAAACCGGGCCCATACGAGCCGTCACCCGTCACGCGGGAACCGCCTTCGGCGCGGGTCTTCAGGGGTTGTTCACCCGAGACGACGATGGCAGCTGGCATCCGGTACGCGCGGCCCGCGGTGAGCTGCCCCACAGCGCCTTGGCGTCGGATCCGGGCCGCTCGGTGCTGTGGGTCGCCTGGGCGGACGGCCTCGGCGTGCTGACCGAGTCCGCGTGGCACGGTGTCACTCGTCCCCCTGCTGAGCGTGCCCACCTGGTGGTCGACGGCGATCGGGTCTGGGAGGCACGCGATCGCACCGTGTCGCTGTACGACGGGGGCGACGCCCTCGCGGCTCTCGTGTCCGATGCGGATCCGGAGCCACGACAGCGCTGGACGCTCGACGGCGCGGTGCGCTCGTTGTTTCTCGGGCGCGAGGGCGGCCTGTGGATCGGCACCGAGCAAGCGGGCCTGATGCGTCTCGCCGTGGCCGCACACCAGCGCTACACCGACGTGCACGGCCTACCCACCAAGGGGGCTCGCGTGGTGGCCCACATCGATGGCGAGCTCTACGTCGGCTCCGGATGCGCCGGCCTACGTCGCCTCGACCGCAGCGCGGACCGCTTCGTGCCCGTCCCCCTCGACCGCGCTCATGGTGGCTGTGTGCGCACCATCGACAAGGCCCGCGACGGTGGTCTGTGGGTGGGCGTCGGCAAGCGCATCGTGCACCTCGACGAGGCGGGAACAGCAAAGACCCACTGGCATCGCAACGAGACCCCCGACGGCGCCAACGTGGTCGCGCTGCACGACGATGGCGAGGATCTGTGGATCGGCACCGCGAGCGCTGGACTGTGGCGGTGGTCCCTCGACGGTGAGGCCGGACCGCAGCGCGTCCAGGAGGTACGCGCCACCCACATCTACGACATCGCTCCCGGCGTCTCGGGCGACCTGTGGATGGGCACGGAGACGGGCGTCGTGCACCGAGCCTCTGACGGCCTCCTGACGGAGTACGACGCCAACCAGGGCCTCGCGGCCGGTATCGTGCGAGACCTACACGTCCGCGACGACGGCACCGTCTGGGTGGCCACCTACGGCGGAGGCCTCGGCCGCATCCGCGATGGTCGCGCTCAGGCGGTGGATCGCTCGGATGGCTTGGCGGAGGACGTGCTGTGCTCCGTGGTGGAGGATCGACGAGGCCGCCTGTGGCTCAACGGCAACCGCGGAGTGAGCCGCGTGGAGGTGGCCGAGCTGGAGGCGCTGCTGGACGGCGAGGCCTTCGAGGTCACCCACCGGGCGTTCTCCACGCCCGAGGGCAACGGTGGAGGCTCCCCCGCAGGCACCCTGGACGGCGACGGGCGCCCCTGGTTCCCAACGGTGCGCGGCATGGTGGTCATGTCTGGCGCGGACTCGCCGGCGCCGCCGCCCCATCCCACGCCTCGGATCACCAAGATCGGTGTCGATGGCGCCGAGTACGACGTGCGGCCGTCGATGCAGGCCCCGGTGGGCGCCCGGTCGCTGACCGTGGAGTACGCCACCTCCGTGCTCCACCACCCCGAGCGAACGCGCTACCGCTACCGCCTGCTGCCGCTGCAGCGTGTCTGGACAGACGCAGGAAACCGTCGGCTTGCGAGCTTCGAGGAGCTGCCCCCGGGCACCTATCGACTCGAGGTGCAAGCATCGGTGGGAGGCTTGTGGTCCGAGGCCGCGAGCACGCGGATCCACATCCCTCCGATGCTGCTGGAACGAGTCGAGATCCGCCTGATCCTCCTCTGCACGACGCTGCTGGGCCTGTTCCTCGGGTTTCGGTTGCGCACGAAGACCATGCAACAGCGCAACGAGGCGCTCCTCACCGAGGTGCGACAGCGCAAGGCCACCGAGCAGGCGCTGCGCGTGCGCGACGGGCAGTATCGCCGGCTGTTCCACACCACCCTCGACGCCATGATCGTCGTGAACGAAGACGACGTGGTGATCTCCACCAACCCAGCGGCGACGACGATGCTGGGCTACGCCCCCGACGATCTGCGGGGCTGCTCGCTGGCGCAGCTGGTGCTCGAGGATCAGCCCGAGCAGATGGCCCGACGCGCCGACGGGCAGCTCGTCCCGGTGCGCTGCACCCGTGCGCCCTTCGGCCATGGGCAGATGCTGGTGGCGTTGGTGGATCTGCGCGACCTCATCTCGCTGCGGAGCCGCTTGGCCCACGCCGAGCGTCTCACCGCCCTCGGCAGGCTCGCAGGGGGACTCGCACAGAACTTCAACAACCTGCTCACCAGCCTCCGCACCAGCGGAGAGCAGCTGCGCTCCCACATCCACCAGACCTCCGAGGGGCACGATCTGATCGACGCCATCGATCGCTCGGTGGATCGCGGCACACAGCTGACTCGACAGCTCCTCGCCTTCGGGAGACGGCAGCTGCTTCGAGCCCGTGTGATCGAGCCCATCCGTACGGTCCAGGGCCTGCAGCCGATGCTGGAGGGCCTGCTCAACGACGACGTGGTGCTTCGGATCGAGCAGCCGCGCCAGGAGCACGCCGAGGCGCGGGTCCGACTGGATCCTGCACAGCTCGAGATGTCGCTGGTGGCCCTGGTGCTGAACGCCTCCGACGCGATGCCGAACGGGGGCAACATCTGGATCCGCCAGCGCCTGGTGGACGACGACACGGTGGGGCTGGTCGTCCAGGACGATGGCTCGGGCATCGATCCGGAGGCGCTGCCTCACGTCTTCGATCCCTTCTTCACCACCAAGGACGGCCCCACGGGTGGACTCGGGCTGGCCAGCGTGCACGGCTTCGTCACGCAGTCTGGTGGCTCCGTGCGCGTGACCTCGAAGCCGGGAGAAGGCACCCACGTGGAGCTCCGCCTCCCACGCGTGGAGGAGCCGGCGGCTCCCGAGCCACCCCCCCCCGACGACGCCCAGCTGAAGCCCCCCGCCGACTACGACACCGGCTCGGGCCGGATCCTCGTGGTGGACGACGACGAGCTCGTGCTGCGCGTGGTCCGACGGGCGCTACACGCCAAGGGCTTCGACGTCCACGGCGTGTCGGACGGTCACGCAGCGCTGGCCCGCTTGCAGCTACATCCGGTGGACGTGCTGCTGACGGACGTGCGCATGCCGGGAATGAACGGCGCCGAGCTCGCGGAGCGGGCGACCGAGCTTCACCCCCACATCGCCGTGGTCTTCATGAGCGGCTACACCGACGATGTCCTGCCCGACGAGGCCGCGGCCCGACACGGCTTCGTCGGCAAGCCCTTCCATCAGGCCGAGCTGTTGGCAGCGGTAGACACCGCGCTGCAGCGCTGCCGATCGGCTACGGCCACAGCAGCCGGCCCTCCATTCCGCCCGCCACCGTCAGCGTCTCTGACGTGATGTGACGCGCCGCTGGCGACAGCAGGAAGCACACGCTGTCGGCGATGTCCTGGGCGGAGGCCACCCGGCGCAGGGCCATCGTCTTCGTCACGCCGTCCACCACGTCGGGCTTCAGCGCATCGCGCACCGCGTCGGTGGCCGTCCAGCCCGGCTGCACCAGGTTCACCCGCGCCCAGGGATCGTGGTGGACCACCTCGTTCTTCAGCGAGCACATCAGCCCGTGCAGCGCCGCCTTGGCGGTGGCATAGGCCGCGTGGCCCGGCTCCCCGAAGCGGCCCGCCGTGGAGCCGGTGAACACGAGGCTTCCGCCGATCCCGTCGGCGCGCGGCCCAGTGTTCGCCAGGCTGGCCATCCAGCTGCGCGCGGTCCACATCGCCGTCCACAGGCAGTCCTCGATGGTCTCCCGCAGCGATGCGACCGAGGTGTCGTGAAGGTGGAGATCAGGCACAGGCCACCGCCCCGCGTTGCAGGCCACCCCATCCACGCGCCCGTGGGTGGCTACCAGCCTCTCGAACAGCGCGTCCACGGCCTGCGGATCCGACAGATCCCCCCGCTCGGTGTGGATCCCCAGTGGCTCACACCACGGCTTCAGCCCGTCGAAGCCCCGATGACCGTGGGCCACCACCGTGGCGCCCGCACCGGCCAGGGTCCTCGCGATGGCCCCGCCGATCCCTCCCGAGGCACCCGTCACGAGGATCACGTGGTCATGGAGATCCAGCTTCACAGTGCGCTCCACAGCTGACGGCACGGCCTGTATCGCCTGGATGGACCTCAATCACCCCACCAATGTGCCGATGACGCAGAGGTGACCGACGGAGGATCCGTGAACAACGATCCGGGACGCCCACCGGCGGGGCCCGACGTGTTCGTGAGCATCATCGCGCGGCTGCGTGCCGAGGAGGCCAACGACAGCGCCGTCGAGTTCGATCTCGACAGCAGCATCGACGGCCCGCCCCCACGCGTCCGTCGACCGATGTGGTCCCCTCGGTCCTGGTTCACGGGCCTCGCGCTGTTCTCTCTGTTGCCGCTGGCCGCCATCTACTGGATGCTGGGCTAGTCCTCGCGCCAGCGGCGGGAGCGCTCCACCTCGCGCCGATACTCGTCGGCGTGGCGCCGCGCCTCCTCCTCGGACCAGCCCAGCATGCCCGCCATGCGCTCGGTGACGGCGCCGATCGCACCGAGCCCCTGATCCGGAGCGCGGAAGAACAGCTGGGTACGCCGCGCCATGAAGTCGGTGACGGTGGCTGCGAACTCGTGCTGCACGGCGTAGTCCACCTGCCCCATGATCTCGGGTCGACCCGGCACCAGGGGCATCGTGGCCACCTCGTCTCGGAGGCTGCGCACCAGCTCGAGGGCCCGCGTGCCGTAGCGGTTGGCCAGGTAGGTGCACGTCTCGTCCGTGAGTCGCCCCCCCGCCGCCTCCGCCACCTGGCGGCTCACCTCGGTGCCATCGTCGCCCTCGGGCCAGCCCACCGCACCCGGAAGCGGCAGGTTGGCCGTGTCCGTGCCTCGGTTCTCGGTGATCTCCCGACCGCTGGCCCGCAGCCGCTTCACCGCGTGATCCACCACCTCCTCCCCCATCCTGCGATGGGTGGTGAGCTTGCCTCCGGCGATGCTGATCAGCCCATCGTCGTCTTCGGTGATCACGTGCTCGCGAGACACCTGCGACGGCGCCAGCCCCTCCGTGCGGATCAGCGACCGTAGCCCTGCCCAGGTGGCCGAGATGTCATCGTCGTCGATCTGCACGCTCGGGAAGTAGGCCCGGACGGCCTCGAGCAGGTAGGACACATCGGCGCGCGTGGTCCGCGCCTCCGCCGGATCCCCGTCGTAGTCGGTGTCGGTGGTGCCCACGTAGATCTGATCCCCCCACGGGATCATGAACAGCACCCTTCGGTCGGTGGGGTGGAACGCCGCGATGGTGTGCCGAATCCCGAGCTTGTGGGCTGGGATCACGAGGTGGACTCCCTTCGTGAGCCGCAGCTGCTGGCTCGGCGTGCCTCCCATGGACCGCACGGCGTCCGACCATGGTCCTGTGGCGTTGATCACCACCCCCGCGCTCACCTCCATGCGGCGCTCCGGCTGCAGGGCATCCACCACACCCACCCCCGTCACGCGACCATCGGTGCGCAGCAGCGAGGTCACCCGCGCGTGGGTCAGGATGGCTGCTCCCGACTCGCTGGCATCGATCGCGTTCTCCAGGGTGATGCGCGCATCGTCGGTGGCGCAGTCCCAGAACAGCGGGCCGCCCTTCAGGCCGTCGGACTCGAGCCCCGGAAAGTCCTCGAGGATCTCCTCGCTCGACAGCGTGCGGTGGAGCTTCGGGGAGCGAAACAGCGCCAGTCCCTCGTAGACGAACAGGCCCAGGCGGAGGACCGACAGCCGCACCGGGTGGCCCTCGTAGATGGGGAACATGAACCCCAGGGGCCGCACCAAGTGCGGCGCGATCTTCATGAGCACCTGGCGCTCGCTGACGGACTCGAACACCAACGACAGATCGCCCTGCTCGAGGTAGCGAAAGCCACCATGGATCAGCTTCGAGGAGCGGCTGGAGGTTCCCGAGGCGATGTCGTTCGCCTCCACCACGGCCACCGACAGGCCTCGCTTGGCCGCCACGCGCGCGGCGGCGGCGCCGATGACGCCTCCCCCGATCACGACGATGTCGAAGGACTCGGACTCGAGCCGGCTCCAGGGCCGGGCGTTCACCGCACTCATGAGGTTGGGCGTATCACGACTCTTTCAACGCCGCGTTCAGTCCCGTCATCATCGCCTTGCCGTCGCCGAACAACATCATGGTCTTGTCCATGAAGAACAGATCGTTGTCGACGCCGGCATAGCCCACGGACAAGCTGCGCTTGACGATGACCACGGTGGGCGCCTGGTCCGCATCGATGATGGGCATGCCCGCGAGCGGCCCCTCCCCCGTCCGCGCCGCCGGGTTGACCGTGTCGTTCGCACCGATGATCAGCGCCACGTCGCAGTCCGCGAACTCGGCGTTGATCTCGTCCATCTCGATCTGCTTCTCGTAGGGCACGCTGGCCTCGGCGAGGAGCACGTTCATGTGGCCCGGCATGCGCCCCGCCACCGGGTGGATGGCGTAGAGCACCTCCGTTCCGTACTTCTCCGCCAAGATGTCGGCAAACTCCCTCACTGCGTGCTGGCTCTGGCTCACCGCCATGCCGTAGCCCGGCACCACGATGACCTTCTGGGCCCCGTCCAGGATCATCGCGACCTCGTCGGGATCACTGCCCACCTTGGTGCGGGTGACCCGCTCCTTGCCGCCGCCTCCGAAGGACTTGAAGATCACGTCGAACAGCGTGCGATTCATCGCCTTGCACATGATGAACGTGAGGATGAGGCCCGACGCCCCCACGAGGGAGCCAGCGACGATCAACACGCTGTTGTTCAGGATGAACCCTGTGAAGGCAGCTGCGAGACCCGACATCGAGTTCAGCAGGCTGACCACCACCGGCATGTCCGCGCCGCCGATGGGGATCACGAGCAGCACGCCGAGCACACACGACAGCCCCACGATCCACCAGACCAGCGACAGATCCCCGGGGGAGGTAGCGCTCATCCCGATGAGCCCGACCACCGCGACCGTGAGCAGGGCCTTCACCGCGTTGAGCCAGGGCGGTCCCCAGGTGGGTGTGCTGATCCAGCGGCCGAAGATGCTCACGCCACCGGCGAGCTTGAACATCGCGAGCACGCTTCCCGTCAGCGTGCTCCACCCCACCAGCGCCGACGCACCGATGGCGATCCAGGCCACCCACAGCTCGAAGCCGTCGGGGATGGTGTTCGTGGTGACGCGCCCCACCACCTCCGACAAGGCCACCAGCGCGCTCGCCGCGCCGCCGAAGCCGTTGAACAGCGCCACCATCTCCGGCATCTGCGTCATCTCGACGCGCACGGCCATGATCCAGCCGATCAGCGAGCCGAGGGCGATGCCCCCGACCAGCAGCTCCGGACCGATCACCCCCGTGCCGTCGACGGCCAGCACCGCCAAGGTGGTGAGCACGGCCACCCCCATGCCCAGCGCCCCCAGGGCGTTGCCCCGAGGTGCCGTCCGAGGATGCCCCAGCCCCTTCAGGCCGAAGACGAACAAGCAGGCCGCCAGCAGGTAGCCCAGGTCGAGCAACGCGGGATCGAAGGCCATGTCAGCTCCCCTCCGTGCTCGAGGGCTTCCGCCGACGTCCCGCGATCATGCGCAGCATGCGATTGGTGACCGCGAAGCCTCCCACCACGTTGATGGTGGCCAGGACCAGGGCGGCGAAGGCGAGCCAGCCCGACGCAGGCGTGTCCATGCCACGAAAGGCGACGTTGCTCAGGATGAGGGCCCCCACGATGCTGATGCCGCTGATGGCGTTGGCACCACTCATGAGGGGCGTGTGCAAGGTCGGAGGCACCTTGGTGATGAGCTCGAAGCCCAGGAAGATCGCCATCACGAACAGGGTGATGCTCGCGATGAGCGCACTCACGGTCAGCGTCATGACAGCACCTTGGCGAGACGAGTTTGATGGGGGTGCAGCGCTCCGTCCTGGCAGATCAGAACGCCGCCCATGCCGGGCACGTGGAAGGCATCGCCCTCGGGCGGGCCCACCAGGATGGCATCGTCGGGGTCGAGGTGGAGCGCACCGTCCTTGACCAGCGTGGTGACGAAGTTGGTCAGGTTGTTGCTGAACAGCATGCTGGCGGTGTTGGCCACGGTGCCCGGGAGGTTGGGGGTGCCCACGACGGACACACCCCGATCCGTCACCACGGTCTCGCCCGCGACCGTGAGCTCGCAGTTGCCGCCCACATCGGCGTTCATGTCCACCACCACCGCACCGGGCTTGAACACCTCCACCGCCGAGGCGGGAACGGTGATGGGTGCCGGTCGACCGAAGATCCGCGCGGTGGTGATGATGGCGTCGGCGGACTGGGCCACCTCGTTGACGACGGTGTTCACCTTGTCGATGAACTCTGGCGTGAGCGGCTTGGCGTAGCCCGAGGCATCCTCGAAGTCCTCCATCCCGTCCACGTGGATGAAGCGACCTCCGACGCTCTCGATCTGCTCCTTGGCAGCCAGGCGGACGTCCGACGCATACACCACCGCCCCGAGGCGCTTGGCGGTGGCGATGGCCTGCAGGCCGGCCACGCCGCTCCCCATCACGACATACCGAGCGGGCCGCACGGTGCCCGCCGACGTGGTCATCATGGGAATGGCCTTGTCCAGGTACGAGGCAGCCAGCAGCACGGCCTTGTAGCCAGCCAGGTTGTCTTGGCTGGAGTTCACGTCCATGGACTGGGCACGAGAGAGCCGCCGCGGGATCATGTCCATGCTCAGCAGCGTGATCCCCCCCTCGACGAACGCACTCACCCGATCCGGATGCCGAAAGGGATCCGCCACGCAGCAATGGATGGTCCCCTTCCCGAGCTCCGCGGGGTCAAGGGATCGCACCGAGAGCACCACGTCGCCAGCGAGGGCCTCGGCTCGGTCCACCAGGGTTGCCCCAGCTTCCTCGTAGTCGCCGTCGGCATAGTGGGCGGCGGCCCCCGCACCCCGCTGCACGCACACCTCGAAGCCAGCAGCCTTCAGCTTCTTCAAGCTGCCGGGGACGAGGCTCACGCGAGGCTCCGACTCGGCCTCCTTGGGAACGGTCAAGCGCATCGACTCTCCAACGACCGAAGGAAAGCACAGCGGCTGACCGCCTTCTGGGACGCCCGCGCAAACACGTGCTCACATCAGGGTTTGTCGCGATGGCGGTCGAGCTGGATGACGCGGCCGCGCAGGGCGCCGCCCACACGCACGCGATCCCAGGTGATCTGGGCGTTGGTCCCCGTCTCCGACAGCGCTCGCACCAGGGCTCCGCGCTGGCGAGCCGGCGTACCCTCGGGTGCACGTCGCTTGGCGGCACACGCCTCGTCGTCGCTCACCAGGCGAGTCACCAGACCGGCGTCGGCAAGCCACTGGTGATAGCCGCGACGGCCCAGCTCGTGGTAGCGCAGATCGATCTTCTTCTGGGCATCCGGATCGTCCCCCCCGGCGCGGGCCACCAGCTCCCGCTTGGTGATCCAGTCGATCTGGCCCACGAGCTCCTCCCGATCCCGCTCGAGGGCATCGAGCGTGCGCGCCCACAGCCGCAGCAGGTGGTGCGCCTCCAGGCTCGCCACCCCCGTCTCCAGCCACCCTCGCGCCCGCTCGAGGTACCAGCGCTGTAGCTGCAGCGCCGAGGCGCGCGTGCCGTCGGTCAGCGCCACCTCCGCCAGCAGCGAGGGGTCCGACGACAGCGCCTGCATCGCCTGGATAGGTCGGGCCAGGCGCGGCAGATCGTCGATCACCCCCGCCTCCGCCATGTCCAGCACGAGCGCGGTGGTACCCACCTTGAGGTACTCGGCCACGTCACATCGGTTGGCGTCCGACAGCCCCAGCTGCAGGCGCTGCCCGACCTCCAGCAGCCGCACCACCGCCCGCCAGTCGCCCCACGCCAGGCCCCCCATCGGCTTGATCAGATGCCCGATCTCCAGCCACCCGCGATCATCGGGACCCAGCGACCAGCGCGCCAGCCGCCGAATGGCGTCCGCCTTCTCCGACAACGCCCAGGTGCCATCCTCGCGCTGGCTGCCCGCTCCCGACACGATGCAGCGACTGGCCAGGAACGGCAGCACCGTGCGACGCACGCCGCGAAAGGCGAACAGCCGCACGCCGGCGCCCAGGATCAGGGTGCACGGCAGCAACACGAGCCCCATCACCGCCGACTCCAGCCGCACCATGGCGTCCACACCCCGATCCAGCGCCCGAGTGGCCCAGCCCTCGTCCTGCGCGAGCCCGAGCATCACCTCCACGACCACGGCGACCACGCCCACGATGCCCACGGGCACGCACAGCGCCAGGGTCACCGCCACCAGGATCCAGTGCACCAGTCCCGCCACCAGGGCGAAGGGCACGGCCGCGAGCACCGCACAGCGCCACCCCGCGAGCCGCCAGCCCTGCGCGATGGGCACGGCGTAGTTCTCCTGTGCGCCGTAGATGTGTCCGAAGGCATCCCGGCAGTTCTTGAGCAACCCCAGCTCACCGGGCGTGCCGCGACGGGCGAGCAGATCCTCGGCGCGCTCCGCCGCCTCGGTGAGCAGCTGCTCCTGGGCCCGCTGGTAGAGCAACAGCTGGGCAGGACCGCGGCACTCCGGGGTCCCCGCCTCCACCAGGCCGCCGCGCGTGGAGGTGGCCACGAACTCGTAGTACAGCGACCCACCGTTCTCGGTGAACAGTCGCCCGCGCACGTGATCGAGCCACCCATGGCCGGGACGCGTGTGGACCTGCTCCTGCACCGCCTGCACGATGACGTCGAACAGCGCTTCGTTGCCGGGGTGCGCCACGCCGGGACGCGGCCGGAACCGCAGCGCATACTCGGTCTCGGTGCCCAGCAGCCGCTCGAGGCCGCCGCTCGGGGAGGCGGGTCTTACTCGCCGCCCCCGGGAACCTCGGTCTCGCGCAGATAGCGCTGCGGATCACGCTGTGCGTCCGTCTTCACCCGATCCACCACCCGCTGCAGCGGATCGGTCTCGCGGTCGGGATGGGTGCGCTCGTCTCGACGCTTGGGTGCTTCGTTCATGACACCTCCGAACCGAAGAGCCCGCGATGCCGAGGGCCCGAGCGGTACGGCCAAGGATACCACGCGTCAGGTCGACGGCGCAGCGACGCGTTGCTTCGGGTTCGCCAGCACCATGCGAATCGCCACCGACGAGAGATCGCGCGTCGCCTCCGAGAATCGGGCGAGGGAGGCCGCGGCACGCCAGGCCTCCAGGGCCTCGAACAGCAGGAACGCCTCCTCCTGGTTGGCGGGGGGAGGTTGTCGCTCCAGCGCCGCGACGATGGCCACCGCCACGGGGTGCTCCAGCGCCTCCGTCGCCTCCTCGTGGGCCGTCTCCACGTCGTCCTGGAGCAGCAGGTTCAGCGCGAACAGCGCCTGGATCCGCTTCGGCTCGGGCGCAGCGCCTCCCATCGCCAGGAAGAACATCTTCTGCGCTTCGTCCCAGTCGTGGTCGATGGTGCGCATCGCCCCGAGCACGCCGCGAGCATAGGCCAGCAGCCCGTGAGCGGCGTTGTGGCGCGCTGCGTCCACCACGTAGTCGAGGTGCTCCAGGGCCGCGTCGAGGCGGCCCAGCCCCACGTGGATCTCGGCGATGCGGATCCGACACTGCATGGCCGTCAGCACGTCGTAGACCTGGTCGAACACCTCCATGGCGGACTGGAGCATGGTGATGGCCCGCTCCGGCTGCCCCTTGCGCGCGATCATGTCGGCCAGGTGGCGGCTCGCGTGGGCCGTGCCCAGCTCGTCCTCCTCCTCGCCGAAGATGTACAGCGCCTCCACCAGCGACCGCTCTGCGCGGCGCCGGTCCTTGTGGGCCGTCCATCGTCCCCTGAGCAGGGCCCGCACCGCCACCAGCCAGGAGTCCGACGGGTTCACCCGGTGGAGCGCCGACTCGGCTCCGAACTCCGAGCCCAGCTCGGTGTGCATCCACGCCAGGTTCACGAGCTGCATCACGTCGCTCGACGACAGCTCCGAGGCCGCATCGTGCAGCGCCTTGCTCGCCCGCTTGCGGTTGCCGAGGTGCAGCTGCACCCGCGCGCTGGCCATGCGCACCGAGGCCCACCAGCGCAGCCCCTCGTCGTCGAGCCCCTTCTTCGCCTCGTCGCGCAGCTCGGCGTCCTCCAGCAGGCGGTCCACCGACTCCGCCAGGGCGCCGGGCTTCTTGTGGCCCAGGATGGAGGTCAGGGCCAGCGCAGCACCTGCCGCGGAGCCACCCCCGAACTTCAGGGCCGCCTCCAGGTTCTCGCACTCTCGCACCAACACGATGCGCTTCCGCCGGTCCGCCCAGGGGCCGCTCGCGAGCTCCACACCCAGGCGACCGTAGTAGCCCGCGTGACGCCGCTGGGCGGCCTCCAGCACCGAGGAGTCCGTCATGCGGCGCACGTAGCTGCGCACCGTCTCGTACATCACCCAGCGCTGACTGAGGGAGTCCGAGTCCGCCGACCGGCGCAGCAGCGAGCGGGCCACCAGCGACTCGAGCACCGTGAACATGCCGCGATCCGCATCCGGCAGGACCACCACGTCCTCCGCCGCAGACAGATCGAAGCCCTCCTGGAACACCACGAACTGCTCCAGCGCCGAGCGCTCCGCAGGCTCGAGGTCCTCGATGGACGCAGCCAGGTTCGCCTCGAGACCCGCCTTCTCACCCCCCTCGGCCCACTGCAGATCCATGCCCGAGGACAGCTTCGACAGCAGCGCGTCCGGGGCCACGAAGGCCGTCTGGGCAGCGGCGGCCTCCAGCGCCATGGGCAGCCGATCGAGGTGCTCCACGATGGCCGAGGCCAGCTCGTCGGGCACCTCGGCGCCGGGCCGATACTCCGACACCCGACGCCGAAACAGCGCAATGGCCTCCCGCATGCCCAAGGGCTGCATGCGGATCACGCGCTCTCCCTCCACGCCCAGCGCGCCACGGCTCGCCACGAGCAGCGGCGCTCGCGGCTGATGCTCGAGGAACGTCGACACGATGATGCGCAGCGACGGATCGGGCCGGGGGGCGTCGAGGAACACCAAGATCCCCGTGCGCTCCGCGAGCACCTCACCGATCTCCGCGAGCACCTCGGTCTCCTGTCGGCCCAGGGTGCGCACCCCCAGGCTCGCACCGAGGCGGTTGGAGACACCGCGCTTGCCGCGCACCACGCAGCGATGGACCTCCGTTCCCCCCGCCTGCACGCTCCACGCAGCCCGCAGGGCCACCTCCGACGCGCCGCTGCCCGGCGGTCCCACCACGTTCACCACCGTCGCGTTGTCGAGCGCCTCGATCACGTCGCGCAGCTCGGTGTCGCGACCGAGCAAGGGCGCGTCGGCCTCCGGCAGGGGAGCGGGGCCCACCGTGTAGGACTGCCCCTCCACGAACCGATAGTGCCCGTGCTCCGTGTCGAGCAGGTGATCGGGCCGCGCCGGATCCCGCTCGATCTTGTCGCGCAGGCGGCTCACGATCCCCCGCATCGACTCGGGCGATCCGTGCTTGCCCTCCAGCGCCGAGTGCCACAGCTCCTGCGTGGTGACCTCGCGACCGGGTCGCATGGCGAGGTAGGCGAAGACCTTGGTCTGGTAGTCCGACAGCCGCAGGGGCTCCCCCTGCTCCCGCAGCACCAGCTGCCGCCCCAGATCCACCTTCGCGGCCTCAAGCAACAGCTGATCGGGGGCGTCCGGCCAGGCGGCGCGCGCCGCACTCACCTTCTCGTCCGGCGCGTCCTCGTCGTGGATCCCGTACACGGCGTGGCCCACCGTCTCGCTGTCGATCAGCTCCTCGTCCAGCTCCTCCACCACGGGCTCGGGATCGCTGGGCAGCAGCACCTTCGGCGCAGACGGCCCCGTCGGGCCAGCGTCCACCACCACCGGCTCGGCCTCGCTGGGCAGCAACACCACAGGCTCGGGGAACTTCGGCTGGGCGAGGGGCGGCGCTCCGGGATCCGTGGGTTCGTCGTCCGCGGGATCGTCGGACACCTCGGCCGCAGGCAGATCCACCGCGGTCACGGGCGCGGAGGTCTCGTCTTCGGCGAGCTCGCTGGCGAGGTCCTCCAGCTCCTTGGCCAGCGCGAGCACGGCAGGGGCCGTTCTGCTCTTCGGCACCGTCTGCGGAACGGGAGGTGGCGTGGGGGGCTCCTCGTCCACCAGCGTCGGCGCCGCCTCGTCGTCGGGCGCTTCCTCCGGTGTGGAGCCGATGGCCAGCCCGCCCACGGTCTGTCCACTGTGCTTGCGCAGCACCTCGCTCGACCGCTGAGCCACCTCGACCCCCGAGGCGGGTCGGTCCTCGGGCTCCCGCGACAGCAGGCTCTCCAGCAGCTCGTGCACCGGAGGCGACAGCCCATCCAGCAAGCCCGCCGCGTCCTCCCCGAGGATCCGCTTGAGGATCTGAGGCGCCGTGCCCTCCAGCAGCGGGCGACCCAGCGCCAGCTCCGCCACCATCATGCCCAGCGCGTACAGATCGGCGCGAACGTCCTCCTCGTCGTCCTGGATCCGCTCCGGAGGGCTGAACCGGAACGCTGGCCCCGGCGGCTCGTCCGTCTCCTCGTCGAGCCAGGCCGACACCTCGATGGGAGGCAGGCCGTAGCCGAGCAGGGCCACCTCGTTGTCGGGGTAGAGCACCACCCGCCACGGGCTCAAGCTCCCGTGGTTGAACGCACCCGCCTCCGCCGCAGCGTCGAGGATCAGGGCCACCAGGCCGAGCAGCTCCATGGCCACCCGCTCTCCGGCCCCCTCCCCTTGGCCGATCTGCAGCTCGAGCACCTCCGACAGCAGCTGTCCGTCCCCGATGTCGTACAGGAACAGCGCCGCGTCGCGATCCCAGTGCAGCAGCGGCAAAATCCTGGGAATGCCGGGTTCTCGCATGAAATCGACGACCTCGTCGATTCCCTCGCGCATCATCGGATGATCCGCCAGATCGAAGCGGAACTGGATGGCCAGTCCCGTCTCCCCACGGGGACCAGTCACATGGAAGATCGTGGCGCCAGGCCCCTCCTTGGGGTCCTCGGTCGCCGTCCAGCCATCGGGCAGATCGGGTGTCACGCGAAGACGATACCCCGTTGAGGTCACGCAGACAGTTTGTCGGAAGCGAGCGCTAGACGGGATAGTGGAGCCGTGGCCCGTACACCGGAGCGTGCATGGCTGAGGCCGTCGACGTCAAAGCCGGGAAAAAAGCTACCAAACGGCCCGAGAAGGCCGAGCCCTGGCGGCTCCCCGCGTGGGTGAGGAACAGGGACTGGGTGCTACTGGCACTCCTCCTCGTTCTCAATGTGGCAAGTGCCTACACGACCGTGCTCGGTGCTCGCCAGATCCTGCCCAGCCCCCTCTCCGACATCCTCGGGGTGTCGGTGCAGGCCATGCTCTTCCTGCTGTTGGCGGGGTTCGCCGTGCAAGGCGCTCCGTTCCGCCGGTGGGTGGTGGTGGCGATCTTCGGGGCCGCCAGCATCTACACCAGCTTCTTCACCTACTACGAGCAGCTTGCCGCGGAAGCGGATCTCAAGGCCCAGCTCGACAAGGCCATGCAGACCCACGCGGTGTTCACCGCCGCCGTCTACCAGCCTGCCAGTAGCCGGATCGAGAAGCTCGACAGCGAGGCCGAGGCCCTCTTCGGGTTGGCCGAGCGAGAGAGCAAGCGCGGCTCCACCTCGGGCGTGACCGGCTACGGCCCCGTCGCCAAGCGCTACGCCAAGCAAGGCAGCGACATGAAGGTGGAGGCCGAGCGCCTCCTCACCGACGTCAAGCGCCTGCAGCCCCACTTCGAGTACGAGATGGAGGGGCTGACGCCGGAAGACGTGTACCGCAAGGACCTCAAGGCCTGGCAGCTCGCTCCCGCGGATTGGAAGGGCGAGGTGCCCATGCCCAACCGCGACGACTACGTCGACCTGGCGGCGCAGGTGGCGTTGATCACGCCCTTCAACCGCGTGAAGAACGGAGAGCTCCCAGCGCTGACGGCACTGGCGCTGGCCTCCCTCGTCGACGGGATCGCCATCTTCCTGGGCACCGCCATCCAGGCCCGGCAGCGTCCCACCATGGACAGCTGGTCCAAGGGCATGGCCGACGTGATCAGCCAAGCTCGCCGCTCGCGCGACCGGGTGAAGGCCGCCATCGACGGCACGCCCCAACCCGACGACGCCTACGACGAGATGGTGCTCGGAGATGCGCTGCAGGTCATGCACCTGCGCATCGCCGGGAGGGGATCCGACTTCCTCACCACCTTCTACCAGGCGATCCATCCCGAGACGGGCGCCCTCGACTACTCGGGGCTGCAGCGCCACCCCAACGCCACCTACCGCATCGCCGCGCGCATGCTCGTGGATCAGTTCCGCATGGTGAGCTGGGTCGAGGTGGACGACGGCTGGTGGTCCGTGCCCGACGAGTCCTACGCCCGCGTCACGGCCTGGCTCGGCGAGCAGATCCGCCGCGAGTGCGAGGTGGAGGCCCGCGCGGTCGCCGAGACCGACGAGGTGCAGGAGCCGGAGCGCACCCTACGGCTGGTGCTTCCGGCCTGAGTCCACGAGATCGTGTCGAGGCACCGCTACGTCGCTCCCGCCGCGCGCGCCATCACGAAGGCCATCTCCCGTCCGATGGCCAAGGAGCGCGCTCGGTAGGTCGTGGCCTCCTCGGGCGTGCCGTCGCTGTCCTTCGGATCGTCGAAGGGCAGCGAGATGCGCACATCGGCGCCGAACACCACCGGGCATGACTCGTCCGCCGACGAGCACACCATCACCGCCGCGAATCCCTCGGTGGGCAGCGAGCCGTGCCCGAGGGTCTTCGAGAACGACGCCACCGGCCCACAGCTCCCCAGCGAGGTCGCGTACACCGGGTTGACCTCCGGGGTCGCCACGGCCTCCACACGGAACCCCACCTCGCGCATCGCACGCACGGCATGAGGGTGGAACGCCGTCGCCTCGGTGCCCGCCGAGAAGCACCGGACCGGGAGCCCCCGATGCTCCGCTGCCGCCCAGGCCCACAGCTGCGCCATGTGGCTCCGCCGCGAGTTGTGCGTGCACACGAACACCAACGCCGGCTCCGGCGTGCGGGCCACCCAGTCGGCGAGCGTCTCCAAGGCCTCGAGATGCGCCGGATCCACTCGCCCTTCCACCTGCTCCATCACCGTCGCCAGCGACACGCAACCCCCACGAGCCGCGCCCTAACCTCGACCCCCTCGGCCAATGTGCCGATGCAGCGACAATGCCGCGCGCCCCGACGTGCGCCGGACGATCTCGAATGCCCGCACGCATGTGCAAACTGTGTTCAGAGCCTACTCGAAGCATGGCGGATACGCATCAGATCATCGTCTGCATTCTCGTGTAATCTTATCCACTGAGGCATGATCCGGATCCAAAAGAAACTTCCCTGACAGTCAATGGTAAGCTCGCTTTCGATCCAGGGAGGGAACAATGCGGTACCAATTCGGGTGTGGCATGTTTGGCGTCTGCTTAGCGCTTGTAGGCTGCGCCTCCGAGAACCAAGACGATCCAGATCTGTTCGTACGGGGTGACCCGGCGGCGGAGGATCATGCAGCAGAGCAGGCTCTGCAGGAGCTCGCACGACCCAACGTCGAGCTCATGCAGGGCATCGATGCGGTGCGAGTCCGCAAGGTGCACATCGACCACCTCGGGATGGCGCACACGCGCCTGACCCAGACCCTGGACGGGCTTCCGGTCTTCGGTGGCGACGCCGTGGTCCACCTCAACCCGAGGGGGGACCTGCGCCGCGTGACCGACAACTTCGTGCACGACCTGCAGCAGGTCGACACGCAGCCCGCCTTCGGACCGGACAAGGCCATGGAGATGGCGGTGGCCGAAGAGGGCGGCTGGATGCGGGTGAGCGACACCCCCGAGAGCGACCTGATGGTCATGCGGCACGAGGGCCAGGACCACCTGGTCTACCGCGTGCGACTGCCCATGCTCCAGACCGATCCACCGGCCATCCCGGTGGTCTTCGTGGATGCCCACGACGGCAAACTCGTGTGGTCCTACGATGATCTTCAGATCGCGAAGGATCGCAATACCTACGATGCAAACAATGGGTCATCACTGCCCGGCACCCTCAGCCGCGACGAGGGCGACGCCGCCGTCGGCGACGATGCCATCGACGATGCCCACGACAACGCTGGGATCACCTGGGACTGCTACGACAGCCTGTTCGGCCGCGACAGCTACGACGACGCCGGTGCATCGCTGGACTCCACCGCGCACTACCTGAGCAACTACAACAACGCCTTCTGGAATGGCTCCCAGATGGTGTACGGCGACGGCGACGGCACCACCTTCTCGCCCTTGTCCGGCTCCCTCGACGTCGTGGCGCACGAGCTCACCCACGCCGTCACCGACAGCGAGTCCGATCTCATCTACGCCAACGAGTCCGGCGCGCTGAACGAGGCCATGTCCGACATCTTCGGTGCGGCCTGCGAGGAGTACAGCGACGGCTCGATCAACTCCGACACGTGGAAGATCGGCGACGAGATCTACACGCCGGGGACCGCCGGCGATGCGCTCCGCTACATGGACGATCCCACCGCCGACGGCTCGAGCTACGACTACTACCCCACCCGCTACACGGGCACCCTCGACAACGGCGGCGTGCACTGGAACTCGGGCATCGCCAACCTCGCGTTCTACCTGCTGTCGGAGGGCGGCACCCACCCGAGCGGCTCCACCACCATCAACGTGACGGGCATCGGCTTCGACAAGGCCGTGCAGATCTTCTACCGCGCCAACACCATCTACCTGACGGCCAGCAGCGACTTCGAGGACGCCCGGGATGCCACCGCCAACTCGGCCTCGGATCTGTACACGCAGACCGAGGTGGATGCGGTGCACGAGGCCTGGGACGCCGTGGGCGTGCCGGGCAACGGCAACTGCGGCCTATCACCGGGCGACTACGCCTACTGCCTGTCGTCCGAGTGCGGCCCGTGCGCCGAGGGCGAGGGCGACTGCGACAACGACAGCGAGTGCGCCTCGGGCCTGATCTGCGCCACCGACGTGGGCGCCAACTACGGCTGGAACTCCGACGTGGACGTCTGCGAGTCAGCGGGCTCCAGCTGCAACCTGAGCCCCGGCGACTGGGACTACTGCCTGTCGTCCGAGTGCGGCCCCTGCGCCGAAGGCGAGGGTGACTGCGACGGCGACGCCGAGTGCGCCTCGGGCCTGATCTGCGCCCAGGACGTGGGGCCCAACTACGGCTGGGCAGCGGCCGTGGACGTCTGCGAGGATCCCAGTGCCTCCTGCCCCTGGAGCCCTGGCGACTGGAACTACTGCCGCGACTGCGGCCCCTGCGGCGCCGACCTGGGTGACTGCGACGGGAACAGCGAGTGCCAGTCCTGCCTGACCTGTGTGAACGACGTGGGCCCCGACTACGGCTGGGGCACGCTCGTGGACGTCTGCCGCTAGGCGACGGACGCGGTCGGTTCGGCTGGGGGGAGTCGGACCGACCGGGAGCCCCCGTGACCCGAGGGTCGCGGGGGCTCCACTGCTCAGGAGCCGTCCTCGAGGGCTGCGCGCAGCGCCGAGGTGCGCTGCTCCTCCGACAGCCCCGCCAGCTCGATCCACTGGCGATCCACCAAGAAGTACTCGATGTCGTCCGGCATCGGAGCGTCGTCGAGGCGCACGGGCAGCAGCGGCTTCTTGTACTTGTCGGCCAGGTACACCTCGCGGCGCACGTGATCGGAAGAGAACGACTGCGCCGAGCACATGAGCCACAGCCCGCGCGAGGCCTTGATCGCACGCACGATGTGGCCCGCCCAGCGCTCGCCGGGCTCCAGATCGTCGCGATCGATCCAGCAGGGGTGCCCCATCTGTTCGGCCTCGTCGACCAAGGGGTAGACCTGCTCCTTGTCGCTGTGGGAGTACGACACGAACAGGTGCTCGTCCTCCTCCTCCTCCGACGACTGCGGTGGGGGCGCTGGCTGCGCTCCCCCCAGCGGCTCTGGAGCCACCGTCTCGGCCAGCGGAGCCTCCGCGGGGGACGAGGCGGGAGCAGGAGCCTCGGAGCGGCTCCGGTCGAGGTCGTCGGAGCGCTCCTCTCCTTCGCCGCCGGGCCCCCCGCCACCGCTGGCGCGGGCCCTCTTGCGTGAGACGGCCCCCTCGAAGGCCGTGCGAGCGGCCTCACGCACCTCGTCGAGCACCTTCTGGAAGGTGAACTCCCGGGTGGCCTCGAAGGTCAGGTCGATCATCTCGAGGTCCCGCAGCCCCCGCGGCGGAATGCCGTGGGACAGCTTGGCCAGCACCAGCAGATCGTGCTCCCAGGCGTCGATGGCTCGATTCACGAGCCGCATGCTGCCCCTGGAGGCCAGCGAGTTCGTGGACCACAGCGCGACCGTCACCTCCCCCGCACGCGCGGGCGGGTAGGCGAAGCGGCCGAACTCGGTGCGAACGGTGCAGTGGTGACGCGCGAGCCACTCGGCCAGCGCCTCTCCAGCTGCAGCATCCTCGGGCGTTGCGATCAGGTAGACGCGATTCATGGCGGCCCCCCCGGGTGTCCGGGAGTGCTACCACACGGTCAGTCCACCGGCCACGGCTCCTGCGCCTCGGGGCGATTCACCTGCCCGGCCCGGGCCTCCACGTTCTCGATGAACCGCTCCACGTACACCAGATCGTCGGCGATGTCGGCGTCGGGCGTCTGCTGCAGCCAGTCCCGCACGTTGCCGTCGAGCGCATACAGCACGGCCAGCGCACCGGGATCGTCGCCGCGCGAGGCGCTGTCGGCCGCCATGCGGAAGCCCACGTACAGGTTGAGCATCACGAAGCCCTTCTCCACCGAGCTGTCGGTGAACCAAGTGCCCCCGAGGGCCTCCGCAGGTGCCACGACCTCCACCGACTGCTCCACCACCGTGTCGGTGAAGGGCACGCGGTAGCTGAAGTCCAGCTCGCCCACAGGTCCCACCATGTCGCCCTCGCCGCTGGGGAGCAGCTCCAGCAGCATGGCACCGCCGCCGCCGCGACGTCCGCCCTCCCCGTCCGACGGCGTCGTGCGACCCGCCAGCTGAAGCGTGGCGATGTCGATGGAGGCCACGCCCTCCTCGATGCCGAACAGTCGCGTGCCGTACACGCCGCGCAGATTCCAGGGGCTGTTGGGCGCGACCGAGATCTCGGCACGCTCCGCGATGGGCACCAGGAAGACGTTCACCTCCTCCTGGAACACCTCGTCCACGGCCTGGACGTCCTCCACGAAGTAGAACGCGCCACCGCCCTGCTCGGACAGATCGCGCATCAGCTCCACGTCGAAGTCGGATCCCAGCCCGATGGTGCTGAGGGAGAAGCCGGCCTCGCTGTAGCCTGCCGACAGCTCCACGATCCGCTCGAAGCTGGTGATCCCCGTGCTGGCCATGCCGTCCGACAGCAGCATCAGCCGGTTCTGGTAGGCCGGATCCGCCCAAGCCTCGGCCGACTCGTACCCCCGCCGCAGCCCGTCGTACAGGTTGGTGGATCCCGTGGCCGTCAGGTCGTCGATGGCCTGGGCCAGCAGCGGGTCATCGGCGGTCAGTCCCTCCACCATCAGCTCCGCCTCGCCGCCGAAGGACACAAGCGTCAGCCGGTCGCCCTCCTCGAGCTGTTCCAGCATGCCCGTCAGCCCACGCTTCACGGCGGCGATCGGATCCCCCCGCATGCTGCCGCTGGTGTCCACCACCACGGTGAGGTGCAGCGGAGGACGCTCGAGCGTGTCGGCGGTGACGGTGGAGTTCATGCCCAGCAGCAGCACCGTGCAGTCCGAGCCGCTGATCATGTTGCCCATGGTGCCGTACAGCCCGTGCAGGCACACGTCTTCGCCACAGTCGGGCAGAGGCAGCTCCACCACGTGCTCGTTGAAGAAGCCCACATCGTCGAGGGTCTCGGGGCCTGGAATGCCACCGTCGTCGAGGATCTGACGGAACAGCCCGAAGTCCTGCGCGCCCCCTTGGCCCACACCAGACAGGCCTCCGCCCGAGGAGCTGTCCGCCCGCGGGCTCGCGGAGTCGCCCCCGCCACAACCCACCAACAATGCCAATCCGAAGAGGATGAATCGAGTCATGACACGCTCACTTGGTCGAAGGGTTGGGATGGGTGCTGACCACCACGTCGACGTCGAAGCCGATGGTGGTGGGGCCTGCGCCACAGGTGCCCGCGTAGGCGCCACGGTACTCGGAGCGGCTCACGGCGATCTCGACGCGCTCGTCGATCAGCTCCACGGCCTCCACGTCACCGGCGAGCAGATCGACGGCTCCTTCTCCGTCGCCGAAGTCCACCGACAACGCGGCATCGCGAGCGACGTGACCACAGTGGTCCGCCACCCAGCCACAGCCGCCGCTGGTGGAAGACGCGATGACGGGCTGCAGGTCGAGCCCCGCCACCTGGACCGGCCCCTGAAGGTGCATCAGCGTCAACGCGGCACCATCCGGGCGCGTCACGTCGAGCCATGCCGCCGAGGATTCATCGAAGGTCAGCTCGTCTCCGTCCTCGAACGGAAACTGCTCAGGCGGCATGCACAGGTAGCCGCGCTGCTCCAGCCCGTCCCTGTCCAGGTCGAGCGACAGGCATCCATCGACGCCGACCTCGGACGACAGCAGGGTCCACAGACCACGACTGGGTACGCTCCAGTCCAGCCTGTCCAGCTGGGACTGGGGCTCGCAGGTGTCGCCACGGGGACGGATCGGGAAGGCCACGCCCTCGTCGTCCTCGAAGGTGGGCAGAGACACCCGCCCCTCCGGATAGGGTCCTTGGCGCATCTCTCCGGGCACCCAGCTGAAGGCACGGTCCTGCCAGAACAGCACCTGGGGCTCGAAGGTCTCTCCCTCCACGAGCACGGCGTAGCAATCCCGCCCTCCGGACTCGATCGCCGACACCGTGGTGAAGGGAGGTAGCTCCCAGATCACGGCGGGATGAAACAGATCGGTGCCCAACATGATGCCCACGTCCGCGCCGTCCAGCGCCGCACAGTCGAGCACCACGTCTCCGCGCAGCTGCCGGATCCGCACCTGCCGGTCGACGTCGGAGTCGTTGTGCAGCCAGACCTGCGCCTCGATGTCACGGAAGCCGCCCCCGCCTTCCGTCGTCCACTGGGTGCGCGGCGGAGAGGTCGCGAGGCACGCCACCAGGCCTGCTCCCGCTCCGAGCCAGGCCACCCCGCGCTGAGCAGGGGCCAGCGGCCGAGGCTCCATCGCCGGCACGAGCGCCAGGTAGGCCAGCACCAGCACCGGCATCACGAGCAGGTCCGTGGGATCCGCCACCGTCTGCCAGGGCAAACCCACCGAGGTCAGCGCCGCATCCCAGACCACGGCGGCCCCAGGGACCACCTGCAGGGCCGCGAACACGATCCCCACCGCCAAGAAGCACGCCGCCACAGCGCGCCGATGGCCCGCTCCGAGCAACGCCGCCAGCAGCACGGGGGCCACCACCAGGCCTGCCACGTCCGACAGCTTGCCCGTCATCCAGCCAGGCAGCCAGCCAGCCCCCTTCAGCAGGTGGTCGTTGACCACCAGGAGCGCCAGGGCGCCGAGCCACACGGGGTGCAGCAGGGCGCGAATCGGTCTCGTTCGCATGGATCCTCCGGTCGCGGACCAGCAAGCAGAGATCGCGCCAACCGCAAGATCTGGCTCGGGAGCACCTCCGGACAGACCGGGGTCGCCGGATCGCGACATGCGTGTCAGGGTGCCTCTGGGCGTACGAGATTCCACGACCGGAGGGCAGCAGATGCGATGGGCAGCGTGGTGTGCCGTGGCCTGCAGCGGCTCGACGAGCTCCACCCCGACGACGACGGACCCCTGTGACGCCCCCGCGCCAGCGACCCTCGAGGTGGGCACGGGGGAGGGGGTGTTCCAGGCGCTCACCGACGGCGACGTGCTGACCTTCCATGCAGGCCCCCAAGGCGGGCATCACGTGTTCGTGAGCCTGATCACGACGGGGCTGGTGCCCGGCACGGGCGACCTACGCGATCCCCAAGATCCGATGGTCACCGTACAGCTCACGGTGGATGGCTCCGCGATCACCGAGTTCGAGGACCGCGCTCGGCTGCTCGAGACCACCGAGGCCGGTGACGTGCTCACGGGCCAGATCGTGGTGCTGGCCCACCCCGATCCGCCAGCGCTGGAGGGGCTGGACGCCTCGCTGCGGGTCTCGGTGAGGGATCGCTGCGGCACGCTGGTGGAGGACGGCCGCGACGTCGTGCTCATGGAGGGAGACTTCGACCCCACCCTGTAGGCAATGGTACGTCCCGAGCCATTGCCAAGGGGGACCCCATGTACGCCAAGCGGCACTTCCAGCTCATTCGCCAGGCCATTCCCTGGACCTACCCCGTGCTCCTCGCAATGGCGGTGTGGGCCGGAGCGCTCACCTTGCTGCGTACGGAGCTCGGATGGACGTGGATCCAGCTGCCTGCGCTCCCCATCAGCATCCTCGGCACCGCGGTGTCGTTCTACCTCGGGTTCAAGGGCAACTCTGCCTACGATCGGCTGTGGGAGGCGCGCAAGATCTGGGGCGGCATCGTCAACACGAGCCGCACCTGGGGCGTCTACGTCACGACGCTGATCACCGATCTGCACCGCGAGGAGCAGGATCCGGAGAGCCTGGCCCAGGTCCACCGGGAGCTGACGTACCGCCACGTGGCCTGGCTCGGCGCACTGCGCACCCAGCTGCGTCGGCCCAAGGCCTGGGAGCATCGGCTGGAGTGGAACGACGACTTCCGCAAGCTGTACGACACCTTCGACAACTCACCCGAGGCCCTGCGACTCCGCATCGAGGAGTTCGTCGACGAGGACGAGCTCGACGCCCTGATGAAGTACAAGAACCAGGCCACGCAGCTCGTGCGCAAGCAAGGCGAGCGCCTCACCGAGCTCTACGCCCAGCGCCGCATCGACGACTTCCGGCACGTGAAGCTGATCGCGCTGCTCGAGGAGCTCTACACCCTGCAGGGCAAGTGCGAGCGCATCAAGAACTTCCCGCTGCCCCGGCAGTACGCCACCGTGAACCGCTGGTTCGTGAACCTCTTCATCACGCTGATGCCGCTGGCCCTGCTGGGCGCCTTCGGCAAGGCGGACCTGCCCCCAGGCTACATCTGGCTCACGGTGCCTGTGTCGATGGTGATGGGCTGGGTCTTCCATCTGTGGGACTCGGTGGTGGACTACTCGGAGAACCCCTTCGAGGGGCTGGTCAACGACATCCCGATGACGGCCTTGTCGCGCACCATCGAGATCGATCTGCGCGAGATGCTGGGCGAGACGGAGCTGCCTCCGCCCGTCACGGCATCCGAGACGGGCGGGCTGATGTGAGCGCTAGCGGTCGGCGCAGAACCCGAAGCTGGCGGTGCCGCCCGGCTCGAGCTCCGCGTTGAAGTCGGCACCCCGGAACTCCCACTCCGCACCCTGCTCGGTGTAGCTGGCGTTCCAGATGTTGTTGATGGTGCCGTCCTGCGGCCAGCGCCCCGACCACGTCACGGTGGTGTCGCTGCCGTTGGTGACGGAGCCATCGGCGCAGTAGCCGGTGCCCCAGTCGTTGTTCACCACCACGTTGAACCGAACGTCGACGCTGCCGGTGGGCACGTCGGGCACGGTCCCTGGACGCTCGCCCTGCGCGGGTGTGTCACCCTCCTCGGCGCCAGCAGCACGGTGGCGGTAGCCGTAGGTGGCGGGTACGTCGACCAGCGGCGACACCAGGCCCACGTCGGCGCCCAGATCGTCACCGCAGGCGTAGCTGCCGCGCACGTGGCGACGCCAGGTCTGCACGAAGCAGCTGCGGAAGCGCTCGTCGTCGAGCAACACGTCCGACAGCTCGAAGGGCCCCACGAAGTCGACCTCGTCCACCGCTCCCGAGTCGTCCACCGTGTGGCCCGCGTCGTCGGCTCGCTAGCGCCCCAGCTGGTCGTAGTGCTCGAAGGCGAAGCCCAGCGGATCGATGGCGTCGTGGCACACCGCGCACTCGGGATCCGAGCCGTGCTGCGAGTAGCGCTCGCGGGTGGACAGGTTCGGATCCACCTCGGGCGGCGACGTGTCGAGGTTCGAGGGCGGTGGCGGCAGGTGCTCGCACAGCAGTCGCTCGCGCACCAGCACCCCGCGATGCACCGGAGACGAGCCGGTGGGTCGCGCGAAGGTGGTGAGCACACTGCCCTGGGTGAGCAGCCCGCCGTAGCGCTCGCCGTCGAGCTCCACCAGGCCGGTCTGCCCCAAGCCGTAGTGCTCGGCCAGCAGCGGGTCGAGGGTGGTGTGGCGTGCGCCCATCAGATCCGACAGGCCCGCATCCTCCCCCACCAGGTCCCGCATCAGGGTCTCGGTCTCGCGTCGCAGGCTCTCGCGCAGCTCGGGGGTGAGCCCCTCACGAGAGACCGTGCTCAGCTGACCCAGATCGAGCCAGGCGTCCAAGAAGCCAACGGCGCGGTCCGCCAGCCGGTCGTCCAGCGGAGCACCGTCCACGCCGCCCACCATGCGCGCGATCTGCGCGTCGATGTCGTCGGGGCTGCTCAAGGCATCGTCCGCAGCAGCCTCGAAGAGCACCGCGTCGGGCATGGTGCCCCACAGCGCATACGACAGCGCCGAGGCCATCTCCCAGTCCGTCAGCTGGAACAGGCCCGGCTCCACCTGCACGCCGAGCTCCGGGCGGTACAGGAAGTGCGGCGACTGCAGCATGGCGATCACCACCCAGCGCAGTCCCTCCTCGTAGCCCTCGGCGGCCGCCACGTCGGACCACAGGCCCACGTAGCGCTCGATGTCGGCGACGGTGAGCGGCCGGCGGAAGGCCCGGAAGCCGAAGTCCTCCACGAAGACGGCCGCACAGGTGCCCTCGCCCTCTGCCCCGGGATCACAGTCCACCAGCGACCGCACGTCCACGGCAGCGGCCAGCGACTCCGCCGACGAGGCGTACTGATCCGCCAGCAGATCGCCGACCACCAGCGCGTGGGCGTCGTTGCGGAAGCCGTCCACCACCGGATCCGAGGCGAACTTCTCCCCGGCGCGCACGTCGAAGCCCAGCAGATCGGAGACCGTGCGGTCGTACTCGGCGTGGGTCAGCCGACGCAGCAGGCGCTCGGCGGGCTCTTCCTCGCCACAGGAGCGCGGCTGGGGCAGCTCGCAGGTGCCTCCCACCCAGTCCTTCCAGAACAGCAGGGCCCGATGCTCGTCGGATCCCACCTGCACCACCCGGCCACCGCCATGCCCGTCGGGGTGGGTCCCCGACGGCTTGGCCGCGAGCCGCTCCGCCACCTGGATGGTGGAGGCCATGGTGGCCGTGAGGTCGTTCGGGTCGAGCCTCAGGCCCGACTCCTCGGCCACTCCGTTCTCTGCGTGACAGGCCACGCACTGCCCGGAGAGCACGGGCTCCCAGACGTGCTCGGTGAACACGTCCAGCTCGGGAGGGCACTCGGACTGCTTCAGGATGCTCTTCACGCCATTGGTGTTGCATGCGGCGAACAAGGTGAGCCAGATCATCGGAGCACCTCCAGCGGGCCCACGGTTCCCGTTCCGAAACGATCGAGGGGCACGCCCAGAGCGTTCGCCACGCTGGTGAGCACCCCGTCGTGGGTGGTGCCCACGTCGACGTAGCGACCCATCGAGAAGTAGCCACCGCCCCCGGCCAGCACGAAGGGCACCTCCTGACACACGTGCAGTCGGCTGTCGCCGAGCTCCTTGACCCACAGCACGACCGTGTCGTCGAGGAGCGGGGCGCCGGTCTGTGCGTCGGGGACCTGCTTGGCCTGCTCCACCAGGTAGCGGAACTGCTCCGCGAACCAGCGCTCGCAGTTCACGAAGCTGTCGACGCCGGCGGTGTTGCCGTCGTTCATGTGCGACAGCTCGTGGTGCCCTTGGCTCTCGCCGATCCAGGTGCAGACCACCGGGCTCACGGTGTGGGAGAGCTGCACGGTGACCACCCGCGTGGCGTCGCAGGCCAGCGCCTGGACGGCGAGGTCGAGCTGGGCCCTGGCCACGTCGGGGAAGGCGTCGTTGCTCTGCGGGCTCGAGACCACCGGCGACACCGGCGACTCGCAGGTGCCTGCGCCCTGTAGCTGCCGCTCCAGGGAGCGCAGCGACTCCAGGTGCGCGTCCAGCCGCGTCTGCTCGATGCTGCCGAGCCGGCCCTTCAGATCTCGCAGCTCGTCGGACGCGAGATCGATCACGCTCTGCCGGTTCGTCAGCTCGCCCGCACTCGGCGCTCCGAACACGCGGGTGAAGGCGTGGATCGGATCGTCGTCGGGGGTCAGGAAGGCGCCGTCGCGGTAGCACATGCGCGTCTGCGTGGAGCCGCCCCAGGCCGACGTGAGCGCCGACAGCTCCAGCGAGCTGAAGCGCGTGGAGTCACCGATGTGATCGGCCACCACCTGGTCGATGCTGATCGAGCCTCCGCAGGTGAGCATGTTGCGCATGCCGCCCTCGTGGTTGTCGCCCACGTTGAAGTCCATCCCGCCGATCACGAGCAGGTCGTCCTGCAGCCCGTCGAGGGGCTCGAGGATGGAGCCCGCGGGGAAGTCGTAGCTGCTGCCCGATCCGCTGGGGCGCCAGCGATGGGGCACGGTGCCGTTGGGGGTGAAGAGCACGAGCAAGCGCTTGGCCGATCCGGCAGCCGCCGCGCGGGCGCGCCGAGTGGCCAGATCGCAGAAGGGTGCGGCGATCATCGCCGCCGCCCCGTACTTCATCAGGGTTCGTCGGTTCATGGGGTGGCTCCCAGTACGGTCCGGGCGCGCACGGCGGCGTCGGTCCCCGGGTGTGTGCGAATCAGGGTCTGAAGCGTGTCGGTGGCGGCCTCGTCGCCCAGCGCCCGCTGGGCGAGCCCCAGCCGCAGCAGGGCCTCGGGCTCCAGGGGTCCGGGATCCCGGAGGAACGCCTGGAGCAGAGGCACCACCTGATCGGGCTGCGCCTCGAGGAGCACGGCGGACTCGAAGCGAGCCCGCTGCACCTGGCGGGCGCGGCCGTGGACGATCACGTTCCGCCACGCAGCGAGGGCATCGATCTGGCGCCCCTCGGCGGCGTGGACCTGGGCGATCAGCACCCAGCTGTCGGCGTCCGCGTCGTCGGCCGCCACGCGCTGCAGCAGGCCCTGCAGCGCGAGGGCACGGTCGCCGCGCACCATCGCGCGCCTGAGCCCGTCGAGCTCGGGCACCGCGGAAGGCGCCGGCGCGGGCACGTCCACCGGCGCCGCCGGCGCCACGTCCGCCACCGCCGGGTAGCGCTCACCGGCGCGCAGCACAGCGCGATGCGGCGGATCCGTCACCACCACCACGCCCTCGGTCACGACCACCCCGAAGGGCTCCGCCGTCACGGTGAAGAGGGTGCCCACCACCTCCACCCGCCGCTCGCCCACCACCACCGCCAGCGCATCGTCGGCCGGGCGCGGCCGGGCGGTCACCCGCACCTCGCCGCGCTGCAGCACCAGCTCCGTGGGCGAGGCCCGCTGCACGCGGCCTCCCTCGGAGATCTCGATCTGGTCTCCGTCCACCTCGTGGGTGCCAGCCGTCCACGCGGCCACCGGGGTGGCCACGGGCTGAACGCCTGGCGAACGCAGCAGCACCCAGGAAAGCAACGCTGCCGCCACCGGGAGCAGCACCACCAGGCCAAAGCGGCCACGCCGCCACCACCGGCGCCGCTCCGCCCGGGCCACCAGCGCCCCGGCCTCTTGCGCCGTCGGTCGGGGCCGCTGGCGCTCAGCTGCCCAGGCCCGCAGCTCGGGGGAAGGCTCCCACTCAGGCGGATCCTCGGTGCTCACGCCCCCGCCTCCTGCAGTGCACGTCGCGCGCGGTACAGCCTCGTGGAGGCTGCGTTCTCGCGAATCCCCAGGACCTCGGCCGCTTGCTGCACCGACAGCCCCTCGAACACCGTGAGCACGAACACCTCGCGCTGTGCTGCAGGCAGCCCCTCCATCAGCCGGTGGATGCGGGTGCGGGCGTCCACCTGGTCGTCGGGGGCGGGGCGGTGCAGCGACACGCCAGCGGCCCCCTCCCCGTGCCGGCGGCGCAGTCCGCTACGCCACCAGCGCTTGCGCCGGTGGGCCCGTGCCTTGCGCACCGCGATCCCGAACAGCCACGCCCGCAGGTTGCCCTGCTCCACGTAGCGCGAGACCCCGTCCGCAAACGTCAGGAAGGTCTCTTGGCACAGGTCGTCGGCGTCTTCACGGGACAGATCGGGCTCCACACGCGCGAGGAAGCTGCGAACGTCTCCACCCAGGCGCAGATAGATCTCGCCCAGCGCGCCCAGGTCTCCGCCGACCAGCCGGTGGACCAGCTCGGCATCGAGGTTGGAGGCATTCACGCCTGTGTTGTCATGGCGTGGGACGGATCTGTCGCGCCCCGATCCAGATTCCGAACTCCAGGCGTCCGGAGTCGTAGATCTCGACACCCCGCTCGCGCACGCGGTCTCGCTGCGGCAGCCAGGCCAGCCGCGCCTCCCCCACCCAGGGCCCGAGCGACAGGGACAGCCCCCCCTCCAGCCGAGGCTGGATCCAGGTGACCCAAGGCAGCGCCGCCACGTCGAAGCCCACGCTGGCCAAGACCGGCCCCACGCGCCCCACCGCGCGCGGTCCGCCCCGCACGTGGCGTCGCGCGGCTTGGAGCGAGACCCCCACGCCGCCCTGCCAGGGTCCGTGCACCGCGCCCACCTCGCCCGCCAGGCCCAGACGAGGCCCTCCCGCGAGCCGCGCGGTGGGCACCACCGCCCCCACCGTCAGCTGGCCTCCCCAGGACGGAAGGCCCGCAGCCGAAGGCTCAAGGGAATCGTAGCGCGACGGGGTCGCGCGGGATTCCGGTCCCTGCAGATCGATCATCTCCCGCAGCACCATCGCCACCTCGGCCGGACCGTCGGGCCCCGCCGGCACGTCCACCACCCGCACAATCGCTCGCTGAGACTGCAGCGTCGCCACCGCCACGATGGGGTCCTCGCCGCGCAGGACCATCCACGCCACGGGCTGCCCCACCTCCACTCGGTCGCGCACGAGATCGAGCTGCTGATCCAGCGGCAGCTGCCCGAACCCCGGCGCGTCCGTGGCCATCCACTCCGTGGACACGCCCGCCAAGGCGAGCTCGTCCGACAGGCGATCCTCGAGCGGATCCGCCAGGTGATCCACCAGGATCAGGGACAGGGCAGCTGGTACCACGTCCACAGCTCCTGCTCGGGGCAGTCCAGGAACACGGAGGTCTGGGCCTCCACGGCGCGCACCACCCCCAGCAAGCTGCGGTCCGAGTCCAGCGCAGCGCGCTCGGCCGCCTCCCAGTCCCAGCCCTCGAAGCGCAGCGCGAGCTGCGCCACGAAGGCCTCGATGTCGGCCGGCACCACCTTGGTGCGATGGCACGGCGCTTCCCCCAGGCGCTGCAGCTTCTCCCCCACCCCGCGCACGTGATCCGCCACGGCCCCGTCCAGACAGCCGAGCACGTCGCGATCACACGGAGGCGACAGCAGATCCTCGGCGTACCACAGCCATGGGCCCTCGTGATGCAGCGCCGCCGTGAGGCGCTGCACGGCGAGCGGATCGGGAGCACCGCGCGCCCACGCATCCGGGTTCACGTCGAACCGAGACAGCAGCACGTGGGCCGCCATCGCCGACCAGGCCAGGGCGAGCACGGACTGCTCCGGCGCGTCCCCCGCCAGCGCGCCGTCGTAGGCCTTGCAGTCGTAGAGGTCCGGGTACAGCTTGCAGATCTCCGCCCACGCCGTCTCCGACCGGATCCCCAGGCACCCTTCGTCGCCAGCCCAGCGCTCGTCCACCGTGGCGTAGGGCGGCCCGTAGTCGGCACACTGGAAGTCCGACATCTCCCAGGCAGACGCCAGGAACCACGCAGGCGGCAGCCTCAGCGCGCTGTCGGCGCGGTCCGAGAGGCGACGGGAGGCATACAGCGCTGCGAGCCCCCAGCGGTCGCTCGGAAGACGAAACGCATCGATCTGGCTCGGCACGCACTGGCCCGTGACCTTGGCCTCGCCCAGGTCCAGGACACGCTCGCATCCCACCACCGCCAGCAGGGGTACCCACAACATCACAGCGCGAGTATCCCGGTCACAGCCATTGATGCCCGTTGTTACGCGGTCGCCGCTCACGCCGCCGATAGCCGAGCACGTACGTCCACTGGAGGACCCGTGCTCACCTGGCTCACCACGACCGCGCTGGCGCAACAGACCACCTTCGCCGTGATCGGGGACTTCGGAGACGACGACGACGACACCGCAGCGGTCGCTGCGATGGTACGCCAGCGCGACCCCGATCTGATCGTGACCGTGGGCGACAACGACTACAGCGACGGCGCCTACGCCGGCTCGTCGAAGGGCCTCGAGCTGGGGGTCGGCCAGCACTACGGCAGCTTCGTGCAGGCCGGTCGCTTCTTCCCCACCCCCGGCGACCACGACTGGGGCGACACCTGCGACAACCCCGCTGGGCTCGACGACTACCTGGCCTACTTCGACCTCCCCTCAGAGGGCTCCGGCAACGAGCGGTACTACGACTTCGTTCGGGGACCGGTGCACTTCTTCGCCGTGCACAGCGTGGAGGACTGCGAGCCCGACGGCGCGACGGCCAGCTCCGAGCAGGCCAGGTGGCTGCGCGAGACCGCCGCTGCGAGCACCGCACCCTTCAAGGTGGCCTACATGCACCATCCACCCTGGTCCTCCGGCGAGCACCGCACCGACGGGGAGCACATGCAGTGGCCCTGGGCCGAGTGGGGCTTCCAGCTCGTGCTCGCGGGTCACGACCACGACTACGAGCGGATCTGGTTCGACGACGTCACCAGCGTGGTGGTGGGGATCGGAGGCGTGGATCTGCGCGGCTTCGGCTGCCCCGTGGCCGGCAGCCAGGTGCGCTTCGACGACGACTACGGTGCGTTGTTCGTCACGGCCACCGACACGCTGTTGTCGGCCGAGCTGCACACCGTCGGCGGTGTGATGGTGGACCGCTTCGAGATCGGCGTGAGCGGGCTGCCCACGAACACCGATCCTGCCGTGCCGGCCGAGGAGTGCCGCGCCTGCGGCTGTGGCACGAGTCCGGCAGCACCGGTGATGCTCGGCTGGCTCGCGCTGGGGCTGCTGGGAGCCACGCGCACGCGCTCCCTCAGCCGATAGGCTCGCCCCGCGCCAGCTCGAAGAGCATCGCGCGGAACCACCGATGCGCCGGCGAGGTGTGCAGCCGCGCGGGCCAGAACGCCCCCAGCGTGAAGGGAGGCACCTCGAAGGGCAGCTCGCGCACCGTCACCGGCCAGCGCTCCGCCAGCGCCTGCACCATGCGCAGCGGCAGTGCCGTGACGTGGTCCGTCACCGCCACCACCGGCAGGGCCGCAGCGAAGGTCGACGTCATCACCGCCACCCGCCGCGACAGCCCCCGGTCCGCCAGGATCCCGTCGATCAAGCCTCCGGGTCGACCGTGGGGCGCCACCAGCACGTGGCTGGCCGCCGCGTAGGCCTCCACCGTCAGCTCCCCGCTGCTCGAGGGATGGTCTCGCCGCACCACGCACACCAGGCGATCCGACAGCAGCCGACTCACCACCAGATCCGGCGCGTCCACGCTGGCCCACATGTCCACTGCCAGATCGGCGTGCCCGTGGCGCAGGTCGTCCACCACCCGCGAGCGCTTCACCAGGTGCACCGCCACGCCCGGCGCCACACAGGCGAGGTGCGCAGCCAGGCGCGGCAGCAGCGCGTGCTCCAGGTAGTCCGCCCCCGTCAGCCGCACCGTCCAGCGATCCGTGGCGGGATCGAACGAGCCGGCCTGCCGCAGCCGGGCCACGTCGTCGAGCACGCGGTCCACCGCCGGCCCCAGGGCCAGGGCCACCGGCGTGGGCGCCATCCCCCGGCCCTCTCGCACCAGCAGATCGTCACCGAAGTACCGCCGTAGCCTAGCCAGGGCGCGACTCACCCCCGAAGGCGTCATGCCGAGCTGCGCTGCCGCCGAGGTCACGCTGCGCTCCTGCAGGAGCGCAGCGAGGGTCTTCAGCAGGTTCAGATCGAGATCCCGAATGGATTGACTGTCACTCAATCACCATTGCCCTCGTTGCTCATGGGTACATCCTCTGCCCGGCTCTATGACTTGTGCATCAGGAGGTCGACATGATCGTCGTCAGCGGAGTCACGGGGCAGACCGGAGCAGTAGTGGCCAGACACCTGGTCGCAGCCGGACGCGCAGTGCGCGGCTTGAGCCGCAACCCGGAGGCCACCGTGCCCGGAGGCAGCTTGGCCACGGTGGATCTGGCCGACACCGAGGCGCTCACGGCGCAGCTGCGGGAGGCCGAGGCGTTCTACGCCGTGCTGCCACCGCAGTGGGGAGCCCCCGACATGTTCGAGGCCACCGCTCCCATCGTGGACGGTCTCGTCGGCGCCATCGAGGCCGCGGACGTGCCGCGGGTGGTAGTGCTGTCGTCGGTGGCCGTGCAAGAGCCCGAGGGCACGGGCCCCATTCGGGCGCTGCGGCCCCTGGAGGCTCGCCTGGCGACGCGCCCGGGCGTCACCTTCCTGCGCGCCGCCTACTTCGTGGAGAACCTGGGCAGCGTGGTGGACTCGGTGCGGCAGGGTCAGCTGCCCACGTTCTGGGAGCCCAGCCAGGCGGTGTCGGCGGTGAGCGTGGCCGACATCGGGCGCACCGCCGCCGAGCTGCTCCAGCAGTCGCCCACCGACGCTCCGCGCGTGGTGCAGCTCGCAGGTCCCGACGACGTGTCCTTCTCCGAGGTGGCCCGCCAGTTCGGCACCCTGCTGGGGCGACAGGTCGACCCGCTGCCGCTGCCGCCGCGGGCCATCACCCCCACGCTGCAGGAGATGGGTGCGGGGCACCTGGCGGAGCTGTACGGCGAGCTCAACGAGGGGATCGCGACGGGCGTGGTGCGCTTCGATCCGGCCTACGACGTGGTGCGCGGCACGGAGCCCCTGGCGCAGAGCCTCGGGCGCCTGCTGGGCTGACGCTGCCGAGGCGCTCGTCAGTCCTCGAGGTCGGGGACCCAGTCCTCGGCAGGCCGACGAGCTCGCTCGTAGAGGACGTACAGACACGCCAGCACGAGGAGAAGGCTCACAGTGAGCACGGGAAACGCAAAGCCCATCGCCCGTCCCCGCGGGCCTATCACCGTGCCCGTGCGCCCCCGCGAGGCGGCCGCACACGGATCCCAGGAAAAGGCCACGAAGCGCACCACGCCCCGCAGCCTGTCGGTGGAGACGACCTCGAGGGCCGGGTAGGTCCCGTCCAGGCTCGACAGGTTGTCGAGCAGCACCAAGGCCTCGTCGTCGGCCAGGGTCTGCTCGGCCAGGCGCGGCAGCGTGGCGCTGGCCGCGTCCAGCCACAGGGTGTGCGTGTCCAGCGCGTGGGCCACCACCGGCAGCTCCTGACAGTCCACATCGACACTGACGGCAGGCTGGCCCTCCCCCAGCAGGATGCGGGGCACGTCGTCGGCCACGAGCCGGTCGCCCTCCACGCGCACGCGCTCCCCTGGCGTGGCCGCCACACGCGACAGCCGCAGGCCGCGCTCCCCGGCGAAGAGCACCACGTCGCCGGGCGCCGGATCGGCCCACGACCACACCTGCTCGCCCAGCAGCTGCAGCCCGTAGGCCGTTCGATCGACCACCACCTGATCGCCCGCGAGCAGCTCAGGTGCCAGGCCCTCGTCGGCCACGTCCACCAACCCCAACACCGAGCCCCGCAGCAAGGCCACCACCAGCACCACGCCCAAGAACACGGCCCACGTCCGATCTCGGAACCACGACATGGCAACCTCTACGAAATGGATGCAACGTGGTCGGCGCACCGACCTGAAACAGCGTCTGTCGGGGACCCGATAGACTAACGTTCATGGTGCAGATCCTCTCGATCGAGCTGGGCACGCGCTGCGACAAGGCCTGTGACTTCTGCTACAGCCACAGCAGTCCCGAAGGGGCAGACGGCTACGCCCCGGCCGACGTGATCGCTCTGGTGCGCGACTGTGTGGCGCACGGGCTGAAGGCGGTGTCCTTCGGCGGTGGGGAGCCGCTGCAGTACCCCGGCCTGTTCGAGATCCTGCATGCCCTGCAGGGTCAGCTCTTCCGCTCCTTCACCACGAACGGCCTGCTGCTCGACGCCGCACTTCAGCGCGTCGTGCAGGCCGCTCCCGACAAGGTGCACGTCTCCGTGCACTTCCCCGATCGGGAGCGCGAGGTGGTGCGAGTGGCGGAGCAGGTGCAGCGCCTGGCGGACCATGGGGTGCCGAGCGGCGTGAACCTGCTGGTGGATCGGAGGCAGCTCGACGCCGCGCAGCGCGCCTGCGCGACCCTTCAGGCGCAGGGCATCGGGCTGGATCGCATGGTGCTGCTACCGATGCGCGGCGCGCACACCCCCACGCCCACGGAGCTGGCGCAGGTGGCAGGCACCTCCCGGTTCCAGTCCATGACGTGCCTGCTGAGCTGCGCCAAGAGCCCGCGCTTCGCCTCGCTGGCGGCGGACGGCACGGCGGCCTGGTGCTCCTACACCACCACCCGCCGCGCGCTTCCGACCCTGGATCATGCGGGCCTGATGGCGGCGTTGGACGGCCTGGGGCTGGCCTTCTGCGGCCCGACACCCCTTCCGGGCACGCCGCTCGATCCGTAGGCGACCGCGATCTCCACGCGCTACGCTGCCAGTTCCTGGGGGTGTGATGCGGTGGAAGACGCTCGTGCTGTGTGGACTGTGGGCCGGATGCCTCGGCGCCTCGACGACGCCTGGGACGAAGACGTCCTCGGAGGGCTGTGAGGACTGTCTGGCGAGCGGGGGCACCTGGCAGCCGGAAGCCAGCGAGTGCACGAAGGACTGCAACGTGCAAGACATCTCCTGCTTCCGGGACACCTGTCCCCCTGCGTGCTCCGAGAGCTGCGACGGCTGTTTCTCCCAGACCGAGTGCGAAGCGGCGACGTGCCAGTGGAACCAGGAAGCTGAAGCCACCTGGTGCTCCGCTCCCTCGAAGTGACCAAGGGCCGGAGCGACGCGCCACCCATGGGCAAGACCATCGGCATGCTGGGTGCCTCCGGAGCGGTCGGGCGTCGGGTCGTTCGGCACCTGCTCGCCCACCAGCCTGATCAAGTCGAGCACGTCGTCACGATCGATCGCCGCGACGTCGGCTACGAGATCGAAGACGCACGGCTCACCTCACACGTGGTGGAAATGCGCTCCCCCTCGTAGGACCGCACCAGACGCCGCAGATGTCGCGTGCTCAGGCCCAGCTCCCGAGCCGCAGCGGCCTGCGTCAGCCGTCTCTCGTGGATGGCTCGAAGCACGTGCAGACGACTCAGCTCCTTCTCCGTCATCGTCATCGTCCGCTCCATCAGCCCTCCGAAAGAGGACCCACGCACAGCGCCCAAACCGGACATCTGTACTCGGCGAAAACCGGACATTTGAATATTGCGTCTACAGACGGATGTCCGATAATAAACGTTATGTAAAGTAAAGCCCAAAATCCAACAAATTCTGGACTGCCCGCGGAGCGAGATCGAGAGCGCTCAGGACGGTTCCGGAGTTCCGCTACGTTCGGATCGCTGTGCGACCGCTATGCCTACGCGCAAGTCCTAGGCCGCGCATGGCGCTTGCTGACGAAGCTGCAGGACCTTGTGCCCCGCGAGAACCCAGAGGACACCTACCTGGCGTGAGATGCAGACGCGGGGATTGCCCACGAACGGATTGAGCCACGCGTCATCGAGCTTCCCGTCGGATCCCCACCAGCGAAGCGTTCCGTCCCTGCTCCAGGACAGCACGCGTCCGTCGTCGAGAACCAAAGCGCCGCGTACCGAACTCCTGTGTCCTTCAAGGACGGACCCAGGGGCGCCGTCCGAACTCCACCATCGTAGCGTTGCGTCCCCGCTCCAGGACAGCACACGGCCATCGTCGAGAGTAAGGGCTCCCAACACAAATCCGGCGTGACCTTCGAGGACGGGCCCC
>JAHQVJ010000087.1 GCA_019634415.1 Myxococcales bacterium
GGGCGCGGAGATCCGGAGGACCTGGACCCGGCGCTGGTGGAGCTGATGAGCGCCTCCTCGAGGCAGCGCCACGCGAAGGTGCTGGAGCAACATCACCGCAATGAGGTGAGCGGCGCGCGGTGGATGCTCGCTGGCCCTGGTGGTCTGTGGGCTGTTCCGTGGGTGGTGTCCGCGATGGTTCTGGCGCTGCTATTCCTGGCTTCTCCCCAGGAGCCACGTCCGGAGGTGGAGTACGAGGGTTGGGTGAAGCTGTGGGGTCGAGTCGTGTCGAGCCTGGTCTTCATGCCCGTGTGGTGGTTCTTCCTGCGGCCCGTCACGACCCGGACGACCCTCGACGGGGAGGCCCTCACGCTTCGCTCCGTCCTGCTCGGAATCACGCTCCGAACCCGTCGGCTTCCGCGGTCCGAGATCGTCGGAGTGCGGACAGTCGAGAGGTGGCGTCGACGAGGAGTGGAGATCACGACGTCGAAGGGGAAGATCGTGTTCGTGCCCGTCTCGGATGCCCACCTGGAAACCCGGAAGGAGGTCGTCGCAGCACTTCGCGACGGTGCCTCGTCACACCGCAGCGTGCCTGAGACACGTCGTGTCGCTGTGACAGCTCGTGCACCGGCGAGCCCTGCCACCACTCTCGCTCCCCCGGATGCGCCAGAGTCCGCATCGTGACTGCCCCGGCGGCCCGAACAACCCGTTGACGGGCTGTGGCCGCCGACGCCGAGCAGCGCAGGCACGCTCTTCGTGACCCACAGAGGAGGGTTCCGATGAGTGTAGTGCTGTGGATGATCGCGGTGGCGGCTGCTCACCCCGATGGCCGACGCCCAGCCCAGGGGGCGACGGGTCCGTTCGACTGCGGACTCTGTCACAACCGAACGGGGACGTTCACGGAGCTGGCCCTGCCAGGAACCCGGCCCGAGCTGGCGATCGTGGCCGACCAGCAGCCTGCCGCGGTGGGGGATCTCGTCACCCTGACGGTCACGGTCACCAGCGCCGTCGACAGCACGGACCGTGCCCTCGGCTTCGCCATGCGGGCGCTGGGTCAAGACGAGGATCCCTTCGCGTCCCACACCGGCGCGCTCGATCCCCTCGACGCGAGGACGAAGCTCAACGATAAGCAGCCCAGCGATCTCGTCCACGCGGCGCCGCTTCCCTTCCTCGGTGCGCCGGTCTCCTTCGACGTGCAGCTGGAGATCCTCGGCGAGGGTGCACAGCAGATCTACCTCGTGGCCAACGACGTGGACCTCGACGGCACGCCGGACGGCGACGACTACGTGTGGCCCCAGCGGTTCTGCTTCAGTGTCCCGCCGGGTGCCTTCGCATCGGACTCGGACTGTGATGCGGAGCTGCAGGTCAGCAGCGACGAGCCGAAGGCCCCGTCGGACACGTCCGACACCGGAGAGCCGAGCGTCGGCACGGACTCCGTCGACACGGGGGAGCCGGACGGGCCCGTCGCGCCCCCTGCTGTGGCGGCGCCTGCCGGCTCGTGTGGCTGCTCGTCCGACAGCCCTGGGGGCGTTGCGTGGTGGAGCATGCTGCTGATCGGCCTCGTGGGGGTCCTGCGCAGGCGCGGCTGACGAGTCTCTGCGGTGGCGTTCGACGGAATCCCTGGATCCGCGCATCTCGAACGCCACCGCTCTCGTCAGGACGCGGTGCTCCGCCGACCCGACACCACGCTGGCCACGACGTTCGCGATGGCCACGATCCACAGGATGCCGAAGGCGATGCGTACGGCGATGGTGACGCCCACGTAGGTCTCCTTCGTCATGTCGACATCCAGTCCATACCTGAGCCAACTGGCGACACTGAACGCATCCAAGAACATCGACAACGCAGCCCAACTCAACAAGAACAACACGGCGTACGAGATGTGCATCGTCGTCTCCTCGATCAGGGCGAGAGGTAGGTCGTGACATCGGGAGTGGGGGAGCCTTCGGCGCACCGCTGTGCAGGGCTCACCCAACCTTCGGGCACGGAGTTCGGGTGCGTGGCGGGGACCAGCGTGGGGGTCCAGTCGTACCCAGAGCACTCGAACACGTAGTTCTCGACGCGCAGGATGAGCTCGCCGGTGTCGTCCCAGCGCACGGCGACGTGACTCCAGTGCTGTGGGGGCCAGCGCAGGGCTCCTGTGAAGTCTCGATAGTGGATGTTGATCACGAGGCGGAGCTCGTCTCCGTTGTCGTCGATGAGGAAGACGTCGTCGAAGACGTCACCTTCGGGGTTCCGCACCAGGCGTCGGCCGTAGTTGACGCCATCTTCGTCGCGGTGGAGGATCTGGATCGTGTAGGGCTGCGTGCCTCGGTTCGCACCTGGATCGAATGCAACGCGAATGGGGCGCTCGTCCGACGGGAGATCCAGACCGCTGTCGACCATCGAGGATCCGCCAGTCGATGGTGCTGCGTAGCGGTCTCGATCGCTCGGGTTCATGCAGGCGAAGGGTAGGAGCAGCAAGGAGACTGTCACGTTCACCTTCCGTTCTTCGGGTCGAGGAGTCCAACGCCTCTGCAGGTGTCTGTGCTGGATGAAGCGTCGGCATCGGACAGATGTGAAACCTGACCTCAGCTGCGGGTCGCGACCTGCCTCAGTGGGTCAAGCGCGTACGTGAGCGCCGTTGTCTGGCTAGTTCCCGTCATACGGGCGTGACGTACGGGGATCGGCACAGGCCCGCTGTGACGACCGTACCGCTCGTTACATCCCTCGCCTCGGGTCTCTCGCCTCGCGGGGGGAGGGCCAGGATGAAGCGCCTTGGCGGATGCTCGGTCCGAACAGCCTCTTGTCACACCGTGCATCCGCAGTCACGGGCGCACGACCTACCTTGTTCGTATGCCGACTCGCGTTCTGAAGCTGGGCGAACGCCTCGTCGACCTCGACGACCGAACGCTGATCCGCGACGGCGTCGAGACCCGACTGTCCGCGCGGGAGGCGGCGCTGCTGCGGTATCTGGTGGCGCGCCCCGGCGTGGTGATTCCGCGCGCCACCTTGCTGGTGGAGGTGTGGGGCTACGCTCCGCACGTGCGCTCGCGGGCCGTGGACGCCACCGTGGCTCGTCTTCGGCAGAAGATCGAGGACGATCGGGAGAATCCAGCTCACCTCCTCACGGTCCACGGAGCGGGGTACCGCTTCCTGATCGAGCCCTCGGCGAACGGGGCGCGGCCGTGCTTGCCCCCCGCGCGTCGACGGGTGGTCGGGCGGAGTCCGGACGTGCAAGCGCTGGTCGAGGCGCTCGACACGAGCCGGCTGGTGACCGTGGTGGGTCCGCCTGGTGTGGGAAAGTCCGTCGTCTGCGAGGCCCTCGTGCGCTCGCTGTCGGAGCGGCAACTGGAGGGAGGCGTCTGGATCTGCCGCTGCGCCGAGGTCTCCTCCGAAGCCGAGCTGTTGGCTGCCGTCGCGGGCGGTCTGCAGCTCGAGCTGGGGCCGGGCTTCACGCTCTCGAGCGCCCGCGACAGCCTGGGGCGAACCCTTGTCGAGCGCGGGGACGTGGTGTTGATCCTGGACGACTTCGATCGGTCGATACCGTTCGTCGCGTCGCTGGCCCGTTGGCTCGACCTGGCGCCTCGGGCACGCGTCGTCGTCACCTCGCGGGAGCGACTTCGCCTGAGGGGCGAGCGTGTCTACGCGCTGCGTCCCCTCGACGAGACGGTCGGTCGGGGGTTGTTCTGCGCCTTGGCCGACGACCTCGGGATCTCCGTGGAGGTCCCCGAGCACCACGTGGTCGACGACATCGTCCGCGCGCTGGATGGCTTGCCGCTGGCGATCGAGCTGGCCGCCGCTCGCCTGAGCGTGCTCGATCCACCGGAGCTCCTGCGACGGCTGGAGCATCGCTTCGCGGTGCTCCGATCGCACCGACTGGAGGACTGCGATCGTCATGCTTCGCTTCAGCGATGCTTCGACTGGTCGTGGGACGTACTGTCGGCTTCGGAGCGACGGGCGTTGATGCAGTGCACCGCGCTGCACACGCCCTTCACGCTGGCCGAGGCCGAGGCCGTGCTGGATCTGGAGGAGCCCGTGGTGGACGTGCTGCAGTCCTTGCTCGACAGGAGCCTGCTCACCCAGACGGGTCGCCCGCGGTCCTTCTGGATGCTCGAGACGACTCGCGCCTACGTGGCGCAGTACGTGCGGGACGACGAGCCTCAGGAGGGGCGCTGCCGCTCAGCGCGCTCCGAGCAGCTCTAGGAGCACCTGCCCGTCTCCGGTGGCCAGCACCACGCGAGGGGCGGCCAGCCACCCCTGATCCTCGAGCTGCTCGAGGGCCGCGTCGGCGCGGATCAGCGAGATCCCTGCACCGCCGCCTCCCAGGCGCAGCGGCGCCTGGCACTTCAGATCGATCACCCAGGTGCGTCGCCCCTCGGGGCGGGGGTGTGACATGTCCACCACCACGAAGTCACCAGCGCGTGCACGCGGATCGGTCCGCCACAACCACAGCCGGGTGCAGCGGCGCAGTAGCTCGCGCGCGAAGGTGCGCTCGCGAGACGACAGCTGCCACAGCGAGGCGAGCGACCGGGCGTCGGGGCCGGCCGCGCGCGAGAGCAGGTCGCCCAGCTTCACGCGGCCCTCTGCCCAGGCGTGGGTCAGGCGTACGGCGATGGGGTGCGGACGTGGCATGGCGGTTACCAGGTGGGCCAGGCAAGGGAGCACAGGTGGCCGATCTGAATGTAGAAGAGCTCGTGGTGGGAGACGGACCCGAGGCCAGCGCAGGCCAACGGGTCGAGGTTCACTACACGGGCTGGCTCACCGACGGCTCCAAGTTCGACAGCAGCGTGGATCGCGGCCAGCCGTTCCCGTTTCAGTTGGGAGCCGGCCAGGTGATCAAGGGCTGGGATCAAGGGGTAGCGGGCATGAAGGTGGGCGGCAAGCGCAAGCTGACGATCCCGCCGGAGCTGGGCTACGGGGAGCGAGGCTTCCCAGGCGCCATTCCGCCGAACGCCACTCTGGTGTTCGAGGTGGAGCTGCTCAAGGTCGGCTGATCGACTCGGCGCCGGCGACCTCGCCGTAGCCCGTGGTCTTGCCGCGGCGCACTCCCTCGATGGCGAGCAGCGCCTCGCTGGCATGGATCCAGCCGCTGTGGCCCTCGGTGCACTGCACGCGGAACCAGTTCTCGGGCGCCCGCTCGACACCAGCGAGCGCCTTCAGAGTGCCGGGGGATCGCTTCTCGATCTGATCGGGGCAGTCGGCCTGGGTGTGCCGGTCGCCGATGGCGAAGAGGCAGAAGCCCTCGCCGATGTACTGCAGCATCTCCACCACCGTGCCTGGCGTCACCGACTCGCTCCCCAGCGTGTGCGCGGTGGCGACCTCGTACCGCTCCACGGCGCGCAGGGTGGCGTAGTGAGCCTGTGTCTTGGCCCAGGGGTGGTACAGCCCGGCGGGCAGGGTGCACGGGGTTGTGGATTGGGGATCGCAGGCCTGGGTTCGCCCCGGTGTCGTGATCGGTCGCACGATCTCCACGACGGGCTCCGGATACTCGCCGGGCCAGCCAGGGGCCAAGGCGACACCGGGCGGGCAGCCACGGGGGGGCTCGGGGGCAGGGGCCTCGGTGCGCTGAGCGGCAGCTGGCGAGGCGGCCTGTACGGGGGCGGGCGCAGGCTCCGATCCGCAGGCCCAGAGTGCGACGATGGCGATCACGAACCCTCCACGAGCCAGCGTGGAGGCTACCCCAACAAGAAGAAGGCCGCGATCCCGGCCAGTGTGATCATCAGCAGGCTTCCGCCCATCAGCACCAGCGCGACCCCGCCGACGGCCCACACCCACAGCGGGGTCTGCTGATCACCGGTCACCACCCGGGCCGGCGCAGAGGGCGGCGATGCCACCACGAGCGGCTGTGGACCATCGTCCTCCATGAGCTCGTCGAAGGGCGCGATGATGGTCATGCCGGCGGTACCCCGCGGCTGATCGGGGAGCGGTTGGTTGGACGACGACAACGGAGCCTCCGTAGGCTCCCTTTCGGCTGATCACGGAGCGGGTTGAGCCGCCTCGGTCGCTTCGCCGTCGTCGGCCGGCGTGCTGCTCTGTGCCGTCTCGAACCCGGCAGCGGCCGTGCTGGAGGCCTCCACGAAGGGGCCCGGCATCACGCCCATGATCAGGATCATCAGGAGGCACAGGCCGATGGCGGCGTTGGTGCCCCAGTCCACCACCACGGGCTCGGCGTCGGTGGCGGGGGGACGCATGAAGATCGCGACCACCACGCGCAGGTAGTAGAACAGCGCCAGCACCGACAACAGCGCGCCGAGGATCACGAGCCACTGCATGTTCGCGGCCCACGCGGCGACGAACACGTACATCTTGGCCCAGAAGCCGGCGACGAAGGGGATCCCGGCCAGCGACAGCAAGAACAACAGCATGGCCATGGAGAGCCAGCCGCTGCGGGCGTGCAGCCCGTTCAAGTGCTCGAGCTCGTCGGTGCCATCGCCCTGCACGGCGTGCAGCACGAGGAAGGCGCCCACGTTCGTGAAGAGGTAGGCGAGCAGGTAGAACAGCATCATGGCCAGACCGAGCTGCGTGCCGGTGGCCAGCGCCATGAGCAGGAAGCCCATGTGGGCCACGCCCGAGTAGCCGAGCAGGCGCTTCACGTGGGTCTGGTGTAGCGCGAAGAGGTTGCCCATCACCAGCGTGGCCGCGGCCAAGGTGATGATCATGGGGCTCACGCTCTCGAGCAGGGCGTTGCCGCCGTCGAACAGCAGCCGCACCAGCGCTGCCAGCGCCGCTGCCTTGGGGGCCACCGACAGGAACGCCACGAACGGGGTGGAGGAGCCCTGGTAGGTGTCGGGCACCCACATGTGGAACGGGAACACACCCAGCTTGAAGCCCATGCCGCCGAGCGTCAGCGCGGCACCGAGCAGCAGGGCGGGGTTGGGGTTCTCGGCGGCGTAGGTGGCCACCGTGTGGATGGCGGTGCCGTTCGACAAGCCCGTGAGCAGCGAGATCCCGAGCATCAGCGTGACCGAGGAGACGGCCCCGAGGATGAACAGCTTCAGCGCCCCCTCGACGGCCAGACGGTCGTCGCGCGCCCAGGCGGCCATCACGTACAGCGGCACGCCCATGAGCTCGAAGGAGACCACCAGCAGCACGAGATCCCGCACGCCCGCGAGAAGGCTCATGCCGAGCACGCTGCACAGCAGCATCAGCCAGAACTCCCCCTGCCGTCGCGTGAAGCGACGCGCCTGCTCCGACAAGGAGCCGACGGCGCACAGCGCCCCTGCGAGGAGGAA